>JANRLD010000058.1:0-38841 GCA_033762915.1 Meiothermus sp. | reverse complement strand
CCTCGGCTGGGTTCCCCCATTCGGACACCCCGGCCTCAATGGCTACTACCGCCTCCGCCGAGCTTTTCGCAGGTATTCGCGTCCTTCTTCGGTTCAGGTGCCAGGGCATCCACCGTGTGCCCGTCCTATCTTGACCTTCATCAACCGCAGCCGCGTCGGGCAAGCCCGCCGCAGCCTAAGTTCTATTTTCTCTCCGAGACGCCCGCTTCCAAGGCCTCACGGCCAAGGGTGCGAGGAGGCATCCGCAATCCACTAGGGATTAACGCGTCCCGGAGCCTCTTCCCTCCGACTTACTGCCGCCTTTTCATCGTCCCCGCGCACGGGGTTTCCCCAACGGGCGCAACGAGAAGAATAGCAAACCTTCGGAATAGTGTCAATAGTGCAGCCGAACCTTAAGCCCGGCCTAAGGGGTCTTGCCCTTGCTAAACCCGACAGACTCAGTATGATTTCAGGGGTCCAAAAGCTGTTGAGTTCGAGCGTTCGCGGCAGTACTCGAGAGTAATATGTCCTGGTTCCCGATTAAACTCGTCTCGAGCGTCCCCCAAACGCCTGGGTCTTCTGGCAGCCCCACCCGGCAGCTGTTGTGGGGGCAGGGCGCGGCCACCTTCGGGACGCAGATCATGTTGGTGGCGCTGCCCCTGGTGGCGGCCCTGACCCTTAAGGCTACCCCCCTCCAGATGGGCCTGCTGGCTACCGCCCAGACCATCCCCTGGCTGCTGGTCACGCTGTTCGCGGGGTTGATGATTGACAATGGCTCGCCCAGGCGGATTCTGTGGTGGAGCAACGTGGCTCGAGGGACCTTGATCCTGCTGATCCCCCTGGCCTACCTGCTGAACTTCCTGAGCTACCCCCTTCTGCTGGTCATCGCGCTGCTGTACGGGGTGCTCAACGTTTTCTACGACCTGGCCCTCCAGACCTTTGTGCCCAGCGTGGTAGCCAAGGATCAGCTGGTCGGCGCCAATGGGCAGCTCGAGTCCAGCCGCCAGGTGGCCTCCATCGCGGGGCCGGGAATCGGGGGAGCCCTGATCCATGCCATCACCGCGCCCTTCACCCTGTTGCTGGGGGCGCTGGTCTTCTTCCTCTCGGCCTTTAGCATCGGGCGCATCGCGGCCCAGCAGGAGACCGCCGTCAAGAGCCGCCGCTTCGACTGGCGCGAGATCCGCGAGGGCTGGCAGGCCGTCTTCGGCTCCAACGTACTGCGCCCGCTGGTGCTGGCCGCCGCCACCTACAACTTCTCCGCCGGAATTTACATGGGGGTGGCGATCCTGTTCATGACTCGAGAGCTGTCGGTGAGCGCCGCCGGGGTGGGGGTGGTGCTGGCCATCCAGAGCGTGGGCGGGGTGCTGGGAGCGCTATTCGTCAAGAACATCACCGCACAGTACGGGCTGGGCGGTACCATCTGGCGGATGTATCTGGTGGCCGCGCTGGGGGCCTGCATCGCCCCCCTGACCCTCTCGAGCGGCAGCCTGGCGGTGGTGCTGGTGGGCGGGGGGAGTTTTCTTTCGTCCGTCGCCATCGTGGTCAGCAGCGTCAACGCAGTCAGCCTGCGCCAGTCGGTTACGCCTCCCCAACTCCTGGGCCGGGTCAATGCCACCGCCCGCTTCGTTAGTTTCGGGGTGGGCTCGCTGGGCGGCATTGTGGGCGGCCTGGCGGCCGAGCAGTTCGGCCTGCGCGGGGCCATGTTCGTGATCGCGGGCGTGGCCCTGTTGGCCTGCTTGTGGGTGTACTTCTCCCCCCTGCGTATCCTGCGGGCCTGGCCCCCACCTGAGGTTAAGCAGCCGACTACCTTCGACCATCAATAGCCCTTTAGAAGCCGTT
This sequence comes from Meiothermus sp., assembly GCA_033762915.1. Taxonomy (GTDB): domain Bacteria; phylum Deinococcota; class Deinococci; order Deinococcales; family Thermaceae; genus Meiothermus. The sequence continues at coordinate 37,023 of JANRLD010000058.1, read as the reverse complement.
TGTCATCTGCCAAGCCCAGGACCACGCTACCAAAAATCAAGCTCGGGTTAAGTTGCGCCAGGGTAGCAGTGCCCAATCGGCGGAAGCGGTAAATACTTGCCTGGGCGAAGTGGCGTGCGCCATAGCCGCGGAGCGGCTACCCAGGGCGGAGTGGCGTGCGCCATAGTCGCGGAGCGGCTACCCGAGGCGCTGCCCCGGAGGGCTTGGAGGAATTTGTGCTGTCTGGGCAACGGCCCTGGCGCAACCTCACAGGTCGTCGGCGCGTGGTTTCGCGGCCCCTACCCGGCGGCCATCAGCCCCCACAGGCCGCCGCCCAGCGCGTAGAGGCCCAGCAGCGGCAGCGGCGGGAATTTGCGCAGCAGCAGCCCGAGGGCCAGCAGGGCGAGGAGGGGCTCGAGCCACCCCGTAAAGCTCTCCCGCCCCAGCAGCCACAGCGCCCAGCCAATCAGCCCCAGCGCGGCGCTCGAGGCCCCCAGCAGGAAGGCCTCGGCCAGCGGATGACCCTGCAACCGGCCCAGCACCCCGGCCACCAGCAGGGTCAGGACGAACGAGGGCAAGAAGATCCCGGCTGTCGCCGCCACGGCGCCCCAGAACCCGCCGGCCATATAGCCTGCTGCCGTGGCGGTGGTGAGCAGCGGGCCGGGGGTGATCTGCCCCAGCGAGAGCGAGACCAGCAACTCCTCCGCGCTCAGCCAGCCGTTGCTCACCATGCCCTGCATCAGCCCGATCAGCGCATATCCCGAGCCGAACAGCGTCGAGCCCACGATCAGGAAAAACCAGAACAAACTGAGCGGATCAACCGCCATCAACCGCCCCCGGCCCACCACCCTCGCACCCAGTACTGCCAGCCCGACCAGCAGCACCGTCGCCCACTCCGGTAAGCCCAGCGCGGCCAGCGCCAGACCCGCCGCCGCCAGCCCCCAGGTCAGGGGCTGGCGGCGCGGGGCGGGCAGCAGGTCCCACAGCGCCTGGGCCACCAGCGCAATCACTGCCAGTTGCAGCCCCGCGAAGGCCCCTTGCACTGGCGGCAGCCCCGCCGCCTCGCGGTACAGCACTACTAGCCCCAGCGTCACCGCCGCTGCCGGGACAATGAACCCGATTCCCGCCAGCACCAGCCCCCAGTTGCCACCCCGGGCGTGTCCCAGCAACATCGCGGTCTCGGTGGAGTTGGGGCCGGGGATCAGGTTCACCGCCCCCAGCATCCGCCGGAACTCCTCGCGGCTCACCCACCTGCCCTCGCCCACCAGCATCCGCTGGAAGATGGCGAAGTGCGCCGCTGGCCCCCCGAAGGCGGTCAGACCGAGCCAGGCAAAGGTTTTCAGGATCTGCACCAGCACAGCGCCACTATACCCAGCATTGTCAGCCGACGGCGGCGCGAACCCCGAAGGGGCGCTTCAGCTACCCGCCATCCGCCCTCAACCTTCGTAGACCAACGGCCTGGAACGCCCCCCGATTTCCATCATGGGCCACTTGGGGTCGGGGGTGAGGTTCTCCAGCCCGTCCGCGGTTAGCAGGAAGGTGTCTTCCACCTTGCCGCCGGGGAGGGTGGGGTTCCAGGCCAGGGCCATGCCGGCCTCGAGCCGGGTGGGGATGCCTGGCCGGGCCACCACCTCGCGGGTGCGGTAGCCGGTGAGGCCGCCCTGGTGGTGGTTCTCGAACTCGCTGCCCCTCCCCACCGCCGCGTAGGCGGCGCGGGTGACCTCGATGACCTCGCCCAGCGTGGCGCCGGGCCTCGAGGCCTCCAGCATGGCCGCCTCGATCTCGCAAACCGCGTGGTTGAGGGCCTTGGCCTCGGGGTGGCCGAAGCTGCCCAATCGGGAGACGCTGGCGATCAGGCCGCCGCGCCGTCCGCACACCACTCCCATGAACAGCCGGCCCAGCGCCCGGGCCTTGGGCAACGGGTGGCGGTAGCGGAAAATTCGCTCCTCGCCCGCCGTCAGCAGCACCAGCGGCTGGATGCCCTTGCTCCACAGTTCCTCGGAGATGGCTCCGGCCAGTTCGGCCTCGCTCCAGTCGGGGTCGGCGAAGCGGACACTCTCGCCCAGGGCGTTTGCGGTGTCGCGGCCCAGCCGGCGCAGGGCCTCCTGCTCCCCCTCCGAGAGCACCAGCCGCAGCGCGGTGAGGTCGTGCTGGCTGTCGTTGGGGCCGTCGGGGGCGGGTGGGGCGTACCAGGGGTAGCGCACGGTCTCGAGGCCCGGGGTCTCCTCGTCGAGCAGGCGGCCCGCTTCGATCTGCGAGGAGTGCAGACGAACTGTTTCGGGGGTGACCTCGAGCCAGGCCGGGGCAGGCCGGAAGGCCACCACGGTGTTGTCGCCACCGGTTAGCCAAGCGAAGTTCTCGGGCTGCTGGACGAAGAATTGCGCCAAGCCCTGGACCTGCATCCAGGCCCGCAGGCGGTTGAGCGCGACGGTGTTCACGTCTTATCCTAGCACCTTTTGGTTCCGGTCGCTTGGAGTAAATCTAGGAAATCCTCACCTCGCGCAGCACCTTGGCGGTCTCCTCGGGCAGCGCGTCCATGGCGAAGGTGCCTGCGGCGATCTCGGTGCCGGCCAGGTACTTTAGCTTGTCGGCGGTGCGCAGGGCGCAGTAGAACTCGAGGTGGAAGTGAAAGGTCCCTTCGTGGCCCTTGGGGGCGGCGTGCAGAGCCATGATGTAGGGCATCGGGCGGTTGAAGAGGGCGTCGAGCTTCTGCACGGTTTGCTCGAGGACGTGGGCGAAGCTTTTGGTCTCGGCGGCGCTAAAAGCCCAGGGGCCGGGGTGGAACTGCTTGGGGAAGACGTAGACCTCGTAGGGGTAGCGGGCGAAGGGGGGGATGCAGGCCACGGTGTGCTCGTCCTCAACCACCACGTACGGGGCGATGTGGGGCAGCAGCTCGAGCAGCACGTTGGACTTCTCGAAGGCGTCGGCCTCTTTCTGGAGGATCGGGGGAATCCAGGGGTAGGCGTAGATCTGGCCGTGCGGGTGGTGCAGCGTCACCCCGACCTCCACGCCCCGGTTCTCGAAGGGCATCACGTACTGGATGTTAGGGCGGCTGTAGAGGTCGGTATAGCGATCGGCCCAGACCTGCACCAGCAGCTCCACCCGCTCGGTTCCCAGCGTCCCCAGGCCCCCGGTCTGCTCGGGCGTGAAGACGATCACCTCGCAGTCGCCGTGGGCGTCCCGGGTGGGAACCGGCAGCCCTTCGGGCGCCTCGCCCGCGCTGGGCGAGAGCGAGGGCCAGCGGTTCTGGAAGACCGCGATCTCGTAGTCCTCGAAAGGAATCTCGGTGGGGAACCCGCCCGGCTTGCTGGGCGCGAGGGGATCGTACTCCTTGGGCGGGAGGAAGGTTCGGCCCTGGCGGCTCGCGGCGTATACCACCCACTCCTGCCGCAACGGGTGCCACCGCGCGTAAGACTGGGCCTGCCCGGTGTTCTCGCCCTCCTCGAGGGGCTCCAGGGTGTGCGGCCTGACCCCGTAGAGGAACAGGCTCCGTCCGTCGCGTTTGGTGTACAGGCGTTTGTTCATAGTGGAGACCGTCGTACGTCGTACGTCATGGGTCATAGGCAGAAGGCGATGGGCATCGTGTGGGTGGGGGGGCTGTGAGCTGGGGGCATCGGGGGCTCGCCAGGGCTGGGTTCGGCGGATCGGACGGGCAGTTTATCTTTTGGCTTTTGGCGTACGACCTAGGACTCATATGTCCAGCCACGGCTCAAAGTCCACCTCCCGCTCGCCAATTTTGTACACGTAGGTGGAGAGCTGGGTAATGGGCGGGTTGGCCTCGAGCCACTCCCTCAACTGCTCGCGCTCCTCGGGGTCGAGCCAGGCGGGGGGGTCGGAGGTGGCCTTGAACTCGGCTACCAAGGCCAAGTCTTGCAGGACCTGGCGCTGCTTGGGGTCTAGAAGGTTGTAGCGGGTGCGGAAGTAGGCCACGTCGGGGTCGACATGGACGAGGGGCTTGAGCCACAGGCGGTGCAGGGAGGTGCGCAACGCGTTGTAGCCTGCCGGGCCGGTGGGGTCGTGCAGAAACACCCGCCGGTCCTCGAAGTCCCAGAACGGCCCCACATCAGGGCCAATGCGGATGCCGTCGGCGATCCCTATCGAGGGGATGAGGGGGGCCCCGCAGACCAGCAGGTAGGTGTCCTCGCCCGCCGCCTCGCGGATCAGCCTCAGGGCCTCGCGGTAGACCTCTTCCCTCGAGATATCCAGGTGCCGCCGCGCAGGGAGCGCCGCCGCGAACAAAAAGTCCAGCTTGAGATAGCGGTAGCCCCAGCCCCGAACGGTCTGGATCAGGCCGCGCAGCCAGTCCTGTACGGGCGGCAGGGTCACGTCGAGGCCGTAGTAGCCGCCCCAGTTGGTGCCTGCCGACACCAGTTCGCCCGCCTCGTCGCGCAAGAACCATTCGGGGTGGGTCTTGAACAGCCTCGAGCTGGGCCGGGCGATGAAGGGGGCCAGCCAGATCCCGGCGGTGAAGCCCTGGGCCTGGGCCCGCAGGGCGATGCTCTGCATGCCTGAGGGAAACTTGTGGTTGGGCTCCCAGTCGCCCATGTTGAGCTGCCAGCCGTCGTCGAGCTGGAAAACGTCGAAGGGCAGGCCCTGGAGTCCGGAGATGGTCTCGAGCATGTTGGCCTCGGTGATGTTGGGGTAGAAGCTATACCAACTGCACCAGACCCTCGGGGCGGGCTTCTGCACCCGCAGCCCCAGCGTCGCGCCCAGCAACTCGGCGTAGCGGCTGAACACCTCGTTCCACTCGCCGTAGGCCAGGAACCACTGCACCTCGCCGTCGGCGCTGCCCTTGATGCTCAGCCGGTCGGCCTCGACCCGCGCCCCGGGTCGCACCGCGCCCAGGAACAGCAGACCGCCGTCGTGCCCCTCCACCGCGCCCAGGTTGCTGCCCCCGTGGACCGGCGAGAGGGCGTAGAGGGGGTCGTCGCACTGCGGGCGGCGCTCGGGCGGCAGGATGGGCTTGGGGTTGTCCTTGAGCGAGACCCAGGCCGCCTCGCTCCAGCTCTGCCAGCCCTGCTTAAGGAAGCGGCTGCGCCCGAAGGTGTGGTTGACCTGCACGCTCTTGCCGGTTAGCAGCAGCCCGCCCAGCGTCTCCTCGACCCTGGCGGCCTGAACGTTGAGGTCGTGGCCCTTGAGGGTGAAGATGCTCATGGGGTGGCTCCTTGTGGGCGGCGGGAGGTTAGGCAGTGGAGCAGGGGAGAGGGGGAGAGGGGTGAAGTCAGAAGAAAAACCCTCTTACCCTCCTTAGAGCGACCCTGGAAGTACTTGTCGAGTGTTCGGTCGCCACGGAGTACTAGCGAAAGGGGGGCAAAGAAAAACCCCGCCACTCGAGTTGCCGCAACGGTTTTGCCCCTCCCTGGGAGTTGATTGCTCGAGCCCGCCGCCACACCATTTGCCTCAACCCCTAAGGGGCCAAGTGGAGCGAAGCGTAGCGGAAGCGCTCTGCGACAGGGAAGGCTCCGCCGAGATAGGGGGGATTGGGTTTGACTTTGACCGTTTCTCTTCACCGCTGTCTCCAGATCACCAGGTCATACGGCGGAATAGCCTTGCTCCCCAGCACGATCTCCGCGCCCTCGGGAATGGGGGCCTCCCTTGTGAGGCTCGAGTAGTTGATGGCAAAGTGCAGGTCCCCGCGCTGCCGCAGCCGCAGGCCCTCGGGCATGACCCGTGGTGCCAGACCTGCCTCCTTCGCCAGCTTGCCGAGGTAGTCCTTCAAAAACGGTTCGGTCGGCCAGAAGGCCAGGTAGTGGCGGTTATGGTGCTGGTAGACCGCGCCCCGGCCGTCGTCGGAGCGGGCGGCGGGCTCGAGGTCGCTCTCCACCCACTCTTTCCAGATCGAGGACGGGTAGGCCATGCCGTTCCAGCGCACCGAGAAGTCCACCCCAGGCCGCAGCGACTCGACCCTGGTCACCTTGATCGGAAGCAGGCCTTGCAGATGCCCCGGCGGCAGGTTGGGGGGGATGTTGATGGGGTCGTTCTTGCTCCCGGTGCGTGCGCCGAAGACGGTGGGGCCCTGGTAGCGCTCGAGCGCCTCGAGGGTGGCCTGGTGCAGGATCGGGGTGCTGGGGACGACGACCAGTGCGTAGCCCTCGAGGTTGCCCCCCGGCTTCACCATGTCCACGCTCAGGCCCAGGCCGCGCAGCGCCTTGTAGAACGCCCAGGCCAGGTCGCGGTACTTCCACTCGATCCCCTGCGGCTGGGCCTTGAAGAGCCAGTCAGCCTCGTAGTCGTAGACGAAGGCCACCTTGGACTTGGGCGGCGGCACTGCGCCGTCGAAGCCGATCTGCTGCAGTTCCTGAGCCACCTGCGCAGCCTCGAAGTAGCCCACGTCGGGGGTGAAGTCGGGGCGGTTGAGGCCGGCGTGGTACTGCTCCTGGGCCTGGGGAAACTGCCGCCAGCGGAAGTAGGAGACGACTTCCGCGCCGTGCGCGAGGGCTTCCCAGGTCCAAAGTCGAACCATGCCGGGGGCCGGGGAGGGGTTGTGGAAGGCCCAGTTGACCGGGCCGGGCTGTTGCTCCATCACCCACCAGCGGTTCTTGACGCCCCGGTAGAGGTCGTGGTGGAAGGCCGCCATGTCGGGGTGACCGGTTCTGGCGTAGGTCACCTTCTCCTCGGGGCTGGTGGGCATCACGTCGGTGTCGGTGAAGCCCAGCGGATAGGAGTCCCAGCTCGAGACGTCCAGGTCCTCGGCCACCTTGAAGTGGTCAAAGTCCGGGGTGTAACCCATGAAGTTGTGCGCGATGAACCGGCCCGGCGAATGCCTGCGGATAATCTCGCACTGCAGTTTGTTATAAGCGGCCACCTGGTCGGAGCTGAAGCGGTAGAAGTCCAGCCAGTGCGAGGGGTTGGCCTCGGTGGTGGTGAGGTTGGGCAGGTCCACCTCCTCAAAGGAGCGGTACTCCATGCTCCAGAAGACGTTGCCCCAGGCTTCGTTGAGCTTCTGCGGTGTGCCGTAGCGCCCCGCCAGCCACAGCCGGAAGGCCCGCAAGTCCTCCGGGCCGTAGGAGCGGGTGGTGTCGTGGCAGCTGTACTCGTTGTCGGTCTGCCAGCCGGCGACGTGCGGGTTGTTGCCGTAGCGCCTGGCCACGACCTCCACGATGCGCTCGGTGTGCTTGCGGTAGGTGCGGCTGCTGAAGCTGTAATGACGACGACTCCCGAAGTTGCGCACCCGCCCGTGGATGTCCACCCCCAACACCTCGGGGTGCTGGTCGATCAGCCATTTGGGCGGCGTGGGGGTGGGGGTTCCCAGCACGATCTTCAGCCCGGCTTGGCCCAGCACCTCGATGGCCTGGTCCAGCCACTCGAAGGTGAAGCGCCCGGGGTCGGGCTCCAGTCGAGACCAGGCGAACTCGCCGATCCGCACGTAGGTGAGCCCGAGCTCCTTCATCCGCCGGGCGTCTTCGCTCCAGCGCTCTTTGGGCCAGTGTTCGGGGTAGTAGCAGACTCCTAGCATAGGTGTGTGGGGGTGGGGCCGGGGGTGAGTTTTTTTGGTCGGAGCGGCTGAGCGGCCAGAGATTCGTGGGGGGCCTCTGGCGATTAACCCTCAGCCTCTAGCTATTAACTGCCAAAAGTCCACGGGCCTTCACGGACCGCTGACCTCTGTCCACTGGCCCCGCTCACAGCATGTCCTCCAGCGTCCAGTGGTTGCCCCACCGTGCGTCAATCTCGTGGCGCACGTTCTGGTAGCGGATATCGGTGGAAAGGCGCAGGCGGCCTTGGCGGTCCTGGTTCATGGTGGCGGCGTGGATCATGTAGGGGCTGTGCAGCACGACGTCGCCCGCGCTGTAGTCGGCGGCCAGCCAGCGGCTGCCAAACTTCTCAGCCAGGGCCGGAAGGTCTTTGGAGATCCAGCCGCTCGCGGTCATGTTTTTGTTGTAGGCGCTGATGCGCTCGGAGGGGGAGAGGTCGGCGTTCTTGCGGCTGAAATCGGCTTCCATCTCGCGGCCCTTGGCGTCGGAGCCCTCGAGGTAGATCAAACCGCCCATCTCCACCGGGCAGTCGCCGATGGGGATCCAGACCGTCACCAGCTTGTCGGTGCCTCCCCGCAGGTACACCAGGTCGTAGTGGGCCCCGGTGGCGCTGGGGTCGCCGGGCTTGGTGTAGCGGATCAGCTTGCGCTTGTGCAGGTAGCTGGGGCCGCCCAAAAAATCGTCCAGGAAGGCCACCAGCCGGGGGTGCAGGCAGAACGCCTCGTACATCGCCGAGCGCACCTGCTCCATCAGGGCCTTGGAGGCCAAGCCCTGGTCTTCGTGGCCGGAGTAGAGGCCCACTAGCGCGTCCCCCCGAACCAGTCCGCTTTCCTGGAATGCCTGGAAAAAATGCTTGCGGAAGGCCAAAACTTCTTCGCGGGGTAGAAAGTTTTGTAGCCAGAGATAGCCTTGACGGAGGTAGGTTCGCTGTAAACTTTCCCTACCCTCGTGCGGGCTGTTGGCCTCGAGTGCGCCGATTTGGCGCGACTCGAGGCGGAAACCGTTGGACTCCAGAACCTCAAGCATGGTTGGACTAACCCCTTTCCCTAATCATAACAGTTAACAGGAAATCGAAAGACTTGGCAAGTTTGAAAAATCCTGTATCATGTTGGGGCAACGAATGCTTGGGCTCGAGACGGAAGCTAAAACCGCTTTTGTTCTACCCTGCTGGCAAAGCTTTACTTTGCCGGTAAATAGAGTCTTGGCAGATAGGAGGAGGTTGCAATGAAGCGATGGTTGTTTAGCAGTCTCGCAGTGGCCGCCGTGGCCTCGGTGGCATCGGCGCAAAGCTTTAGGGAACCCGCGTTCCCCGCTACCCTCAACAATGGGCAGCCCATCGAGATCACCTACTGGTCGTGGGTGCCCAACATGGACAAGCAGGCCGCCCTCTTCACCCAGAGGTACCCCAACGTCAAGGTGAACGTGGTGAACCTCGGCGGCGGTCAGAGCGGCACCTACCCCCGCCTGCAAACCGCCCTGCGGGCCGGTACGGGTGCGCCCGACCTGGCTCAGGTCGAGTTTGGCTACATCCCCTTCTTCGCCTCCACGGGCGGTTTGGTTGATCTGGGCCGTCTGCTGCCCAGCAACGCCAAGAGCTTCTTCCCTGCTTGGACCTGGAGCCAGGTCTCGCCGGATGGCAAGTCGGTCTTCGGGGTGCCGCAGGACACCGGCCCCTTCGCGATGATCTACCGCGCCGATATCTTCCAGCGCTACAACGTCAAGGTGCCCACCACTTGGGAAGAGTACGCCGCGGCGGGCAAAGAGCTGTTTGAAAAGTCCAACGGTAAGGTCAAGATCGGCAACTTCTTCTCGACCTTCGCTCCCTGGTTCACCGCGCTGGTCTGGGCGGGCGGCGGCCAGATGTGGACTGTCGATGGCGACGGCTACCGCCAAACCCTCAACAACGCCGTCTCCAAGCGGGTCGCCAACTACTGGGGCGACCTGATCAAGAAGGGCTATGTCTCCACCCTCCCGGCCTTCAGCCAAGACTTCTGGAACGCTGTGGCCGCCGGTGAGGTTGCCACCAGCATGGAAGCCGCCTGGGGTACCGGCTCCTTCGCGGGTAGCCTGGCCAACAACCCCGGTCAGGGTGCTCAGTACCGTGTGGCCCCCCTGCCCCAGTGGCAGCGCGGCCAGCCCTTCCGCACGGGTAACTGGGGCGGCTCGACTGCCGTTGTAACCCGCCAGTCCAAGAACCCCCAGGTTGCCGCCACCTTTGCGTTGTGGCTGATGACCTCCAAGACCTCGGTGGTGGCCGGCTGGAACGGTGCGGGCTTGTTCCCCGCTGCCAACGCGGGCCTGACCATTCCCGAACTGCGCGACCCCAACCGCAACCCGGTTAAGTTCTTCGGCGGTCAGAACGTGGCCCAAATCTACGGCCAAGCCGCCCGCAGCGTGAACGTCAACTTCGCCTGGTCCCCCTGGGCCCCCACCGTGGACGCCAGCTTTGCCAAGCAGGTAGACCTGGCCCTCAAAGGCAGCATCAGCTGGGACGCCGCCATGGATGCCTGGCAAGCTGAAACCCTCGAGAAAGCCAAGGCCGATGGCTTCAACGTGAAGTAAGGCGACACCCAAGGGGGGCGGCTAACACCGCCCCCCTTTTTGATAGGGCGTCGGTCCAACCTACACGGTCGTAAGACGAAGTATGCTTTGGGCGTTGGGGGAGATATGAGAGAGCGAAGTCTAACACCCTACCTTTTTCTCGCGCCGTTTATGCTGGCCTTTTTGCTGTTTTTTGTCACGCCGGTGGTCTACTCGATCTACCTGAGTTTTTTTGTCAAACAGAGAAGCGGCGCGTTCGGTATCGCCACCGAGGTTTTCGGTGGGTTTGCCAACTATATTCGCGCCTTTAGAGACGCCGACTTTCTGGCTTCCTTCGCTAACATCGTGGCGTTCGGGATCATCCAGATCCCCATCATGCTGGCCCTGGCCACCATCATCGCCCTGATTCTGGACGAGGTGAGCGGGCCGCTGGGGCGCTTTTTCCGCTCCGCCATCTACATCCCCTACACCATCCCCAGCGTGATCGCCGGCCTGCTGTGGGGCTTCTTGTACTCGCGCAACCTTTCCCCGCTTAACTACGCCCTGCAGAGCTCGGGCCAGGAACCCTTCAACTTCCTCAGCCCGCTGCCGGTGCTGCTGTTCTCCATCGGTAACATCGTGACCTGGACCTGGACGGGCTACAACGCCATCACCCTCTACGCCAACCTGCAAACCGTCTCCAAGGAACTCTACGAGGCCGCCAAGGTGGACGGGGCCACGGGCTGGAACGTGATCCGCTACATCAAGCTGCCCTTGATGCGCCCGGCCCTACTGCTGACCTTCGTGTTCTCGATCATCGGTACCATGCAGATTTTCGCCGAGCCGTTCGTGCTCCAGGGCATAGGGTTTGTGCCGGTTAATGTAACCCCCAACACCTTCATCTACGACATCGCCTCGAGGAGCGCCAACTACAACTACACCGCCGCGCTGGCGGTCATCGTTGCGGGCATAACCTTCATCTTCTCCATCTTCTTGTTGCGGATGGTGAATAGGAGCAACCCATGAACCCCGTCTCGAGACAGTCCACACCCAAGGCCGCTAGCCTCGAGCGCCCCAAACCCGCCCCTGGGGGCCGCCAATGGCTGCTCACGGTTCTGATCATCGCCTTTTGCATCTACTTCCTGCTGCCGCTGTACTGGGTGCTGGTCTCAATCACCAAGGACAACGGTCAGCTCAACACCACCTTTGGGCTGTGGTTTGCCACGCCCTGGCACCTGGTGCAGAACTTTCAGCAACTGGTCAACACCGACGGCGGTATTTTTTTCCGCTGGATGCTGAACAGCTTTGTCTACTCCTTCGCGGTGGGCATTCTGGCCACGGCGGCGGCGGCGATGGCGGGCTTTGCCTTTGCCATGTTCGCCTTCAGGGGGCGCGACGTCCTGTTTAACTTTATCCTCGGGACCATCATGGTTCCCGCCACCGCCCTGACCTTCCCGATCTTCTTGCTCATCAACAACATCGGGCTGGCTAACACCATCTGGGCGGTGATTCTGCCGCAGATGGTTAACCCCTTCGGCCTCTACCTGATGCGGATTTTCTGGCAGCAGGGCTTCCCCAAAGACCTGATGGAGGCCGCCTACCTGGACGGCGCGACCAACTGGCAGATCTTCTGGTCGCTGGGTCTGCCGCTGGTGCGTGGCGGTCTGATCACGGTCTTCTTGTTTAGCTTCGTGGGGGCCTGGAACAACTTCTTCCTACCGCTGATCGTGCTCAACGACACCAGCCTGTTCCCGCTCACGCTGGGGCTCTCGATCTGGAACAACACCAACACTGGCCAGACCCCCCGCTATACCATGATCATCCTGGGCGCACTGCTGAGCATTCTGCCGCTGATCATCTCCTTCTTCGCCTTAGGCCGTTACTGGCAGGGCGGCCTGACCACCGGGGCCACAAAAGGGTAGGTCGGGTACATCGCGTAAATGGGCCGTTTCTCGATCCTGTTAAGCGGGCACCTGACCCCGACTGCCCGGTTGCGGGCGCAGCTCCAGAACACCCCCTGCATCGCCGCCGACGGTGGAATGCGGCATGCGGCAAGTCTAGGCATCCGGCCCGAGCTTTGGGTGGGCGACTTTGACTCCACCCCGCTCGAGCTGCTGCACGACTTTGCCGAGGTTCCCCGCCTCGAGTTCCCCGCCGCCAAAGACCAGACCGACGGCGAGTTGGCCATTAACGCGGCCCTGGAACGCGGCGCGACCGAGCTGTTGTTGGTTGGCGCACTGGGCGGGCAGACCGACCACACCCTGGCCCACCTGACCCTGGCGGTTAGGCTGGCTCGATCCGGCACAAAGGTCATCCTCACCAGCGGACTCGAGGAGGCCCACCCGGTTATCCCCGGACGCCTGCGGCCCGGCCTGCCCCCCCGGACCAAGTTCAGTCTGCTCCCCCTGAGCAATCTGGACGGCCTCACCCTACGCGGGGCCGAATGGCCCCTCGAGAGGGTCTCGGTCGAACTCGGCAACTCCCTGACCCTATCGAACGTGGTGAGGGAAGGGCTCGAGGTCGAGCTGGTCTCGGGCTACGGAGTACTGATCGCGCAGGTTTGAATCTCGCAGACTCACCCTGGTTTAAGGGTCTCCATAGTTGCAATGCGAAATGTGGCCCGCCAGCTCCCGCAGGGAGTTGCGCCTCGGGTAGCCGCTCTGCGGCTATGGCGCAAGCCACTCCGCCCCGGGTAGCCGCTCTGCGGCTATGGCGCACCCCACCTCCGCATCCGACGGGCCGTAGGGGGATGGGTCTTTCCAGCTACTTCGGCTCCACCACGATGATGCTGTTCATGATGAAGGGTGGTATCTGCTTGCCCGGCATGGGCCGCCCCAGCATCACCAGGAAATAAGGGCCGGGTTTGGGGAAGGTCACGATGCCTTCCATCCGTCCCGTGCGGGGGTTCTTCGCCATCCGCACGGTGGCGTCGGGCTTGGCGGTGGCGCTAACCTGCCCCTGGTAGAACAGCAGGGTGCAGAAACAGTCCTCGACGTTGATGGGCACCCCGGAGATCTTGACATACTCGAGCCAGGCCACCGTCGCCACTCCGGCCTTGGGGATGGTGTCGTTGGGCTCGAAGTCGACCTGCCCCTGAATGACGCCCCCGCTGCCCTCGAAGGGGTGGGCGAAGGCCAAGGCGAGCAGCAGCAGCAGAGCAACAACTTTTTTCATGGTTTGGGTAAGGAATGGGAAGAGAAAAGAGGAATGGAGAAACCGCCGGATTCCCGTTTTTGCCCCCTCCAGCGTTCCTCCTTCCTCACCGTTCACGGTTTGGGCGGCAAAAACGCCGGGTTCTTGGTGAACCCCTCGTCGGTGAGGGCCTTCAGGAATTCTACAAGGTCTTCTACCTCGGCGTCGGTCATGCCCAGCGGGCGTATCAGGGGGTCGGAGTTGAGGTTGGGCTGGCCGCCGTTGTTATAGTGCTGTATCGCCTCGCGCAGGGTTTTTATGGAGCCGTCGTGCATGTAGGGGGCGGTGAGGGCCACGTTGCGGAGGGTGGGGGTCTTGAACTTGCCCACGTCCTCGTCTTTGCCGGTGGCCCTGGCCAGCCCCACGTCTTCGTAGACAGTGTAGAGGGCGGTGTTTCTGGGCTGGTCGTCGGTGAATTGGCCGCCCACGTGGCAGTGGAAGCAGTCGCCCTTTTCGCCCAGGAACAATTCCATACCGCGCAGGGCAGCGGGGGACATGGCCTTGTCGTCGCCGGCCACGTAGCGGTCGTAGGGGCTGTCGAAGCTGACCAAGGTGCGCTGGAAGGCCGAGATGGCCTTGGCGACGGTCTGGAGTGAGATCGGCTCGCGGGGGAAGGCGCGCGCGAACGCCAGGCGGTATTCGGGAATGCCCTCGAGCCTGCTGCGCAAGGCCTCGGGGGTCATATCCATCTCGTCGTGGGCCGTGATCGGGCCGACGGCCTGAAGCTCGAGCCTGGGCGTGCGCCCCTCCCAGAACAGGCTCTGCCGGAAACCCACGTTGGTCAGGGTGGGGGCGTTGCGGGTCCCCTTCTGCCTGCGTACCCCCTCGCTGACCGCCTTTCCGCCGTCGCTGAAGGCGAACTCGGGCTTGTGGCAGCTCGCGCAGGCCACAGTGTTGTCGCTGGATAGCCGGGTGTCGTAGAACAGCTTTCGCCCCAGTTCGACCTTGGCTGGTGTCTGGGGGTTATCGGCGGGGATCGGCACGGCGGGCAACGCGCCCACGGCGTACACCCCGAGGCCGATGAGGGCGAGCAGGGCGAGGAACGAGGCGGTGAGTTTCATGGCAGGAAGTGGGAGCGAGGGGGGCAGGGAGTGGGACGCAAAGACGGCGGGGAGGTTTCTTCCGGGGGCGGATTGTTAACGGCAGGCGGCCTTAGCTTGCTTCTTTTCCTCGCCTTTCCTGCCGCTCAAAACCCCTCTAGGTCCAGGCTAAGGTTCACGCCAAATGCCGGGGGCTCGACCTCGTAGGGGATGCGCTCGAGCTTTCCGGTGGTCTGGTCGAGCAGGCCGTGGGGGGCGTAGGGCTCGGCGGCGCGCTCGAGCTTTCCGTTGCCATCCTTGTCCTGGAAGGCCCAGACCACGTACTTGCCTGGAGCCAATCCTACAACGGCGTAATACCCCCGATTGTCCCCGCCCCTGGGTTTCTGCCGCGCTACTGGCTGGCCCTCGCACTGCGCGTCGGCGGCGGGGCAGACCATGACCACGGTCTGGGCCAGCGGGATCGAGCGGGGCACCGTCAGCCACCCGCTGATTGGCAGCCCCAGCGGCTGGGCCGTCCCCAGTGTGAACACGAGGCCGAGTGCCAGCAAGCGCATATAGGGTCATTGTATGCAAGGGGGATGAGAGCAAGGGCGAGGGAAGAGAACGGAGGAAAGGGGATACAGAGGGCGTTAGCTGCGGTATGTCTGGTTCCCCTCCCTCCCGCCGCTACTGTGCGAGGCTAAAAGCCGTGGTCATGTTGAAGTAGGCCACGCTCATGATGGGGCGGGTCTGGGGGCTGAGGCCGTGGAGCTGGCGCAGCTCGGGTTTGCTCCAGTCCACGAAGGCCCCGGCCGGCCCCGGCTGGAAAGCGGCAGCTACGTTGAGGTTGAGGGTAACCGTTCCACCCGCGTCGGCTACGTTGATGCGGACGTTGCGGGTCTGGAGGTCTTGGATGCGAACGGGCAGACGGAAGGCATCGGTGCCCATGTGCACTACCCACCTCTGCGCACCGCCGGGCAGCAAGGCACGGCCCTCGAGGCGGTAAAAAATGTAGCCAGGGTTCCAGGCCCAGAACATCCCCGAGTTGACTCCCAGCGGCATGGCTTGGTTGGTGGCGTCGAGGTGGTTAAGCTCGCGGGGCACCCCAACATTGAAGCGAATGCCCCGGTACTCGCCGGCTGGCACATTTGCCTTGAGCACGCTCACCCCCTGGGTGGGTTGGTCGCGTTTGAAATCAACCAAGGTTATGCCCTCCACCTTGACCTCCGAGCCGTCGGCTCTCACCAAAGCGAGGTCGGAGATATAGAACCTAAGCAGGTCAATCTGATAATCCAGACCGGTGGGGGTCTTGTAGGTTTGCCCAAACTGCAGGGGTTGATCGCCAATCCGTAGGTTGATTTTCAGCTCGAGCGGAGCCGCAAAAACCGCTCCAAGGGTCAGGGTTGCAAGGGCGAAGAGAAGCTTTTTCATGGGAACTCCTTTATCCGAAAGACGGGCCAGGGAAGGTGAGCAGAAGGCTTCCGGTGTTTGGCGCTTGGCTCCTTAGCCCCGACTTACTTTGGTACTTCCAGCGTGTGTTCAATCTCTTGATCTGCGAGGGTAATGCGTACCGTCCATGTTCCGCCGCCCTCGGCAAGTAGTGCGGAGTGGTACTGCGACTTGTGGAAGGGGGCGGTGTCTTCGCGGTTAACTCTGTTGCCCGCGCGGATTTCGATGGGGACGGGCGGGGCGCTGGGGAGCAGGTCGCCCTGGGGGTCGCGGATGTCGAGGTAGAAGTGGATGATGCCGGGCGCGGCGAAGACCTGTCCAATGTAGCGGTTGCCCCGGATGGTCTCGTCGATGTTGACGAGGGTGTTGGGGTCGGGGGCCTCGGCGTGGGGCGGGGGGAGCGGGGTGCTGGCCAGGAAGCCGGTGCTGGCCAGCACGCCCACGATCAGGACTGCCTCGAGGCTCACCCCGTGCAGGCCCCTGACCCGCTTGGCCGCGAAGCGCGGCACCAGCCAGAAGCGGTTGAAGGCGGCCAGGGCCACGACGCCCAGCACCAGCGTGAGCTTTAGGAGCAGGGTGCGACCGTAGGGGCTGGTGGTGAGGTTCTCGAGGCCCCCCAGCTTGGTCAGGCCGAGGTACACACCCGCCAGCGAGAGGACGGCTACGGAGGGTAGGCCCAGCCTCGAGAGCCGCCCCAAGGCCGCCTTGACCGCCTCGAAGCGGGTTCCTGG
Organism: Meiothermus sp.; assembly: GCA_033762915.1. Classification (GTDB taxonomy): domain Bacteria; phylum Deinococcota; class Deinococci; order Deinococcales; family Thermaceae; genus Meiothermus. Next base: position 20,661 of record JANRLD010000058.1, on the reverse strand, counting down.
CCAGGTCACCGCCAGTGCCAGAGCGCTGCCCGCCCAGACCGCCCCGAAGCCCAGGTGAACCAGGTTCACCCACAGGCCCGCCCCGCCCGCCGCCCCGCTGTGCGAGGTGAGGGCCACGGTGAACAGCAGCCCCGCTGCCAGCGGCGGGTACAGCCATCGGTCCAGCGGCGCCCAGCCCAACGAGAGGCCCAGTAGCCCGACCAGGAAGACCAGGCGGGCCATCAAGAGGGTGCCCTGAGTGGTCTCGGTCAGGTAGCTCCACATCAGGCCGGTGTCGCCCAGCATCCAGGTCACGTGGTACACGCCGTAGAGGGTCGAGGCCAGCGAAACCGAGAAGCCCAGCGAGAGCAGGTACCATAGCCGCCAGTTCTGGATGCGCGCCACCTCCCGCCCCACGTAGCGGGTGAAGAACCCGGCCCCCAGCAGGGCGAACACCCCCAGGTAAAGGGTCAGGCGGATGTAGCTTTGGGTCTGGGAGTGTTCCTCGTGCATGTCGGAAACCGTTGAGCGGCGAGCGTGGAGGGTCGAGGGGCTAGCTGGGCGTTTGGCGCTAAGTTCTGCCAGGGGGTGCGAGAACAGAGGCAACCGGGGTGTTCATTCTTTACGGGCGTCTGGGGGTGGCATCTGGCAGTTCAGCTAAGATACCTAGGGCGCATATACAAACACAAAGAAGCCAGTCTCGGTATGACCGTCCACCGCCAGGTTCCTCCACATCACTACGTAGGCTCCAGCTTTGAGGCCCGGCTTTAGCGCGGCGAAGCGGATGGTTTTGCTGGTGCGCTCGGTGTTTAGGATGCCGCTGTCAACCCGGGCCGCAGCCCCAGTATCGGTCTTTAAGGTTAATACCCGATTGACCAAGGGTTGGGCCAGACGGCGCAGGCGGGTGGGGCTGCCCCAGGATTCGGGGGGCGCCTCGAGGCGGTAAACCTTGAAGGTCGAAAGCCGTACCTCTACGGCTTCTGAGAAGGTCAGGGTTACCGTGCGGGGGAGGGCCTTGATGGTCGAATTGGCTACAGGCGTGGAGTTCTGCAACTCGGCGTGCGCGAAGGCACACCCCAATCCCACCAAGACAACAAAGCCGAGCAGTCGTTTCATGTGCGCCTCAGGGCTGATAAACGAACACGTAGAAATCGCTGGTGGTGTGGGTATCTATGCTCAAGGCCCGCCACATCACGACGTAGGCTCCGGGTTTGAGGCCTGGCTTAAGGATAATCTCGAGGTTCTCTGCGGTGCGGGCTTGAGTCCTGAGGCCCGCGTCGGCTCGCTGGGCTTCGTCACCGCGTAAACCCAGCACCCGCTCGACCAACGGCTCGGCCAGTTCCTTCAAGCGGCGGGGGTTGTTAAGGGTTTCGGGCGGAGCCTCGAGAGCGTAGACCTTAAAGCTCGAGAGGCGCAGTTCGATGGCCTCAGAGAAGCCCAGCTTGACTTCGCCAGGCATGACCCGGATGCGGGCGTTCTCAGCGGGGCTGCTGTTAACGAGATAGCCATGCGCCAAGGCTGCCCCAACCAGAGCCAGGGCAGCCAGCACAACGCTTAGTAGTCGCATGAACCAAGTACCTCCTGGTTGGGTGTCCGACCGCCTGGCCCGAGCCAGCCTGCGGGGGGGCAGTCCGCGCGGCTTGGGCGGGCGCAACTCACTTAACCTCGAAGTCGGCAGGGTTCGACATCAAAAAGGTGTCGCCCCCTACCGTCACATCTACCGGGGTTCCGTTGATGGTGCCAAAGATCCGCACCCGATACTGCCCGGGTGCACTCAGAATTCAGGTAGTGGTGTACCCGCCCGCTACCCCGAACCTCGCACGCAGGCGCAGGGGGTCTTTGGAGTTATCGCTGAACTTGTAGACCCGCTTCTGGCCCGAGGGGGCGATGATCTCTACTTGGAGGGTCTTCTCGAGGCCCTCTACTGGGGTGTTGTCGGCCTTCTTGCGTACCGTCAGCGTCAGGTCGAGACCGTTGACCATGCCGGGCAAGGCGGGTTTGTTAACCTGCCCGACCACAAGCACGTAATCGCCAGCCTCGGCGCGTTCGTGGGCAAAAACAGGGGCCAGCAGTAAGGCGACCAGAGCTGCTAGTTTGGTGACCAGGTGTATGGGGGTGCTCCTAATTTTGTCGAGAGGCAAAAGGCAAAAGTCGAGGGCTGAATGCCAAAGGGCTGGAGCGGTCTGGTTTCGACCCCGCCCTTTTCTTTTTTTGGTCTATCCCTGAGGTGGCCCTCGAGCCGCAATTCGCTTCAAAAACTCGTCTCGAGCCAGGGCAGCCTCGAGCCAAAGTTTGCCGATCAGGAGCGGACTATGCACCGCTGCGAGATCGCCCACGAAGTCGCCCGTCACCCAGTACATGAAGCACAGCGGGCAGTGGTCGGCGTGGCTGTGGGGCTGGGGCGTAGACGCGTCGGCGTGGTGGTTCGGGCCGGCCTGGGCGGCTGTAGTGACGGGCGTGTGGTCGGCCTGCGCCAGCATCAGAAAGCCGCGCTGCGCGATTACCATGCTGACCAGCAGCACCAGACCCGCCATCCCCCACACCACCAGACGGTGGGCGGAAGAGGAGGGGCGGGCGGCGGTCGTCACCATAGATTAATTACATTACAGCTTAATGGTGGACAGCAGTTCCCCATCTGCACCATAAGTCTGCCTTGCTGCGGCGGGACATCCGTCCCTAATTTAGCCGCCGCGACTCGCGTATCCGCTGAAACATCGTATAGAAGTGGTGGGCCTCGTGAAGCAGGAACATCTCGAGCATGGTTGGCACATCCAGCGCCCCGAAGGCCGGGTGGATGCCGGTGTGGTGGAGCTGGTCGTCGCTGAGTTTTTCGAGGCGCAGCCGAATCTCCCGCCTCGAGCCGTAGTACTGATCCACCAGCTCTGTAGCCCCCAAGGCCCGCCAGTAGTCCCACTCGGGGTCGTCCTCGGCCCTGTAGCGCTCGAGGGGCTGGCCGGGGGCACCGAGCATCTGCTCGAGCCGCCCCAGAAAGACCTGGTGGTAGCGGGCCAGGTGGGCCAGATTCTCCAGCGCCGACCACTTCTCGGGCCTGGAGTGGTTGGCCAGCACGTCCTCACTCACGCCCTCGAGCAAATTACCCAACGACCCCGACTGGAGGTCGAAGCGCAGCAATAGGTTGGGTTGGATAGGCACGGTTGGGATATTGTCGGCCTTGGGGGGGGTGGAGTCAAGGTGGGAAGTCAAGGAAAGGCACCGAGAAAAGAGCAAAGGAAGAGAAAGGAGAAACTGCGGGCCCCAGGGCGGTTAACACGCATACTCCCTACAGCGGTTTTTGCTCTAGGGAGTACATTACCTGCCGCCGCGAGGGAGGCAAGGGTGGGAAACGCAATGACTTCCTCCTTTCTCTACACCCTGCCTTGCCCTTCACACCTCCCGGATGAACCCCTCGCGCTCCAGGTCCTTGAGGGTTTCCGGCTCGAGGTCGCTGCTGCGGCCGTCGGCGACGGCCTTGAGGGACTCGACCGATTTGGGGCTGCGGCGCTTGAGCTGGAGGTGGGTGTCGGTGAAGGGGGAGAGGGCTTCCTCGCCCCGGAAGGTGAGCTGGTAGCGGCCCACGGGGTTGATGGGGGCGAGCTGCTCGAGGTAGTGCCTCGAGAGTTCGACGTAGCGGGCCGCGTTCTCCCGGCCCACAATGGGTCCGCGCACCTTGGCCGGGATCCCTATCGCCAGCATCCCGTCCGGGATCTCCATCCCTGGGGGCACCACGGCACCGGCCCCCACCACCGCCCCCCGGCCCACCTTGGCCTTGTTCAAGACCACCGCCCCGATGCCGATCAGGGCCCCCTCTTCCACCGTCGCGCCGTGCACCACCGCCCGGTGTCCCACCGTCACCCCCGGCCCCAGCACGCAGGGGTCGCCGGGGTCGGCGTGCAGCACCGCGCCGTCCTGCACGTTGGTGCCGGCCCCGATCACTACCCGCTCGGTGTCCGAGCGCACGATGGCCCCGAACCAGACCGAGGCGTTCTCGCCGATCTCGGCCTGCCCGATCACGGTGGCGCTGGGCGCAATGAAGGCGGTGTCGTGAATCTTGGGTTGGTGTTCACTTAGGCGGTATACGGGCATGGTCTCTCCATGTGGGCGGAAGAGAAAGCGCGGGAGGTTTTCCGCATCAGGCGTAATCTACCCCATATTGCGGCGGCCTGCCGTGGTCAAATGACCGGGCCAACAGCCGAAGGTGGTGTAGTGGGGCCGGGGGTAGACTTGCCCGGCCTGACTTGGGGGCAAAGGGCCCTGCCCCGTTCAAATCCCTGCCCGCTGCCGCAGCCTCGAGCCCGCCCACTTCAGCACGAGGTCGGTAACCAGGGCCAGGGCGATCACGGGAACCGCGCCCAGCAGCACCATGTCCGGCGCGCCGCCCTCGATGCCGCGCAGGATGAAGAAGCCCAGCCCGCCTGCGCCGATCAGGGCGGCGACGGTGGTGATGCCCAAAGCCAGCGAGGCCGCGCCGCGCACCCCCTCGAGCACCAGCGGCAGGGCCAGCGGCAGCTCGACGCGCCAGAAGAGTTGCTCGGGGCTCATCCCCATGCCGCGCCCGGCGTCGCGGGCGGCCTCGCTGACCCCCCGCAGCCCGGTGTAGACGTTGAGCACCACCGGCAGCAGCGCATAGAGCGTGAGGGCCAGCACCGCCGGGGCCGCCCCGATGCCGCGCACCCCCGACTCTTGCAGCGGGGCGCTCAAGGCGAACCGGAACTCGTCCGGCCCCAGCAGCGCATTGAGCCAGACCCCACCCAGCGCCAGGGCCAAGAGCGCCAGCGGGACCGCCACCGGCAGGGCCAGCCAGCGGCCCACCCCCCAGAACAGCCGCACCATCAAGAAGCCGACAAAAAGGACGGCCAGAGCTGCCTCGAGGCTCAGTCGCTGCGACAGGTTTGCCAGCAGCGGCAGCAGCAGCCCGAACAGGGCCAGCGAGGGTATGGTCTGAAGGAAGCCGGTCACCCCCAGCACCCAGCCGTACTGCGGCCCCCGTGTCGCCAGCACCCCCAGGGGTATGCCCACCGCCAGCGCCAGTATCACCGCCGAGGAGGCCAGCGAGAGATGCCGCCACAGCTCGGTGGAGAACTGTTCGCGCCAGCTCCGCCACTCCATGGTCGGGGCAAGCAGACCAAAGGCTCCCAGCCCGATGCCCAGTGCCAGTAGCCCCAGGCTCGAGAGCACCCCCCACCGCGCCTGCTGCCAGGCCGCGAACGCGAACACGTACAGCGCCAGCAGCGAGAGCCAGAAGCCCGCCCCCAGCGAGGCCCTCGCGGTCTCCGGCTGCCCTGCCAGCAGGTCTCGAGCCAGCGCGTGGGTCAGGGCCATCCACAGACCCGTCCACACCCCCAGCCCCACCGCCGCCCAGCCACGCCTCAACCAGGGAAGCGTCACACCAACAATGCCGAGCGCAACTGCCAGCCCCAACTCCCGGCTGTGTGCCAGCACCCCCGCCCCCTCGGCAATCCGGTTGGGCTTCAACTCGAGCCACGGTAGCAGCAGTGCCACAAGCGTCAACCCCGCAGCCAAAGCGGCGGCGGGGTCGGGCCTCGGCAGGAGACGGTGAACAGGGGTCACAGCCTCCCCTGAAGCTTCACCTGGTTGCCTGTTACCGGGCTCCTGCGCCCTCATTTGATGAAGTTCTTCGACCTTAAGAAGGCCCGCGCCACCTCCGCCGGGTTCTTGCCGTTCACCGCCACGTCGGCGTTGAGGGCCGAGAGGGTGGCCTCGTTAAGGGCGGCAAAGACGGGATTAATCAGGCCGGCAATCTCGGGGTAGCGATCCAAGACCTGCTTGCGGACGGTGATGGCGGGTTGGTAGACCGCTACCGCGCCCTGCGGGTCGGTCAGGGCCACCAGGCCCAGCGCGGCGATGCCGCCGTCGGTGCCGTAGGCCATGGCGGCGTTCACGCCGTTGGTGCCACGGGCGGCGGCCTGCTCGGTCTGGGTGGTGTTGCCGCCGGGGAGGATGACCAGTTGATTCGGCCGCAGCTTGAAGTTGTAGACCCGCTCGAAGGCCTTAAGGGCGTCGTCCCGATCTACGAACTCCTGGCTGGCGGCCAGGCGCACTTGGCCGCCGCCGCGCACCCAGCGCCCGAAATCGGCCATGGTGCGCAGGTTGTTTTGCTGGGCCAGGGCGCGGGGCACCGCGATGGCCCAGGTGTTGTTGGCGGGGGCGGCGTTGAGCCAGACGATGTTGTTCCTGGCGTCGAGCTCTTTGGCCTTGGCAAAGCCCTTGGCCGCGTCGCGGGTGACAGCCTGGGCGCCGGCGTCGTCCTTGAAGAAGACCCCCAGCGCGGTGCCGGTGTACTCGGGGTACATGTCGATCTCGCCGGAGATCAGGGCCTTGCGCACCACGTCGGTGGGGCCGGTGGAGCACTTGTCGTTGACCCGGAAGCCGCCCGCCTCGAGCACGATCTTCACCATCTGGCACAGCACCGCCCCCTCGGTGTCTATCTTGGAGCCCACCGTGATGGGGCCTTTGCTGCCCTGGGCCATCACCAGGGCGGCCAGACCTAAGCCGAGGGCGATAAACAGCGCGAATAGGTTTTTCATCAGGCTCCTCCTCGCCCGCCGAGCCGTGGGCTGTCGCCAACCCTGTGCAGGAAACGCGCTCGAGCCAAGCTTACGTTAAGACCATAACACCTGAGGCACAGAAGTATGTCATCCCGGTTACCTAGTTGCGCCAGGCTAGAATTGCAGTACCGGCGGAAGCGGTAAGTACGTGCCGGACGCAATTCCCTGCGGGAGTTGGTGGCGACATTCCGCATGGCAACTATGGAGACACTCTACGGCGGTTCTCACCATTACCCCGCACGCAGAGACTCGGATGTGCAGGGTATTCGTGCGAACCGCTATAAGGATGGAACTGCGTCGGACAAGGATTCAAGGTGCTGATCCGGCGGAGCCTGCCCGCAAACGTGGCAGGGACGGCGTTCGGCCCTAGGGACCCAGGGGTGGTCCTGACCGTGGCCCGGCCACGCGAGCGGGCCAGCGGACAGTGGTGGCGTGCGGACAGCCTTCACACCCCCATCGCACGATGGGTTGGCCGCTCCCGAGGGGCCGCCGCGAACGTCTCGAGTACGCGCCCACAAAATCTGGCAAATTCCACGTCCTGTACGGACATTTCGGCGCTGAAATCTGAGAAATGTCATCCCAGACACGTTTGAAGGGGGCTTACACATTTTGTGCGTGTACTCGAGGTATGATTTGCAATTTGCCGCTGGGTTGTTATCATCCTAACTGAGCATGGCGTCTCATTTCAGCCGCGTGGCATTCACCTACGACCGAACCCGGTATCACCCGCCGGAAGTCTCAGGCCGCATCGCCACGGCCATGACCGCCCCGGTCGAGAAGCTGTTCCGCGACCCGCTGTTCCTGGAAATCGGTGCGGGCACCGGTCGCATCTCCGTCCCGATCATCGCGCGCGGCTACCGCTACATCGCCTTGGATGATAACCCGGCGATGCTCGAGGTGCTGCGGCAGAAGGTTGCCGGAGTTGCGCGGAAGGTTCGTCTGGTCGAGGCCGATGCCAGAGAGATGCCCTTCGAACGCGACAGCCTGCACGCCCTGATCGCCGTACACTTCTGGCACATGCTGGACAACTGGCCCCAGTCCCTGACCGAGGGCTTGCGGGTGCTCCGCCCCGGCGGCTTCCTGTTCGAGGGCTGGGACTTGTCCGACTCCAACAGCGAGGACTGGCGCATCCAGCAGAAGTGGCGGGAGATTCTCAAGGGTCTGGGCTACGACCTGCGGCGGGGCCGCCACCAGGAGCGCCTCAAGGAGGTCGAGAAGGAGCTGCTGGCGCGGGGCCTCGAGCCCAAGACCAAGGCCGTGGCCGACTGGGTGGAGTTGCGCAGCCCCCGCACCAGCCTCGAGATGATCGCCGAGCGCATCTACTCCTTCACCTGGGAAGTCCCCGACGAGGTGTTCCGCCCCTCGGTGGCCGACCTGACCCGCTGGGTGGATCAGCAGTACCCCGACCCCGACGTGGAGTACCCGGTGAACTGGAAGTTTTTCGTGCGAAGCAGCAGAAAAACCTAAAAGCGGAGGGAGCAAGGAGAACGGGGAGAGCTTAAACCCCGTGGTTTCTCGCTTCTAGCTGCCCAAGTGTCTCCATAGTTGCAATGCGAACTATCGCCCGCCAGCTCCCGCAGGGAATTGCGCCTCGGGTAGCCGCTCCGCGGCTATGGCGCACGCCACTCCGCCCCGGGTAGCCGCTCCGCGGCTATGGCGCACGCCACTCCGCCCAGGCACGTATGTGTCGCTTCCGCCGGTTCCGCACTTCCATCCTGTCGCAGCCCTCCCCTGCGTCCCTGCGCTTTACGCCGTTGTGAGCATCCGCTCCTCGAACGCCCGCTCGAGCCCGCCCTTGCCCATCACCTCGCCCAACGCCCTAAAGAAAGACCGGTAGTGCTCGAGCCGGGCGCTCTCGCCCATCAGGCCCAGCCGCAGCACCTTGCCCGCCGTAGGGCCGATGCCGCCGGAGACGGTCACACCCTTGGCGTAAAGACCTTTGCGGAGGTCGGCCTCGTTCCAGCCTACCGGCGGGCGAACCACCAGCACCGTGGGGAGCCTCGAGCCCTCGGCCGCGTAGGCCACGAAGCCCAGGTCCTCCAGGGTTTCCAGCACGGCGGCGTACATGCTCTCGGCGCGGCGCTGGCGGGCCGGGATGCCCTCTTCCAGGGCCAGCTCGAGGGCCTTCTCGAGGGCGAAGTGCAGCAGCACCGGCGAGGTGCAGAAGTAGCCCTCCTGCTCCCAGTAGACCGCCACCCTCGAGAGGTCGGAGTACCAGCCGCGCACCTGCCCCAGCATCTGCCGCCCGCGCTGCGAGAGTGCGAAGGGGGCCAGGCCCGGAGGGGCCGAGAGGCACTTCTGGCTGCCGGTGAAGGCGTAGTCGACCTGCATGGACTGCATGGACATGGGCATCATGCCCGCCGTGGTGACGGCATCTAGCATGAAGAGTGCGCCGTGGTCGGCCACCAACGCGGCGATCTCCTCGGCCGGGTTGATGACGCCGGTGCTGGTCTCGCCGTGCACCAGGGCCACCAGCTTGTAGACCTTTTGCGAGAGTTCGCGCTCGACGGCGGCGGGGTCGATGGCGTGCCCCGGCTCGGAGCGCAGTACCTTGTAGTCGAAGCCGTAGGCGTGGGCGATCTCGACCATCCGCTCACCGAAGGTTCCGCTCACCAGGAGCAGCACCGCGTCGCCCTCGTCGGCCAGGTTGTTCAGGCCTGCCTCCATGCCCAGGCTGCCCGAGCCGGGCATCGCCGCCACCAGCGCCCCGTCGCCGGGGTCGAAGAGCCGGAACAGCATCTCGCGGATGCGGCGGTTGGTGGCCAGGGTCTCGGGGTCGAGGTGCCCGCGCATCTCGCGGCCCAGGGCCTTCTGCACTTCGGTGTGGATGGGGGTGGGGCCGGGGGTGAGCAAAACCATAGGTCTCCTTGCTGCGTTCCCTCCGGCCGAGCCGCCGAGGGGAGAATATCCAAAAGAAAAACGCCCCTCGGCAAATCCCGACGGCCTCTTCTCGAAAGAAGAGTGCCGTTAGGAGGTAGCTCGGGCGGGACGCATTGCTGGGTTGAATATACAAGGGCGGTATGCGTTTGTAAAGGCTAGGCGCGGCGGTTAACCCAAACCTTTGCTCGAACTGAAAGCGGCCTTCACCACCACTTCTGCCGCTTCATCCACAGCGCCAGCCCGACCCCAATCGCCACCAGCCCGCCCCAGAAAAACCACCGCCCGTAGGCCCAGCCGTACTCGTTAAAGGTCTCGAAGTTGGTGCCGTAGATGCCCGCCCACAGCGTCATGGGCAGGAACAAGACCGAGATCACGGTAAGGTTCTGCACGATGCGGTTGAGCTTGTTGCTTTGGGCCGAGAGGTAGACCTCGAGCACGTTGGAAAGCTCGTCGCGCGCCGCGTCCAGCCCCTCGTAAACCCGGCCCATGCGGTCGGTGAGGTCGCGGAACATGTAGGCGTCGGCCCCCAGCACGGGGAGGCGCTCGAGGTGCAGCAGCGCCTCGCGCCCCTGCGAGACCAGCCGCCGCACCCGCAGCACCTCGCGCCGGATGGCGAAGACCTGCTTGGGGGTGGTGGCCTCGGTGCCCTCGAGGGCCGTCTCCTCGAGGTCTTCGACCCGGTCGATCAGGTTTTCCACGTAGTCGAAGAAGGTCTCCACGCCGTGGTCTAGCAGCCGCTGCCATAGCCAGATGCAGCTGCCGCCCCGGAAGCTGTTCCAGGCTTGCTCGAGGTACTCGACGTGCTCGTTGCGGTAGGTGAGGAGGGTCTGGGTCTCGGGGAAGAAGAAGAACGAAACCCGCTCGGTGCGGCTGGTGGAGGCAGCGGGGCTTTCCAAAGTGCGCAGGATTAAAAACAAGTGCTGCGGGTACTGCTCGAAGCGGCTCCAGTGCCCGATCTCCTGGGCGTCGGCCAGGGCCAGCGGGTTGATGGCGAACTGCTGCTTGACGGTCTCTACTTCCTCCGGCGTGGGCGTCTCCACGTCCACCCAGACCTTGGCCTGGAGGGGGCCGCAGGTCATGCCGTCAGAGAGCTGTTTGGCGCGGATCATTGGCGGGTGAGGGTGGGGAGTAGAGGGTAGAGGGTAGAGGGCTGGGGAAGAAACGAGACCATCTTACCTGGGCCGCATCCCCCACCGCTTCGCGGAGCCCCATTGTTAAGGGGACCAGAGAACCCCGGGAGGTGTTGTCGTTGCCCCGTCAACAAGGGGCGCAATCGAGCAAAGTGCAGTGGGGGAAGGCTCCACCGGGGTAGGGAAGATCACCCCTGACCTTCGACTCATCGCTCAACCCGCACCTTCTCGATGGCCCGCTGGCCCCGTCTTCCGAACCGCCTTGCCAGCTCGAGTTCACCCATCACCAGCACCGTTGGCCGCCCGTGCGGACACACCCAGGGCAGCTCGCACCCGGATAGCACGTCCAGCAGGTTTTGTGCCGAGGCCGCCGACATAGGGTGCCCGGCCTTGATGGCGGGCAGACAGGCCAGCCGGGCCAGGATGCCCCGCCAGGCTTCGGTGAAACTGCTGCCGCCCAGGCTGCCCTTCACCACCTCGGCAATCAGGCTGGGGTGACCGGCCAGGAAAGCGGGCACCGTGCGGACGCGGTACTGGCCGGAGCCGAACGGCTCGAGGGCCAGCCCGGCTTTTTCCAGCTCTTCGGAGCGCTCGGCAAAGCTCATCTCCTCGCCCAGGCTCAGGCCCAGCAGCTCGGGGTGGGGCAGCTCCAAGGGGGGCTCGGCGCGGTAGCGCTGCGACAGCTCCTCGTACAGGATGCGCTCGTGGGCGGCGTGCTGATCCACCACATACAGCTCGTCGTCGGTCTCGGCCAGCAGGTACAGCTCGCGGAAGCTGCCCACGAAGCGCAGGCGCGGGAAGCTGGCCCGCTGCACTGGGGCGGGGCCGCTCATGGGGGTGGGCTCGGGCAGTGCCCTCGCCAGCGGGTGCGCGGCCAGCAGGCCCTGTACGGTGCGCGACACAAAGGCCAGGATCGGCTCGGGGGTGATGAGCCTGATCTTCGACTTGTCCGGCGCGGTGTTGACCAGGACCGCCTCAAGCGGAAGCTCCAAGTTCAACACACCCACCGGGAACTGCCCGCTCGGCAGCAGCTCCTTGTAGGCCGACAGCACCGCCCCCAGCAGGCCCTCAGGCCACTCCACGGGCCGCCCGTTGATGGCCAGGTGCAGCCGGTCACGGCGCGGGCGCGACAGCTCTGGGCGTGAGAGCAGCCCCGAGAGTCTATACAGCTCGTCGGGCGAGTCCAGTTCCAGGAGCCGGTTGGCCACCACCGCCCCCCACAAGAGCTTGGCCGCCTCGGCGAAGCCCGCGCCCGCGTGGTTGATCTTCTCCTCGCCGTCCACAGTCAGCCGCAGCGCGAGGGGCGGGTGGTGGAGCAGGTATCTCGAGACCAACTGCACGACCCTGCGCCCCTCGGCGGCAGGCGACTCGAGGGCGCTGCGCCGGGCGGGCCAGTGGACGAACAGCTCGGACACCTCGACCCGCGTGCCTGCAGGCGCGGGGTGCTCGGCCAGCGAAACTTCTTCCTGAAAGGCGCTCGCCGTGGCCCCGCCCAACTGGGCGGCCGGCCTCGAGGTCAGCCGCACCTTGGCGGCCTGCCGGATGGCCCACAGCCCCTCGCCCCGGAAGCCCAAGGTCGCGATATGTGCGGTGTCGGTGAGCTTGGAGGTGGCGTGGTGCTCGAGGGCCAGCGCCAGCTCAGCCCTGGCAATCCCCGCGCCGTTGTCGGTGAGTACGATTTTGTCCAGCCCGCCGCCGAACAGCTCGACGCTCAGGCGGGTAGCCCCGGCGTCCAGGGCGTTCTCGAGCAGCTCGCGCACCACGTCGGCGGGCGCGGCCACCACCTCCCCCGCCGCGATCTCGCGGATGAGTTCAGGGGGCAGCCTCCGAATCACAGGAGCATTATCTTAGCCCATTGCGCATGAGGCTGGCGGAGCCTCACAGCGGTTCCCACGAATACCCCGCACGCAGAGACTCGGATGTGCGTGGTATTCGTGGGAACCGCGACAGCCCCCACGGCATCCTGCTCACTGCCCGCTGCGGTGGCGGTCGATCAGCCAGGAGAGGTACAGCGCCACTACGCCGCCCGAAAGGGCCAGGGCAAAGATGCCGAAGGCGAGGCAGACCGGGACTTCGGGGCGGAAGGCGGCGTGGGAAGTCCGGCTCAGGATCAGCTCGAGGGCCGCGCCGAAAAGGGCCGCGCCCACCGTCCAGCGCAGTACATAGGCCATCACCCAGTTGAGCGTCCGGGACTCGTCCACCCCGCTTCACGCCCCTGCCAGGTAACTCTAGGCTAGGGGGATTCCGGATAACGCCCGGGTCATATGCACTGGGTTTTCGGGTCATAAATCACCGGTCGAGGATTGTGAGCGTAACACTATCTCGAGCCCGCAGAACGAGAGGATTCTCCAGGGGCGCCTTGAGCCCCAGCAAAGCCGCCCCTGAGGGTGAGGCGGCCTCGCCAGTCTCAGAGCGCTTCCCACGCATATTGCCTACAGCGGTTTTTGCTGTAGGCAGTACTTGCCACCGCGAGGGAGGTAAGGGTGGGAAACGCGATCAGACGTTATCCACCACGGTCTTCTGCAGCTTTTCGCGCAACTCCTGTAGCTTCAAAAGCGCATCGAGCGGTGTCAGCCGGGTGGTGTCCAGATTCAGCAACTCATCCAAGACCACCTGACTGCCCGCGTCGCCCTGCGCCTCGAGGCCTGCCAGGATGTTTTGGGCCCGGCCCAAGACTGCCTTGGGAATCCCGGCCAGCTTGGCCACCTCGAGGCCGTAGCTCTTGTTGGCGGGGCCGGGCAAGACCTGGTGGTAGAAGACCAGACCGGCGGCCTCCTCCCTGGCGGCCACGTGGAAGTTGCGGCAGGCTGGCAGGTGGCCCGGCAGCACGGTCAGCTCGAAGTAGTGGGTGGCGAAGAGGGTGAAGGCCCCGGTGACGTTGTGCAGGTGCTCGCAGGCCGCCCAGGCCAGCGAGAGGCCGTCGTAGGTGGAGGTGCCGCGCCCGATCTCGTCGAGGAGCACCAGGCTGCGGCTGGTGGCGTTCTGCAAGATCGAGGCCAGTTCGTCCATCTCCACCATAAAGGTGCTGCGCCCGCCCGCGATGTCGTCCGAGGCCCCGATACGGGTGTAGATGCGGTCGAAAAGCGGCAGCCGGGCCTCCTCGGCGGGCACGAAGGAGCCGATCTGGGCCAGCAGCGCGACCAGGGCGATCTGACGCAGGTAGGTGGACTTCCCTGCCATGTTGGGGCCGGTGAGCAGCATAAGGCGCGTCCGCACGTCCATCTCGAGGTCGTTGGGGATGAACTCGGCGTGGCGCTCCACCACCGGGTGGCGGCCGGCGCGGATCAAAACCCCCTCACCCCCAGCCCCTCTCCCAGAGGGAGAGGGGGTCTTAGCGGGCAAAAGCCCTTCTCCCTCTGGGAGAAGGGTTGGGATGAGGGGCCTTTGACTTCCGAACCTCGGCCTCGAGTAGCCGTACTCCGCCGCCGCCTCGGCCAGCGCGGCGTACACGTCCAGCTCGGCCAGCACCCCAGCGGCCTGGCGGATGGCCTCGGCGTGAAGGGCGACGGCCCCGCGCAGCTCCAAAAACACTGCGTACTCGCGCTTGGTGGCCTCGCTCTCGGCCTGCAAGATGACGCGCTCCTGCTCCTTGAGTTCAGGGGTGGTGTAGCGCATCCGGTCTTTGAGGGTCTGCACCCCGCGCCAGTCTCTGGGCACCTGGTCGTAATAGGGGCGGGTGGCCTCGAGGTAGTAGCCAAACACCGCGTTGTACCCCACCTTGAGCGTGGGGATCTGCGTCCGCTCCCGTGCCTCAGCCTCGAGGCCGGCGATCCAGCCCCGACCCTCCTCGGCCCGCCGCCGCAGGCCGTCGAGATCGGTGTCGAAGCCCTCGCGGATCAGCCCGCCCTCGGTGATTTTGAGCGGCGGCTCGGACACCAGGGCGGTCTGAATCTGCTCGGCGACCTCCAGCAGGCTTGGCAGCCGCTCGGTGAGCGCGGCCAGCGGCGCGAAGCCCCGCAGCAGACCCGCCAACTCGGGCAGCAGGGCCAGGCTGCGCTGCAAGGCCGCCAGCTCTCGAGCGGTCGCACGGCCGGCCAGCAGCCGGGTGGAGAGCCGCTCGAGGTCGTGCATGCGGTACAGCACCTTGCGCACCTCGCCGCGCAGTACCCCGTCGCGCACCAGCGACTCCACCGCGTCGAGGCGGGCGTTGAGGGGCGCTTCGTCCACCAGCGGGTGGCGCAGCCAGGCCCGCAGCAGCCTGCGCCCCGGCGCGCTGCGGGTCAGGCCCAGCACCCCGATCAGGGTCCGGCCCTCCGAGCGCTCGCCCACCGAGCTGGGCTCGAAGACCTCGAGCGCCCGCAGGGTGGCCTCGGACATCTGCATGAAGGCGCTGGGGTCGTAGCGCACGAACTCGCGGACCTGTGGGAGGAACCCGTTCTGGCCCGCCTGCGCTCGACCAAGTTGGGTCTCGAGGGCGTAGCCCAGGATGGCTCCCGCTGCACGCGCCAGGGCGGGGTGCTGGGGGGCGCGGTCGCCCAGCTGCCGGTGCAGCGTCGAGCGGGCGGCCTCCAACTCAAACCTGCCCTCGGTCAGCATCACCGGGAAGCGCCGCTGGAACTCGCCCAGAAACTCGGGGTTCCCGGTCAGCTCGGGGGCCAGCAGCACCTCAGCCGGCCGGTAGCGGAACAGCTCGTCGTAGACCGAGTTCTTGCCGTAGAGCACCACGCCCCTGAACTCGCCGGTCGAGACGTCCAGCACCGCCAGCCCGTAGCCGTCGCCGGTCGCCAGGGCGGCCAGGTAGTTGGCCTCGGGCCGCAGCAGGCTCTCCTGGGTGATGGTGCCGGGGGTCAGGAGCTGCGTCACCTCGCGCTTAACCAGCCCCTCGGCCTCGTCGGGGTGCTCGGTCTGGTCGGCCACTGCCACCCGGAAGCCCAGCCGCAGCAGGCGCTCCAGGTGCGCGTCGGCCGCCCGGATGGGAATCCCAGCCATCGGGGTGATGAACTCCTTGGAGGTCTTGTGCGTGAGGATCAGCCCCAGCGCCCGGGCCAGCCGCTCGGCGTCCTCCCCAAAGGTCTCGTAGAAGTCGCCCACCTGAAACAAGAGCAGGTACTCAGGATACCTATCCCGCACCTCCACATACTGCTGCAACAGCGGCGGAAGCGGCCCGGAACCCTGGCCCTTAAGAGTCATAGAACCATATGCTATAGAGTCCAAGGCTTTAGGTATAGACCCAAATCAGTAGACCAACCGGAACTCCTCTTCCGTCATAACTTCATCAAGGAACTTGTTGCCTTTTTGATGTACGCGTCGCAAATAGGCTCGAGTAAGCATTGAGAGTTTTAGCTCTGAACATATGTTTTCAGACATTGCCTGGTGCGCTCCGAACAACAGCAGAACGATTTTTTCTTCCATAGTTAGTTGGTCAGCAATGATTGAAACATAGTTGGGAGCCTCTCTATGTTGCCTGGTAAACTTTATGAAGTTCTGTAAGGTTGATAGATAGGGTGCTAAGTTGCTAGAAGTAACTAGTATTGTTAGTACGACAGCCTTCTTTAAGGTTCCATCTGAAGCTCCAATGACTTCACCAGTAGGGGGAGCCTGAATGTTATTGGGCATGATGTAAAACAGACAGGTGTCTATAACGATAGTAAAGGCGTCCTTTCCTTGGGCTTTTCTGCCAGTCTGTGTGCTAACCGAGCTATTGCTATTTACTTCAAAGGTTACAGAGTCAAATTGCTTTCGATGTAGTTCCAACAGCCGAAAAAAGGTGTCTTCCCATCGCTGATCAGCAATGAGTTGATTCTGTTTTTCCAGTTCAACTTTTTGACCTTGTAACTCTGCCCGTGTTTCCGCCAATTCTTGCCTCTGTAAACCCAGCTCTCTACTTTGCAAAAGTATTGTGACGATCAGCCCTGCAAACGCAAGACCAGAAAATAGAGCGTTGAGTAGGCCAAACGTGTCGCCTAGAGTTCCTGAGTTGCCTTGATCAGTTGTGTTAACTGCAACGGCCCAAACAAGAAACCTCCAGTAAATTATGGCTACCACCGCAAATATTAGGCCAGCAATTATCCAGATCTGGTTGTTCAGAATCCACTTCTTTGCGTTTTCCACAAACCCATTTTATTGGGTTGCACTTACTCTATGTGGCCTACCCTCGAGCCCCTCACCCCAACCGTTGTCATTCTGAGCGAAGCGCTTTTTGCGTAGCGAAGAATCCCCTCATTGCGTCAAGGTCGCCCACTCCTTGTCGGCGGTGACAGTCTTTCGCAACATTGCGTTGGCGTGTGTTCGCCCTTCGTCGGCGCAGAGCGCGGAGATTCTTCGCTCCGCTCAGAATGACAGTTTTGTTGGTTGGTTGATTTGCGGGGTGGGTCGACTCAAGCATTCACCCCTATTTTTTCCCCTCAACCCTTCAAGGCCTGTTCGAACCGGGCTTGCAGTTCTTCCTCGAGCCCCTCCAGAAACGCCCGATACCGCCCCACCAGCTCCGCCGCCTCCGGGGTCAGTGCACTCCGCCCGCCGCCCTCGCCGCCGGACTGCCGCTCCAACAGCGCGAAGCCCAGCCCTTCCTCGGCTTTTTTCAGCCGGTCCCAGGCGGCGCGGTAGCTCAGCCCGATGGCCCTCGCGCCCGCCTTCAGGCTGCCCTCGGCCTCGACCGCCAGCAGCAGCCGCAGGGCCCCCGGCCCCAGGAGGTAAGTCCCGCTGCCGGACTCGAGCCAGAACTTCACGCGCAGTTTCACCGGTGCTTCAGCCGCCTCGACTCCCAGTCCGCGTGGGTGTTCAGGTAGTTCAGCCAGCCCAGCACCGACAGCGGCCCCAGGCCGTTGTGGGGGATTTTCTCGGCGTAGTTCTTCTGCTCGAGCTGCCCCACCAGCTCGAGGGTGCGCTTGCGGGTGGCCTCGAACTCTTTGCGCAGATCGTCGGGGGAGAGCTCTTGGCCCTGCGGTTTGTAGGGGTGGTGCTCGTCGATATGCAGGGGCTTGCCCAGGGCCACCTCGAGCCGCCGCTGCCCCCAGCGCTCGAGGCCAATGATGTGTTTGGCCGTCTTGACCGAGGCCGGGGTTGGCTGCGCCCAGCCGATGCGCTCGGCCACTGTCCCGGCGGTTCTCTCGAGGTCGGCCCGCACTCCCGAATACCCCTTGCGCTGCCCAGGCCGCTCGACGAAGAAAGGAACCGCCAACTCCATGATGCGCTCGCGTAGACCCATGCCCATAGCTTAAGGCGAGGAAAGAGGAAAGCGGAAGGAGCAAAGGGAAACCAGAGGGTCCGGTGTTTGCCTGGGCTTCTCGCTTCCCGCCTGCGCCCGCCGTTTGAAGTTTGGTGACACACGCCCCCGGCAATTCCATTAACCTGTTACCATGTCGCAGCGCTACGTCCCGCCGCCTACGCCCCAGTACGCCCTCGAGTCCGGCCCCATTTTGCTCAAGGACGGGCGTACCGCGATGCTGCGGCCCACCCTGCCCTCGGACCGCGAACTGCTCGTGGACTTCCTGGGCCGGCTCTCGCCGCAGGCCCGCACCTTCCGCTTCTTCTCCGAGGTCAAGCCGGAGGTGGCTGCTGACTTGCTGCTCAAGATGCCCGAGGGCGAGGATAAGGTGACGCTGGTGGTGCTCTCCGGCGATCCCGAGCGGATTATTGCCACCGGCGAGTACGTGCAGGAGGGGGCGGGCTCCACCTCGGCCGAGGTGGCCTTTCTGGTGGACGACTGGTATCAGGGCAAGGGGCTGGGCTCGCTCCTGCTCGAGCGCCTGGCCCTGATCGGCGTGAGGCGCGGCATCCGCAAGTTCCACGCCTTCACCCTATCGGAGAACCGGCAGATGCTGGACGTGTTCCGCGCCAGCGGCTTCAAGATCGAGGCCCACAACGAGTCCGGCGAGGTCGAGGTGGGTTTCGAGATCGAGCCCACCTCCGAGATGATCGCCAAGTTCGAGCTGCGCGAGCGGGTCTCGACGCTGGCCTCGCTGATGCCGCTGCTGCGCCCCAGGGGGGTGGCGGTGGTGGGGGCCTCGCGCGACCCCCAGAGCGTGGGCTACCAGGTGCTCGAGAACCTCGTCCTCAACCGCTTTCAGGGGCCGGTCTACCCGGTCAACCCCGCCGCCCAGCCGGCCGCTGGGGAGGTGCCGGTGGTGGGCTCGATGCTGGCCTACACCTCGGTTAAGGCGGTGCCCGGCCCGGTAGACCTGGCCATCATCACCACGCCCAAGAACGTGGTGGTGGAGGCCGCCGAGGCCTGCGGGCAGCGCGGGGTGCGGGCGGTGATGGTGCTCACCACCGACATGGAGCCGGCTCAGATGCGGGAACTGGCCCAGACCTGCCGCGACTACGGGATGCGGCTGCTGGGGCCGGGCTCGCTGGCCTTCATCGTCAACGACCCCGAGGTGCAGCTGTGCGCGGGCCTCTCGCCCCGCATCCCCCTGCGCGGCCACGTCGCCATGTCCAGCCAGAGCGGGGCGGTGGGGTTGGCGGTGCTCGAGTATGCCCGGGAGATGGGCCTGGGCTTCAGCAGTTTCGTCTCGCTGGGGGCCAAGATCGACATCTCGTCGAACGACCTCATCCAGTACTGGGAAGAGGACGCGGGCACCGGGCTGATCCTGTTGTACCTCGAGTCCTTCGGCAACCCGCGCCGCTTTGCCCGTCTGGCCCGGCGGGTGGGGCGCAAGAAGCCGATCCTGGTGGTGCGGCCCGGACGCGACCCGGTGGTGGAAGCGCTGTTCAAGCAGACCGGGGTGGTGCGGGCCGACGACCTCGAGGAGATGTTCGACATCGCCGCCCTGCTGGCCCACCAGCCCCTGCCCGAGGGCGAGCGGGTGGCCCTGCTCACCAACGCCTCCGGCCCCGCGCATCTGGCCCTGGAGGTGCTCAAGACCGAGGGCGTGAGTGCAAAGGTGGTGGACCTGGGCTCGAGGGCCTCGGCCCAGGACTATGCCGAGGCCGCCGGGAAAATCCTGAATGGCGACTACGACGCGGCGATGGCGGTGTTCGTTCCGCTGGGCTACGCCGGCACCCACGAGGTCACCCAGGCCCTGCGGGAGGCCCTGCTGAGGGCCAGGGCGGCCGGGGTCAACATCCCGGTGCTGACCTGTTTCATGACCCGGGATCGGGTGCGTGTGCGCATCGCCGAGGAGCAGGTGCCCTCCTACCGCTTCCCCGAGTCGGCGGGCCGCGCCCTGGCCGCCGCCTACGGCTACGCCCGCTGGCGCAAGGCCCCGCAGGGCGAGATCCCCGACCACGCGGTCGAGGAGGAGGCCGCCCGCAACTTTGTCACGCCGCTCAGAGGGCGGCTGGACGAACTACAGACCGAGCAATTGCTGAAGTATTTCGGCCTCGAGCTCTCCAGGGGCAACGGCAAAAGAATCCCCCTCAAGCTTCGGGTGCAAAACGACCCCCTCTTCGGCTCGATCCTCTCGCTCTCGCTGACCGAACTGCCGCTGGGTGACCAGGTGCTGGGCATCCGCATCACCCCCCTCACCGACCGCGAGGCCGAGGGGATGCTGGCCCCTTTGAGCGGAAAAGCCCACCTCGAGAGCCTGCAAGACCTGCTGCTGCGCGTCTCGAGGCTGGTCGAAGAACTCCCCGAGGTGACCGAGCTGGAGCTGGGCATAGGGGCCTCAGGCAAGGCCACGGCGTTGCTCGAGGCGACGATTGAGCTGAGGTCGTAGCCAGACTGGGTTGAGTGCAAGCCCGTCAAAATCTTTGGGGCGGCACTCGTCCACGTTATCTTGGCAGGCATACCGCAAACCGGCGCTTTGGGGAACTGCGCCCTGGCCTTGGCCGGGGTGAGGTACATTTCGAAGCGGTAAGCGCCCACCAATCGCGTTTCCCACCACTACTCCGCCCACAGTGCCGCGCTAAAGCGTGCGCTAAAGTGGAGTAGTGCACACGGTACGGCGGTTTTTGCCATACCGTGTGTTCGTGGGAACCGCTCTACAGCAAAAACCGCCCGCTTTAGCGCCGTAGTGAGTATGCGTGGGAACCGCTCAAGGCACGCTAAACGCGGCACTACGTCTTGATGACTTGGGTATATTTGAGGGGTGCGCGTATGTAGTGTAGGCCAAAGGAAAGAGCCAACCGTAAGCTGTAAATGCGAGTTCAAAGCGAACGGAGGCTCTGGGATATGTTAGCACTAAGACCTGAAACGACAGGCGGCAACCCCAGTTGGACAGCGC
>JANRLD010000057.1:0-61229 GCA_033762915.1 Meiothermus sp. | reverse complement strand
CGCCCATTCAGTCAGCGAATACATGGGTCAGCGCGGAACAAACCCCGCCCTACCCACCCCTACGCTGTAGGGGTGGACTTCATGGTTAAGCCTGCTGGCTTTCGGAGTTGCTCCCAAAAACCCGACTTTGCGGTTGCCCTGCACCCGACCGGCAGATTTCAGCACAGTCACAGCCTCGAGGTCCACATTTAATCGGCCCTCACCCGCCGGCGTCGGCCCCAGGGGCCGCAAGGCCCGGCCCCCAGACAATGGGGGCGCGGGGCCAAACTGCTTATCAAACAGGCGTAACGCAAACCCAGAAAGTTTCGTGCGTTTTGACCTGAGATTTCTCCGGCTTTGTCTACCCTAATTGGAAGGTAACGCCATGACCCTGACCGCCCCCGCCCAGCTCAGCCAAGTCCAACAGGTCGACTGGCTGCTCGAGCAGGCCCAGGCCCTCGAGCCCCAGGAGGCCCTCGAGCTGGCCTGGAGGGCCCACACCCTGGCCCAGTTCGTCGGCTACACGGCGGGGGTCGCCCTCAGCCTGCAGTGGGTGGCCCGCCTCGAGCTCGAGCTCGGCCAGCTCGAGCCGGCCCAGGAGCACCTGCGGGCGGCCTTCGAGCTGAGCCAGCGCATCCGCAACCAGCGGGCCTTCGACGCCTGCCTCCAGACCGCCCAGCGGCTGCTCGAGCACCTGGCCCAGCGGCCCACCTCGGCCCTGCCGGCCGCCGCGTGAAACCCCGTTCCAAAGCTTTCCACAGAGTTATCCACAACTTATCCACAGAGTTATCCACAGGAATTGGTCACTTCGGCTTGACACGGGGGTAAATTCACCCCCGTTTTTGCTTCGCGCCGACGGCGGGCAGCCTCGAGGGCGCGGTCAACCTTTAAGCTAGGGCTATGCACAAATGGCTCTGGACTCCCCTGCTCCTGGCCCTGGCGGCCTGCGCCCCGGCGACGGTCAACCCCAACCCCTACATCACTCCCCAGAAGGTCTGGGTGATCGCCCACCAGGGCGGCGAGGGGGTCTGGCCCAGCAACACCATGTTCGCCTTCGAGCGGGCGGTGCGGCTGGGGGTGGACATGCTGGACACCGACATCCACCTGACCAAGGACGGCGTGCTGGTGACCATTCACGACGACTCGGTGGACCGCACCACCGACGGCAGGGGCAAGGTGCGCGACCTGACCCTGGCCCAGATCAAGGCCCTGGACGCGGGCTACTACTGGCCGCAGTTCGCCACCGACGCCACCCCGCGCCCGTTCAGGGGCCAGGGCATCCGGGTGGCGACCCTCGAGGAAGCCTTCCAGGCTTTCCCCAACATCCCCTGGACCATCGAGATGAAGGCCGATGGCCTGGCCCAGCCCTTCTGCGACCTCATGCGCCGCTACAAGATGACCGACAAGGTGATTGTGGCGAGCTTCCGGGACAGCGCCATGGGGGAGTTCCGCCGGGTCTGCCCCGAGGTCATGACCAGCATGACCGAGAGCGAGATACGGCCCCTGGTGTTTATGAACTTCTTCGGGGTCGGGCACTGGAACACCCCGCCGGGCCGGGCGCTGCAAGTGCCGCTGCGGGCCAGCGGCATCGAGGTGGTGACGCCCAGCTTTATCGCCATGGCCAACCGCATGGGCCTGAGCGTGCAGCCCTGGACCATCAACGACGAGGCCGAGATGCGCCGCCTGGTGGCGATGGGGGTCCACGGCATCAACACCGACCGGCCCGACCTGCTGATGAGGGTGCTGGGGCGGTAGTTCAGGCACGGGTCAGCGCGATGCCCAGGGCGGCAAAAGGCTCGAGCAGTTCCTCGCGCACGCCCCTCTCGGTGATGATGCCGCTCACCTCCGAGAGCGGAACCACCACGTAGGGCGAGGCCGTCCCGATCTTTTCCGCCGAGGCCAGCACCACCGTCTCGGCGGCGCTGCGGCTGAGGGCCTGCTTGACCGCGGCCTCCTCGAAGTCCCCGGTGGTGAGGCCCGCCCTGGGGTGAACGCCGGTCACCCCCATGAAGAAGAGGTCGGCGCGGATTCGGCCGATCTGCTCGAGGGCCGTCGCGCCTGTCGCCACCACCGAGTGCTTGAACATTCTTCCGCCGATCAGGATCACCTCGAGCTCGGGGTGCTGGGCCAACTCGACCGCGACGCTGGGAGAGTGCGTGACGACGGTGGCCTCGAGGCTTTTGGGCAGATGCCGCGCCACCTGCACGGCGGTCGTGCCGCCGTCCAGCATCACCACCTGCCCCTTCTGCACCATCGCGGCGGCGGCCCTCCCGATCGCCACCTTGCCCCTGGTCGCCAGCTGCTGCCGCCCCGCGAAGTCCGCCACCGCGGGCGAGGCGGGCAGTGCGCCGCCGTGTACCCGCTGCAACAGCCCCTCCGCCGCCAGCTCGCGCAGGTCCCGCCGGATGGTGTCCTCGGAGAGCTCGAGTTCGGCGCTCAGGGTCTTGGCTACGACTTGCCCCTCTTGGGCGAGGCGGCTGAGGATCAGTTGCTTGCGCTGGCTGGTGAGCATTTCTTCTTGAGTTTACACGATTTGCATGATTTAGCTTGACTTTGCACGTAATTGCACGTATTCTCAGGCTCGAGGTATGACATGAGCAAACCCATGATGATCCTGATCGCCGGCCCCTACCGCTCCGGCACCGGCGACGACCCCGAGAAGATGGCACACAATCTGAAGCGGCTCGAGAGCGTCTCCTACGAAATCTTTAAAGCCGGTCACGTGCCGATGATCGGGGAGTGGGTGGCCTTACCAATCTGGCACACGGCGGGCGGCAAACGCGTGGGGGACGAGTTGTATGAAGAAATTTTGCACCCTACAGCGGGCCGGCTCTTGCAGCACTGCGACGCGGTGCTGCGCCTGGAAGGAACCTCCAAGGGCGCCGACAACGACGTGAGGATCGCCCGTGAGCGTGGGATTCCGGTGTACTTCGGGCTCGAGGAAATCCCCGGCTACGCGGCCTAGTTTGCACGAAAATGCACGTTTTACCCACTGCCGCCCTCGAGTCGCGAGGGCGGCAGCTCTATTGACAAACCCCAAGGCACCGGGCATTATTTTAGTTAGGAGTCCTAAGCAATGAGCCATGACCCAACCACCCTCACCCCGACCCGCAACCGGCTGGTCTCGGGTCTGTCGAAGATCAGTCTGGCCCTCAAAAACCAGTCCTGGAAAGCGGCAGGAGAACGGGGGCTGACTCCGACACAGGGGCAAATCCTGGCCTCACTGCTCTCGGGAGCACTCAAGCCCTCGGAAATCGCCGAGCAACTGGGGGTCAAGCTCCCCACCGTGAGCGATTCAGTGAAGGCACTCGAGGACAAAAGCTTGGTTCAGCGCGAGCGCGACATCAGCGATGCCCGCTCGGTGCGGGTCAGCCTCACCGCAGCGGGGCGGCAGCAGGCACAACAGGTCTCGGAGTGGCCCGACTTCTTGCTGAGCACGGTGGAGGTATTGTCCGAGGCCGAGCAAGCCGCCCTCCTGCGCAGCCTGGTCAAGATGATCTACACGCTCCAACAGCGCGGGCTGATCATTCCCTCGAGGATGTGCGTGAGCTGTAGTTTCTTCCGCCCCAACGCCTACCCCGCCCAACCTCAGCCGCACCACTGCGCCTTCGTGGATAAGCCCTTCGGAGACGCCCACCTGCAACTCGACTGCCCCGACCACCAGGCCACCGAGCCCGGCCAAGTCGCGCAGAACTGGGCGCGCTTCCTCGAGGCAGCACAGTGAACCTCGAGGAAGCGCGCTCGCCGCCCTAAGTGCGGCCCACAACCCAGAACACCCCTCGAGAAGTCCCTGACTCCTCGGCCTAAGGTGTTGCCGCCTCCGGCGGGGAGCTCCAAAGCGGGCCTTCCCCTAAGCCCTCTATTGTCTCAAGGAGAAGTTATGAACAAGCGTGTGCAAGTCGGTATCGCCCTCGCCCTGCTGGGCCTAATCGCCCTGGCCCAGACCGCCACCATCAGCGCCCAGCGCGGCAACGCCAAGCAGCCGGAGTACGACATCGTGCAGACCCAGGTGCGCCGCCAGGGCACCCAGCTCACCTTCACCATGCAGGTGAGCGCCAGGGCGGGCGGTGTCCGGCCCACAGCGGCCGGGAAGCTGGCGGGCAGCAGCGTCTACAGCTACGTCTGGCCGACCAGCCTGGACTCCTCGAGCGTCGGCTTCGAGGCCAAACAGGGCGTGCTGGCGCTGGCTGCTACCAGCCACCCCGACTTCGACGACACCCCCCTATTCGACGAAAACAACGACGGCAACCCCGGCAACGACGGCGATCTCTGGCACAGCCACTGGGTGGTGCTCGTCCCCGACGATGCCTGCGGCAAGGGCAACCTCAAGGTGCGGGACATCCCCCAGGGCACCACCCCCAAGCTCCCCGCCACCTGGCCCAGGCTCCCCATCCTGATAGACTCCCCCGGCTACGAGCCCAGCTTCTCCGGCACGACCATCACCGTGCGCGTCCCGCTCAAGGAGCTGGGCTTCCCCAAGGAGTTCGCCTACGACGGGGTGACAGCGGCGCTGCGGGTCAATGCCGACGTGCATAGCCCTTTGCTGTGCGTGGTAGACGTGTTCGACGTGGCCTCAAACAACCTCAGCCTGCCGGGAAAAGTCCGCCCGTAATCGCCAGAATGGCCCCAGGCCCCGGGTTGCCCCGACTCCAGGTCAGAAGACGGCAAAGTGGCCGAGGACGGGGGTTGGTCTGGGAGTGCGGGAACACAATGGGTTAAGGGCTGGTAGGGTGGGTGAGGGAGGCCGTCACCCTCTACGCTCTACCTCTGCCCACCCTATACCCACTCCCCGCCCCGCATCAGCGGCTCGGCACTTCCGTCCTGGGTAATTCCGTCCACGTCCACCTTGTCCGAGCCGATCATCCAGTCCACGTGGATCAGGCTGTCGTTGGCCCCGGCCTGCTGTTTGTGCTCCGGGGTCATCTCGGCAGAGTTTTTAAGGCACTCGTCGTAGGAGCTGCCCAGGGCGATGTGGCTGGCGGCGTTCTCGTCGTAGAGGGTTTCGTAAAAGAGCAGCCCGCTTCGGGAGACGGGGGAGTTATGGGGCACCAGCGCCACCTCGCCCAGGCGGCGGGCTCCCTCGTCGGTGTCCAGCAGACCCCGCAGCACCTCCTCGCCCCGGTCGGCGGTGGCCTCCACCACCACGCCTCCCTCGAAGCGCACGCGGATGTTCTCCAGGAGCGTCCCCCGGAAGCTCAGGGGCTTGGTGGCCGTCACCACGCCCTCCACCCGCTCGCGGTGGGGGGTGGTGAAGACCTCCTCGGTGGGCATGTTGGGCACACAGACCGCGCCGTTCTTGGCCCGGCCCGCGCCGCCCGCCCAGAGGTGGCCGTCGGCCAGCCCCACCTTTAGGTCGGTGCCCGGCCCCCAGAAGTGCAGGGCGCTGAAGTTACGGGCGTTGAGCAGCGCGACCCTGGCCTCGAGGGCCTCGGTGTGGGCCTTCCAGGCCGCCACCGGGTCGGGCTGGTCGGCCCTCGAGGCCGCAAAGATGGCGTCCCACAGCTTTTCGGTCGCCTGGGGGTCGCCGGGGAAGACCATCTCGGCCCAGGGCTTTGAGGCGGCCCCGATGATGCACCAGTTCACCGCGAACTGACCGATGCGGTCGGAGACCGGCTTGGCGTGCTTGGCCCGGGTCTGGCCGGCGATGCGCAGCAGTTCGGGGTCCTGGCCCTTCATGGCCGCGGGGTTATCGGCCCCGACCCACAGCAGCGCGTAGCCCTCGTCGAGGGCCTTCAGCCGGGCCTCGATCTGGAAGGTGGGGTACTCCTCGAAGGAGTCGCGGGGGGCGTGTAGGAAGCGCTGCACGGCCAGGCGGTCGTCGTAGAGGTCGGTCAGGACGTACCTCGAGCCGGCCCGGTAGGCCGCCACTACCACCCGGTGGATCAGCGGCAGCGCGTCGACGTGCCCGGTCACGACCAGCTTCTGGCCCGGGAGCAGCCCCACCCCCACCTGGACCGCGACCTCGGCCAGGCGGTCCAGCTTTTCCTCGAAGCTCAGACCCATTCGCCCCCCCGCATCAACGGCTCGGCCCGGCCGTCCTGGGTGATGCCCTCGAGGTCCACCTGCCCAGAGCCGATCATCCAGTCGATGTGGATCAGGCTGCTGTTGGCCCCCTTGGCGGCGAGTTGCTCGGGGCTCAGGGCGGTGCCGCCCTTCACGCACTCGGCGTAGGACTGGCCCAGCGCAATGTGGCTGGCGGCATTCTCGTCGAAGAGGGTGTTGTAGAAGAGAATGCCCGACTGCGAGATGGGCGAGGAGTGCGGCACCAGCGCGATCTCGCCCAGGCTGCGGGCCCCGGCGTCGGTGTCCAAGACCTTACCCAGGACCGACTCGCCCGTCTTGGCCCGTGACTCCACGATGCGCCCATTCTCGAAGCGAACCCAGATGTCCTCCAAGAGCGTCCCCTGGTAGCTCAGAGGTTTGGTGCTGCTGACATGGCCCTCGATGCGGTCCTTGTGGGGGGTGGTGAAGACCTCCTCGGTGGGGATGTTGGGGTTGCAGACGATCCCGTTCTTGGCGATGCTCGAGCCGCCCGACCAGATGTGGTCGTCGGCCAGCCCAACGGTCAGATCGGTTCCGGGGCCCTTGAAGCGGATGGCCGCGTAGCGCTTCTCGTTGAGGTAGGCCCGCCTCGAGTGCAGCTCAGCGTTGTGAGCGGCCCAGGCCGCCACCGGGTCGGGCTGGTCCACCCGGCTGGCCGCGAAGATCGCGTCCCACAGCTTGTCCACCCCGTTCGGGTCGCCAGGGAAGACCTGGGCGGCCCAGGCCGGGTGGGCGTAGGCCACGATGTTCCAGTTGATGTGGAAGCCGGTGATCAGCTCGAGCGCGGGCCGGTAGGCCATCGAGCGGGCCTTGTTGGCCCGAGCCACCTTGTCGGGGTCCTGGCCCTTAAGCAGGCTGGGGTTTGTACCGGAAATGGCCAGGCGGGCCGAGTTGTTCCTGAAGGCCTCGGCCATGCCACCGAACAGCCAGCCGGTGGCGTAGTCGAAGGCCGCGCCCGGCGCATGCTGGTAGCGCATAAGCTCGGTGACATCGTCGGCGTAGAGCGGCGTAACCATCTTGGCCCCGGCCTGGTAGGCGTGTTTGGAGATCAGCCGCACCAGCGGAACCGCCTCGATGGGCGCGGTCATCACCAGTTCCTGACCCTCCTGCAACCCCAGCCCCACCTTCACCGCCACCTCTGCCAGCTTGTCGAGTTTTTGATCGAAGGTCATACCCCGCAACTCTACCGCAACTGCTTCTGAAGTGCGCTGCTGAAATTCATGCTCTACCGGTATAAGCTTTTTTGCCCCTGCCCTCCCCGACACCCGGCAAGCGGCAAGAATCCCTCATTGGCGTTCAGCGCAACCCCACCCGCAATCTTGACGAAATGAAGGAAAGCTTGCTACCTTAAAACCATGCGTCCGCGCACCCCCCGCAGCTACAAGTGGCACCACCAGAAGTGGTGGCGTGGCCCGGCCCGTGTGCTGCGCGGCGAAGTCGTGTACTTCTAAAGTTCGGCGTTCGGGCGTGATCTCGAGGTCTGGCCTCGAGGTTTTTTGTTTTGGCGATGGGCCATGAGTCGAAGGATTCCCCGTCGCAAGAACCGCGAACTGCAGCTACGCCTCGCTCCGTTACCCCGGAACGACACAGACACAGAGAACTGGCGACCCCGGCGCGGCCCAATCCCAGGGCATTGGCCCTACACGGCGCCTCTTTCCTCGTTCCGCGCCCAGTTTCTCCCTTTCCCCTCTCCCCTCAACCCAGGAGACCTCATGAACCTACCCAGCTACCCCCTCCCCGACGCCCGCGGTCGCTACGGCGAGTTCGGCGGGCGCTACGTGCCGGAGACGCTGATCCCCGCGCTCGAAGAACTCACCGACGCCTTCAACCACTACAAGCACGACCCCGAGTACCTGCAAGAGTACGACTACTACCTGCGCGAGTACGTGGGCCGACCCAGCCCGCTCTACTTCGCCGAGAACCTCACCAAGGCCTTCGGCGGGGCCAGGATTTACCTCAAGCGCGAAGACCTCAACCACACCGGCGCGCACAAGATCAACAACACCCTGGGCCAGGCCCTGCTGTGCAAGCGCATGGGCAAGCAGCGGGTCATCGCCGAGACCGGTGCCGGCCAGCACGGGGTGAGCGTGGCCACGGTGGCAGCGCTGATGGGCCTGCAGTGCGTGGTCTACCAGGGCGCCGAGGACGTGCGGCGGCAGGCCCTCAACGTTTTTCGCATGAAGCTGCTGGGGGCGGAAGTCCGGGCCGTGGAAAGCGGCACCAAGACCCTTAAGGACGCCACCAACGAGGCCATCCGCGACTGGGTGACCAACGTGCGCGACAGCTTCTATATCATCGGCTCGGTGGTGGGGCCGCACCCCTACCCAGCCATGGCCAGGGACTTCCAGGCCGTCGTGGGCGAGGAGATCAAGAAGCAGATGCTCGAGAAGGAGGGCCGCGAGAACCCCGACGTGGTGATCGCCTGCGTGGGCGGAGGGTCGAACGCGATCGGGGTGTTTGCTCCGTTCGCGTATCTCGAGAACCGCCCGCGCCTGATCGGGGTGGAGGCCGCAGGCCACGGCAAATCCTCGGGCATGCACTCGCTGTCCATCGGGGCGGGCCGTAAGGGCGTGCTGCACGGCTCGATGATGTACCTGCTCTACGACGGCGACGGCCAGATTCAGCCCGCCCACTCGGTCTCGGCGGGCCTAGACTACCCCGGCGTCGGCCCCGAGCACTCCTACTACGCCGAGCGCGGCATCGCCGAGTACGTAGGCATCGACGACGACGAGGCCCTCGAGGGTTTCTCGCTGCTGTGTCGGCTCGAGGGCATCCTGCCCGCGCTCGAGAGCGCCCACGCCGTCGCCTACGCCAAGAAGCTGGCCCCCACCATGGGCAAAGACCAGAGCATCGTCATCAACCTCTCGGGCAGGGGCGACAAGGACGTGGTCGAGGTGATGCGGGTGCTGGAAGAGAAGAAGGGTGGGACCAACCATGCTTAACTTACGCCGGGGTGAATCCCCCCTACCCCCCTTGCTAAGGGGGGCAAAAGCAGAACAAAACCACACACCAGACTCGGCCCCCTTAACAAGGGGGCTCCCCGAAGGGGTGGGGGATTGCCTTTGGCTCCCCGAAGCAGGGGATTGCCTATGACCACCAAACAAGCTTTCGCCAAAGCCGCCGCCGCGGGCCGCGCCGCCCTGATTCCCTTCGCCACCGCCGGGTTCCCCGACCGGGCTGGGTTCTCGAGCTTCGTAGACCGCATCCTCCCCTACGCCGACCTGCTCGAGATCGGCCTGCCCTACTCCGACCCCCTGGGCGACGGGCCGGTGATCCAGCGGGCCTCCGAGGCCGCCCTGAAAAACGGGGCCACCCTGGCAGGGGCGCTGGAGATGGTGTCCGAGACCCGCGCCAAGACCGACAAGCCGATCTTCCTGATGACCTATATCAACCCCATCATCGCCTACGGGCCGCAGAAGTTTTTCGCCGACTTCGCCGGGGCCGGGGCGACCGGGGTGATCCTGCCCGACCTGCCGCCCGACGAGGACCTGGCACTGGTGCAGCAGGCCCACGACGCGGGCCTCGAGACCACCTTCCTGCTGGCCCCCACCTCCACCGACGCCCGCATCGCCACCGTCGCGCCGCACTGCACCGGCTTCGTGTATACGGTCTCGGTGGCGGGGGTGACGGGCGCGCGCGACCGCCTGCCCGACGGCCTGCCCGAGTTGGTCCAGCGCATCAAGCAGCACACCGACACGCCCGTGGCCATCGGGTTCGGTATCTCCAACCAGACTACCGCCCACCAAGCCGCCCAGGCCGCCGACGGCGCGGTGATCGCCAGCGCCATCATCCGCGCCGAAGAAGAGGGGCGGGCGATCGAGCCGATCCTCGAGGACGTGGTGAGCGGCCTCAAGAGGTAGCCGCCTGTCGCGCCGTAGGGATTCACGAGTCCCTACAGCGCGACGCTTACCGCCTGTGTGCTGCCCGCCTTGCGCCTGCAGTCGGTGTTATGTTGCGCCGGGGCGAGTCTGCGAGATCAGAGGGCAGTAGTGACGTTCCTGGGCGGAGTGGCTTACGCCATAGCCGCGGAGCGGCTACCCGGGGCGCAATTCCGCGGGCGTTTGGGGGCGGTATCTCGCAGTTCAACTACCCAAACACTTACCGCCACTGCCGGTCTTGCATCAGCGGCAGCGGATTGATCACCCGCTCGTCGCTGCTCCACCAGTTTCCGTAGACGCCGAAGTGCAGGTGCGGCGGGGTAGTGCGGGCGTTGCCGGTGTTGCCCACATAGCCCAGGCGGGTCTGGGGAGTCACCAGGTCGCCCTCCTCGAGGCCGTCGGCGTACTTGTCCAGGTGGGCGTAGTAGTAGCGCCGCCCACCCGGCCCCATCACATAGACGTAGATGCCCCCGAGCTGGCCGTAACCCATCCGGGTCACGATGCCCTCAGTGGCCGAGTAGACCGGCGTGCCCTTCCTGGCAAAAATATCCTGCCCCTCGTGCAGCCGCCCGCCACCCCTGGGAGCCCCGAAGGTGTCGGCGACCTGGCGCACCTGCACCCCGCGCACCGGCATCATCACCTTGCCGTCAGGCCGCATGGCCATCAGCCGGCTATAGTCGTCGAAAGCCGTCCAGCCCGAGCCGGGCGACTCGGTTTCGGCCGTATTGGGGGTCTCCGGCTGGCTCCCCTCTTCGCGCACAGGGAAGCAGGCCACCAGGGTCAGCAGAAGCACAGCAAGGACTAAGCGCACAGTCAGACCCAGGGTAGCCAACAGCGATTAATACAAGGTTATTCCAGAGTCCGGTCAGCGCTCAGAACCAGCGAGGAGAGCCAGAACCGGATGCGGGTAGTTTTTCTCTCCTCACAGCGGTTCCCACCATTACGCCTCACATCCGAGTCTCTGCGGGCGTGGTATTCGTGGGAACCGCTGTCCCCCCTCGCTTCTCCGTCTTCGCCTATGGCCCTAGCATCCGCCAGTCGCGGTTTCGCAGCAAGGGCAGCGGGTCGAGGGCACGGTAGTCGCAGCTCAGGCGGCCCCCCAGGTAGATGCCGAAGTGCAGGTGGGCGGGGGTGGTGCGGGCCAGACCGGTGTTGCCCACATAGCCCAGCAGGGTCTCGGGGGTCACGAAGTCGCCCTCCTTCAGTCCGGAGGCGAAGCGGCTGAAGTGGGCGTAGTAGTAGCGCCGCCCGCCCGCGCCCGCAACAAAGATTTGCAGGCCACCCAGCCTGCCGTTGGCCATCCGCAAGACGAAGCCGCTGGTGGCCGAGTAGACCGGCGTCCCCACGC
The DNA here is from genome assembly GCA_033762915.1 of Meiothermus sp. Classification (GTDB taxonomy): domain Bacteria; phylum Deinococcota; class Deinococci; order Deinococcales; family Thermaceae; genus Meiothermus. The sequence continues at coordinate 49,982 of JANRLD010000057.1, read as the reverse complement.
GGGCAAAGATGTCCTGCCCCTCATGCAGGCGGCGGTTGGTGCGCTGCGCCCCGAAGGTGTCGGCGACCTGCCATAACTGGATGCCCCGCACCGGCATCAGCAAGGTACGGTCGGGCTCGAGGGGCAGGTAAGCCTGGTATTCCTCGAGTTTCTCCCTGTACCCCGGCCACTCCTCCCAGACCGACTGCTGGGCCAGGGTGCGGGGGGCAGGGGCCGGGCGGCAGTCGGGGCCGGGGTTGTAGGGTTGGGTGGGAATGATTCTCTGGGCCAATCCGAAACCCAGCAGTAAGGCGGTCAGCAAAATTAAGCGCATCGGAGCTAGCTTGTCAAGTTTTGATTTAGGTTCGATGAAGGAGACGTGGCAAGAAGCAGGCTCGAGCCTACCCCTTTGTCTTCTCGCGGTTGCGCTCCAGAAACCAGCGGGTCACGAAGCCCAGGCAGATGAAGACCGTGGCGAACTGGGCCATCGCGGCCACCGGGCGCTCGGCGGTGCCACCGGTCAGAATGGTGATGAAGTCGGGAATGCCGCGCAGCGAGCCCAGGATGCCCAGCACCGCCAACCCCAGCGCGACGTTCATAGCAAGGGTTTTGACCTGGGGGTTCTTGTCCGCCACGATGCCCAGCACCGCAATGCCCAGCCCCAGCAGGCCCGGAATCAGGGCGGTGGGGGTTAGGTTGGTCGCGCTGACCGCGACAATCGAGATCAGAATCAAGAAGACGCCCGTCCACAGCGCCCTGGCAGAGAGCGCCCTGCCCATCAGCGGGCCTTCCGCCGGGCCTGCACGAACGACTGCACACCCGGAATCAGCAGCGCCAGACCCAGCACCAGCATCAGCAGTTGCGAAACCACTGCGATGCTGAGGCCGCCCCCCAGCATCCCGAACACCCGCAGACTGCCCAGCACCGCCACCAGGGCGATCAGCAGGGCCCCGTGGATCGCGTGCCGCCGCAGCCCCTCGTTGGTCTGCGCTACCCAGCCCAGCCCAGCCAGAACCGCACCTAGAAAGGCGGGAATCAGCGCCGTCGCGCTGGCCATCCCGGAAGCCAGATACGCCACCAGCCCCAGTGCCACCATCGCAACCCCGATGTTCAATGTCAGCTTTGGCATGTTCATGGCCGCAGTCTAGAGCTTTTCCAAGTGCGGCTCTTGGCGCTGGGACACTTATCCGGGCTCATGGCGTTTCCCCCCATTCCCTCCCTCGCGGCGGCAGGTCATGTACTGTTGCCCCCACCCATCTCGCAGATTCGCCCTGGCGCAACTTGGAGCCTTCGACCTCACCCTCTTTCCTCCTTCTGGTTTTCCCACCTTTGACGTTGCTCCCCGCCCCTCTTCCCCTCTTCTAACCAAAACCCAATAGCGTCTATCCATGCGACTTCTGATCGCGATCCTAACGCTGCTTGGGCTGGCCCAGGCCCAGGCCACCATTCCCGAACTTTCCCGGCTCACCTACGGCGGGGGGAGCCTCGAGGTGGTGCGGACGATGGAGTCCAACGCCGCCTTCACCCGCTATCTGGTGCGCTACCCCTCCGACGGGCTGACCCTATACGGCTTTATGAACGTGCCCAGGGCGGCGGGGCGCTTCCCGGTGGTGATCGTGATCCACGGCTACGTCAACCCGGCCACCTACCGCACCCTCGCCTACACCACCCGCTACGCCGATAACCTGGCCAGGGCGGGCTTCGTGACCATCCACCCCAACCTGCGCGGCCACGGGCTCTCGCAGGGCCGCCCCGAAACGGGGGCCTCGAGGGTGCTCTACGCCAGAGAGATCCTCGACCTCGCCGCCATCGTGCGCTCGGGGGCAGGGCGCGGCAGCCTCGCCAAGGCCACCGAACAAATCGGGCTGATGGGCCACAGTATGGGGGGCGGCATCGCCCAGCGGGTGGCGGTGCTCGACCCCCGGATCGGGGGCGTACTGCTCTACGGCACCATGCACGGCAACGACAACCAGAACGCCCGGCAGATCTGCTTCGTATTCTCGGGACGCACCAGGGGCTGCGGCGAGATCAACCAGGACCTCAGCCAGGTCTCCCCCATCAACTACTTCGGGCGCATCCGCGCCCGGGTGCAGGTTCATCACGGCACCGCCGACACCCAGACCCCCTACCGCTGGTCGGGCGAGATCTGCGCCGCGCTCGCCAAGGCCGAGGTGCGCCACGCCTGCTTCACCTACCAGGGCGCGGGCCACAGCTTCCAGGGGGCCAACTACACGACCCTGATGACGCGGGCTCGAGCCTTCTTCAGGGCCGCGCTGTCCGGCGGGTAGGCGCCATAGGCCCAGCCCGGGAGGGCGCCCTCCCAGGCAAGACCGCACATGGAAAAAGCCACGCACCCGGCGTGGCTTTTCTGCTGGCGGAGGAGGAGGGATTCGAACCCTCGATAGGAGGAACCCCCTATTCCGGTTTTCGAGACCGGCCCATTCAACCACTCTGGCACCCCTCCGGGGCCGAAGAGAAACTTTAGCACAAACACCGGCCCCTGGCAACCGAATATCACGCCCGTATAACACCCCTCAGGTTACCCTTACCTCGAGCGGGTGGCTCGAGGTAAATGCACTTAGGCCGGCCTTGGGGGCCGGCCTTCACATCAGGCTTGAGGTTTGAGCATCCCCAATAGCGGAGGCGCGAGATGGGGCCAAAGACGTGCGGTTGCGCCTGAAACTTTGCCCAACCGCCCAACGCCGTGGTTGCCGGTGGTGCAATCTACCCGCGCAACTCAGAGCGGTTCCCACGCATACTCCCTACAGCGCTAAAGCGGGCGGTTTTTGCTGAAAGGAGTAGATTGAGCGTCTCCATAATTGGAATGCGAAATTTCGTCCGCCAGCTCCCGCAGGGGATTGCACCTCGGGTAGCCGCTTCCGCCGATTTCGCACGTCTACCCTGGCGCAACGGTGGGAAACGCGATCAGGCCGGGCCGGGCTCGAGCGCCTCCCAGAGCCTCAGCACCAGGGTGTGCAGGATGGCGCGACCTCGAGGGGTGACGCGGAGCCGGGGGCGGTCGTACTCCAGCAAGCCCTCCCCCTCAAGTCGGCCCAGCATCGGCTCGAGCGGCCGCGCGACCGCCAGCCCGGTTTTGCCCTCAAGCTCGGCCAGATCGAGCGGCTGCAAGGTCCGCAGGCCCAGCATCAGGGCCTCCTTGGCGAACTCGAGGGCGCTCACTACCTCGAGGCTGGGCGCTTCGCCCGCCAGCCAGCGCGGAAGCGGCGGGTTCTTGCGGCGGAAGGCGAAGACCCCATCTCGGGTGAAGCTCGGGTTGGGATAGAACCCCACCGCGCTCGGCCCCAGCGCCCCCCAGAAGCTAGAACGCCAGTAGAGCAGGTTGTGGCGGCTCTCCTGGCCCGGCAGGGCGAAGTTGGAGACCTCGTAGCGGCGGAAGCCTGCCCCACCCAGAATCTGCTCGGCCTGCTCGAAGGCGGCGGCCTCGAGGTCCTCGTCCACCCGCACCTGCCCCACCTCAAAGGGGGTGCCGGGCTCGACCTGCAAGGTGTAGGCCGAGACGTGCCCCACGCCCAACTCGGCGGCCTGGCGCAGGTCTTGCGCAAAGTCCTGACCGGGCAGGCCCAGGATCAGGTCCACCGAGGTGCGGAAGCCCTGCCCCAAGGCCAGTTCTACCGCCTGCAGGGCCCCCCTGCGCGCGTGGGCACGGCCCAAGGTTTTGAGCACCCGGTCGTCGAAGCTCTGCACCCCCAGCGAGAGCCGGTTGATGCCCAGATCTTTGAGCAACTGTGCCCGCCCTAAGTTGAGGGTGCCGGGGTTGGCCTCCATCGTCACCTCGGCCTCGGAAACGTCCCAAGGCAGGGCGGCGCGGAGGGCCTCGAGTTCGCTGTTCCGCAGAAAACTGGGGGTTCCACCGCCAAAGTAGAGGGTCTGGAGGGCGTCGGGATACTGCTCGAACAACTGCTGGGCTTCTTGGGTCAGGCGCTCGAGGTACGCCCCCACCACGCCCCCGTGCCGCCGAACCACGTGGAAGTCGCAGTAGGGGCATATGGTGGGGCAGAAGGGGACGTGGACGTAGACGCCAGGGAGGCTGGGCATGGTTAGGATGTCGCCGGTCGCGGGTCGCGGGTCAAGGGTCAAAGGAAGAGGGTCGAAGGTCGCGGGTTACCCTCCAACGACCTTCGACCCTCGAGCTGCGGCCTACTCCTTCGAGATTGCCACGACCGCCTCGGGTTGCTTGGCCTGTGCGATGATCTCGCGGACGCGCTCGCCCTGGACGATCTCGGTGTTGAGCAGTTCCTCGGCCAGATGGTGCATGGCGGCGGCGTTGGCCGAGAGGGTCTGCTTAGCCTTCTCGTAGGCCCTGTCCAGGATGGCCTGGATGTCGGAGTCAATGAGGCGGCTGGTTTCCTCGGAGTGATCCTGCTTCTTGGCGATGTCCTCGCCCAGAAAGATCGGGCCGCTGTTGGAGCCCCAGGCCACGTTCTTGAAGTGGTCGCCCATGCCCCAGTCCAGCACCATCTGCTTGGCCATACCGGTGGCCTGCTTAAAGTCGTTGGAGGCCCCGGTGGTGATGGTGCCGACGAAAATTTCCTCGGCGGCGCGGCCCGCCAGGGTCATGGCCAGGGAGTCCTCGAGGTGCTCCTTACTCATCAGGATGCGCTCCTCGGGACGGCTCCAGCGCACCCCCAGCGCCATGCCCCGGGGCACAATGGAGACCTTCTCGGTCTTGTCGGCGTAAGGCAACACCTCGCCCGCAATGGCGTGGCCAGCCTCGTGGAAGGCCACCGCCCGCTTCTCGGCGTCGGAGAGCTTCAGGGTGCCGCGCTCGAGGCCCAGAATGATCTTGTCGAGGGCGGTCTGGAAGTCGGTCTTGTTGATCTCGCTGCCGCCGCGCCGGGCCGCTTGCAGCGCCGCCTCGGTGACCACGATTTTCAGGTCGGCCACGCTCATCCCGTGGGTCAGGCGGGCGATGTCCATCGAGACCACGTCTGGGTTGAACTTCTTGCCGCGCATGTGGACTTCCAAAATCTCGCGGCGCTCCTCGAGGGTCGGGAGCCCCACCACCACCTGCCGGTCAAAGCGCCCCGGGCGCAGCAGCGCGGCGTCGAGGATGTCCGGGCGGTTGGTTGCAGCCAGGATGATCACGCTGGCGTCCTTCTCGAAGCCGTCCATCTCCGAGAGAATCTGGTTGAGGGTTTGCTCGCGCTCGTCGTGGCCGCCACCAATACCCGCCCCGCGCTTGCGCCCGATGGAGTCGAGCTCGTCGATGAAGATGATGGCCGGGGCGTTCTTGCGGGCCTCGTCGAAGAGGGTACGGACCCGGCTCGCACCCACGCCCACAAACATCTCCATGAACTCCGAGGCGCTCACCGAGAAGAACGGCACCCCCGCCTCACCGGCGACAGCCCGGGTCAGCAGGGTCTTACCGGTGCCCGGAGGCCCCACCAGCAGCACCCCCTTGGGGATTTCGGCGCCGATGGCGATGTACTTCTGGGGGTTCTTGAGGAAGTCCACCACCTCCATCAGTTCGCGCTTGGCCTCGTTGTGCCCGGCCACATCCTTAAAGGTGGTGTTGACCCGCTTCTCCTTGCCGTACATCCGGGCGCGGCTCTGGCCGAACTGCATGACCTGCCCGGCCCCGCCCTGCGCCCGCATGAAGAAGAAGTACCAGAAGCCGATCAGCAGCAGGATCGGGAGCAGGATCGGCCCCCAGACCTGGAGCCAGTTGGGCGGCACGTTGCGGATCTCGACCTGGTTCTCGCGCAACAGCGCGGTGAACTGGGGGTCGCTGAAGCCGGAGGGCAGCGCCACCACGGTAAACTCGGTCGTGGTGGTCTCGCGGTTCCCGCTGGTAATGCGCTGCGGCTCGCGGAAGGTGCCGCTGATGCGGCCCTCGCTCAGGCGCACCTCCGTGACACGCCCGGTGGTCACGTAGGAGATAAAGTCGCTGTAGGAGACCGTGGGGCGGTTGGTGGCCCCCCCGCTGAAAAGCGTGAACAGCCAGTAGGCCAGGATCACCACGATCAGCAGACTCCAGGGATTGATGCGGGTTGGCAAGCGGGATTCCTCCTTAAGATGCTAAGTAATCTCACCTTTGGGCAGACGCACTTAGCTTGAGTCTATGGTACTAAAGCCGTCATGAGGGAATGGGTGCTGGGTAGATAAAGGCGGCTCATAAAGCCCTAACCACACATTGTACTCCTAACGTGCGTCCGGCGATAACCCCACACGCTACAGGAGACCTCAGAAAACGCTCGGAGGAGCAGCGCCGCACAAAGCGCGGTCTGCCCCTTGATTCGAAGACCTGGCTCGGTTCGCCTCACCCAGGTTGGCGCACCCCTTCGGGGCCGTGTGGGGCCCCGCCTTCCCCACAGCTCGAGTTCAACCATGGCCAACCTTCCGGGCTGCGAGCTCGCAGCGGTTGAGTCTCTTGTGCTGGCCTGCGTCACAACAAACCCCGGCCCCGGCGTGTGGCGCTCGGCACGGCCGGAGTCCCCCCTTGAACCGCCACAGGTGCCCCGGGACGGGACCCCGCTGTGGTAAAACAGTGGTAATGCAACACACCCAGTCCACCCTCGAGGGCGCGGGCGGCCTGCGCCTCTTCACCCAGAGCTGGCTCCCCGACGGCGCCGGCTCTGGCAGCGCCGCAAAGGCCGCGCTGGTGCTGGTACACGGCTACGGCGAGCACTCCGGGCGCTACGCTAACCTGGTGAACGCCCTGGTGCCCCACGGCATTGCCGTCTACAGCTACGACCACCGGGGCCATGGGCGCTCCCCAGGGCAGCGCGGACACATCATGGCCTGGGACGAGTACCGGGGCGACCTCGAGCGCCTCGTGGCCTACGTTCGCAGCCAGACCCCAGCCCCAGTCTTCCTTTACGCCCACAGCATGGGGGCCCTGATCGCCCTCGAGTACCTGCTGCACCAGCCCAAAGACGTCGCCGGCGCGGTCATCAGCGGGGCGCCCATCCAGCCGGGGAGTGTCGCCCCGCCGGCCAAGGTGCTGCTGGCAAAGGTGCTGTCGGGCATTGTCCCCACCTTTTCGGTGCCGTTCGGGGATGGGACCACGGGGAACCTGTCTCGAGACCCCGCCGTGCAGACCGCCTTCGACGCCGACCCCCTGACCCACAACGCCGTCTCGGTGCGCTGGGGCACCGAAGCCATGGCGGCGGTGGAGCGCGTCAAGACCCAGGCCGGCAGAATCCAGGTCCCCCTACTGCTGGTTCACGGCGGAGCAGACCGCATGAACCTGCCCCAGGGTGTGCAAGGCTGGGTCGGCGGCGTCGGCTCGGCAGACAAGGAGCTGAAGCTCTACCCCGGCAACCTCCACGAGGTCCACAACGACTACGACGCCCCCAAGCTGATGGAGGACGTGCGGGGGTGGATCGAGCAGCGGGTGCAGGCTTTCCGCGGGCCGTGAGGGAGGAGCCGCCTCGAGGCCCCGCAATTCCCTGATACGCTTGACTCGTCGTCCCGAGACCGCCCAGCCACCCTGACCCGCCTTCGACCACCAGCCCCCAACCCCCCAGCCTTCGACTATGAACCCAACAATCCTTATCCGCACAGACCTCGGCGAGATCGAACTCGAGCTCTACCCCGCCCAAGCCCCCGTCACCGTCGCCAACTTTCTGCGCTACGTGGACGAGGGGCGCTACCAGGGGGCTACTTTCTACCGCGCCGTGCGGCTCGACAACCAGGCCCAGAGCCCAGTCAAGATCGAGGTGATCCAGGGCGGGCTGGGGATGGAGGCGCACCACGCCAAGCTTCCCCCCATCGCCCAGGAGACCACCGCACACACCGGGCTCAAGCACCTCGAGGGAACCATCTCGATGGCGCGGCTCGAGCCTGACTCGGCCCACTCCGAGTTCTTCATCTGCATCGGCGAGCAGCCCGAGCTGGACTTCGGGGGCAGGCGCAATCCCGACGGCCAGGGGTTTGCCGCGTTCGGGCGGGTGACGCGGGGCATGGAGGTGGTGCGGGCGATCCAGGCGGCTGCCACCGGGGGCGACACCCCGCCCGTACAGGGGCAGTGGATACTCGAGCCGGTCAGGATAACGGGGGTCTCAAGGCTCCCCTGAGGTTACGCGGGCTAACCGTCTGATCCCTGCCGCGACAACCGCAAGCTCCACCAGCCGTTGCGGCTATTTCCAGGTGGCTTCACGCCCCACCGCAATGTAGTCCTCCCAGGCCCGCTGCGCCCTGGGGTCGGCGACGCTCTGGACGGTGGTGCCCAACAGGGCGGCTTTCTCGTAAGCGGCGTATCGGCCGACTGCGGTCTTGAAGTGGGGGATTTTTGCGGCCTTGAGCCAGGCCAGCGCTCGAGCGCCCTCGAGGGAGGGGAACGGCGGGACGACTGTGAGCAGGGTCTTGACGGGCAGGCCCCCAAGCTCCTCGAGCAGCGCCGGCAGGCTCTGGAGCGAGAGGACGCTGGGGGTGGTGGGCACCACGATCAGGTCGGCGCCTTCGGCGAACTCTCCCAGGGTCTTGGCCTTGGGCTGGCCCCGCGTGTCTACCACCACGTGGTCAAACTTGCGCTCCTTGGTGGCCCCCGGCCTGGCAACCCAGAAGGGCAGGCCCTCGCCCTGCGCGGCCCAGGTGAGCGCCCCCTTCACCGGGTCGGCATCTATCAGCAGCGTCGGCCCCCGCATCTGCAGGAAGGCCGCGAGGTGGACGGCAGTGGTGGTCTTCCCCACCCCGCCCTTGTTGGAGGTGACGACGATCCGCATGTTGCGCTCGAGTCTACCCTGGAAGCGCCGCGGGTCGAGTTGGCCGGACCCACCTCGGGGTGGCTCGAGGGCAGGGACACGCTCGCCGCCCGACCTCTGGTTTGCGTATGATGGCCGCATGTCCGACAAGCACGAACTGGCCAAGCAGGCCGCCGCCGCCGTGGACGCCGAGGAGGTGGTGCGCCTCACCCAGCAGTTGGTCCGCCTCGAGAGCTACTACCCCGGCCCCGGCGAGCAGCCGGTGGTGGACTTCCTCGAGCCCTACCTCCGCGCCCGCGGCTTCAAGACCATGGTTCAGCCGGTCGTCCCGGGCCGCCCCAACCTGATCGCCGACCTGGGCTCAGGGCCGGGGGGGTTGATCCTCGAGGGCCACACCGACGTGGTCACCCACGGCAACCTCGACCAGTGGACGGTTCCGCCCTACGAGGCGCGGATCGCGAACGGCAAGATTTTCGGGCGCGGCACTTGCGACATGAAGGGCGGCCTGGCGGCGGCGGTCTGCGCGGCGGTGGCGGTGAGGAAGGTGCTGGGCGAGCCCGCCAAGACCCTCCGCCTGTGCATCCCCTGCGACGAGGAGGGCCTGATGATCGGGGTCAAGGCCTTCGTCAAGGCGGGCTACGCCGAGGGCTTCGCGGGCGCGATCGTCTGCGAGCCCGAGGAGATGGAGGTCTGCCTCTGGCAGAAGGGCGCAATGCGGGTCTGGGTAGGTTTTCAGGGCAAGATGGCCCATGGCGCGATGCCCTACGCCGGGGCCAACCCCATCCCAGCGGCGGGGCGGTTTTTGGGCCGGCTCGAGTCGCTGCAGACCCAGCTCCAGGCCGAGAGTTTCCACCCATACCTTGGCAAGCCCTGGGTCACGCCCACGGTCTTCCAGGCCGGCGCGGGGGAGGGTCAGTTCAACGTCATCCCCGACAAGGTCAAGCTCGGCATCGATGTCCGCACCAACTCCGGCCAAGACCACGCCGAGATCGAGCGGCGTTTGCGCGAGGCGCTGGCGGCCAGCCTGAACGAGGGGGTGACGGCAGAGCTGGAGGTGTTCGAGAACCGCCCGGCCACGGAGACCTCGAGGGACACCGATCTGGTCAGCTCGGTCGAGCAGGGCCTGCACCTGCTGGGAATGCCGGTAAAGTACGGCGGCGTCCCCGGTGCTACCGACGGCACCTTTCTTTGGGCCTGGGCGGGCCTCCCCGTGGTGACCATCGGGGCCGGGGTGCGCACAGTGCCCCACCAAGCCGACGAGTACATCGACATAGACGAGCTGGTGGCCTCGGCGCGGCTGTACGCGGCCTCGAGCGTGCTGATGGTGGGGTAAGGGAGGAAGCGAAAAGCGATGCCCCAAACGGCCCCCGCCGTTGCCGCGTGCCCCGTGATCTCGTACACAACCTTCACGGTTTCGGCCTGTGACGGGGGCCAAGGTCGGAGGGACGATCACAAGTTGCCGAGGGTTGCGCAAGCGATGGGCGGCCTCGCTTGCTCTCCCCACTCCCCACCCCCGTCCCACTCGTGCCTCAAGACCCTTTCCCCGCCAAACCTTCTATGTTATCTTGACCCCACGAGCGAGACCGACGGAGCGTATCGCACAGGCTTCTTTCGGGCGGGGGCGGTGGAGGAGACCAAACCCGCAAAAGGGCGGGGCTCGAGATACCGGGCCTCCCGCGCGCGGCGCGAGCACAAACCGCGAAACCCTGGGTCTTCTTTAGGAGGAGTCATGATTGGACGTTGGTTGTTAGTCGGTGCAGTGGCAGTCCTGGGGCTGGCCTCGGCGCAGCAGCGCGGGGGAACCATCACCATCGCCATCCAGACCGAGCCCGCTGCCTGGGACCCCACCCAGGTCGCCGGGGCGGACATCTCTCGAGTGGTCTACGACAACGTGCTGCAAGGGCTGGTTAAGCGCAACCCCAAGGGCGAGATCGTACCCTCGCTGGCCAGCCGCTGGGTGGCCTCTAACTCGGGCCTGACCTACACCTTCACCCTGCGCTCGGGCGTCAAGTTCCACAACGGCTCGGACTTCACTTCCGCCGATGTGGTGGCCAAGTTCAACCGCGCCCGCAACCCCGACACCCGGGCCTCCGGCCACCTGCGCCCCGACCTCTACCGCGACATCATCAGCGTTACCGCGCCCAGCGCGACCTCGGTAGTCTTCAACCTGCGCCAGCCCAACAACGACTTCCTCTTCACCCTCTCCCGCCCCGAGTCGTTGATCCTGCCCTCCGACGCCAAGCTCGAGGAACTGCGGGCCAAGCCCGTGGGCACCGGCCCCTTTGTCTTCTCGGCCTGGGAGAAAGGCGTGGCGGTGCGCCTCGCCCGCAACCCCAACTACTACGTGCAGGGCCAGCCCCTGCTGGACGGGGTGAACTTCCGCTTCCTGGGTGACGGCGACGCGCAGCTCGCGGGCCTGCGGGCCGGCGACATCGACGTGATCGCCTACAGCCTGCTGCCCGAGAACGCCCTGGTGCTCCAGCGCGACACCGCCAACTTCAAGGTCTTCTCCGGCTCTGGCACCGCCGAGGCGGTGGCGGGCTTCAACAACAGTCGCGCCCCCTTCAACGACGTGCGGGTGCGCCGGGCCATCACCCTGGCCACCAACAAGGACGAGCTGATCAAGGGCGCGATGCTGGGCTACGGGGCCAAGATCGGCTCGATGCGCTCCCCTGGCGAGGCCTGCTACGTCGACCTCTCCAACTTCGCCCCCTACAACCCCGACCAGGCCAAGGCCCTCCTGGCCGAGGCCGGTTTCACCGCCGAAAAGCCCCTGACCTTCACCTACACCGTGGCCGCCGAGTTCCCCTACGAGCGGCGCATCGGCGAGGCCATGGCAGCCCAGCTTAACGCGCTCGGCCCGATGGTCAAGGTCAACATTCAGGTGGTGGACTTCAACACCTGGATCCAGCGGGTCTTCACCCAGGCCGACTACGGCATGACCATCATCGGCCACGTCGAGGCCAACGACACCTCCAACTACGCCAACCCCCGCTACTACTGGCGCTACGACTCCCAGCGCTTCCGCGACTTCTACACTCAGTACCTCCGCGCCCCCAACCAGACCCGCGCTTGCGCCGCCCTCGGCGAAGCCCAGCGCGTGTTGGCCCAGGACTACGCCGGGGTCTGGACCATGAGCCTCCCCGCCCTGGGGGCCTACCGCGCCCGCATCCAGAACTGGCCCGAGGGCAACCTCTCGCCGGGGATCGTGGTGAGCGGAGTCTCGGTTAGTCGCTAGCACAACCGCTTGACCGTCGAGGGTTGACGGAAGCGTTGAGGCTGTTGGCAGTTAGCTTTTAGCCGTTAACTAAAGGCCAAAAGCTAACCGCTAACAGCCTTTCTCGGTCAGTGTTCAACCCTCAACGGTTGGCTTCTTCCCTATGTTTGCCTACACCCTCCGCCGCCTCGGCTTCGCCCTACTCACCCTGTGGCTGGCGACGTTGTTGGTGTTTATGGCGTTGCTGCTGATACCGGGGAACCCGGCCCAGGCCATTCTGGGGATTGACGCCACACCGGCGGATTTGGAGGCCCTCGAGGCCAGGCTCGGCCTCGACAAGCCGCCCGTGGAGCGCTACCTGAGCTGGCTGGGCGGGGTGGTGCAGGGCGACCTGGGGCAGTCCATCCGCTACGAGAGCCCGATCTCCGGCCTGATCGGGGCGCGTCTGGGCATCACCCTGCCCGTCGTGATCGCCGCGCTGATGCTGGCGACGCTGCTGGCGGTGCCGCTGGGGATTTTAGCGGCGAGGCGGGCGGGAACTTGGGTGGACGTGGCGGTCTCGGCAGGCTCGCTGGTGGGGATCGTGGTGCCGTCGTTCTGGGTGGGCATCATGTTCATCTACGTCTTCATCATCTGGCTCAAGCTGCCCCTGCCCAGCAGCTTTCCCATCGGCGGCTGGGAGAACCCCGAGCGCGCCCTGGCGGCCCTGATCCTGCCTGTAGTGACGGTCGGGCTGGCGAGCGCCTCGCTGCTGGTGCGGCTGGTGCGCGGGAGCGTGCTCGAGGTGCTTAACCAGGACTACGTCCGCACCGCCCGCGCCAAGGGTCTGAGCGAGCGGGTGGTGCTCTACAAGCACGCCCTCAAGAACGCCTCGCTGCCGGTGATCACGGTACTGGGCCTCGAGTTCGCCCAACTCCTGATCGCCGCGGTGGTGGTCGAGCAGGTCTTCGGCATCCCCGGCCTGGGCTCGCTCTCGCTGCTGGCCATCAGCGCCCGCGACTACCCGCTGGTGCAGGGCGTGGTGCTGACCATCGCGGGCTTCATCGTCTTTATGAACCTGCTGGTTGACCTGATGTACGCCTACCTCGACCCAAGGGTGAGTTATGGCTAAAGAGAGGGAAGGGGCAGGATGGAGGATGGGGGAACAGGCAAAAAAAGACTCCCGAAACCCCATTCATCGGGGCATGAAGTCCTCCCGGCGGAAAGGGTGGAGGCTGTGAGCGCGGTGTATGCCCTTGACGTTGCCGCCGAGGTGAGTCATGGCTAGTCGGGCCTCGAGCCGCCAGCCGTCGACGCGCAACCTCGGGCGCCTCCTGGCCCAGCTCCCGGTCGGCCTCAAGATCGGGGCAGGCATCCTCGGCTTCATCCTGCTGATGGTGCTGGTGAGCGTGCTTTACCCGGTTGACCCCAACGCCACCACCACCAACCGGCTGGCCGGGCTGGGAACGCCGGGGCACCCGCTGGGCACCGATATCCTGGGGCGTGACACCCTGGCCAGGGTGCTGGGCGGGGCCGCTAACGCGCTGTACGTGGGCATCATCGCGGTGGGGATCGGGCTGTCGCTGGGCCTGGTGATCGGCGTGATCGCAGGCTACTTCGGCGGCTGGTTCGACCAGATTCTGGCGGTCTTCACCGAGACCCTCTACGCCCTGCCCGCGCTCCTGATCGCCCTGCTGTTCGCGGCCATCTTCAACCCCGGCATCACCACCTCGATGGTGGCCATCGGGCTGGCGGCGGTGCCGGCCTTTGCGCGCCTCGCCCGGGCCAGCGTCCTGTCGGTGAAGGCTCTCCCCTACATCGAGGCGGCCAGGGCACTGGGCGTGGGCAACCTCCGCATCATGCTGCGCCACGTGCTGCCCAACATCATCGGCCCGCTGGTGGTGCAGGCCAGCCTGGCCTTCGCGGCCTCGATCCTGGCCGAGGCCGCGCTCTCCTACCTCGGCCTGGGCACCCAGCCCCCCGACCCCAGCTGGGGCCGGATGCTGCGCGAGGGCCAACAGTACCAGGAGCTCGCCCCCTTCCCCACGGTCTTCCCCGGCATCGCCATCGGGATCGCGGTGTTAGGATTCAACCTGTTGGGCGACGGGTTGCGGGACTGGCTCGATCCACGGAAAAGGAGCTAGTGGCCCGCAGCCTGTAGCCTGTGCATGGTCACGGGCTACGGGCCACAGGCCACAAGCGGAGGACATATGAACTACGCGGATATGTTTCGTCTGGACGGCAAGGTGGCCATCGTGGTGGGAGGCGGCTCGGGGATCGGGCAGGCCTCGGCCGAAGCACTGGCAGGGCAGGGGGCTAAGGTCGTGGTGGCGGACGCCAAGGCGGCACTGGCCGCCGAGACCGCCGGGAGAATTGGGGCGGGCGGTGGAGAGGCCGAGGCGGTGGAGATGAACCTCAACGACTCCGCCTCGGTACGCTCGCTGGTGGAGGACGTGGCACGGCGCTACGGGCGGCTGGACATCGGGGTGACCACACCCAGCATCAATGTGCGCAAGCCCGCCCTCGACTACACCGACGAGGAACTCGAGCGCGTTCTGAGCCTCAACCTGGGCGGCACCTTCCGCTTCCTGACCGCGGCCGGACGCGTCATGGCCGAGCAGGGCTCGGGGAGCTTAGTGGCCTTTAGCTCTATCCGCTCGCTGGTGGTGGAGCCGGGGCAGAGCGTGTACGCCGCCACCAAGGCCGGGACGGTACAGCTGGTGCGCGGCCTGGCCTCCGAGCTTGGCCCCAGGGGCGTGCGGGTCAACGCCATCGGGCCGGGCGTGATCGACACCCCGCTCACCGCCCCCATCAAGGGCAAGCCCGACTGGTACGACGCCTACGCGCAGCACTCCATCCTTAAGCGCTGGGGCAAACCCGAGGAAGTGGGCGCGGCGGTGGCCTTCTTATCCTCGCCGGCGGCCTCCTACATCACCGGGACAATTTTGTTCGTGGACGGCGGCTGGACGGCGATAGACGGTCGGTTTACGCCGCCGCTGTAGAGGTTATTCATCCCTGATAAGTTGCGCCAGGGCAGATTTGCAAGACCAGCGAACGCCGAAAACACGTGTCTGGCGCAATTCCCTACGGGTGTTTCGGAGCGGGTTCCTGCATTTCAACTATGGAGATTTTTAGAGGCCAAATGCCTGTCACCATCTTGTTACCGAGCCTGCCGTTTGCGCCGAGTACCCCCGACCCCGACTACGCGACTCGGCAGGCTTCGGGTGTGCGCTGTTTGAGCTGGAAGCACTCCGTGCTGGGACGGTGTCGCGGGAATCAATTTGCCAACTGCTGTATAGCCTGAAGGCTTCACTTTCTCCGTTGCCCTTGTTCTCTGCGGCTGCGGACGATCAAACCGGCCATGGGGGTTTGGCCCCCGTCGGGCCTAGCGCTCCTTGGTGGTTTTTTTGGCGATGGTGATCTTGACCCCGCCCTCGAGCAGCCACTTGCGTAGCGCCGGGTCGGGCTCCCGGTCGGTGATGAGGGCGTCCACGTGCTCGAGGCCCACAATCGTACTAAAGGCCACTCCCCCGAACTTGCTGCCGTCCACCAGGGCTATGGCGCTCTTGGCGGCCCGGATGAGCTGGGTCTTGACCTCGGCCTCGACCAAGCTGGCGTCGCTGAAGCCCGACTTCTGCGAGAGGCCCTTGCTCGAGAAGAACGCCTTGTCTGGGTGGAGCCGCCCCAACACCAGCTGGCTGATGGGGCCGGAGAAGCCCCGCGCCGCCGGGTTGAAGGTGCCCCCGATGATCGAGAAGGTGACCTTTGAGGCAGCCAGCACGTTGGCAGCGTCCAGGCTGCTCACCAGCACGTGAACCCGCTCCCGCACCCCGATGATCCGGGCCAGCTCGAGGGAGGTCGTGCTGGCGTCCAGCGCCACCGTGTCCCCTTCGGAGATCAGCTTGAGGGCCTCGCGGGCGATCAAGCGCTTGGCCTCGAGATCGCGCTGCGAGCGCATCTCGTAGGCCACGTCGGTCTGGGCCTGCTCGACCAGCCGCGCCCCGCCCCGCACCATCTCCACCAGGCCCTGCTTCTCGAGTTCGCCCAGGTCGCGCCGGATGGTGATCTCGTGGACCTCCATCCGCGCCGCCAGGTCGCGGATGGGGATGGTCTTCTCGATTAGGAGTTGCTCGAGGATGCGCCGCTTGCGCTGGCTGGGCACCATGCTGGGATGAGTATACGGCTTTGCCGCCGGGGGTCGGGCCAAAGGGTCAAAGCCCGTTGCTGCCAGGTGGGTTACTCCGGGGCAGATGGGCAGGATGGGCGAGACCGGTCAGCGTGCCCCGGGGCAAACCCTGGCGAGACTCCCCGCGGGGGTTTCGGGACGGTAGGCCGCATTTGGGTAGGGGAACACTTTATGGCCGGGGCAGGGGCAGACATTGCGGCACAGCTCCCCAGGCAAGTCACCGCCCCAGCAGCAGCACCACCACCGGGTGTTCCGACTCCGGCAGGCTCAGCAGCTTCCGCACTTCCTCGTCGTAGAACGACTCCGCCGGGTAGGCCTGCAGACCCAGCGCGGTGGCGGCCACCATCACCTCGCCCACCGCGTAGCCCGCCTCCAAGAGCGCGTAGCGATACCCCCGCACCCCGAACACCGCCTCCGACCGCTCCGGCACCGCGCCGAACACCACCAGCGCCGCCGAGGTGTCCACCGCGTCCAAGTCCATCAGGGCGCTCCGCCAGCCGGGGGCGTCGAAGCGGCTCGAGAGCTGCTCCAGGTTGTGCTGCTTGGCGGCATAGTGGTAGACCCCGGCAAAGGTGTCCTGGAGACGCTGCACCGCCACGTAAACCTCGACCGGGTAGGCGTTGCCCGCGCTGGGGTAGCCGCGCCCCCCACGCTTGACCGCCAGCGGGGCCAGCACCTGCGAAAGCTCGGCTTGGGTGATGGAGGCCCCGACTTTGGGGGCGGTGGGGGCCACCCTCGAGAGCACCCGCCACACCACCGGTCCACCCTCCCGCACCGGCTCGGGCAGTTCGACGGACTCGAGCGGGTTGGCGTAGACCTTGGCCGCCGGGGCACGCCCCCCCGGCAACGCGTCGCCGGGATACAGTCGGGTTAACCGATAGAATACTTTTCCGGGATGCTTATCCATAAACGCCTAAGGCCGAAAGCCGAACGCTTAACGCCAAAGATTGTAACCGATAACGGCGGCTGGGCGTTAAGCGCTCGGCCCCTTGCCTTCGGCTAAGTTGCGCCCGCTTAAGGTGCGCAAACCGCCGCCCCGCAGGCTGGGCCGTCCGGAACAACCTACGCGGGAGGCACTTAGCGCAGTTCCCACGCATACTCCCTACGGCGCTAAAGCGGGCGGTTTTTGCCGTACCAAGTGCAATACTCCGCTTTAGCGCACGCTTTAGCGCACGCTTTAGCGCAGCACCGTGGGCGGAGTATGGGTGGTAAACGCGATTAGAAGCGGTAGCTCTTAGGCACCACCACGATGCCCTCGGCGGTGACGGTGAAGCCGCGGGCGCGGTCGGCCTCGAGGTCGTAGCCCACCTCGAAGTTGGGGGGGATGCGCACGTTCTTGTCGATGATGGCATTCTTGACCTTGGCGTAGCGCCCGATCTCCACCTCGTCCAAGAGGATGCTCTTCTCCACCAAGGCATAGGAGTTGATGCGGTTGCGGCGGAAGATCACCGACTCGCGCACGGTGCCGCCGGAGACGATGGTGCCGCCCGCGATCAGGCTGTTGAAAGCCTGACCCACCCTGGCCCCAGCCTCGTGGACGAACTTGGCTGGCGGGGAGTTGAAGTTGGCGGCCCGCATCGGCCACTCGGGGTTAAAGAGGTCAAACTCCGGCGTGACCTGCACCAGATCCATGTTGGCCTCGAAGTAGGCCGCGATGGTTCCTACGTCGCGCCAGTAGGTGTTGGGGGCGCTCTGGCCGGGGATGGGGTTGCGCTTGAAGTCGTAGACCTGGATGCGGTAGCCCTCGGTGAGGGCGCGGGGGATCACGTCCTTGCCGAAGTCGTGCGAGGAGTTGGTGTCCTTGGCGTCGTGCTCGAGCAACTCGGTGAGCGACTCTGTCTTAAAGATGTAGTTACCCATCGAGACCAGCGCCATGTCGGGCTGACCGGGGATTGGGGTGGGGTTTTTGGGCTTTTCCTGGAAGCCCACCAAGCGCCACTGGTCATCCACCTGGAGCACCCCGAAGCGGCTGGCCTCGGCGATCGGCACCGAGTAGGCCGCGATGGTCAGGTCGGCGCGGTGATCCTGGTGGTAGGCCACCATGTGCTCGATGTTCATCTTGAAGATGTGGTCGCCACCGAAGACCGCCACCGCGTCGGACTTGTGGTTGTTGATGAGGTGGCTGTTCTGGTAGATGGCGTCGGCCGTGCCGCGGTACCAGACCGGCCCCAACTCTTCGTAGCGGTACATCTGGGCGGGCACCAGCAGGATGAAAGCATCCTCGAGCATGCCCCCGAAGCGCCAGTGGCGCTGCACGTGCTCGGTCAGGGACTGGGCCTTGAACTGGGTCAACACGTAGATCGAGTAGATCCCCGAGTTAAGGAAGTTGTTGAGCACAAAGTCTATGATCCTGTACCTGGCCCCGAACGGGACTGAAGGCTTGGCCCGCTTGGCGGTAAGGGGGAACAACCTCGAGCCCTGTCCCCCCGCAAGTATCATCCCGAGAACTCGCAGCGACATGAAATAGCCTCCTTTTCGTACAGCCATAAGCATACCCAGTCGGACGGGTTTGGGCAAACGGGGACAGCCCTCTGTATTCAGTCCTAAAGGCAATCCCCCGGCCCTCCGGGCCTCCCTGGCGTCGGGCGCAGCGCGCCCGGGGCAAAGAAGTAGGCTCCCAAGCTCGAGTTCAGAGGGGTGCGGGCCGACCCTCCCCGCAAGGGGATTTTGCCCAGAGGTCGGCGGGCGCCGCCGGGATTGCCTTCCACCCCATTTGTCCCGTAGACGCTGAATGTTTAGTGTCTGTATACTGCGCTACAAAATCGGAGGTGAGAGGGTGCAAATCGCCGTACCCAAGGAAACCGCAAGCGGAGAGCGCCGCGTCGCGCTCACACCGGACGTGGTGGCCCGGCTGGTCAAAGAGGGCTGGAAGGTCGCGGTGGAGCCGGGCGCTGGCTCCGCCGCCTTTTTCCCCGACGAGGCTTACGCGGCGGCGGGCGCGGAGGTGAGGGCCGAGGGGCTCCTCGAACAGGCCCAGGTGGTCTTCACCGTGCAGGGCCTGAGCGAGGCCCAGATCGCCCACCTTCCCGCCGGTTCCATCGTGGCCGGGGTGATGCAGCCGCACCGCAGCCTCGAGCGGGTTGCGGCGCTGCGGAAGGGGTTCGTCTCGAGCCTGGCCTTGGAGCTGGTGCCGCGCATCACCCGCGCCCAGAGCATGGACGTGCTCTCCTCCCAGGCCACCGTGGCGGGCTACGTGGCCGCGCTGATGGCTGCCCGCATCTCCCCACGCTTCTTCCCCATGCTCACCACCGCGGCGGGCACCATCCGCCCGGCCAAAGTCCTGGTGATGGGGGTCGGGGTGGCGGGCTTGCAGGCCATCGCCACAGTGCGGCGCTTGGGCGCGAACGTGTTCGCCTACGATGTGCGCAAGGCCGCCGCCGAGCAGGCCTTGTCGCTGGGCGCTAAGGTCATCGAGCTGCCCATCAGCGCCGAAGGCGAGGGCGGGTATGCCAGGGAGCTGACCGAGGAGGAGAAGGTCATCCAGCAGCAGGCCCTGGCCGAGCAGGTGGGCGGGATGGATGCGGTCATCACCACGGCGCAGATCCCGGGGCGCAAGGCCCCCACCCTGGTCACCGCCGAGATGGTCAGGCGCATGGGCTCCGGGGCGGTGATCGTGGATCTGGCGGCGGAGTCGGGCGGCAACTGCGAGCTGAGCCAGCCGGGGCAGGCCATCGAGGCCGGCGGGGTGCGCATCTTCGCGCCCCTCAACCTCCCCAGCGAACTTTCGGTGCACGCCAGCGAGATGTTCGCCAAAAACCTCTACAACCTCTCCAAGCTGCTGGTCAAGGAGGGGAAGCTCGAGCCCGACTGGACCGACGAAATCCTGGCCGGGGCCCTTCTCACCCACCAGGGCGAAGTCGCCCACAAACCCACCCAAGCCCTCCTGGCCCCGGTAGCGGGCGGCGGGGAGTGAGCCTAAACCCACCCCCGCCCCAAGCACCCTTCGCTACGCTCCCCCTCTGAGGGGAGGGAGTCAAGAGCACGAGGAGTAGTCAATGGATTCCACCTGGGCAGCTCTGTACATCTTCTTGCTCGCGGCCTTCACCGGCTACGAGGTGATCAGCCGCGTCCCCGTGATCCTGCACACCCCGCTGATGTCGGGCTCCAACTTCATCCACGGCATCGTGCTGGTGGGGGCCATGGTGGTACTGGGCCACGCCGACACCCCCTTGGAGCAGTTCATCGGCTTCCTGGGGGTGATCCTGGGGGCCGCCAACGCGGCGGGCGGCTACGCGGTGACCGAGCGGATGCTCGAGATGTTCGAGCGCAAACCCGCCAAGCCCGCGCTAAGCGCCGAAGGCCAAAAGTCGAAGGCCGAGGCACAGACGCAAGACGCAAAGCGCTAGACCCCAAACGCCAATTACACGCTTTCTGCTTTCTCCCCCCTTTCTCTTCCCCACGTTCCCCGCTCCCGTTCCCGGTTCCCTACTATGGAAAACCTCGTCCAACTCACCTACTTTGGCACCGCCGCCCTGTTCATCCTGGGGCTCAGGCGGATGAGCTCGCCCAACACCGCCCGCAGCGGGGTGCAGTGGGCCGGGGTGGCGATGGTGGTGGCGACCCTGGTCACCTTCCTGACCCCCGGCATGGGCAACTACGGGCTGATGATTCTGGCCCTGCTGATCGGTACCGTGGCGGCCTGGATCTCGGCCAAGCGGGTCAAGATGACCGACATGCCGCAGATGGTCGCCATCTACAACGGCATGGGCGGCGGCGCGGCGGGCGCGATTGCGGCGGTCGAGCTGCTCAAGGGCGACTTCGACTCCACCGGCCTCAAGGCCCTGGCGGTGCTGGGGGCCCTGATCGGCTCGGTCTCCTTCAGCGGCTCGCTGGTGGCCTTCGCCAAGCTGCAGGGGCTGATCAGCACCCGGCCCATCCAGTTCCCCAACCAGAAGATTTTCAACATGGCCCTGCTGGCGGCCACGGTGGCGCTGGGCCTGGTGCTGCTGCCCACAAACTTCGGGCTGTTCATCCTGCTGTTCTTCGCGGCAGCCCTGGCCTTCGGGGTGCTGCTGACGCTGCCCATCGGGGGCGGCGACATGCCGGTGGTGATCTCGCTGTTCAACGCCTTTACCGGGCTGGCGGTGGGGTTTGAAGGCTTTGCAATCGGCAACGCCGCCTTGATCGTGGCCGGCACGGTGGTGGGGGCGGCGGGCACGCTGCTGACGCTCCTGATGGCCAAGGCCATGAACCGCAGCCTGTGGAGCGTGCTGGTAGGCGGGTTCGGGGTGGAGCAGGATCAGGGCGAGGTGAAGGGCAGCCTTAAGCCCATCGACCTCGAGGACGCCGCGGTGATGCTGGCCTACGCCCAGAAGGTGATCGTGGTGCCCGGCTACGGGATGGCGGTGGCCCAGGCCCAGCACAAGCTGCGCGAGGTGGCCGATGCGCTGGAGAAGCGCGACATCAAGGTGGAGTACGCCATCCACCCGGTGGCGGGCCGGATGCCGGGGCACATGAACGTGCTCTTGGCCGAGGCCGGCGTGGAGTACGACAAGCTCTACGACCTCGAGGACATCAACCCCGAGTTCCCCCAGGCCGACGTGGCCATCGTCATCGGGGCCAACGACGTGGTGAACCCGGCCGCCCACCGCAAGGGCTCGCCCCTCTACGGCATGCCGATCCTCGACGTGGACAAGGCCAAGAACGCCATCGTGATCAAGCGCGGGCAGGGCAAGGGCTTCGCCGGGGTGGAGAACGAACTCTTCTACGCCGACAACACCCGGATGCTCTACGGCGACGCGCAGGGCGTGCTGGGGCAGCTGGTGCAGTCGCTGAAGAAGCTGTAAAAATACTGCTGCAAAATCCGCCGCAAAGCCCTAGGCTGTACCCATGCAGGCCAAGCGCATTCTGGTCACGGGGGCCAGGGCTCCGGTGGCCCTCGAGTTGTGCCGCTCGTTCGCCAGGGCGGGGCATACCGTCTTCATTGCCGAGAGCCAGTGGCCGAATCTGTGCGAAGTATCGGATTCAGTCACCCAATCGTTCAGACTGCCTCCACCAAGGCTCGAGCCGTTGCGCTTCGCCCGGGCGCTCGAGCAGCTCGTTCAATCAGAGAAGATAGATTTGGTGGTTCCAACTTGCGAGGAGGTGTTTTACGTGGCCCACGCAGCGGGGCTCGGGGGCCGCCCGGAACGATACTTCGTCTCAGGGCTGTCGACGCTGCGCCAACTGCACCACAAGGGCGAGTTCGTGCGGTTGATTCAAGGCCTGGGGCTGAAAGCTCCGCAAACCTGGCTGCTTCAGCATCCCGACGACCTACGCCGATTGCCCAGGCAAAAGCTGGTGTTCAAACCGGCGTTCTCGAGGTTCGCCGCGAAAACTCGAGTCTGGAGTCCGGGTCAACCGATGCCCGAGCTTCCCGTTTCGGGTAAAGCACCCTGGCTGGCACAGGCGTTTGTTGAGGGGCAGGAGTTGTGTAGTTACGGGGTAGCTCGTTCGGGCCAGCTCACCGCACACGCGGTCTACCGGCCCAAGTGGCGGGCCGGGTTCGGGGCCAGCGTTTACTTCGAGGCGGTGGAGCACGCGGAGGTGCTCGAGTTCGTCCGTGCGGTCGTGGGCGACCTCAGCTTCACCGGGCAAATTGCGTTCGACTTCATCCAGAACGCCGAAGGCCTGTGGGCGCTCGAGTGCAACCCCAGGGCCACCAGCGGCCTTCACCTGCTCTCGCCCGAGCAGCAGATTCAAGCCTTCCTTGGCAAGGATTTGCAGACCGCCGCGCCGAGCAGCAGGGCCAAGCTTGGTTTCGCGATGGGGCTGTTTGGGCTGCCCACGGCCCTGCGCGAGAATCGCCTGGGCCAGTGGTGGGACGATTGGCAGAGCGCCCGGGAGGTGGTGGGGTCAGAGGACGACCCACGCCCGGCCCGCCACCAGTGGCGCTGTGTGCTGGGCAACCTCCATGACGCCTACCGCAACAAGGTCGGGCTGCTCGAGGCCACCACCCTCGACCTCGAGTGGAACGGCGAGGAGCTGCCAACCGGCGAGACGCCGTTGGCGAAGCCTGAGCTAGAAGCCTCCCCGGTTCAAGTCTCCCCTTCTGCGTACATCCCCAATCTCCAGACCACCCTCCACACGCTGCGACAAGGCGACCTGGCCTTACCCCTTTCCATACAAAGCCCCACCCCGGGCAACAGCTACATCGCCTCGAGCTACACCCACTACGTCAGCTACGCCACAGACGAGCTGCGCGAGATCGAGAACCCGCGGTTGCGCTTCGTATTGGACGGCGTGTTGCGCGGGCTGGGAGCCTGGCTGCGCTTCTGCGAGCTCGACCACACGGTGTACGTCAACAACCGGCTGCTGAGCACGTGTCTGTACCCGGCGCTCGAGCCGCGCCACATCCACGGCATCACCGAGTTGCTGACGACCCAGTTCCCCGACAAGGCCGTGGTGTGGCGCTCGGTTCATCCCTACGGGGGCGACCGCCTTAAGCGGGCCCTGGTGGCGGCAGGGTACGCGCTGATCCCCTCGAGGAGCGTGCTGTTTTACAACGTCCCCCGGGGCGACCACTACCGCAAGAAGGACTTCAAGAACGACCTGAAACTGCTGGAAGCTTCCGGCTATGCGCTGAGAAAGCTCGAGCAGCCCACCGGGGCCGAGCTGGCTCGAGTGCAGGAGTTGTACACCCTGCTCTACATCGATAAGTACAGCCGCTTCAACCCGCAGTACACGGTGGACTTCATGGGCTACGCGGCCGAGAGCGGGCTGCTCGAGTTCTACGCCCTGGAGAAAGGCGGGCAGATAGACGGGGTGATGGGGCTGTACTGCCTGAACGGCTACATGGCGGCTCCCGTGTTCGGCTACGACACCGCACTGCCGCAGGAGTTGGGCCTGTACCGGCTGCTTTCCACGCACCTGACCCTCGAGGCCGAGCGGCGCGGGCTGATCCTGCATGCCAGCTCTGGCGTCGCCAAGTTCAAGCGTTCGAGGGGGGCCACGCCGGAGCTCGAGTGGATCGCGGTGTACGACAGGCACCTGTCCTTGAGACGGCGGCTGGGCTGGCGGGCGCTCGAGTTCCTGATGGGCGAGGTCGCGGTGCCGCTGATTCGCAAAATGGGACTGTAGTTGCCATGATGAGTTTGCGAAACCCTCCACACAACCTCGGCAGCGAGCGGCTTACCGGCGCAATTCCCCAACGGGCTGCCGGGTGGCATTTCGCATATCAGTTGTGGAGACATAGTGAAGGTCAGCGCCCCAGGGCCATCGGATGACCGGGCGCGAACTCGAGCAAGTCCCAGAGGTTGCCGTACAAGTCCTCGAACACTGCCACCGTACCGTAGTCGGCCTGTTTGGGCTCGCGGATGAACCTGATGCCCTGCTCGATCATCCGGTTATAGTCGCGCCAGAAATCGTCGGTGCGGAGGAAGAGGAAGACGCGCCCGCCGGCTTGGTTGCCAATGAACAGCTCCTGTTCAGGCTTGGAGGCTCGAGCCAGCAGCAGCGTGGTACCGCCTCCGGGAGGCGCAACTACCACCCAGCGCTTGTCCTGCTCAGGCTGGTAGGTGTCCTCTCTCAGCTCGAAGCCCAGCTTGCCGACGTAGAACCCGATAGCCTCGTCGTAGTCGCGCACCACCAGGGCGATGTGAACGATGGACTGGTTCATGCGCCCCCGATATACTGCCCGCCCTCGGCCACCAGCCGCCCGTTCTTGATCACGTAGGTGCGCGGCGGGCGCTCGGCCACGGCCTCGGCGGGCACCTCGCCGGGCACCACAACAAGGTCGGCACGCTGGCCCACCTCGAGGCCGTATTCCCCGTCGCCCATCACCCGCGCCCCGCCGTGGGTGGCAAAACCCAAAACCATATCGATATCCTTGTCGCGCCGCAGGCCGCTGCGGAAGGCAATGGTTCTGGCCCGATCCAACATGTCCACGCTGTTCCAGGGCCCCCAGGTGTCGCGGATGCCGTCGGTGCCGGTGCAAATGGCCACACCCGCTCCGTGCAGGCGCTTCAGCGGCGGGAAGGGGGTCACGCCCGAGGCCAGCGACATCAGGGTGATGCGGTTTTCCAACAGCAACTCGGTCAGCCGGCCCAGATAAGTGTCGTCCACCATGCCCAGGCAGAAGACATGGCTGACCGTGACCCGGCCCTGCATCCCCAGCGCGGCGGTGCGCTCGGCGATCAGCTCGAGCGAAAAGGCCCCCAGCAAGCCTTCCTCGTGCAGGTGAATGTCGAGTTCGACCCCGTGCCGCTCCGCGATGGCGAAGATGGTGTCGAGGTGGCGCACCGGGTCGCGGTCGATCAGGCAGGGGTCGAGGCCGCCCACCGCGTCGGCGCCCAGCTTGGCTGCCTCCTCGAGCAATTCCGCCGTGCCGGGCCGCACCAGCATCCCGCTCTGGGGGAAGGCCACGGTCTGCACCGTCAGCAGGTCGTCAAAGTCGGCTTTGGCCTGCAATACCCCCTCGAGGTGGCGCAAACCCGCCTCGGTATCCACATCTACGTGGGTGCGGACGTGGGTGGTTCCTGTGGCCAAGCCCAGCCGAAACTGCCGCGCCGCTTGCTCGCGGGCTGACAGGCCCAACTCCCCCCGTACCCGACGCTCGTGATCCACAAAGTCGCGGATGCGCCCACCGGGCACGGCGTTGGGCAGCCAGGGCAGGCCCAGCAGGTTTTTGTCCACGTGGGCGTGGGCATTGACCAGACCCGGCAGCAAAAGGTGACCGTGGCCCTCGAGCACCTGCGCGTCGGGGGTGGGCTGAATACCCTCGCCCATCGCCTTGATTCGCCCGTTCTCGGTCAGCACGTCCACCGTCTCCCGGCCCATCGGGCGCACCTTGCGCAGCAGCAGTTGAGGCATGGGTCCATTATGACCCGGTGTTTTTACCCAATACAAACCGCCCCGGCCCTGCTAACCTCAGTAGTGTGAAGGTTCTGGTCACCGGCGGCACAGGATTCATCGGGAGTCATCTGGCTCGCGCGCTCCTCGCCAGGGGGCACAGCGTCCGGCTGATGGGGAGGGAGTTTTCTCGAGTGGGCGGCGTGGTAGAAGCCGGGGCCGAGCCGATCAAAGCCGACTTGCGCGACCGGGAGGCGGTGTTGGCGGCCTGCAAGGACGCGGAGGCGGTCTGCCACGTCGGGGCGCTCTCGGCCCCCTGGGGAAGCTGGGACGACTTCCAGGCCATCAACGTCCAGGGCACCCGGCACGTCCTCGAGGCCTGCAAGGCCCAGAAGGTGCGCCGCCTGGTGCACGTCTCCTCGCCCGCCGTGATCTTCGATGGCGGCGACCAGTTCAACCTGCCCGACGAGGTGCCCTATCCCAGCCGCCTGACCTCGCACTACGCCGCGACCAAGAAGCTGGCCGAGGAGGCGGTGCTGCGGGCGCGGGGCGACCTCGAGGTCATCGCCATCCGCCCCAAGGCCGTCTACGGCGAGGGCGACACCTCACTGCTGCCGCGGCTGATTGACGCCGCCAGGGCGGGCCGCCTCCCGCAGATCGGCGACGGCCAAAACCGCGTGGACCTGTCCCACGTGGACGACGTGGTGCGGGCGCTGGTGCTGGCCCTGGAACGTCCCCTGCCCGAGACCAACTTCCCCGTCTACACCGTCACCGGCGGGCAGAGCGTGCTGCTGTGGGAGACCATACGAGAGGTTCTGGAGCGCCTGAAGGTCCCCAACAAGCTCAGGAGGGTGCCCCTCGAGGTCATCCTTCCCGCCGCTGCCCTGATGGAGTTCGCCAGCCGCTTCACCGGCCGCGAACCGCGCATCACCCGCTACTCGGCCCTGATCCTGGCCCGCCACCAGACCTACGACATCAGCCGCGCCAAGGCCGATCTGGGGTACACGCCGAGGGTGACGCTGGAGGAGGGGCTCGAGCGCACGGTGGCGGCGCTGAAGGCCGGTAGCGGGTAGCGGGCGGCAGACCAAATCAAAAGCGACCCCCGATGATGCAGGAGTCGCCTTTATCTCGGGAATCGCCTTAGTGCCTTTCAGCCCTCTTGCTGCCTTAACGCGCCCCAACCGGAATTTCCACGGGCGTGAGCCAGTCGGCGTACTCGGGGCGCTGGCCGCGCACGGCCTCGAAGAAGAGCCTGCTCAGCTTGGCGGTGATGGGACGCTTGGGGTCGCCGATGGGGCGCTGGTCCACGCTGCCCACCGGGCTGATCTGCGCACCGGTACCGCAGAGAAAGAGTTCGTCGGAGATGTAGATCTCGCTGCGGTCAATTTCGCGCTCGAGCACCGGGATACCCAGGTCTTTAGCCAGTTGGAAGATGGTGCGGCGGGTGATGCCCTCGAGGATGTCGGCGGTCACCGGCGAGGTGATCAGCACGCCGTCGCGCACGATGAACAGGTTGGCGGCACTGGCCTCACCAACCTTGCCTGCGGCGTTGAGCATCAGGGCGTCATCGTAGCCGTTGATGACAGCCTCATCTTTGGCGATGGAGCTGTTGATGTAGGCCCCCCCGATCTTGCCGCGCGCGGGGATGGCGTTGTCGGTGACGCGCACCCAGCTCGAGACCATCAGCTTTAGGCTGTCGCCCTCGCCAAAGTAGCCGCCCAGGGGCAGCATGTATATAGCAAAACCCGCACCGGGGTGGCCCAGGCTGGGGCCCAGCGAGAGGTCGGACTTGTAGGCGAAGGGGCGGAAGTAGGTGTCGGTGGCGGGGGCGTTTCTGCGGGTCAGCTCGACCATCATCTGGGCCAGGCCGTCCACGTCGGCAGGCATGGCAATCTTGAGCAGGCTGGCCGAGCGGGAGAGGCGGGTCATGTGGTCGCGTAGGCGGAAGATGTTGATAACCTTCTGGTCGTGGCTAAGGTAGCCGCGCACCCCCCCGAAAACGCTGATGCCGTACTGCAGGGCCAGAGTCGCCACGCTCACCTTGGCGTCCTCGAAGGGGACAATTCTGCCGTCGAAGTAAGCGTAGGGCATGAAGTTTGAGTGGGCCGCGTGATTTGCCATATTCACCTCGTGCAAACACAAGTATAGCGGCTTTTACCCGGGCCGGCCGAAAACCGTAAGGCGTTCGGAAAGTAGGCCCGTACGAGTTACGGTCAGAACTCTTCGGCTACACTCCGTTTTCAAGTACAATTCGCCTCAGGCCCTCGAGATCAAGCCCCCTCAGGACAGCCCGAACCGGCACCAAGGAGACAGCCCCTATGCACCTGAAGATTCAGACGCATAACCTGGTGGCCAAGACCCATACCGTTAAGGCGGGCACCTTCCCGGTCTCGCTCTACCGGCCCCACCCGCACGGTCTCTACCTCGAGCGCCCCTTCCAGGCCCACCCGACCTTCCGCCACTTCAAGGCCCACATCCTTCCGGGGCTGGGCCTGCAAATCTGCAAGTTCCAGACCCACCAGGACGACTACCCCCTCGAGTTCTACATCGACATCGTTTCGGTGGAGCAGGAGGGCCACATCTGGCGGGTCAAGGACCTCTACCTCGACCTGGGAATCACCCGCGAGGGCTGCCTCGAGGTCATGGACACCGACGAGCTGTTCGAGGGGCTGCGCGAGGGGCTGATCAGCCACGCAGAGGCGGCGGCCGCCAGCGCTACCCTGCACGACCTGATCAACCTCCTCGGCCGGCACGGCAACCGCCTGTCGGCAGCGCTCGAGTCGCGCGGGGTGCGGCTGGAGTGGGACCTGGCGGGGGCGCTGGAAAGGCGCTGAGGGCGCCCGACTGTGGCCTCCCCCATCGGAGCCGGGGCTGCTGGCCCCTAGGATGGCGGGATGAACAGCCTGCGCAAGTGGCAGATCTTCGCCCCGCTGGGCCTGACCCTGATCGGGGCCGGCGTCTCCCTGACCGACCACGCCAGTTTCCTGAAATCGCAAGGTGAGCCCTGGTTCTGGCTGGGGACCCTGGGGCTGGTGGTGCTGAACTCCGGGGTGGCGCTGGTGGCCGACGCGGTCAAAAACCGCGTCATGTACGAGTTGGGCCGGTAGAATTGCCGCCATGCGAGGCCGGGTGTGGCTGGTCTGGGCTGCGGCGCTGATCTGGCTGCCGCTGGTGATGGCCGGCGGCTCCTGGCTGCTGGCCCGCGCCATCGCCGCCCCCGCCTTCCTGGCCGGTCTAGGCTTGGCCTGCCTGGGTCTGTCGCTGGTGCTGCTGTGGGTGGGTGTCGCCCAGATCATCCGCCGCCACATCCGGGTGGCGGATCTGCTCTGGCTGACGCTTTACGGGGCGGGGGCGCTGCTCTACGGGCAACTCACGGGAGCTTTAGCCCCCGCATAATCTGCCGCGCCGAATCCTCGGGGCCCTGGTCGGAGGTGTCTACGGTCAGGCTCAGCACGAAGGGGATGGCCTCTGTAGCCCGCTGATCGTCGAGCATTCGAATCAGCCGCTCGGGCCTCGAGAGCTTCTTGTGCGCCTTGCGCTCGGGGCTGACCACCCGCTCCAGCAACACCTCGCGCCGCGCCTCGAGCTTCACAAACACCGGCTCGATGCCCGAGCTCTGGCAAACTTCGAGCACCTGCTGGATGAACTCATCGCTGCCCGGCGGGGTGTAGACAAAGGTGAAGATCACCCCCTCGAGCCCGATCTCGGCCAGCTTTTGCAGGGTGAACAGCCGGAGGCCGCGCAGCAGCTTGACGTAGTCGGGGGTGTTCCACTCGAGCAGCCGGGCGGCGTAGTCGATCGAGAGGTGGTTGTCGAAGAGGGCGTACCCGGTGAGCTTGGCCAGCTCTTGTGCGACGGTCAGCTTGCCCACCGCCGCCGGGCCGTAGAGAAAGACCAGTTGCATGGCTCAGTTTAGCCCGAAGAGCGGTTCCCACGAACACTCGGTACGGCGGTTTTTGCCTTGTGCAATACTCCGCTTTAGCGCACGCTTAGCGCACGATTTAGCGCAGTACTGTGGGCGGAGTATGGGTGGGAAACGCGAGAAGGGCACTAATTGAACCCCGGCTTATGCTCACCTGATTCACGCCTGAGCCGCTAGACTTAGCCCCGCTTATGCTCACCGTGCCCAAGAACGACGTGTTCGCCTTCGCGGCCGCCACCCTGTGGCTGCCCCTTCTGATGGTCGCCGCCCCCTGGTTGTTGCGCCGCAGCGTGGCCCTGCC
This sequence comes from Meiothermus sp., assembly GCA_033762915.1. Lineage (GTDB taxonomy): Bacteria > Deinococcota > Deinococci > Deinococcales > Thermaceae > Meiothermus. Next base: position 19,964 of record JANRLD010000057.1, on the reverse strand, counting down.
CGAGTTGGTCGCGCTGCTGGGGATGGTCTGCCTCTCGCTCTCGCTGGTGCTGCTGTACAACGGGGCGAGACACCTGCTCGAGCGCCGCCTGCGCCCCGCCGACCTGCTTTGGCTGGCCGCCTACGGCGCGGGGGCGGTGCTCTACTTGCAGCTCTCGAGGCTGCTGGCGGCCTAAGTTGCGCCTTGATGGGTTTGCGAAACCCCCAAAGCGACCGGGGCGGCGAGCGGCTTAAGGGCGCAATTCCCCAAGGGGCCGCGGGGCGGCATTTCACATCCCAGCCTTGCAGACCCTTAGCTCTCGGCCCGCAGCCAGGGCGAGACCGCGATGCTGGCGGGCAGCAGCCAGTTGCGCCAGGGCTTGCGCAGGCTGGGCCTCGAGCGCACGTTGTTCGGACTGGATTTTCTAAACTCCTGGTTCATGGTCTTCTCCTTGGGGCCACTCTGGCTTCTTGAAGACCATGATTGCCAACCCTTGGTAACGTGCGGGTAACGCAGCCGGGAAGGTCACTCCGCCCAGAACCCCACCAGCGGCCCAGCCCACTCGCGCAGGCAGGAGGGCTGCTCGGGCATGCCGCTCACCCAGCGCTGGAAGAACTCCCAGATAATCAAGCAGTCGTAGAGCATGTAGACCTGCTGACGCCGCGCAAAGCCCGCACTGGGCCGTTTGAGGCGGATGTATTCGTTGGCGAAGACGGTGGCCCTCGGCGGGTCTTTCCGCAGATACCAGCCCAACTGCCGCGCCAGGTCGGCCTCGCCGTCGCCAAAGTGCAGGGTCATCAGGTCGAACAGGCCGCAGACACGCCACACGCCGTCGGAGGCTTGCTCGAGGTGCAGGTTGCCCAGCTTGTAGTCTTCGTGAACCAGGGTGACGGCATAGGGCTCGGCCAGGGCAGTCTCGGAGGCCCGCAGCACGGACTCGACCCAGATCGCGTCGGAGGTCTTGGTGTTGTCGCTGGCGGCCAGCGAGTTCGCCAGCAGTTCCCGCGTCCGCCCCACCAGCCAAGCCCGGTAGTCGGTGTCCAACGGCCTGACGCTCTGAAGCTCGAGGTCGTAGCGCCCCGCACAGTCCCAGGTGATCTCCTGAAACTCCGCCAGGGTGCGGGCCAACGCCAGGGCCACCCCGGTTTTGTCGGCCTCCCCGAGGGCAGCGTATGTATCATCGGCCTCGAGCTGTAGGCCCGGCATCCGGGGCGTCAGCACAAAGGGCCAGCCGAAGATATGACTCGAGGGTTCGTAGAGGTAGGGGTGGGCCACAGGCAGGCTCGAGCGCTCCCGAATCAGCCCGGTGAAAAACCGCTCTGCCGGGAACTGCCAGTCGGTGTGCGGACAGCCGCGCAGCACCCAATCGCCCTGGTCGCTGCTGACGAACAGATTTTGCCCGAACATCCCTGCCGAGATGGGCTGGGCGTCGGTCAGCGTACCCAGCTCGAAGCAGTTCAGCGCGGCCTGTAGTTGCTCCGGCGTCAGGGTTCCGAGGCGCTGGGAGTAGGCTCGAGGGTTCATGGTTTTGACCCGCTGCACTGGCCGTATGGCCACCGGCCCCGCTGAAAATCTCGCCCCTTAGTTTTCGCAGAAGGACAGCTCACTCCACCAAGCTCGCGTCAATCATCCGCAGGTAGGAGAAAAACAGGTTCACCTGGTCGCCGAAGTCGCGCACGAAGGCGTGGACGGCCTCGGAGGTGATGCCCTCGAGCCTCAGGTCGGACTCGATCACGGGGTCGTTGTCGGAGTCGAGGTAGCTCTTGGTGAAGCGGTAGCGGCGGTTCCAGGTGAGCAGGTGGCGCGGCTCCACCCGGTCGAAGCCGGAGAAGCCCGCCCGCAGTTGCAGGCTGGTGACGTGCGGGTCGCCGTAGGTGATGAGGTGCGCCCGCAGGCCCCCAGCGAACTCGAGGTTAAACAGGTCTTCCTTGACCTGCTCGGCGGCGGGCATGAGCTGGTCGAGCAGTATCCGCACTTCCTCGACGGTGACTTCGCGCAAGACGGTATCCATTGGCTCGAGCATAGCCGGTTTTTGGGCGGGAAAAGGTGAATCTGAGCCAGTTGAGGGCCGAAGCAGAGGAGAAAGCGGAAGAGAAAGACAAGCCGCCGGGTTCCGGTCTTCCCGTTCCCCTTTCCTCGCCGCTCCAGGTTACATTTGCCCCTCCCCCTGCCCGCTACACTATCCCCATACCCCTCCCCAGGGGGGGTGGGCTGGAGGGAGCGATGAGTTCACACCACGCACACCACCAACCAGCCCAGCCCTCGAGCTGGGCACTGGCCCTGAGCGCGACCCTGCACTGCCTGCTGGGCTGTGGGCTGGGAGACGTGAGCGGCATGGTCATCGGGACGGGGCTGAACTGGGACAACTTCTCCACCAACGTGCTCTCCATCAGCCTCGGCATCGTCGGCGGCTTCGCGCTGGGGCTGGTCCCGCTGCTGCGGGCTGGGTACGCCGTGCGGGCGGCGGCGCGGACGGTACTGGTCACCGAGGGGGTGAGCATCGCGGTCATGGAGGCCACCATCGCGCTGGTGCAGGCCCGGCTGGGCATCGTCGCCCACGGACACCTGGCCGACCCGCTGTTCTGGCTGGGGATGGGCCTGGCCCTGCTGGCGGGGTTCGCGATCGCCCTGCCCGTAAACTACGTGATGGTCCGGCGTGGCGTGCGCCATGCCCACTAGGTCATGCCACGGTAGGTGTGCGAGACTCCCCAGTAACCTCGGCGGCAGGCAGCTTGCAGGCGCAATCCGGGAGGCCGTGGGCCGGGTCTTGCAGAGTAAAGGAGGAAGAAGATGGAGAAAGTAGAGCTTAAGGTCGAAGGGATGAGCTGCAACAACTGCGTGCGCCACGTGCGCGAGGCCCTCGAGGGTGTGGAGGGCGTGGAGAAGGTCGAGGTCAGCCTCGAGGGAGGCCGCGCCACCGTGCAGGGCAACGCGCCGGTCGCCAAGCTGATCGAGGCCGTGCGGGAAGAGGGCTACAGCGCCCAATCCTTATGACCCAGGAACACACCCTGCATCTCGACCCCAAGGTGCGCAAGGACGCCCAGAACCGCCTGCTGAGCGCCAAGGGGCACCTCGAGGGCGTCCTCAAGATGCTCGAGGGCGACCCCTACTGCGTGGACGTGCTCAAGCAGCTCAAGGCGGTGCAGGGGGCCCTGGACAAGGTGGGCGAGGTGGTGCTCAAGAGCCACCTCGAGCACCACCTCGCCAGCGCGGCCCAGCGCGGCGACACCCGACAGTTGGTGGACGAACTGATGGACGTCATGAAGTACCGCTAAAACCGGGCCGCGCCCGTACGAGATACACAAATGGGCTCGGGCCATGAGCCGGCTGTGTGGCGCTTGGGCGGGCGCACTGCCCGAGGGGATTGTGGTCGGCACGGCTTGCAACACGCAGGCTGGAGGTATATAGGCATGAAGAGGATGTTGGCACTGCTGATTTTTTTGGGGCTGTCGCTGGCGCAGCACGGCGGGCACAGTTCCATGAGCGTCGGGGAACACCTCGGCGGTCTGAGCGGACGGGCCTTCGACCGGGCCTTCCTCTCGATGATGGTGCCCCACCACCAGGGCGCGGTGGAGATGTCCCGCTGGGTGCTGCCCAGGGCCAAGAACGCCCAGGTGCGGGCCTGGGCCAACGCCATCATCGCCGCCCAGCAGCGCGAGATCGCCCAGATGAACGAGTGGCTGAGGCCGCTGGGCGGCTCGGACAAGGGCTCGGCCGAGATGATGGCGGGCGACATGGCGGGCATGATGACCGCCCTGCGCGGCGGCCGCGACCCCGACCGGGCCTTCGTGCAGGGCATGATCCCCCACCACGCCTCGGCCATCGAGATGGCCCTGTTGGCCATCCAGCGCTCGAGCGACCCTCGGATCATCAAACTGGCCCGAGACATCCTGGTCAGCCAGAGCGAGGAGATTTACCAGTTCAGGAACTGGCTGAAGTAGGTTGATATGAGCCCCCAGAACAGCCCCCACCCCCAAAGCCAGGCCGACCTCTCCATCTCCGGCATGACCTGCGCGGCCTGTGTGGCCCGCGTGGAGCGGGCCTTGAAGAAGCTCGAGGGCGTGGACTCTGCCATGGTGAACCTCGCCACCGAGCGGGCCAGCGTGGCCTTCGACGCCGATGCGGTGAGCCTTGCGCGGCTCAAGCGGGCGGTCCGGGACGCGGGGTACGCGGTACTCGAGGCCAGCGCGGGCCAGACCCAGGCCGACGCCGAGCGCGAGGCCAGAGAGCGTGAGGTCGCCGCGCTGAGGTTCTCGGTCACGTTCTCAGCCCTCTTCGCGGCACCGCTGCTGCTGCTTGCAATGGTGCCGATGGTCTGGGAGCCCGCGCACCTGTTCCTCTCCCGCTTCGCGCCGATGGAGGGCTGGAACTGGGTGATGCTGGGCCTGACCGTGCCGATCTACTTCGGGGCGGGGGGCCACTTCCACAGCGCGGGCTGGAAGGCGCTGCGCTCAGGAGCGCCGGACATGAACACCCTGGTGATGCTGGGCACCGGGGCCGCCTTCTGGTACAGCCTGGGCATCACCCTGCTCACGACCCTGGCCCCCGGCCTGCTGCCCCCGCAGGCCCAGCACGTCTACTTCGAGGCGGCGGGAGTGGTGATCACCCTGATCCTGCTGGGCAAGTGGCTCGAGGCCATCGCCAAGGGCCGCAGCAGCGAGGCCATGAAGAAGCTGCTGAGCCTGGGGGCGAGGACGGCAAGGGTTATCGAAGGCCGAACACCAAAGGCCGAAGGCCAAACAGAGCGGGAAATCCCGGTCGAGGAGGTCATCGCGGGGGACGTGATCGCGGTGCGGCCGGGGGAGAAGGTTCCGGTGGACGGCGTGGTGCTGTCGGGCAGCAGCTACGTGGACGAGTCCATGATCTCGGGCGAGCCGGTTCCGGTGGCGAAGGGGGAGGGCTCTAGGGTGGTGGGTGGAACCCTCAACCAGAACGGGGCCTTTACCTTCCGGGCCACCGCAGTGGGCGCGGACACCGTGCTGGCCCAGATCATCCGGCTGGTCGAGACCGCCCAGACTTCCAAGCCGCCCATCCAGGGCCTCGCCGACCGGGTGGTGGCGGTCTTCACCCCCATCGTGATGGGTATCGCCGCCCTCACGGCGCTGGTCTGGCTGCTCTTCAGCGGCGAGAACGCGGTGGCCTACGCGCTGGTTAACACGGTGGCGGTGCTGATCATCGCCTGCCCCTGCGCGATGGGGCTGGCCACCCCGGTGAGCATCATGGTCGGCACCGGCAAGGCCGCCAGCATGGGCCTCCTGTTCCGGGGCGGCGAGGCGCTGCAAACCCTGCAAGAAGCCGGGGTCGTTGCGCTGGATAAGACCGGAACGCTGACCAGGGGGAGGCCGGAGTTGACGGATTTTGTGGCGGTCGGTAAGGAAAGTGCGGGGCCCGTGGCGAGTGCCCCGCAGCACGCGGAAAAGCCACAGGCCAGCACATCCGCAGTCGCTGACCCCTCAACCTCGACCCTCCTTCAGCTCATCGCCAGCCTCGAGCAGAAGTCCGAGCACCCGGTAGCCCGCGCTGTCGTGGAGGCGGCACGGCGGCAGGGGCTGGAGCTGATCGAGCCCATCGCCTTCGAGAACCGTCCGGGATTCGGGGTGAGCGGGCAGGTGGGGATTTACCGCCTAGACGTGGGGGCGGACCGGCTGATGCGGGAGCTGGGGCTCGAGACCGGCGGGTTTGCCGGGGAGGCCGAGCGGCTGGGCCGGATGGGCAAGACGCCGCTGTACGCGGCGGTGAATGGGCAGCTGGCGGCACTGCTGGCGGTGGCCGACCCCATCAAGGAGGGCTCGAGGGAGGCGGTGCAAGCACTGCACGACCAGGGCTTCAAGGTCGCCATGATCACTGGAGACAACCGGGGCACAGCGGCAGCAATTGCCGAGCAACTGGGCATAGACCAGGTGCTGGCCGAGGTGCTGCCGGGCGGCAAGGCCGAGGCGGTGGAGCAGTTGCAAGCCGGGGGCCGGAAGGTGGCCTTCGTGGGTGACGGCATCAACGACGCGCCCGCGCTGGCCCAGGCCGACGTGGGCATCGCCATCGGGACGGGGACGGACGTGGCGATGGAGACGGCGGACGTGATCCTGATCTCAGGTGACCTGCGCGGCGTGCCGAACGCCATCGCACTCAGCCGGGCCACCCTGCGCAACATCCGCCTCAACCTGTTCTGGGCCTTCGCCTACAACGTGGTGCTGATCCCGGTGGCGGCGGGCGCGCTCTACCCCTTCACCGGCTGGCTGCTCTCCCCCGTGCTGGCAGGCGCGGCGATGGGGCTCTCGAGCGTCTTCGTGCTCTCCAACGCCCTGCGGCTGCGCCGCTTCCGCCCGCCCCTGTCGGTCTCGGTGTCCCCGTGAGTGAACCGCCGGATACCGCCCCGGGACGCCCGTAGGAAGTTGCACCAGGGGCAGCTCAGAAGCGCATCTCTTAACTCCGGCCAGACGTGGCGTAGCAGCCTCAGGCCCGCACCGGGTTGGCCAGCAGGCGCAGGCCCAGCAGGCAGACCAGCACCGTGCCGCCCTCGTGGGCCAGCACCCCCAGCGGCAGCGGCACCCAGCCCAGCAGCGAGAGGGCGCCCACCACCACGATCACGCCCAGGGCGAAGCTCAGGTTAAAGCGCACCGTACGCTGGGTAGCCTGAGCCAGGGCGATGGCCCCGGTCAGCCTCGAGAGGTCGTTCTTCATCAGCACCAGGTCGGCACTCTCCAGGGCCACGTCAGAGCCCGAAGCCATCGAGATGCCGATGTCTGCGCTGCTGAGGGCGGGCGCGTCGTTGACCCCGTCTCCCACCATCGCCACCCGGCCCTCGCGACGCAGGTGGCCGATCACCTCGAGCTTTTGCTCGGGCAGCAGCTCGGCCCGCACTTCGTCTACCCCGACCTCGCGGGCGATGTGCCAGGCCACCGCCTGCCGGTCTCCGGTGAGCATCACCACCCGCAGGCCCCTGCGCCGCAGCGCCTCCACCGCCGCCCTCGCCTGGGGCCGGGGGGTGTCGGCCACGGCCAGCAAGGCCACCACCCGCCTCGAGCGCCCCAGCAGTACCGTGGTTAGACCCTCGCCCTCCAGGGCGCTCAGGTGTGCCTCGGTGTCGGGAGACAGGACCGCCCCCTGCTCCTGGGCCAGGGCGCGGGTTCCGGCCCAGATCAGCTCGCCGGCGAGTTCACCGGTCATCCCCCGCCCGTGCAGGGCCTGGGCGTTGACCACGACCGGGGCCTCGCCAACGTAGCTCGAGGCGATGGCCTGCGCGATGGGGTGGGGGCTGTAGCGCTCGAGGCCTGCCGCCAGGGCGTGGGCCTGGGGCTCGTCGCCTTCCAGCGGGATCACCGCCACCAGCCGCATCTTCCCCTCGGTGAGCGTCCCCGTCTTGTCGAAGGCCACGATGTTGACTCGAGAGAGGGCCTCGAGGGCCGCGCCGCTCTTGAACAAGGCCCCCACCCGCGCCCCCGCCGCCATCGCCGAGAGCACCGCCGCCGGGGTGCTGATCACCACCGCGCAGGGGCTCGCCACGACCAGAAAGGTCATGGCCCGATACCAGGAGGCCGCCGCCTCCAGCCCCACCAGGTAGTGCATGACCACGAAGACCACCGGGGCCGAGAGCAGCACCGCTATGGTGTACGGCCCCTCGAGCCGGGACGCGAACCGCTCGGTGGGGCTCTTGGCGGCCTGGGCCTCCTCGACCAGACGGATCAGGCGGGCCAGGGTGCTCTCGCTGGCGGGCCGCTCCACCCGGGCCAGCACCACCCCGCTGCCGTTGAGGCTGCCGCTGTAGACCGGGCCGCCCGGCCCCTTGTCCACCGGCACCGACTCGCCGGTGAGGGCACTCTCGTCGACGCTGGTCTGGCCCTCGATCAGCCGCGCGTCGGCGGCGAAGCGCTCGCCGGGCCGCACCACCAGCACGTCGCCGGGCCGGATCTCCTCGAGGCGCAGCCAGGCCTCACCCCCGTCGCGCCGCACCACCGCGCCCTCCGGCCGGAGGGCCATCAGGGCCTGGATGGCCCGCTTGGTGCGGGCGAAGGCCCAGTCCTGCAGGGTGTTGGACAGACTGAAGAGGAACAGCAGAATCACCCCGTCGGCCTCCTGGCCCACGCTCAGGGCCCCCAGCGCGGCCAGCACCATCAGCAGGTTCACGTCCAGCTTGCGCTCCAGCCACAACGCCCTGAGGGCCGAGACCAGGGCCGGCACCCCGCCTGCCGCGAAGGCCAGGGCGTAGAAGCCGTGCTCGAGCACGGCGTGGCCCATCCGGGCGCTAACCAGCTCGCCGATCAGACCCAGCAAGGTGACGGCGGTGAGCAGGAAGCCCCTGGCGACGGGGTCTTTCCAGAAGGAGACCGGAGACGGGGGCGGTCGCCTGGACGGGACAGATACGGGCATTGCGGTCATGAGGGCTGCTCCTTTGCTGGGCCTAGGCGGCCGGAGGCCGGGTATGACCACCGAAGCGGCAACTCGAGCCCCGGCCGGCCAGGCCAACCCCCGCCGCGCTCGTCCGGCGGGGCAGGCCGACCGCCATAGGCTCAAAACCCGTCATGGTCATCTCTCGAGGCTCCGGCAAGGGTGTGCTGCTCTCAGGGTAGTACCAAGACCCCGAGTCAAAAGCCCCGCCGCCAGCGGCGGGGCACGGGACTCAAGCCCGACCTCACCGCGGTTCGCACGAATACTCGGCACGGCAAATGCCGCCGTGCCGAGTATTCGTTTAAAGCTTCAGAGCATCATGACCTGCTCCTTGACTTGGGGGGCCTTTTCGGCGGTCTGCTCGGGCCGCACCAGCAGCACCGGCACCCCCGCGTGGTGGATCACGCCCTCGGCCACGCTGCCCAGCAGCAACCTGTCCAGCCCGGTGCGCCCGTGGGAACCGACCACGATCAGGTCGGCGCCCTGCTGGCGGGCATAGTCGACGATCACCTGAGCCACCGACTGCCGGTCGGCCTTGACGATCTCGGTCTTGAGATTGGGGGCCTGGGCCACCCGCTTGGCCGCCTCGAGGGCCGCCGTGGCCTCCTCCTGCATGGCCTTCTCGTTGGCCTCCTGGTTAAACACCGCCGCCGTCGAGCCGATCCCGGTACCGTCAAGGTAGGTGATGGGCGGGATATAGGGGATCACCGTGAGCAGCTCGAGCTCGGCCCCCAGCAGGGTGGCCAGCTTGTCGGCGGCCTTGAGGGCGCCGAGGCCGGACTCGCTGCCGTCCACCGGGGCCAGGACGCGGCTGATGCCGCTACCCAGCGGCCCCACCCCGCCGTCGCCACGCACCAGCAGCAGCGGCACCTTGGAGAGCCTCGAGACCCGCTCGGCCACGCTGCCCAAGAAGACCCTCTGCAAGCCCTCGCGCCCGTGGGTGCCCATCACGATCAGGTCGCAACCGTACTCGCCCGCCAACAGCACCACCGTCTCGGCTACCTTCTCGCCGTGCTGGTACAGGGCCTGGGCCGCTACCCCCTCCTCCCTGGCCAACGCACGCCAGGGCTCGAGCAGTTCCTCGGCGTACCGGTCCAGTTCCTCCTGCGGCGTGCCCAGCCCGAAGGGTGCAGCAGGCCGGGTGACCACGTGCAGCACCACCAGCTGGCTCGAGAGCTTCTGGGCCAAGTCGAAGGCCACCCGCCCGGCCCGCTCGGCGCAGCTCGAGTCGTCCACGGCCAGAAGAATCTTCTTGAACATATCTACCCCCTTCGGACCCCAGGGTAGGGCGGGGAGATTACCAGAGCATTACGGGCTGAGTAGAAGGCAAAAGACAGAGGGCAGAGCCATAAACTCCGCCTTCTGGGAGTTTTGGTAGGCCGTGTAGGATTCGAACCTACCATGAGTCGTTGTTTATTGCTCCGAGGACTAGGTTGCGCCAGGGTGAATCTGCGAGACCAGGGGCAACCGTTGTCTTACCTGGGCGAAATGGCTCGCGCCATAGCCGCACGGCGGCTACCCGGGGCGTAATTCCTTACAGGCTTTTGGGGACCTCGCAGTTTTACTATGCAGACACTCGTCAAGGGCTACCAAAAGCGGCGAACAACCCAATGGTTATCGCATTCTCCCGCCGAGCCACGTCCCTTCTGTGGACGATCCGAGGGCGGGAGCAAATGGTGCTTGAGCGGCCCCAGAAGGACCGCTACTTCAGCGTCGCCTTGACGAACTCGACCACCCGCCGGACGTTGGCCTCGGTGCTGAACTGCGCCCCGCCGTGGCCGGCGCCCGCCAGCGTCTCGAGGGCGGCCGCCACCCCGGCCTTCCTCAGAGCATCGTGGAGGAGTTGGGACTGGGCGAAGGGGATGAGACAGTCCTTGTCGCCCTTCTGCAGCAGGAAGGGCGGGTCGCCGGAGTCGATGTAGGTGATGGGATTGGCCTGCCGGACCAACTCGGGGACCTCAGCGATGGGCTTGCCCAGGTATTTAGACTCCGGCGAGTTGGCCTGGCCGTGGTCGGCGGGGCATCCCTGGGCCTTGGCGGCCGCGTCCATCTGCAGGAAGTCGGTGGGGCCAAACCAGTCGATCACCCCCTGCACCCGGCTGCTGGTGCCGGCGTTACCCAGGGCGGGGTCTTCGAAAGCTGCCACCCCACCGCTGGTGCCCAGCAGCGAGGCCAGGTTGCCCCCGGCGGACTGCCCGAAGGCCAGGAACCTGTCCGGGTTGAGCCGATACCGCGCGGCGTTCGCCCGTAGAAAGCGCACCGCAGCCTTGGCGTCCAGGACCGCCGCGGGGAACCGGGCCTCGCCAGAGAGCCGGTAGTTGATGCTCGCCACCGCAACGCCCTCCTTGAGCAGGGCCCGGGCGATCGGGGCGTCGAGCATCTCCTTGCTGCCGGCCATAAAGCCCCCACCGTGGATGTTGACGACCAGCGGGAAGGGGCCGTTGCCCTGGGGCACGAACAGGTCGAGGGTCTGGGCCTTGGAGGTACTGGCGTAGGCCAGGTCGGCGTGGGTCGGCTTGAGGTCCGCCGGGTAGGCGGCGGGGCCGGGCTGGGCCAGGGCGAAGGTGAGTAGGCTAGAGACGGTCGCGATCACAGCAATCTTGGAGTGGTTCATGTTTCCTCCGTGTTCACGGCTTGGACTCGAGCGTCCATGCTGCCACTGAACAGTACGGCCATGCCCCAGTATTCAGCCTGACTGCCCCCGCGGGGCGCGGCTGTAACCGCCTAACCCTTGACGGCCCCGCCGGTCAGGCCGCTGACCAGGTGGCGCTGGACCAGCAGAGCAAACAGGAATACCGGCAGGACCGTGATTACCCCGCCCGCCGCCATCGCGCCCCACTTGATCTCGAGGATCGGCACCACCAGGTTGGAGAGCGCCACCGGAAGGGTCTGCGAGGCGGGGGTGTTGGTGAGGATCAGGGCGAAGAAGAACTCGTTCCAGGAGTTGATGGCGGTGAGAATAGCGGTCGCAGCCAGGCCGGGGGCGGTGAGCGGCAGCACAACCTTCCACAAGGCCTGGGGCCTCGAGCAGCCGTCGATCAGCGCAGCCTCCTCGATGGAGTCGGGAAGCTCGCGGAAGAAGCCGATCATCAGCCAGACCGCGGTGGGTAGGCTGAAGGAGAGGTGGGCCAAAGCCACCCCCCATACGGTGTTGGTGATTCCCAGGCCCGCCGCCATCAGGAAGATTGGGATGACGATGGCGGCGGCGGGGGCCATTCGCTGGACGAACAGCAGGGGCATGAAGGTCCGCTCGCCCACCCGGATACGGGCGATGGCGTAGGCCCCCAGCGCCCCCAGCACCACCGCCCCGAAGGTGGTCAGCGCCGCAACCACCACCGAGTTGAGCAGGAAGCGCCCGAACTGGAGCTCAGCAAAGAGCGACCGGTAGTGCTCCAGAGTGGGGTTGGTGGGAATCCACTGCGGGGGATCGGTGAAGAACTGCCCGTCCTGCTTGAAGGAGGTCGCGAGCATCCAGACCACCGGGATCAGTTCGGCGGACAGCGCCAGGGTCAGGGCGGCGTAGGCCGCGATTAGGAGCCAGAACTTCCTGCTCATTCGCTGCGCCCCCCCGCCCGGCGGGTCATCCACAGTACAACGCCCGCAAAGGCCAGCATCACGATCATTAGCGCCACCGCCAGCGTGGAGCCATAGCCCAGGTTGAAGCTGGCAAAGGCGGTGCGGTAGACGTGGAAGGAGATCAGGTTGGTGGCGTCGCCGGGGCCACCGCCAGTGAGGTTATAGACAATAGCAAAGGTCTTAAAGCCGTCGAGGAGCCTCGAGAGCAGGATGATCAGCAGGAATGAGGCCAGGTGCGGGATGATCAGGTGGCGCAGCAGGGCCCAGGGTCCCGCGCCGTCGATGGCGGCGGCCTCGTACTCCTCCTTGGGGATGGTCTGGAGGCCGGCCGAGAAGATCAGGAAGGCGAAGGGGTACCACTGCCACACCGTGGCGACCACGATCGAAGTCATGGCCAAGCCTGGCGAGGCCAGCCACAGCAGGTCCTGCTCGATCAGGCCCGCGCCCTTGAGCAGGGCGTTGAGCGGCCCGTACGGCACCGCGTACATCATCTTCCAGACCAGCGCGATCACCACCGGGGACATCATCATCGGTAGCAGCAGAGCCCGGGCAAGGCCGCGCCCCCGGATCTCGCGGTTGAGCAGCAAAGCCAGCCCCAGCCCGATGGCCAGCTCAATGGGCAGCGCGATCCCCAGGAAGACCACGGTGGTCTTGAGCGAGCCCCAGAAGGTCTCGTCGGAGAGCAGCCGCTCCCAGTTGCGCAGGCCGACAAAGCCCTCGGGAGACTCGGAGCGGGCGTAGTTCCAGCGATAGAAAGTGAGCTGGAGGATGCGCACCACCGGGTAGAGACTCACCGCGACCAGCAGCAGCAGCGTCGGGGCCAGCAGCAGCCACCCGAACGCGGCGTCGGTCTGGTGCCAGGGGCGGCGGGGGCCGCCCGGCAGTGGCTTGGCTCGGGTCGGGTAGCTGCGCTGGCTCATGACACACCTGAGGGCCCGGGGGCTAGCTAGCGCAGCCCGGCGTCCTCGAGCACCCGCGCGATGGCGGTCTTGAGCCCCTCGTTGGCGCCGCCTGGGGTGAGCTGACCGGCCAGCATCAGCGAGAGCTTCTCGGCGACCGTGGCGTTGAACTGGGTGCTGGCGATGCTGTCCCACTGGGCGATGCCGCCGGACTTGGACAGGGCGAAGATGTCGCCGAAGGGGTTGACCTTGCGGTAGGTGGCCGAGTTGTAGCTGCTGGCCCGCGCAGGGTAGCGGCCCGCCAGCTCGAACATCTTAAGGTCGCTCTCCTTGCTGCTGAGGAACTGGGCCAGGAGGAAGGCTGCCTGCTGGTTCTTGGAGTTGGGGTTAAGGTGCAGTGCCCAACCGCCCAGAAGGGTGCGGCTGGGGATGGGGCTCAGCTCCCACCTGCCGGCAATCTGGCCGCTGTCTAGGCGCCCCAGGAAGGAATCCCAGGTCAGCACGATGGCGGCCCCGCCGCCCAGGAACAGCTCACGCGCGGCGGTGTCGTCGGCCTGCAAGGCAGCCGGCTGGGCGAACTTGCTGAGGCGCTGGATGAGCTCTAGGGCCGGCTGGGAGTAGCGCTCGGCGGCCATGCGGTTCTGCTTGTCCAGCAAGGCCGAGATACGGGTCTTGTCACCCTCGAGGGCCAGCCCGCCGCTGGCCAGCGCGTACCACCACATCAGGCCGTCGCCGCTGCGGGTGAGCTGCATGGCGATGCCGACGCCCTTGGCGCCGCTGAAGGACTTGAAGTCGGCCTCGCTGAAGAAGGCCGCGGTCTGCTCGAGCTCCTTCCAGGTCTTGGGGGCCTCGAGCTCGCGACCGTACCTGGCCCTGAAGGCGGCCCGGTAGGCGGGGTTGGCGAACAGGTCCTTGCGCACGAACATGGCCATCCCGCTGGCCCCGAAGGGTATGCCCACGATCTGCTTGGGGCTGTCGGGGTCGGTGGCGAACTGGCTGTAGCGCACGAAGTCGTTGGGGTTCCAGGTGGGGTCGGCCAGCTTGGGGTCGGCCAAGAAGCCATTGAGCGACAGGGTGACCCTGGCCTGGGTGTAGGGGCGTTTGTAGGTCGCGGTGTAGAGGTCGAAGGCAGTGCCCCTGTTGCGCAGCTCGAGCAGGGTCTTCTCTAGAATCTGTGAGCCTGGGATCTGGGTCACCTCGACCTCGATGCCGGTGCGCCGGGTGAAGTCGGCCGCCAGGGCCCTGATCGCGTCGGGCCAGGCCACTGTGACCAGGCTGACCTTGCTGCCCTTGTAGGGGGTGGCGGCGGCCTCGAGGGTCCAGCCCTGCGCCATCCCTAGCCCCGCCGCCGCTGCTGCCGCCAAGCCCCACTTAATCCAATGCTTCATGGCTCCTCCATTTCCCGGCCGTCTGGTTTCGGCCTGGCCCCGCCGGGGTATTGAAAAGGTTTTCAATTGTAAACGTAGCATGGCACTCTATCTGTGTCAAGTGTCTTTCTTTTCGAATCGGTTTTTTATCTTTTAGGTTTGACTTTTCGCTTGATTCGCCGTTTAGGTTTGACAAACCCTCGCCCGAGGTGCTACCGTTTAGATTGAAATCGTTTTCAGATTATGAACCGTCCTCCCGACCAAGACCTGACCATTCTGGATATCGCCCGCGAGGCGGGGGTCTCGCCTGCAACGGTCTCCAGGGTGCTCAACGGGACCGCAGGGGTCAGGGCCGACAAAGCCGAGCGGGTACGGGCGGTGATCGCGCGTCACAACTACCGCCCCAACCCCTTCGCGCGGGGGTTGCTGGGCCAGCAGACTGGGGTCTTCGGGGTGCTGGTGCCGCAGCTCGAGGATGAATTCTACGGCAAGATTGTCACCGGCGTCGAGCGCGAGCTGCGACGCGAGGGGATGCACCTGCTCTGCTCGCTGGGCCACGACGACCCCGGGGAGGAGGCCCAGGCCCTAGAGCTGTTCCGCGAGCGGCAGGTGGACGGCCTGATCCTGCTGGCCGACCAGATCGACGATGCGGCCATCCTGCGGCAGATGGAGCAGCGAGTCCCGCTGGTGCTGATCAACCGTCTGATCCCCGAGCTCGAGCCGCACTGCCTGCGCCTCGACAACGTGCGGGGCGGCTACGACGCTACCCGCCACCTGCTCGACCTGGGCCACCGCCGCATCGCCCACATCGCGGGTCCGCTGGAGCGCCCCGGCGCGCGCGAGCGCCTGGACGGATACCGCACCGCCCTGCGCGAGGCCGGCTTGGAGCCGCTGGAGTGGCTGGTGGTGGAGAGCGAGTTCAGTGAGGACGGCGGCTACCTGGCCTGCAAGCGCCTGCTGGGGCGGGGGGAGTTCACCGCGCTCTTCGCCGGAAACGACCAGCTGGCCCTGGGGGCCATCGCGGCCCTGAGGGAGGCCGGCCTGGAGGTGCCCGCCACGGTGTCGGTGATCGGCTTTGACGACCGCACACTGGCCCGCTTCTGCTTCCCCGCCCTCACCA
This sequence comes from Meiothermus sp., assembly GCA_033762915.1. Classification (GTDB taxonomy): domain Bacteria; phylum Deinococcota; class Deinococci; order Deinococcales; family Thermaceae; genus Meiothermus. The sequence continues at coordinate 4,641 of JANRLD010000057.1, read as the reverse complement.
CCCTGCACTACCCGATGCTGGAGATGGGGGCCCGGGCAGCCCGGCACCTGCTGGCCCTGCTGCGCGGCGAGGGGCCCCCCGCCCTCTCCAGGCTGCGCCCCGAGTTGGTGGTGCGGAGTTCCACCTCTGCGCCCGGCAGCTGAGCCACCGCAACGGAACCTAATGAAGACCGAATTCCACACTCCAGAGATTACCGTGATCGGCGGTGGGCTGGCGGGTGTGTGCGCCGCCATCGCCGCCGCCCGCATGGGCCGGCAGGTGGCCCTAATCCAGAACCGCACGGTGCTGGGAGGAAATTCCTCCTCTGAGGTGCGGGTCTGGGTGTCCTCGGCCACCGCCCACGGCACCCAGCGCTACGCCCGCGAGACCGGCATCATGGGGGAGCTGTTCCTCGAGAACGAGTACACCAACCCCGAGGGCAACCCTTATCTGTGGGACCTGGTGCTGCTCGAGGCGGTCCGGCGCGAGCCCAACATCCGCCTCTTCCTCAACACCGACGTGCACCACCTGGCCATGCGCGACACACAGACCATCCGCAGCGTGACGGGCTGGCAGATGGGGGCCGAGCTCGAGCACACCTTCGAGAGCCCACTCTTCCTGGACTGCACCGGCGACGGACTGGTGGGCTGGCTGGCCGGGGCCGAGTACCGGGTGGGCCGCGAGGCTAGGGCGGAGTACGGCGAGGACTGGGCACCCGAGGTGGCCGACCGGTCCGTTCTGGGCTCGACCATCCTCTTCTACACCAAGGACGCGGGCCGCCCCGTACCCTTTGTGGCTCCCAGCTTCGCCATAGACATCACCAAAACCTCGATCCCCGAGAAGCGCATCATCCGCAGCGGGGACAACGGCTGTCACTACTGGTGGATTGAGTGGGGCGGCGAGCTGGACACTATCCACGACAACGAGCGCATCCGCGATGAGCTGTGGGCGGTGGTGTACGGCATCTGGGACTACATCAAGAACTCCGGGCGCTTCCCCGACTCCGCCTCGATGACCCTCGAGTGGGTCGGCTCAATCCCCGGCAAGCGGGAGTCGCGCCGCTTCCTGGGCGACTTCGTGCTGCGCCAGCAGGACATCGTGAACCAGAGCGAGTTCGACGACGCAGTGGCCTTCGGTGGCTGGAGCATCGACCTGCACCCACCCCAAGGGGTCTTCAGCTACGAGTCGGGCAGCCGGCACCTGTTCTCCGACGGCGTGTATCAGATCCCCTACCGCACCCTCTACTCACGTAACGTCGCCAACCTGCTCTTCGCGGGCCGCAACATCTCGGCCTCACACGTAGCCTTCGGCTCGACCCGGGTGATGGCGACCTGCGCCACCTTGGGCGAGGCCGCAGGCACGGCTGCGGCGCTGTGCCTCGAGCACCAGGTCAGCCCCCGTGGCCTCTCCCAAGAGCACCGCCAGACTCTGGTACAGACCCTGCTCAAGCACGATGCCTCGCTGATCGGCGCACGCAACCTCGACCCCCACGATCTGGCACCCCAGGCCAGTGTGACCGCCTCAAGCCACCAGGCGCAGGTGGAGGTCTGCGGCGCGGATCGTGCCCTGGCGCTTGAGCAAGACCTGGGTATCCTGGTGCCAGTTGACCAAGCCCCGTCCTCGGTGCAGGTGTTGCTGGACGTGAGCAGCCCGACCGTGCTCGAGCTGGAAGTGTGGGACACGGGCAAGCCGCAGAACTACATCCCGCATCGGAAGATTTTCGCGGCAAGTGTTCCCCTCTCACCCGGCGCAAGCCAGTGGGTCGAGGTGCCCCTGCGGCTCGAGGCCATCCAGCACCAGAACCTGTTCCTGGTGATCAAAGCCAACCCCGTGCTATCGATTCACCTCTCCGAAACCCCACTCACCGGGGTGAAGGGCTTCATCCACAGCACTAGCCTGACCTCTGGTGATCCCAACGAGGGCCACAACACCCAACCGCTGCGCCGGTGGAACCCCAAGCCGCTCAACCGCCGATCACCCTGTGTGCGGCTGCCCCAGCCCACCGATGTCTACGCGCCCCGGCAAGTGGTGAACGGCTATGCCCGTCCCTACGGCGGCCCCAACTGCTGGGTCTCCCGGCCCCTGCGGACGGGCCGCGAGGAGTGGCTCGAGCTACGCTGGTCCCAGCCGCAGACCGTGGGCAAGCTCTGCCTTACCTTTAACGACGACGTGAACGAAGACCTGATCAACCTGCACCACCACCGCGCCCCCTGGCGGGTCATCCCTGACCTCGTAAGAGCCTACCGCCTTGAGGTCTGCACCCCGCAAGGCTGGAAGGTATTGGAGAGCGTCGAAGACAACCGCCAACGCCGGCGCGTACACAGGCTGGGCGGCGTGCAGACCAGCGCCGTACGGGTGGTGGTCACCGCCACCAACGGCAGCCCCAGGGCCGAGATCATGGAGGTACGGGTTTACAACTGAACAGTGCGGACGCTCTTGGTGGGTAGGCTGGGGAGGTGACCGTCCGGGCGGGCTCGCCCTGTCCACGGCTGAACGTCTGCGGTGCTGGTCTGTTGGCCCGGCAGATCTGGGTTACTGCCACCGGTCATCGACCTGGGCCGAAACCGGCACTTCTTAAGGCGCCTCGAGCATCAATCGTTCGGGCTTCTCGAGCAGGCGGATCACTTCCTTGCAGAACCTGGCCGCCTCGGCCCCGTCCACCAGGCGGTGGTTGAAGCTCAGGGAGAGGTACATCATCTGGCGGACCACGATCTCGTCATTGTCATTGACCACCGGGCGTTTTTGGATGCTGTGGATGCCCAGGATCGCCGCGTCCGGTACGTTGATGATGGGGAAGCTGAAGAGCGGGCCGATGGAGCCGATGTTGGTGACCGAGAAACTCGAGCCCGCGATCTCCTCGGGCGAGAGTTTGCCGGTTCTGGCCTTCTTTGCAAGGTAACCATCGTGAACCGCCTACGTAGCGGCTCTAATCGCCTTTCCCACCATTACCTCGCGGCGGCAAGTAATGTACTCCCTATCGCGTTTCTGGGGAGGGCTCGAGCCTGGGCGCTGCAAGAGCTGCATCATCTGGAGATTCTCGAGAGGTGGCTAAGGCAGTTGTACCGCCACCCCCAGCCTCGAGCCAAACCTCTCGAGGGCCTTCTGCACCCGCGCCACGCGGCACTCGTCGGGCGGGGTTTCCCAGAAAATGCGCCGGACCTCCAAGCGCCCCTCGGCCCGGTTCATGCGCGCATCCAACCGGCCCACGAAGCGCTCGCCCTCGAGGATCGGCAGGATGTACGGCCCGTACTTGCGCTTGTGCTCGGGCACGTAGATCTCCCACTTGTAGTCGAAGCCGAACAGGTCGACGATGCGCTCGCGCCGCCACAGCAGGTTGTCTAGTGGGGGCAGGAACCAGACCCGTGGCGAGACCTTGGCGGGGGCGATTCCCTCGAGCATCTCCGCCAACTCGCCCCACAAGAAATACCTGCGCTTGTTCGGCAAGCCTTGAATCTCGAGCGGGGTGATGGCCTTGGACTTGAGCAGGGCCTCGAGTTCGGCCTTGCGCTCGCCGGGCGGCCAGTTGCGCCAGCCCAGGCGCGGGTCAGAGGCATCCACTACCCCGTAGGCCCGGATGAACTTCACCAGCTTGTCCCGCAGCAGCGCGGCGTGATCTTTGGCCCTCTCTCCGCCGGGGGTGGCGGGCAGCCAGCTCGAGGCCAGCGCGTAAAACCGCTCCTCGCCGCGCCGCTCCGAGACCACGATCTCGCCCGCCTCCCACAGGTGCTCGACCGCCTGCGAGCTGGCCTTGGCGGTGAAGCCCCAGTAGCTCCGCACCCGCTTGCCGGTGTCCAGTGCGCGCGCGGGCAGCGAGCCCTCCTGGGCCAGCCGGAGCCGGATGTACTCCACCGCCTCTGTCACCTCGCGGGCGTAGCCCTCGTGGCGGTTGTGAACCATCATCCCCTCGATGGTTCGCTCGAGACCCCACCGCTCCCGCCGCCAGCCGAAGATGCCCCAGTCCTCCAGCGGCAGAATGCAGCGGGCCTGGGCCCAGTACTCGAAGACCCGCTTCTGTGGGTAGAGCGCCTCGAGCATCTTGGGCTGATAGTTCTTGACCCGGTTCCACAGCACCAGGTGATGGTTGCGCTCCACCACCGCTACCGGGTCGAGCTGGACGGCCTCGAGCCGCTTAATCGCCTCAAGGGTCGAGGCGGGCTGATCGAGCCACGGCACCCCCTCGGCCCACCGCCCCCGCCCGCCCCGCCAGCGCAGCAGCCCTTGCTGGGCCAGAATCAACCGCCGAAGGGCTGCGGGGGTGGTCTGGATGGGTTTGTTCACGGCGTAATCTTACTACGGAGTATGTCTATGGGGGTATGTCGGGGGTCGAGGGTTGAGGGTCGGGGGTTGAGGGTCAAAAGTCCAAGGTCAAAAGACAACCCCCCACGAATTGCCGGGTGCGGAGATGTGCGCTAAGTATCTGATACCGAATTACCCTGAATGCATCCCTTCATTTCGCGCAGATTTTCGTCTCTGACGATACCTCGGGAAAACTGATGCATCAGTGTTTACGTTGATTCGGTATGAGGGGTGCGCGTATGTAGTGTAGGCCAAAGGAAAGAGCCAACCGTAAGCTGTAAATGCGAGTTCAAAGCGAACGGAGGCTCTGGGATATGTTAGCACTAAGACCTGAAACGACAGGCGGCAACCCCAGTTGGACAGCGC
>JANRLD010000056.1:0-49096 GCA_033762915.1 Meiothermus sp. | reverse complement strand
GGTGCTGGGAAGGACGGTCTGAAGGCGGATGCGCGGGTTCTTCTGCTGCAACTCGTCCTTAAGCAGTGCGGCGAAGCGGGCGAAAGTGGCCTCGAGCTTGGGCAGCCAGGCAGCCTGTAGGGACTCGGAGAGGCCCAGGTGCTCGGCCCATAGTTGGGCCATCTCGGCAGGGCTCATGGGGATGTGGGCCTGCATCCTGAACAGCAGCACGGGAACCAAATGCTGTCGGACGAAATACCGGTCGAGCAAGAGGTCTCGGTTGGTTGGCTCCAGGCGGGCGTGGGCGTCGAGGGCGCTTTGCTCGAGGGCTTTGAGGGTGATGTTCGGGTTCATAAGCCATTCCTCCCTAGAACCTAAGGATAGCAGGCGTTTATCGGTTTTTGAATAGATACACCAAACTTACTCCCGACATTTTTCATAGTTTTTAAGGTAAACTAGCCTCATGACCTTAGATACGAAACTCATGGACGAGACCGGCTGGAAAATCCTCTCGGCGCTGCAAACCGACGCCCGCATACCCTTCAGCGAGCTGGGACGGCAGGTGGGGCTCTCGGCGCCGGCGGTGGCGGAGCGGGTGCGGCGGATGGAGGACGCGGGCATCATCAAGGGCTACCGCGCCGAGGTGGATCCCGGCCGGCTGGGTTATGTCCTCGAGGTCTTTATCCGTGCCGAGATCAACGGCTCCAACAGCGACGCAGCCATCCACTACATCTCCGAGCTACCCAACGCGCTGGAGTTCTGGAACCTGACCGGCCACGACGGCTACCTGATCCGCGCAGTGTTCCGCTCGGTGGCCGAACTCGAGGAGGTGCTGAACAAGCACCTCTGCAAGTACGGCACCACCACAACCGCACTGGTGCTCTCCAAGCCGGTCACCCACCGGGTGCTAGGCGACGAGAAAAGGGCCCCGGAGACGGGGCGCTAAGGCTCAGGGCTCGAGCCTGAAGGGCGCCTTGCGCCCCGCCAACGCGATCTCCCGCGCCTCCTGCGGGGCCCAGTCCAACGCCAGCACCGCCGCGTAGGCCCGCAGGGCCTTCTCACGCTGACCCTCGAGGTCGGCCATCTGTCCGTAGCGGGAAAGGGCGTAGCCGGGGAGGTATTCCGGCTGGTGGAAGTCTTTGTGGATGAGCTGGTCCAGCAGCACAAAGGCGTCGGCGGGCTGGCCGGCGGCGAGGTAGATCTGGGCCGCGCAGTACAGCGCCTCCGGGGCCTCGATCTCTCGCAGCTGCCCCAGAAGCTGGGCCCAGTCGTCGGACTCCTCAAGCCGCCAGGCGCGGTCTAGGACGGAACGCTCTCGCTCGGCCTCGGAAGGGACGTGCGCGGAGGGGGGGGTGAGGAGAGCCGGAGTTGAGGGAAGAAGCTCGAGCAACACCGGGTAATCGAGCAGGTCCACCAGGATCACCGCGCTTTGGGCCTGAGGCCCGAGGCCTGCGAGCCGCGCGGCGACCGCCTCCATCCTCTGCCGCCGGAAGCCCGTGGCCGGGCCTTCGCCCAGCAGCGCGGCGTAGCCGTCGGTGTACTGCCGCAAGGGCTGCACGACCTCTTCCCTGCCCCAGTCCTCAGGGCTCTTGGGCTGGGTGAGGACCGCCCCCAGCAGGGCCTCGAGCTCGCCCAGGCGGGCCAGAATCTCCTGGCCCTTGGGGTACATGGCCAGCGCCTCACGGAAGGACTCGGCCTCGGCCTTGAGCTGTGACCCCTCGTCTAGGGCCTGCACGGGCAGGTTCTCCCTTTCGGCCCAGGGCAAAACGTGAAAGAATGAGACCTCGTTGGACTCGCGCCAGACCTTCGAGGCAAGGTCGGCAGTACTGTAAGAGGCCAGGTATAAGACCGTCGGGCGGGCCGAGCGGGCCAACTCGAGCACCGTCACCCCGTTGTAGCGGGGGTGCAGCATGTGAAAGGGGCCGAGGGTGGGGATGAGGTTCATCGCGGCGATTATGCAACATCCCGGGGCAGTGGGAACGGGGAGCAAAGAACAGTGGCGGCGGCCGGGAGACTACCGGGTGGGTCCCAGGCCCGCGCCCGGCCCGCAACTCTGCCCCGCAGCGCCCTATAGGCGGGGTGCGACGTGAGCGAGCCAAAGCGCCGCAACGCCGTCCTCGAGACCCTCGACCTGCGCGAACCCAACTACCGCTGGGCGATGATCAACGGCTGGTTCGCCATCATGGGGGACGCTTTTTTTAACGGCTCGATCGTGCTGGCCTCCTTCGCGGCCAAGTTGGGGGTGGCGAACTGGGCCATCGGACTGATGCCCGCGCTGATCGGGGCGGGATCGATGGTGCCGCAGGCCTTTGTGGCTCCCTACGTGGCCCGGCTGCCGGTGAAGATGGTGCTGTACCGGCGGATGGCGGTGGCGCGGGTCGGCAGCCTGGCCCTGATCGCGCTGGCGGCCTTCACGCTGGGGGGATACCCCGAGCTTTTGCTGTGGTGCTTCGTCGGCGGGCTGGCCCTCAACGGGCTGATGAGCAGCTGGTCCTCGCTGGCCTGGTGGGAGAGCGTGGCCAAAACAGTGCCGCTCGAGCGCCGCGTGGCCCTGTTCAGCGGGCGTAACCTGGTGGGGGGGGTGCTGGCCTTCGGGGCGGGCTTCCTGGTGCGCTACATCCTCTCGCTGCCGATCCCCTTCCCGGTCAACTACGGCATCATCTTCACCCTCGGCTGCATCGCCTTCGGCTACGGCTGGTACGTCTTTGGCAACGTCAACGAGCCGCCGGACGGCGGCGGCCGGGGCGAGCGCATTTCCTTCAGCAAGCCCTTCCGCGACTTCTACTTCCGCCGTTTCCTGCGGGTGCGGGTGCTGATGGCGGTGGGGGCCATGGTCGAGCCCTTCTACGCCGCCTACGCGGTGCGGGTACTCAAGCAGAGCAGCGAGATCGGGCTCTACCTGACCCTCTACGCCCTCTCGGCGGTGCTCTCCAACCTGGTCTGGGTGCAGCTCTCCAAGCGCTACGGCTCCAAGAGCCTGATCCTGGCGGGAGCGGCGCTGGGGATGCTCAATCCGGCCCTGGCCCTGCTGCTGCCCCACCATCTTTTCGGGGTGGTGTTTGTGATGCAGGGGGCCTACCTCGCGGCCATCGGGGTGGGCACCGCAACCTACCTGCTCAACCTCGCACCCACCGACCAGCGCAGCTCCTACATCGGGCTGGCCAACACCATCGTGGGGCTGCTGGCCTTCTCGCCGGTGCTGGGCGGGCTGCTGGCCGACATCCCCACCATCGGCTACCTAGGCCCGATGGCGCTGGCGACGCTGTGCTACGGCTGGAGTTTCTACGCCGGCCGAAAGCTTAAGCAACTCGACAAAGACAGCCTGTTCAAGAAACAGCCCGGGAACTGAGGCCTCACCGGACCCAGGCGGGCCAACCGCACATCCCTCGAGCCCTTTGGCCTTATGGCGTTTCCCAGTATTGCCTCCCTCGCAGCGGCAAGTAATGAGCTTCATACAGCAAAAACCTCTGTATGAAGTTTGTGTGGGAAACGCTCTGAGGTGCGCCGGGGTGGGTCTGCGATATCGGTGCAAGCGGCTTGCGCCATAGCCGACATATAGCCCAATCAAGATATACCCCGCACGTCCATTTCTGGCGTGCGGGGTACGTTCAAAACCGATGTTATTTGAAACCCTGCGCGCGGGGTTGCCGCAGCACCCATGTGCCCGGGAACCTACCCACTATCCGCCCTGGCGCAAGCTATAACCTGAAGAAATATCAAACACTTGGCAGGACCCTGCGTCCGCCGATTGGGGTTTTGCACCGCTCTATAGCACGTAGGCACGGGACTGGTGAAAACGGGCTCTCGAGGGAGGGAATCTCTGGAAAACACGACTACGAGTCGGAGACGTGAACCGACATGTTGGGACTCGAGCCCTCATTTCAACGGCCGAGAATTGATTAGTCGCACCACAACATCCGCATCACCCCCTTTCCTCTGAACGGCGTAACGATACATCCTCAAGTTACGGTCGTCAACGCTTGACAAAGGCACCGAACTGGGGTAGTCACACAATCTTCACCATTTGCTGTATTCTGCGTTACAGACGCGAATCAACGTTACTTAATCTTTCTGAAGGGGTGTCGAAATTAAGGGCGTTACGCACGTAACGGTGAACTTAACTTAACGTAGACCTCAGCCGTCCCCTTCAAGGCGTCACCGACATCAGGTATTCCCAGCCATAACCTCTCCGGATTTGTGTTACTCATCCCGGTTTGACTTGAATGAGGAGGGGCGCTACACTCTAGGCAAGATGTACGGTCCGCTGACTACTACCCGCCGGGGGGACTTCTAGCCGAAAGGTTTTGGAGGTTCTCCCGGCTCGCGTTAGAATGCGGGCCGGTTTTTTTTGTGCCCCACCCCGACGCTTTCACCCCGACCGCTACCGAGCCGGAGGGGCTAGACGCAAAAGGACAAAGCCTATGAACGTATACCTACCCGACGGACGCGAACTCAGCTTGCACGACGGCGCAACAGCGGGCGACGCCGCCCGGGCCATCGGGCCGGGCCTCGCCAAAGCCGCCATCGGCGCCATTGCCGCCGGCGACCTTTACGATCTGCACAAGCCCCTGCCCGACGGGGCGCAGTTGCGCATCCTCACCGAGAAGGACCCCGAGTACGTGGGCCTGTTCCGCCACACCCTGGCCCACGTGATGGCCCAGGCGGTGCGCGAACTCTACGCCGATAAAGGCTTCAGCCCGGAGCAGGTCAAGCTCGCCATCGGCCCGGTCATCGAGAACGGGTTCTACTACGACATCGACGCACCCGAGCCCATCCGCGAAGAGGACCTGCCGGGCGTCGAGGAGAAGATGCGCAAGATCGTGGCGGCAAACCTCCCGCTGGGGCGCTTTGTCCTCAGCCGCGAAGACGCCCTGAAGCGCTTCGAGGGCGTCGACCCCTACAAGACCGAGCTGATCCAAGACCTGCCCGCCGGCGAGGAGCTTAGCTTTTACACCCAGGGCGACGAGGCGTTCGGCTTCACCGACCTCTGCCGGGGGCCGCATGTCCCCAGCACGGGCCGCATCCCACCGCACTTCAAGCTGACCAGCATCGCCGGCGCGTACTGGCGCGGCGACAGCAGCCGCCCCATGCTCCAGCGCATCTACGGCATCGCCTTCAGGACCAAGGACGAACTCGACAACTACCTCTGGCAGCAGGAGGAAGCCAAGCGCCGCGACCACCGCAAGCTGGGCCAGGAGCTCGACCTCTTCACCATCAGCGAGGAGGTGGGCAAGGGCCTGCCGCTGTGGATGCCCCGCGGGGCCTTCATCCGGCGCAAGCTCGAGGAGTACATGTACCAAAAAGAGGCCGAGGAGTACGGCTACTCCTACGTCTATACGCCGCACATCGCCAACGGCAAGCTCTACTACACCTCCGGCCACCTCCCCTACTACGCCGAGGACATGTACGCCCCCATCGTGATTGAGGAAGAAGAGTACTACCTCAAGCCGATGAACTGCCCGCACCACCACATGATCTACGCAGCCCGCCCCAAGAGCTACCGCGACCTGCCCCTGCGCCTGGCCGAGGGCGGTACGGTGTACCGATTCGAGCTTTCGGGTGCGCTGTCGGGGTTGCAGCGCGTGCGTGGCATCACCATCAACGACGCCCACCTCTACTGCACCAAGGAGCAGGTCGAGGGCGAGTTCCTGGATGTGATCCGCCTGTTTAACGAGGTCTACGCCGACTTCGGCATTACCGACTACTGGTTCCGCCTCTCGCTGCCCGACTTCGAACGCAACCCCGAGAAGTTCGGCGACCCCGGCCCCCACTGGGACGAGGCCATCGCGGCCATCCGGGGGGCCCTCGAGAAGAGCGGGGTGAAGTACGTCGAGGGCATCGGCGAAGCCAGCTTCTACGGCCCCAAGCTCGACGTGCAGGTGCGCACCATCATCGGCAAGGAAGAGACCATCGCCACCAACCAGCTCGACTTTATCGTGCCTGGCCGGTTCGGCCTCGAGTTCACCAACGAGCGGGGCGAGAAGGAAACCCCCGTGGTGATTCACCGCGCCATCATGGGCAGCTTCGACCGCTTCTTTGCCTTTTACCTCGAGCACACCGCCGGCGACTTCCCCCTGTGGCTAACGCCGGTTCAGGCCGTAATCGTACCGATTTCGGACCGTCACCTAGACTATGCAGAAAAGGTGGCCGCCGAGATGCGCAAAAACAAGCTGCGCGTGGAAATCGACGACCGCTCCGAGCGCATGAACGCTAAAATCCGCGACGCCGAACTCCAGAAAATCCCCCTAATCCTGGTAGTGGGCGACAAGGAGGCCGAGGCCAACCAGGTCAACCTGCGCGAGCGCCACGTGAAGGAGCAACGGACTTTGGGGGTTGGGGAGTTGATTGGGGAGATGAAGGGGAGGGTTGAGGCTAGGAAGTAGGCAACTCCTCAAGATATATTGCGTTTATCTCTCATTCGACCATCAACTGTTGATATATATAAACCGCTATATCGTAATTGTTTTAACATGCATTCTTCTAACCACCAGTTGGCCATTCTGGCAGCTTCCACAACAGCCTGCTTCGAGCTTTTAGTCAAGCGCTTCAAATTTTTAGCGTTGGGATGAGTAATACCATTTCGGAGCCATGTATAGATGTGTGCTCCGTCATCTACTTTATTGCTCTTCTTGTTTTCCCTCTTGAGTAGGTGAGACAGACTTCTAAGTACCGATGGGACAGAGGGCTTTACGCCTGATACAGAGAGTAGCTCTCTGATTTTTCCTGAAGCGTCACTAGGGTTCGATGTGGTTATTTGTTTTTCTTCCTCAATCACTTGCCAGAACAGTCTCTCAAAAGCTGCTAACGTCAGTACTAACGACTTCTCTACAAAATTCGAATTTAGAGATTCAAGATACCAAGCAATACATATGCGTAGGGTTTCACGCCAGTTTTTTTCCTTCCATTTCTCCCAAAATTCTATCCAGGCATGAGAGATAAAATTGGGGTCGTTCCATATAAGCCATGATTTGTCGTTCTTATACGGTGAAAGAGGTGGCTTATGAAAAACACCCCATACATGATGCCCTTCTTGGTTGTAACCGTAAAACAGAAAGGGGTGTGTCCAAGCTCCGCGAGCAAATGACAGGAAATATCCTAGAGCATTCAATACCTCGATTCCGTCATTACCAGAGAATAGCTTCCCGTCGGCTCTCTCGAGGCGACCCACATGGGTAATCTGAAATCCATTTTTTTTCTTTAAGGCATCGAAATTAACCCCGTTCACTGTATCAATCGCAATTCTCCAGTCTTTAGCCTCAAGAATCCAGCGCCACGTCAGTTTTGAGTTTCCATCTGAGTGAATTTGAGTCTGATCAATAAAATGGCCGCCATGAGATAGGAAATTTGGAATGTGGAAAATTATGTACGCTGTATGTTTACCCTTGCCCTTTCCCCAAACAACATCATCAGTAAACTTGCACATTTGGGTCGGAACTGTGTTTGCATCGAGTGGTAGAGAATAACCAATGTTTGTTGCATTGGCATCAATGCCTAGACTTGCAACTCTCACTCTGTTGACATCTTGAGGCGAGCTTTCCTCGAAAACAAAGCCAAATCGGAGTTTGGGTAACCAGTCAAGATATATTCTTCCATTAACAGATAAGTGCGTTTTCTGGTCTTCTCTAAATGTCTGATTTGAAAAGAAAACATCCAATCGATCTTCAATCAGATCAATCGGTTTATTCAGTTCTGTGGATGGGAATGGAGAGGTTATCGCGGGCAGGCTTTTCCACCACTGCCCATCTAAATCTTTGCCTTTAGAAGTGTTACTGGCCATACGAGCCAATTCTATGTTGAAAGCTATAAACAATAGCAAGATTGGGGGTTGCACGAGTCAGTTATTCTCGAGCCTTCTCTCAGATTAGTTTTGGGTCTCGAGGGCTACTCGAGCCCTCCCCCACCCCTCGAGCCCAACTCACCCGGCTTTTGTTCCTTCAAGCTTTGCGGCGTGAGCTGGCTTTGGCCCTGGTGAGCGCTTTGGCGGCTGCGGGAGTTGGGGGCTTGGCGGCCTTGGGGGCGGGGGCCTTTTTGGGCTTGATGGGCTTGGGGGCCGCTGTGGCCTCGAGCTTTTCGCGCTTCTCGAGGCGCTTCTGTAGGCCCTTGGCGGCGTCCGCGAAGCCCTTGGCGGATCGGCGCAGCTCGGCTAGGCCCTTGATCTGCTGGGCCACACCTCTGCCGTTGCCGGCCGCCTCGGCGGTGAGCTTCTTTAGGCGCTCGAGTTCGGCTACCAGGGTGAGTAGGAATTGGTCGCCCTGGCGGGTCAGTTCGTCCAGCTTCTTTTGACGTTTCTTGTCTCCCATGCGCTGCCCCTAAAAAGTTTCCAGAATAAAGGTGGCAAATCATATATCGGTCAGCTCGAGAATTGCCATTACACAACTTGACTCCTCCGCGCTCAACCCGAGGCTCGGTGGCGCTCGAGCCTTGCGCGGCCTCTGCTAGCGGCATCAGACCGGCATCAGTCGGGGTTCAACGCGCCGTCAGCCCTCCGCCGCATCCTTGGGCGGTTGACAGGAGGAAACATGGCCAAGATGCAAGAGCAGCGACCCGGCCAGCAGAGCCGGATGGAGCAGCAGCCCCAGAGCGTGGACTTTAAGTACCGGCGGGCGGGCAAGCTCGAGGGCAAGGTCGCCCTGATCACCGGGGGCGACTCCGGCATTGGGCGGGCGGTGGCGGTGGCCTACGCCCAGGAGGGCGCCGACGTGGCGATCGCCTACCTCGACGAGCACGAGGACGCAGAGCAGACCCGGCGGATGGTGGAGGCCGAGGGCCGGCGCTGCGTGCTGATCCCTGGCGACCTCGGCGACGAGCGGCATGCCCGGGAGGCAGTCGAGCAGACCGTGCGCGAGCTGGGCGGGCTGGACATTCTGGTGAACAACGCCGCCGAGCAGCACCCCCAGAAGGAGATCACCGACATCAGCGCCGGACAGCTCGAGCGCACCTTCCGGACCAACATCTTCGCCTACTTCTTCACCGTCCAGGCCGCACTGCCGCACCTCAAGGAGGGCAGCGCGATCATCAATACCGCCTCGGTGACGGCGTACAAGGGCAGCCAGGAGCTGCTGGACTACTCGGCCACCAAGGGGGCCATCATCGCCTACACCCGCTCGCTGTCGCAGTCGCTGGTGGATAAGGGCATCCGGGTCAACGCGGTAGCGCCCGGCCCAATCTGGACGCCGCTGATCCCTTCGACCTTCCCCGAGGAGAAGGTCGAGCGATTCGGCAAGGACGTGCCCATGCAACGGCCCGGCCAGCCCGAGGAGGTCGCGCCCAGCTTTGTCTTTCTAGCCTCCGACGATTCCTCGTACTTCGCCGGGCAGGTGCTGCACCCCAACGGCGGCACGATTGTAAACGCATGAGCGCAGTGGGCGGTGAGCCAGAAGTGCTCGAGCGGCGGGCGGTTGAATGCGGGCCGCAGGGCAAATGCAAAGTCGCCTTAAAGCCTCCCCTACAGCGTAGGGGAGGTTGGAGGGGTCTGTTCCGAGGTCGCCCATTCAGTCAGCGAATACATGGGTCAGCGCGGAACAAACCCCGCCCTACCCACCCCTACAGCGTTGGGGTGGACTTCATGGTTAAGCCTGCTGGCTTTCGGAGTTGCTCCCAAAAACCCGACTTTGCGATTGCCCTGTCCTCCCCATCCACGCCCACACACCCGGCCCAGCCCAGCCGGTATGCTCAGGGGCATGGACGCACTGATCTTTGTAATTCTGGTGGCAGTAGCGGCGGGGGTTTTCGCGGGAGTGCAGGCCCCCCTCAACGCGCTGACCTCGAGCAAGCTGGGGCTGCTGGAGGGAGCGCTGGTGCCGCACGTGGTCGGGGCCATCGTCGCGCTGGTGCCGCTGCTCTTTTTGGGCATGAGAAACTTCCGCGATATGCCCGCGGTGCCCTGGTACGGCTACCTGCCGGGGGTGCTGGGCGTGGGGCTGGTGATGGGCCTGAGCTTCGCCACCGCCCGCATCGGGGTGACCGCCACCATCGTGGTTTTCGTGGTCTCTCAGCTCATCGTCGGTGCCATAATCGGCCACTTCGGCTGGCTGGGTAGCCCGGTCAAGCCCCTGGACCTGGCAAAGCTGCTCGGCATCGGGATGTTGATCGCCGGGGCCTGGCTGGTGGTAAGGCCGTCTTAGCCCCAGCCCGCCGCAGGCGATACAATCCAGCCATGACCGAACGCATCGCGGTGGTGACGGGGGCGGCGAGGGGCCTGGGGCTGGCGGTCTCGAGAGCGCTGTTGGCGCAGGGCTGTAGGGTGTTCGGGCTCGACCTCGACGGCGAACGCCTGGGCAGGACGGCGGCCGAGTTGGGCGGGTCCTTCACGCCCGTTGTCGCCGATGTGTCCGACCCAGAGGCGGTCCGTCAGGCCTTCGAGGGGATTGGCCCGCTCGACATCCTGGTCAACAACGCCGGAACCTGCTTCATGAACGACTTCCTGGACATCTCGCCAGAGGAGTTCCGCCGCCAGATGGCCATCAACTTCGACTCGGCCTTCTACTGCTGCCAGCAGGCCATCCCACGGATGCTCTCCCGTCCCGGGGTGAAGAAGATCGTCAACATCTCGAGCAACGGGGCCTACAACTTCGAGGTCTTCGACCCCGCCCACTACCGCGCCTCCAAGGCCGCGATGGACAACCTTACCAAGCACCTGGCCCGGCGCTACGCGAAGGACGCCATCTGCGTCAACTCCATCGCCCCCGCCATGACCCGCACCGACCTCTTCGATGTGGTGGAGCCGGAGGTTCTGGCCCAAGCCTTAGCCGGGATGCCCAGGGGCGAGGCCATGAAGCCCGAGGAAATCGGGGCCTGGGTGGCCTTCCTGGCCTCCCCGGCGGGCGACTGTTGCAGCGGCAACGTGATTATCCTGAACCAGGGCCGGGACGTGCGCTGAGCGGCTGTCCGCACCGTGGGCGGAGTAGGCCTGGGAAGCGCGTTCAGTCGTAGAAGTCCGGGGCTTTTTTGAGCACCGGCCACTGCGCGGGGTCGTGGCCGTAGATGACCAAGGCGCGGGATTGCTCGGCGAGCCGCATCAGGCGCTCGGCCTGGCGCAGGGTCTCCCCTTCCAACAGGTTTTCGCTGAGTTCGGCCGGCCTCGAGATGGCGTCGCAGGTCAGCAGCACGCTGCCGGTTTGGGGCAGCTGAAGCAACAGCGAGAGGTGACCGGGGCTGTGGCCGGGGGTGCAGAGCAGCTCGAGGCCCGGCATCAGCACGGTGTCGCGGTCGATCAGGCGGTACTCGGCCGGGGGCCACTCCAGGGGCTGGCAGTCGCCGAAGTAGCGCGGCCTGGGCATGGCCCGCTCGGCGGCCCCCACCACCACCGGCCGACCCGCGAACTCCGGCAGCGCCCCCACGTGGTCGATATCGCCGTGGCTGAGCACAAACAGGTCAATGTCGCGGAGCGTGAGCCCCAGCAGGGCCAGCTGGCCCGCAACAAGCTGCCTCGAGCTAAAGTCGATCAGCTGGCCGAAGGTGTGCAAGCGGTCCTCGAGGCCGGCCCCCTCGGGGTCCTGGGCGTACTTGGGCGGAAAGCCGGAGTCTACCAGGATGTTCTGATGGTCCGCCGTCTGGATCAGATACCCCGGAATCCCGATGGTGCGCCCCGCAGCGACGTGAAACAGCCCGAGGTCGAGGACGTAGAGCCGGCGGAGCGCGGTCATGGCAAGAGAATACTTCAGGCCGCTGCCCTCGGCTTTCGGGGGCCGGCGATGGACGGTATCATCGCCGGGTGTACGTCAAAGTCCACCGCCTTTTTGAGATCCTGCTCCAGACCACCGCCAAAAACCCCGAGGCTGCCGTAGGGTTCTCGCTTTCCGCCTCGCCAAAGCTGGGCGACTTTCTGGCCGAACTGGCGCCCGATCTCTCGCTGGACTGGTCGGGCCAGTCGTTTCAGGGCATGCCGGCGCTGCGCGAGCATGTGCTGCGGGTGGGTGGCATGAGCAACTGCCGCCTCGAGGACATCCTGGTTACGGCCGGGGCCGCCGAGGCCAACTTCCTGGCCATCATGCAGCTGGTGCAGCCCGGCGACGAGATGGTCGTCGAGAGCCCCGGCTGGCCGCAGCCGCTGGTGCTGGGCGAGGCCATTGGGGCCACCGTCAGGCCCCTGAGGCGCCGGGAGGAGCAGGGCTGGGCCTTCGACCTGGCCGAACTCGAGGCGCTGGTGACGCCCAAAACCAGGCTGATCTTCCTGACCAACCCCAACAACCCCACCGGGCACCTGTTAAGCGCCGAGGAGCTGGGGCGCGTCGCCGAGATCGCCGCCAGGGTTGGGGCCTATTTGCTGGTGGACGAGGTGTATGCGGGCCTCGAGTGGGCCGCCGGGCGCTCGCCCTCGGTCGCGGACCTCTACGAGCGGGGCATCACCACCGGCAGCGTCTCCAAGGCCCTGGGGCTGCAGGGCCTGCGCACCGGATGGCTGGTCTGCCGCGACCCCAAGCTGGTCTCGGACGCGGTGGTGCTGCGGGAGAACAGCAGCGAGATCATGAATGTCCTGGGCGAGGCCGTCGCGGAGATTGCCCTGCGCCCCGAGCGCTACCGGGCCGCGCTGGACAGGGCTCGAGAGGAGGGTCGGGCCAACCTGGCACTGCTGGAGCGCTTTGTGTCCTCGAGGCCGGAGCTGTCGTGGGTGGCACCCAGGGCCGGGTTGATCGGGCTGGCCCGGCTGAGCGGGATCGACAGCGACGCCCTTTCGGAGGCCATGCTCGAGCCGCCCTTCAAAACCCTGGTCATCCCCGGCAGCGCCTACGGTCTGTCGCAGCACATCCGCCTGGGCGTGGGCGGCGGGGCGGCGGCCAACCTCGAGGAGGGTTTACGGCGGCTGGGCCGCTTCCTGGACGGCGTACAGGGCCAAACCCAGGGGGCACCAGCTTCGCCTTAGGGGCTTCCGGGCTGGCGGGCCAGCCAGTTGAAAGCCAGTTGCGACCAGCTTTCGAGCTTGCCGTAGGCCCGGCCCACCTCCTCCAGCGAGGCCAGGCCGCCCTCGAGCTTCTCGGTCTCCCGCACCCAGGGGGCCTCTTCCGACTCGACCAAGAACACCACCCCGGCGTGTACCCGCGAAACCGCCGAGTCGTCCATCACAATCAGCCCGACCGGCCGGGCTTGGTAGCCGCCGAGGTGGATTTCCTCGAGCAGCTCGCGCCTCATCGCGCTAGAGATCAGGTCGCCCTGGTCTGCGCCGCCTTGCTGGTCCTCGGGGTTGATGTGGCCGCCCACCCCCAGGGTGTGCAGGTCGTGCAGCCGCGCTTCGCCGCCGCCGCGGGTGCGGCGCATCAGCAGCAGCCGGCCCTCGAACCGGACCACACAGTACGGAATGACCTGCCGGAAGCGGGGGTCTTGCTCGGCCGCAGCGCGGGGCATGAACCGCCCGTCCCCACACAGCTCGAGCCAGAAGGCCTCGGTCAGCTCGAGCAGCCGACCGGAGGGTGCGGGGAAGCGCTCGGCGGGAAGAACGTAGACCTGCTCCATTGCGAACGATTCTCGAGACTTAAGCCTCGAGCGTCAAGGCCTGGGCCAGGGCAACCGCAAAGTCGCCTTAAGGCCCTACGCTGTAGGGGAGGTTGGAGGGGTCTGTTCCGAGGTCGCCCATTCAGTCAGCGAATACATCGGTCAGCACGGAACAAACCCCGCCCTACCCACCCCTACGCTGTAGGGGTGGACTTCATGGTTATGCCTGCTGGCTTTCGGAGTTGCTCCCAAAAACCCGACTTTGCGGTTGCCCTGAGGCCTGGGCCGCCAGGAGCCGTCCGACCCCCCAGGGGCTGGGCTGTGGCCCTCTGTCCCCTGCCCAAACCTTCCACAAACCACACGCAGCCCGACGCCCGCCCTGTATCCTCATCCTTGTGAGCGACCCCCGAGCCGCGCTGTCGAGCCTGCAAGTCTCGCTGTCCACCGTCCTGTTCGGGCAAGAACAGGTCATCAAGGAGCTGCTGGCCACCGCCGTGGCGGGCGGGCACGCCCTGCTCGAGGGCCTCCCCGGCCTGGGCAAAACCCTCCTGGCCAAAGCCTTCGCCGAAGCCTCCGGCCTGTCCTATCGCCGCATCCAGTTCACCCCCGACCTGCTCCCCGCCGACGTGACCGGCACCGAAGTCCTCGAGGACGGCCAGTTTGTCTACCGGCCCGGCCCCATCTTCGCCCAGGTGGTGCTGGCCGACGAAGTAAACCGCGCCACCCCCAAAACCCAGTCGGCCCTGCTCGAGGCCATGCAGGAGCGCGGCGTGACCGTGAGCGGGGTGCGCCACACCCTGCCCGAGCCGTTCATGGTGCTGGCGACCCAGAACCCGCTGGAGCTGGAAGGCACCTATCCCCTGCCCGAGGCCCAGCTCGACCGCTTCATGGCCAAAATCTCGGTGGTGGCCCCGCCCCGCGCCTCCTGGCTACGCATCCTCTCCGAAGAGCCCGCCCGCCCTGTCCCGGTGGTTGGCCTCGACCTCCTAGCGGCCCGAGAGGCCAGCCGGCTGGTAGTGGCCAGCCAGCCCGCCCTCGAGGCCATCGCCAACACCGCCGCCCTGGCCGCCGAGGAGAAGCACTTGCGGATGGCCCTATCGCCACGGGGGGCCAAGGCCTGGCTCAACCTGGCCAAGGCCCTGGCCTATCTCTCGGGCCGCGCCCACCTCGAGTGGGATGACCTCCGCGCCTCGGCCGGCCCGGCCCTCGCCCACCGCCTGCTGCTCACCGAGGAGGCCCAGTTCGAGGGAATGCGGGTAGAGGGCGTGCTGCAAGACCTGCTGCGGCGGACCATGGCCAAATAAGGCCGAGCGCCCCGACCGTGGGCCTCTAGCCCCTCGTGTCCGCACTGCCTCGAGCGCCGCCAAACGACCGAACTGCCCCACCACCCCATGACCCGGTACCGCATAAAAACCCGCCCCACCCAGCCCTTCGCCGGGGAGCGGCGGCTGGCGCGGCCCGGGCGCGGCCTCGAGTTCTACGAGTTGCGGGGCTACGCCCAGGGCGACGAGCCAAGGTTCATCGACTGGCGGGCCTACGCCCGCACCGGGCGGCTCTACACCAAGCTGTACCAAGCCGAGGCCCCCGCGCGGTTCACCTTCTTTCTGGACGGCTCGCCCAGCATGCGGCTGCTGGACAAGGCCGAGTACGCCGAGCGGGTGCTGCGGGTACTGGCCGAGTCTGCCAAAACCGAGGGAGCCTACCTATGGGGCGCGGGCCGTTATCAAAACAGCCCCAAAGCAGTGGCCGGCGGCCCCAGCCAGCTTCTGAGCGTTCCGCGCCCCCGGGGAGTGACGGTACTGCTAACCGACGGGCTCGACGAGCTGGACTGGTCGCGCCTGCTGCAAAAGCTACGGCACGTGGTGCTGGTACAGATCATGGCCCCGGAAGAGCTGTCCCCCAGTTTTGATGAGGGGCTGTTGCGCGACGTGGAGGCTGGGGGGAAGCTCGAGGTTGGCCCGGAGGAAGTGGCGGGATACCGCGAGGCCCTGGAAAACCACCTCTTCCGCCTCCGCACCGTGGCGCGACGGCTAGGCAGCTACGCGCTGCTGCGCGTGGGCGAGCCGGTGGTGCCCGGGCTGCTGCGGCAGGGCGTTCTCGAGGAGCGTTAGGGGGCCGGGGAGAGGTTTGACTTTGCTTTTGGCGGACTCCTCAACCAGCCTTACCCAAGTGTTTCCGATCTCCAAAGTTCAGTCCCTCGCCCCGACCGACTCGAGCCGACAGCGGGCCGAGGCATTCTCTTAGCGGTACTGCTTGGCCAGCCGCCGGACAGGGAAAACTCCCACAAAGCTCGAGGTGTAGATGAAAGCGTGCCCCAGTGGTTTGAGAATCAGTCATCTTAATTTTTTTTGAAGCTTGACTGAAGCAGAATGACCTGCCCATCTCTCGTTCCAATTCCCAAAACTGTTTTGTCCTTCACAGAACCAACCGCCATACAAGTCAATAAGGTGTCAAGCTTAACCCACGAACACGTCGACATATTTTGAAGGTCAAACACCTCAAATGAGTTATTTCGCCAACCGATAATCACATGCTCATTTGAGAGTGGTGCAATACATTTGACCGAGTTACCTAGGTATTTTAATGATTGATTGCTCATGGTTTTTGGTTCCCAAAATCTCAAAGTGGAATCATACGAACCACTGATGACCTGATTATCAAAAAAACCCATTAAGGCGGTTACAGAGCTAGTGTGGCCTTGCAATACTTGAGACTGACCCTTTTCCAAGTCCCATATCCTTACGTCACAGTCACTCGAGCCGCTAACGACCTGCCCATCAGGAAGAGCACTTATTGCATTTATCCAGTGCCTGTGACCATGCATAACCTGCGATTTTCCACTATGTAAATTCCAAACCCGCAAAGTATTGTCCCTAGAGCCACTGATTACTCTCCCGTCGGGAAGAGTTGCCAATGAGGTGATCGGGCCTACGTGTCCCCTCAACTCCTGTGAAGTCCCACTTTGTATATCCCAAATACGAAGAATGCAATCTTCAGAACCACTGACCACCCTCCCATCAGGAAGAGCACACAACGCAAGTATCGGATTAAGGTTCTTCGCAAACAATGAAAGCCTTTCATCAAGTGGGTTCAAGACTCGTAAAGTTCGATCATCTGAGGCAATCACGAACTTTTCATCAGGTAAAGAAGCTATTGCACTTATTTGAACGTCGGAGATTTTTTGGGAAGGTTTTTGCTCAATTGGTGATTTCAGAAACGGGCGTTGTAAAAACGGAGAGATCCCCACAGTCTCTAAAGCAGCTTTTGCAGCATGAATTAGACTTGAAAATTGCAAAAATTCCTGACCTGAAAGTCGTCCAATCAATTGAGGTGCTAGTTGTTTCGGGTGATTATGCAATACATCCGTACTCATCTGAATCGCCCTACGCAGCATCGATGCTTCTACACCCTCGAGCTGTTCAAAATCTTCAACCAGACTCCAAACGCTTTTGAGGGCACCCAACTTGTTCTGCAAGAAGTCAAAGTCGGCTAAGACGGCTTGGAGTTGGTCTTTCTGGTTGGCCCCTTGCAGGTGGTGTGCCAGCCATTGCCAGACGTATGTCTCGGAATGAGGTAGGTCAGCCCAGTGGCCTGTGGGCGGTTTGAAATGGTCTAAAAATTGCTGGTGCCACTGTGACAGCGCGGCTTTATGCTTCTCTTTGAGGTAGAGCCGAGTGACGTCATGCAGCAGGATGGTCTGGTTGCGGTACTGCGAGAGCAGCGAGCGTTTGTGTAGGATCGAGCAGACCTCGGCGGTGTCGTATGCGTCGGTGCCCCACAGGCGCTCGAGAACGCCCAGCGGGATGGGCTGGTCGGGCGGGAAGATGGCCAGTTGCTGGTAGTGGCCGGAGTCCAGACCGAACGCTTGCAGCTCGGGGCCGAGGTGTTCCAGCCCCGCCTCCATGGTTAAAGCCACAGCCGCCTCCCGCTGGGCGTTGCGGCCGTCGAAGTGGGTGATGCCCTTGCGCCTTAGGCGCTCCTGGATTTTGTGAATGGCCTCGAGGCGGGTCTGTCCACCGCGCACATAGTCCTTGAGCGAGATGTTGACCAGCGAGAGCAGCAAGGCCCATTGGCCCAGGGCATTTGCCAACTCGGCGCGTGCGGTGTTCTCCGGCTGGCTCCATTCCCCCTCGCCCACCCCGTGGCCCAGCAGCTCCTGAGCCTCTTCGGGCGTCATGTGGTCCACTTCGACCTCGAGGGCGTTTTTGGGTAGGACTCGGGCGTCTCGAGTGGTCACCAGCACCGGGCAGCCCAGCTCGCAGAAGGGCTGCAACCACTCCTTGTGCCAGGCATCGTCCACAAACAGCAGCAGGCGCTTGTCCACCACGGCCTTGCGCAGGGCGTCTCGAGCTGAGGCAATCTTGTCGAAGCCGGGGTTGTGGCGGGTCTGCTGCTTGATCAGCTCGTTGAGCCAGCCGACGGTCGATGCCTCGCTGGCGTTCTCCCCCAGCACCACCTCCCAGATTCCATCCGGGAACGCCTTGGCCACCTCTTCATCCGCCAAAACCGCCTCGGCCAGGGTGGTTTTCCCATAACCTCCGGCCCCCCGCAGCGCCACCGACCCCGTGATCCCCACCTTGCCGCTGGTCCGGGCGGCCTCGAGCAGCCGCGCCTTAACCTCGGCAAACTTGCCCTGGCGGGGAATGTACTGCTCGGGCAGGGTGCGGACGGGAATGGCCCTGGTGGTGGGCTGGCCGGTGATGTTGGCCTCGAGGATGTCCAACACCCGCTGGGCCTGCTCTGCCGTAAAGCCAGCAACCCGGTTGTGGACCGCCCTCCAGTCCCATACGTCGCGCTTCAGGTCGAAGGGGATGTGCTGGTTCAACGCTTGGACGGCGGCCTCGAGCTTCTTGCCCGAGTAACTGCTCTGCTTTTCGGTCAGGATGTAGACCACCAGCCGGTCGAACTGCTGGTACTGCCCGTGCTTCAGGAATTCCTCGATGGTGTGGATGATTTTGTTGGGTTTTGAGGTGGCGGTTACCTGGATGGCCACTCGAGCCGTCGCATCCCCTAAATCGATCCCAGGGTAGTTGAATCCGCTATCGGCGTTCAGGGTCTTGAGCTGGGGAAGGTCAAAGACCACGCCCAACAACTGGGCCAGTACAGGCTCCGAGGTAACTTTTTTATCGTTTTGGCCGTAGTTGGTCTCGGCGTTGATCAAACCCACCCAGTGGGTAAGTATTTCTTGAATGCGATTGCGAATACGCTGGAGTTCCATTGCGTGTGTTCATTTTACTCAAACTTACTCCCAGTTCATCCTCCCGTTGGGCAGCGCAACTCCAGCCGCCGGGGTTTCCTGCGAAGGGGGCAACTGGCCTCTGCTGTTGGTTTGCAGTGCTCAGCCCTGGCCGGCGGTTTGAAATTTGGATTGGGCTGCTTGACAAGTGCAAAAGGCCATGCAACAATACCGCAAACGATTGCAGAAAAACCCGCCAGCAGGCATCGATGTGTGAATCTACCGCCGTGCTGGAGTGGTTTTTGTGTGGTTCGAGTCGTTGCAAACGTCTGCATACTTATGGCCAAGATCGAAGATGTAGC
The DNA here is from genome assembly GCA_033762915.1 of Meiothermus sp. Taxonomy (GTDB): domain Bacteria; phylum Deinococcota; class Deinococci; order Deinococcales; family Thermaceae; genus Meiothermus. The sequence continues at coordinate 30,151 of JANRLD010000056.1, read as the reverse complement.
ACAGGTCGCGGGGGTTTCTACCTCCACCGTCTCGAGGGCGCTCACCCGCCCCGAGTTGGTCTCGCCGCAGACCCGCGCCCGCATCTTGCAGATCGCCAACCAGCTCGACTACCACCCCAACAAACTGGCCCGCAGCTTGCGGACGCAGCAAAACCACCTGCTGGGCCTGATCGTCACCGATATCCTGGCCCCCTTCCACGCCACCCTGGCCAAGGGGGTGCAGGACGCCGCCGAGAAGCACGGCTATGGGGTCTTTTTGTTCAACACCGACGAGGAGCCCGAGCGCGAGGCACGCTACCTGCGCGAGCTTCAGGGCCACCTGCCCGAGGGGCTGTTAATCGTCCCCACCGCCAAGACCAAAGAAAACCTCCAGTCGGTTCGCAACCTAACGGTGGTCGAGCTCGACCGCACCAGCGGCACGCCAGGGGTTTATGGCGTGCTGGTGGAGAACGTGGGGGGCTCGAGGCGGGCCGTGGAGCACCTGATCGAACTGGGCCACCGCCGCATTGGGATGATCGCCGGGCCGCAGAACGGCACCACCGCGAAGGAGCGCCTCGAGGGCTACCAGCAGGCCCTGCTGGGGGCCGGCATCCCCTCCGACCCCGCCCTTATCGCCTACGGCAACCACAAGGAGGACGGCGGCAAGTGGGCCGCCCGGGAGCTGCTCTCCCTGCCCAAGCGCCAGCGCCCCACCGCCCTCTTCGCGGGCAACTCCGAGATGGCCGCGGGCACCGTGCTGGCCATCCGCGAGGCCGGGCTAAAGATTCCGACCGATGTCTCGCTGGTCTGCTTCGACGATACCCGCTGGGCCCAGCTCATGGAGCCGGCCCTGACGGTGGTGGCCCAGCCCGCCTACGACCTGGGCTACGTCGGCTGCGAAACCCTGATCTCGGTGCTGCGCCGCAGCACCACCCTCAAGAGCAACACCCTGCGCCTCGAGACCGAGCTGATTGTGCGCGGCTCTACGGCTGCGCCGAGGTAGTGGACATGCGTCTGTACCTCGATTCCGCCGACCTAAACAGCGTGCTGCCGCTGCTGGAGACGGGTGTGTTTTACGGCGTAACCACCAACCCCCTGATCCTGCGCGAGAGCCAGACCCCCATGAACGCCCTTCAGGGTTTCGCCAAGGCGGTGCTGGGGGCGGGGGCCAGGGAGGTCTACTTTCAGAGCTGGGGCGACGATGCCCAGACGCTGCTGCAGCGCGGGCGCGACCTCTACGCCATCGACGGGCGGGTGATCGTGAAACTGCCCGTCACCCGCGAGGGCCTAACCGCCGCCTCGCGGCTGGCCGAAGACGGCATCCGCACCTGCATCACTGCGGTCTACACACCCTTCCAGGCCCTGCTGGCCTCTGCGGTACATGCGGCCTATGTCGCCCCCTACCTTGGCCGCATCAACGACTCCGGGCGCGACGGCTACGCCATCATCGCCAAAATGGCCCAGTCGCTCCGGCAAATCGGCTCGGCCACCTCCATCCTGGCCGCCAGCATCCGCTCCAGCGCCGACCTGGTCACGTTGGCGCAGGACGGGGTTCGGTGTATAACCTTCTCCACCAGCATCGCCGAGCGGCTCTTCATGGAGCCGATGACCCTCGAGGCCACCCGGGCCTTCGAAGAGGCTGCTTTGGAGGTTTCGAGATGATCTTTGTTGCGGGCGAGGCCCTGATCGACATGGCCCCCACTCGGCAGGAGGATAAGGCCGCCTATGTGGCCCACCCCGGCGGCTCGCCGTACAACGTCGCGATGGGGATCGGGCGGCTGGGCGAGCCGGTGGAGTTCCTGGGGCGCTTCTCCACCGACGGCTTCGGGCAGCTGCTCCGGGGCCACATCGGCAAAAGCCGCGTCGGGCTCAACCACGCGGTCGAAGGCCCCGAGCTGACCACCCTGGCGCTGGTGACCCCAACCCCGACCGGCGAGTTCTTCAGCTTCTACTGCCAGAACACCGCCGACACCCTCCTGCAGCCTTCCGACCTCCCGGCCGAGCTGCCGGAGGGGGCCATGCTCCACTTCGGCTCGATCTCGCTGCTGCTCGAGCCCACCGCCTCGACCCTCGAGGGCCTGATGCGCCGTGAAAAGGGCAAGCGCCTGATCTCCCTCGACCCCAACGTGCGGCCCTTCCTGATCCACGACCGGGCCGCCTACATCCGGCGGCTCGAGGGCTGGCTGAACTGCGCCGACCTGGTCAAGGTCAGCGAGGCCGACCTGCGGTGGCTCTACCCCGGCCAAAGCCTCGAGGCCCTGGCCCAGCTGTGGACGGCCCACGGGGCCGCGCTGGCGGTGGTGACGATGGGGGGCGACGGGGCTTTCGCGCTGCACGGCGGCGAGGTGGTGCGGGTGGAGTCGCCCCGGGTCAGCGTGGTGGACACCGTGGGGGCGGGCGACACCTTCATGGCCGGGCTGCTGAGCTGGCTGCACGCCCACGGCTTCGGCTCACGCGCAGGCCTGGAATCCCTCGGCCCAGATCAGATCTCCCAACTCCTTACCTTCGCCGCGAAGGTTGCGGCCATTAATTGCACCCGAGCAGGGGCCGACCCCCCCTGGAAGGAGGAACTCTAGGGAGGGAAGTTGGTCGCAGCCGTCAGCGGATCGCCCGTTCTAACCGTCCAAACACCGACCGCCGACCGCCAATTGCGAACAGCCCCAATTTCCGAGCCAACCGCCCACGTACAATGCCCCAAACCCATTCCCAGCTTTCTAGGGAGCGCTTTCGGCCCTCTGCTGTTGGCTGTCTGCGCCACCTGAAAGAAACCCCAAGCCCATAGCTCCGCACCACGCGCCAACGGAAGTGCCGAGTTTAGGAACTTGGGGAGCCCCAACCGCAAAGAGGAGGCCAACACATGTTAGCAAATCTGGTACGGAAAATAGCCCCAGTCGCACTGGGCGCGGCGCTGCTGGCGACACCGGCGCTGGCCCAGGCCAACCGCTTTCAGGGGGTGACGGTTAATGTAATCACCTTCACCGGCCCCCAGATCGCCGAGCCGCTGCGCCGCCACGCCGCCGAGTTCTCCAAGGCCACCGGGGCCACCGTGAACGTCACCGTGGTTCCCTTCTCCGACCTCTACCAGCAGATCCTGACCGACGCGACCACCGGCACCAACTCCTACGACGCCTGGGTGTTTGCGCCGCAGTGGATGGCCGACTTCGCCCCGGCGGGCATCATGGAAGACCTGACCGCTCGAGTGCGCGCCGACAGCGCCCTCCAGTGGAACGACATCGGCATCTTCTTCCGCGACTTCAGCGCGGTCTACGGCGGCAAGATTCAGACCATCCCCCTCGACGGCGACTTCCAGATGGTCTACTACCGCACCGACGTGCTGCGGGCCATCGGGGCCCAGCCGCCCCAGACCTGGGACGACTACCTGCGCATCGCCCAGCGGGCCAACGGGCGCGACATGAACGGCGACGGCCGCCCCGACTTCGGCAGCTGCATCGCCAAGAAGCGCAACGCCCAGAGCTACTGGATGTTCATGAGCATCCTCGGCGGCTTCGTGCAGACCCAGGGCACCCGCCAGGGCGCGTTCTTTGACACCACCAACATGCGGCCCCTGGTCAAGAACGAGGCCTTTGCCGAGGCCCTGCGGGTCTACAAGGCCACCACCCAGTTCGGCCCGCCCGACGAGCTGAACCTCGACGTGGGCGACACCCGCGGCCTGTTCAGCTCCGGACGCTGCGCCCTCTCGATCGACTGGGGCGACATTGGGCCCCTGTCGGTTGATCCGCAGACCTCGAGGGTCAAGGACCGGGTGGGCGCTTCCATCCTGCCCGGCAGCCGCCGCGTACTCGACCGCGCCTCCGGCCGCCTGGTAGGCTGCAACGCCCAGCGCTGCCCGCACGCCATCAACGGCGTCAACCGCGCCCCCTACGCCGCCTTCGGCGGGTGGTCGGGTGGCATTAACACCAAGGCCGCCGCCGCCAAGAAGGATGCCGCCTACGCGCTGTTTAGCTACATGGCCCAGCCCGCCCAGTCCAACAAGGACGTGACCGTGGGCGCGACCGGCATGAACCCCTACCGCATCTCGCAGTTCCAGAACCTCCAGGGCTGGATCGCGGGTGGCTTTAGCGAGGCCGGCGCACGCAACTACCTCAACGCCATCCAGCAGAGCCTGAACAGCCCCAACATGGTGCTGGACATGCGCATCCCCAAGAACCAGCAGTACCAGCAGGTGGTGCTCGACCGCGTGCTGGCCGAGTTCCTGGCCGGTCAGAAGACCGCCGCCCAGGCCCAGGACGACATCTTCAACGGTTGGGAGGAGATCACCAACGCCGAGGGCCGTCAGAACCAGCTCAGGGCCTACCTGGCCTCGCTGGGCATTGACAATAGGTAGTTGATTTCACATAGGGCTATTGGCAGTTAGCTCGTGGCTTTTAGCTAACGGCTAAACGCTAACTGCCAATAGCCCAAAGGTTTCTCCATGACTCAACAGAAGAAACATCCCGCCGCCGAAACCGCCAGCGTCTGGCAGCGCCTGGGGGACTGGCTCGAGCGCAACGCGGCGTCGGTCTTTTTGCTGCCGACAGTTTTGCTGATCCTGGCCTTTTCTATCTTTCCCCTGATCGGCTCCCTCTACAGCTCAATGGCCCGCCTGCGCTTTGCCGACGGGCAGGCCCAGCTCAACTTCGTGGGGCTGACCAACTTTAACAAGATTCTGTTCGGCAGCGAGCAGGGGCACTTTCTGGGACAGCCCGGCGCGACCGGCTGGGTCTGGGTGGTGCTGGCGGCGGTGGCGGGTTGGTTCTTGTGGACCATGTACCGCCGCCTGCAGGCCAAAATGCCCGCAGCGATGTGGCTGGTTCAGCCGATTCTGATGGGCTCGCTGGTGCTGGCCTTCGGCTGGCTGGTGCTGAGCCGCCTCTTCCCCGGCACCCAGATCGGTACCTTGCAAACCACGCTGTTTTACGTGTTCGCGGGGACTGCGCTGCAATACGTCCTGGGGCTGGGTCTGGCGCTGTTGTGCGCCGAGCGGCTCCCGGGGACGCGCTTCTTCCGGGTGCTGTTTATCCTGCCGCTGGCCATCACCCCCATCGGGATCGCCTACATGTTCCGGATGCTGACCGACACCGGCAAGGGGCCGCTGGTGCCGCTGTGGACGGCGCTGGGGCTCTCCAACTTCTCCTGGGTCACCGACCCCTGGGGCGCGCGGATGGCGGTGCTGATCGGCGACACCTGGCAGTGGACACCCTTCGCTTTCATCGTGCTGCTGGCGGCCTTGCAGGCAGTTCCCAGGGAGCAGATCGAGGCGGCGGCGGTGGACGGGGCCACGCGGGCCCAGACCTTCTGGCGCATCATCTTCCCCTACCTGCTTCCGGCCAGCGCGACACTGGTGCTGATCCGCATCATCGAGGGCTTTAAGATCGTGGACCTGCCCAACATCCTGACCAACGGCGGGCCGGGCACGGCCACCGAATCCATGACCCTCCACGCCTTTTTCGCCTGGCGAACCCTAGACCTGGGAACCGCGGCCGCTTTGGGGCTGCTGCTGATGGTGCTGGTAACAGTGGTGACGACGGTGTATGCGCGCGCGGTGCTGCCGCGCGCAAGGGGTGAGGCATGATCCGCCGCCCGCGCTCACCCCTCGCGCTCTCGCCGATGCAGAAGCTGTTCACCTACGTGGCGCTCACGCTGGCCTCGGTGGCGGTGCTGTTCCCGCTGTACTGGCTGGTGATCACCAGCTTCAAGCTGCCCATCGACGTAAACGCGGGGCCGTTCTACCTGCCCTGGGTGGACTTTAAGCCCAGCCTGCACGCCTGGGACTACATCTTCAATGTGCTGGGGACCGACGTGCGGCGGGCCTACATCAACACGGCGACGGTCGCCGTGACCAGCGCGGTGCTTACGCTGCTGCTGGGGGCGAGTGCCGCCTACGGGCTGACCCGCTTCACCTATCGGCCCAGGGTTGGTGCGATCTGGCTGTTCGCGGGCTGCGTGGCGATCGCGGTGGTGCTGGCGGTGCTGCGCGTCCCGGTGGTGGTGGCCGTGGTAACCGCGCTGGCGTTGTTCTTCCTGGGGATGCAGACCCTCGGTCGGCGCTTCGTGCGGCACCTCAACAACGAGGATGTGGCCTTCTGGATGATCTCCAACCGCATCCTGCCGCCGGTAGTGGTAATCATCCCCATCTACTTGCTGTTCCAGAACCTGGGCCTGCTCGACACCCGCACCGCGCTCATCATCAGCTACACCGCCGTCAATATCCCCATAGCGGTTTGGCTGATGCGCGACTACTTCATGGGCATCCCGGTGGACATCGAGGAGTGCGCCCAGATCGACGGGGCCAGCCGCTACCGCATCTTCTGGACCATTGTGCTGCCGCTGGCCGCGCCGGGGCTGGTGGCGACCTTCCTGCTGGTGCTGGTGTTCGCCTGGAACGAGTATCTGCTGGCGCTGTTCCTTTCCAAGGCCAATTCCCAGACCATGCCACTGATGGTGGCCGCCATGAGCGGCACCCGCGGCACCGAGTGGTGGTACATGTCGGTGGTGATCATCCTGATGATCCTGCCGGTGGTGGTGATGGCGATCATCCTCGAGCGCTACATCGAGCAGGGGTTGATCGTGGGGGCGGTGAAGGGCTAAGGCGGCAAGGCCGGAGGAAGGCAGAACCCTGATGACACGTCCGAAGCTCCGCATCCTGGTCGTCGGCGGCCCGATGTACGACGGGCTCTACTCCTCGATCCAAGAGTTTGAGCGGCAGGAGGGGGCACAGGTCGAGATCACCCGCTCGGACAACCACCCCGACCTGAACCAGCGCATTCACGACTCCTTCTCCGGTGGCCAGGGCTTCGACCTGATCTCAACCCACTCCAAGTTCGTGCCCGCCCAGACCCAGTGGCTGTCGCCGCTAGACCACGACTTCTCCAGCGCCGAGCTGGCCCACTTCAACCCCACCACCCTCGAGCTCGCCCGCATCAACGGTACGCTGTGGAGCGTCCCGCGCAACCTGGACGCGAAGCTTTTGCACTACCGCACCGACCTGGTCTCGGGGCCGCCGACGACCTGGGACGAACTGCTAAGGCTGGGGCAAACCCTGACTCGAGAGGGGCAGTACGGCTTCGTGTTTCCCGGCTACAGCTCGGGCATCTTCGGGCACTTCTTCGAGCTGTGCGGGAGCGCCGGGCACTACCTCTACGACCAGGACCCGCCGGTGCCGCACGCCGACACCGAGGCCGGGCGCTGGGCGCTGGAGATGCTGGGGGCCTGGAAGACCATCTCCCCGCCGGAGAGCGTGGACTTCGAGTTCGACCGGGTGGCGGCCTTCTTCGGGTCGGGCCGGGCCGCCATGACCACCGACTGGCCGGGCAGTTTCAACGGCTACCAGGCCAGCGAAATCGGCGGCAGGTTCGCCCTCGCCCTCTACCCGCTCGGCCCCGCACGCCGCGCCACCTACTCGGGCTCGCACACCTTCGCGCTCTCCAGGACCGCTGCCGACCGACCCCTCGCGGTAGCCCTGCTCAAGTTCCTGACCTCCAGGGAGTCGCAACTCCTCGAGGCCCGGCGGGGTACGCTGCCTGCCCGGCTCGACGCGCTCGAGCAGGCCAGGCTCGAGGCCGAGCCTTTCGAGGCCCGGCGCTGGGAGCTGCTGAAGGAGGCCACCCAGTACAGCTGGATCCCCCCCAAACACCCCGACTACCCCGCCGTCGAAGCGATCGTGTGGCAGAACGTCCACGCCTTCCTGAAGGGTCAGAAGTCGGCACCAGAGGCACTGCGAGCGATCGACACCCTGGGGGCAGCGGCGGCCCGGGGGCGTGCGGGTTGAAAGGGTGCAGCGTGGAGGTGCAGGGTAAAAAGACTACCCTCCAGGTTGCGGGGCACGGAGGCGCATTCCCCCTCTGGGGGCCGCGCCGCTTCTCCCTTGAAGCCCGCAGCAGACCGATGGGCCGGGGGTCTTGGTCCGCTATACACCCAAGTGTGTCAGGAAAACCACGGCTCTCGAGCCCTTCTTGCCTCCCCTTGGGCGCTCCGTTTGTGGTGCAGAGCCCGGAAATGCACCGGTTGGCAAACATCCGGGGGGGACGCAAGCCGCTGGTTTGGTCATCCAACCTCGGCACACGCCGCAACTCGGGGGAGGTCATCTTTTGTACTCCACACCTTGACCTCGACACCTTGACCTCCATATCCTGACGCCACCCACTCCCCTACCTCTCAACAAGGAGCCCCATGTACAGCCTTCCCAACATCCCCCCCCGACCCAAGCCCAAGCCCAACACCGTCTACCTCGTCGCCAGCGGCGACCTGCGCCTCTCGGCCAACCAGACCTGCTGGCCCGCCCAGGCCGCGATGGAGGCCAAGGTCGGGGCGGCGCTGGCGGAGCTGGGCTGGGCAGTGGAGCGGGCCCACCACTACGACCCCGCCGACAAGCACGGCTTCATCAGCAGCCAGCGGATGGGGATGGAGGTATTCAAGAACATCCCCCTCGAGGCCCCGCTGATTGTGGCGGAGGCGGTCTGGCAGTACAGCCACCACGTGCTGGCCGGGCTGCGCGACCACCGGGGGCCGATCCTCACGGTAGCCAACTGGAGCGGGCAGTGGCCGGGTCTGGTGGGCCTGCTTAACCTGGGCGGCGGGCTGACCAAGATGGGCGTGCGGTACAGCTCGCTGTGGAGCGAGCACTTCGACGACGACTTCTTCAAGCGGGGGCTGAAGGAGTGGCTGGAGAACGGCGAGATCAAGCACGACACCTCGCACGTGCGCACTCTCGAGGCCGCCCGGCTCCCGGAAGCAGAGCGCGGGCTGGGCGAGACCCTGGCGGCCGAGCTCCGGCACCACAAGGCCATCCTGGGCGTTTTCGACGAAGGCTGCATGGGGATGTACAACGCCATCATCGACGACGAAATGCTCAACCCAGGCGGCATCTACAAGGAGCGCCTGAGCCAGTCGGCGCTGGTGGCCGAGATGGGCAACGTCGGCGACGATGAGGCCAGGGCCGCCTACGACTGGCTGGTGAGCCGGGGGATGCGCTTCGAGCTGGGCACCGACGAGGCCAGCGAGCTCACGTTGTGGCAGGTGCTCGAGCAGCTCAAGATGTACATCGCCGCGGTGCGGATCGCCGACGACTTCGGCTGCGACGCGGTGGGCATCCAGTACCAGCAGGGCCTCAAGGACATGGCCCCTGCCTCCGACCTGGCCGAGGGGCTGCTCAACAACGCCGACCGCCCGCCGGTGCGGTCGCGGGACGGCTCGAGGGAGCTTTTCCCCGCCCAGCCCCTGCCCCACTTCAACGAGGTCGACGAGGGCAGCGCGGTGGATGCAGTGGTGACGCAGCGGGTCTGGAATGCCATGGGCTTCGACCCCTCCACCACCCTGCACGACGTGCGCTGGGGCCGGCAGTACGGCCAGGACTATGTGTGGGTCTTCCTGATCTCTGGCTCGGCCCCGCCCAACCACTTCATCGGGGGCTACGCCGGGGCCAGCAGTCACCGCCAACCACCGATGTACTTTCGCCTGGGCGGAGGCACCGTGAAGGGCGTCAGCAAGCCCGGCGAGATCGTGTGGTCGAGGGTCTTTGTGATGGGCGGAGCCCTACACGCCGACCTGGGCCGCGCCACGGTAGTCGAGCTGCCTCAGGAGGAGACCGAGGAGCGCTGGCGGCTCTCGACGCCGCAGTGGCCGATCATGCACGCGGTGCTGCACGGGGTCAGCCGCGACCAGATGATGGCCCGCCACAAGGCCAACCATATCCAGGTGGCCTACGCGCCCACTGCCGAGGGGGCCGACCGGGCCCTGGCCGCCAAGGCTGCGATGTTCGCCGCGATGGGCATCCAGGTGCACCTGTGCGGCGACGTGAAGGTGGGCTGAACGCCGAGGGCTGAAGGCTCTTGTAGGCTAGCTGGGCAAAGGGCCAAGTGTCTCCATCGTTGCAGCAAAATGTCGCCCGCCAGCTCCGGCAGGGAATTGCGCCTCGAGTAGACGCTCCGCACTCGGGTAGCCGCTCTGCGGCTATGGCGCACGCCACTCCGCCCAGGCAAGTCTCTAACGTATCTGCTGATTCTGTACTTCTACCCTGGCGCAACTTAAACGCGAATCCGTGAGGTCACCCCATGAACAACCCCGATACCGAACTCAACCAGATCGGCGTGCTCCGGCGCCGGGAGATCGAGGCCCGCGTGGTGGCCCCGCTGCTGCAAGCGCTGGGCGAGCGCTTTGGGCACCCGGAGGTGCGGGCGGTGGCCCGCGAGGTCATCGAGGGGCTGGCGCGGGAACAGGGCGCGGCACTGGCCGGGGTTTACGGCCCCACCCTCGAGGACTTCGACCGCAGCCTGGAGAACTGGACCAAGGACGGTGCGCTGGAGATCGAGGTGCTCGAGCGCTCCGAGACCGCCCTCTCGTTCAACGTGCACCGCTGCCGCTACGCCGAGATGTACCGGCGGCTGGGCATCCCCGAGCTGGGCGCACTGCTCTCCTGCAATCGCGACGGGGCGCTGATGGCCGGCTTCCGCCCCGATGTGGAGTTCAGCCGCACCCAGACCATCATGCAGGGCGCGGCCTTCTGCGACTTCCGCTACCGCGCCAAGGCCGAGGCGGCCGACCAAGGCTAGGGTCTCCACAGTTGCCATGCGACTGTCGCCCGCCAGCTCCTGCAGGGAATTGCGCCTCGGGTAGCGGCTCCACGGCTATGGCGCACGCCACTCCGCCCTGGCACGTATTTGCCGCTTCCGCCGTTTCCGCACGCTACCCTGGCCCAACTGCTGACCCGGCTTTGTCCAGCAAGGACTTTTGCACCTGTACAGTACCGGCCTCGAGGGCTACTCTAAAGGAGCATTGGTTGGTGCCTAGGGCAGACGATAGGCCGAAAGAGCGCGAGGAACCCCCTGGTTCACGGATTTACGTGGTGGCTAAGAAACCACTCTCGAGCGGCTGACCTACCAACCAATGAAGAGGGCCGGGTGTAAGCTACCCGGCCCTCCGCGTCTTGGGCGGTTTGCACAAATACCCCTCAGGTCCGATTCGCTGCGTGCGGGGTATTTGGTTTTCTTGGCAACTGCTGTGCGGGCACCCGCTCAGCGTCCGGCGATCACCCGCCCAAACCCCATCGAATAGAGCTTGGTCCGCAACCCTGCCACCACCTCGAAGCTGCTGAGGAAGGTGCCGGGGTAGTAGTAGCCCAGAATTTGCCGGAAGTCCCAGCCCTGGGAGGCCAGGCCCCGCGCGCCCCACTGGCTCATCCCCACGCCGTGGCCGTTGCCCCAGCCGGTCGCGCTCAGGCCGCGGATCTCGACCCGGGTCGAGCGCAGGCCGATGCCGCGCAGCACCCGGCTGGCCTGCACCGCGTTCAGGGTGACCGAGCGGCTGCTGCCGTTTACGCGCAGGCTGCTGGGCCGGCCGCTGGCGCTGTAGGCCAGAACCTGCATAGAGCGCACAGTGCCCACCGACAGGCTTAACTCGCCCAGCTCCCGCGCCACGGCAGCGGGGCTGATGGATACGGTCCAGGTCCCGCCGGGGCTCTGGGAGAAGGGGTCGGGGCGGGCAGTCAGGTAGGGCTTGTCGGTGCCCCAGACCTCGCCGGAGGAGGCGGTGAAGCCGCCGGAGTCGGCGCTATAGACGGCGGTGATGGGTTGGGCGTCGTAGCTGACAATCAGGCCCCGGGTAGCAATCACGGCACTGCTGTGCCGGGGGGTCTCGACCTCGCGCCCCTTGTAGACCTGGCAGCGTTCGGTGGCGCAGAGGTCGTAGAGGCCCTGGGGGTTGAGGCGGTAGAGGGCGAAGGTGCGGGCCAGGATGGACTGGGCCTGGAGCACCGCGTCGGGGAAGTTGACCGGAACCTCGGAGGGCACCACCCCGAGCAGGTAGTCCTCGAGCCAAACCCGGTTGATGAAGAGCAGACGCCCGCCCTGCGAGACCGCCATCAGGTTGCCCCGGAAGGCCCGGCCGGATAGGGTGAACCCCTCGGGCGCGGCAAACTCGACCCAGTTGCCCGCGGCCTGACCGTCCACCAGCACCTGACCCTGGCCCGCCGAGAGCCGGAAGCTACCGCCCGCCATGGTCTGGCTGCCCGCTCCGTTAACCCGATCGTGCGCCCCGATGCTCAGGGTACCCACCGCGCCCTCGCTGAGCAGAACCCGCAGCAACAAATCCTGTTGCTGCGCCGACGCGAAGCCCGCGAGAAGCAGAAAAACCGCTGTCAATCGAACAAAGGCAAACATTCAGCGGCAATTATACGCACCAATCGATGAATTTCGTGTTTATTTTCCCAATAGCCTCGAGTAGAGCGTAACGAACAGGCCGAAACCGAGTCCCCAACCTTCGGATACCCGCACTAGCAGTTGGTCTATTCCTGGCATGCCTCAACCGCCTTGCACCTCAAAAATCCCCTCGATTTCCACGCTGCAGTTGAAGGGCAGCTGGGCAAAGCCAACGGCGCTGCGGGCGTGCTTGCCGCGCTCGCCGAACACCTCGACCAACAGGTCCGAGGCCCCGTTGATCACCTTGGGCTGCTCCACAAACTCCAGGCCCGAGTTAACCATGCCCAGCAGCTTAACCACTCGAGTCACCCGATCGAGGTCGCCCACTGCGTCCTTCACCACCGCCAACATTTTTATGGCGACCTCGCGCGAGGCGTGGTAGCCCTGCTCCACCGTCACATCCACGCCCAGCTTGCCCTTCTGGCTCGAGACCTGGCCCGAGATAAACAGCAGGTTGCCGGTTCTGACGGCGGGCACGAAGCTGAACTGGGGCGGGGTGAGGGTGGGGAGGGTGATCCCGAGTTGCTCGAGGCGCTGTTCGACGGTCATGGATTCCTTTCAGACGCAAAAGCTTCGGACCAAGGTCAGGGGACAAGGGCTTAGGGTCGAAACCGGCGAAGGCCGAAACTGCGCGATCGCAGAGGGCAAGAGTTGTGCAACAGGGACAACTCCCCAAGTGTCTTCATAGCTGATATGCAAAATGCCGCCCGGCAGCCCGTTGGGGAATTGCGCTGGTAAGCAGCTCGCTGCTCCTGTCGCGTTGAGGACTTCCCAAACTTACTATGGGGCAAGGTAAGGGCATTTTGGTGGCGGCAACCCGATAGGCAGCTATGCAGAATTTGGTGCTCAGGCTGTTTGGCCCGTCCGAAACACCTCCAACCGGCCACAAAGGCGATACAGCGCGAGCGAGCCGGGCTAGGGTTGGGCCAACCCCGTTAGCGCAGCTCTAGCCTTCCACCAGCGCGGTGCACGAGACTTCCACCTTTACGTCCCGGGGCAGGCGGGCGACCTCCACGGTAGCGCGGGCCGGGTAGGGCTCTTTCATATACTCGGCGTACACCTTGTTAAAGACCGGGAAGTCGTTCATGTCGGCCAGGTAGCAGGTGGTCTGCACAACCCGGCCCATCGAGGAGCCCGCCGCCGCCAGCACGGCGGTCAGGTTCTTCATGACCTGGTGGGTCTGGGCCTCCACGCCCCCTTGCAGCAGCTCGCCCGAGGGCAAGAGGGGGATCTGCCCCGAGCAGTAGACCACCCCGTTGGCAACAATGGCTTGGCTGTAGGGCCCGATGGCACCCGGCGCCTGTTCTGTGGCGACTCGCTTCTGGCTCATGAGGGATAGCTTACCGCAAAGGCGGGGGCCAGCCCCCGCCTCGAGCCCCCAAAACCGCCTTCCGGCCTCGTTCAAGCTCGTGGAGAGGCTGGCCCTCTAGACAGCATCCAAGACCTCACCTCCGGCGTCGGTGCGGCACATCTCGAGCTAACTCCGGCTCTACCCACAGCGCAAAAACGGCAGGGGGCTATGGCTCCACCCAGAGGACCGGCTGGGAAGATGCACCAACACCCGGATGACCCTGGGGCTCAGTCGGCGGCCTGGGAGACCAGCACCGCATCCTGCAGACCGCGGGCCTCGAGGAAGTGTCGCACCAGCTCGGGCTCGAGGTGGCCGGTCTGCGCGCTTTTCCAAAGCTCCCTGGCGGCCTCCTCCGGCGACATGGCCCGCTTGTAGGGGCGCTCCGAACACAGCGCGTCGAACACGTCGCAGATGGCGAATATGCGGGCCGGCAGGGGGATCTGATCGCCGGTAAGGCTGTCCGGGTAGCCGCGACCGTCCAGACGCTCGTGGTGGTGGCGCACCACTTGGCGGGCGGCGTGAGGTACGAAAGGAAGGTTGCGCACCAGGTCGTCGCCCAGCGCGGCGTGGGTCTTCATGGTGCCGAATTCCTCGGGAGTCAGCTTGCCCGGCTTTAGCAGGATCGAGTCGGGGATGGCCAGCTTGCCGATGTCGTGCAGGTAGGCCCCCCAGCGCAGGTCGCGCAGCTCGGTGGGGGACAGGCCCACCGCCTCGCCGATCTGCTCGGCGGCGGCGGCCACCCGGTCGGTGTGGCCGGCGGTCTCGCGGTCACGGGCCTCGAGGGCGATGCCGATGGTGCGCAGCGCCCCTTCGTAGGCATCCTCGAGTCGCTGGGCGGCCCGCACCCGGTTGATCACCGTGCCCAACATCCGCCCGCAGCCCTGGGCCAGCTCGAGCTCGCGGGTGCTCCAGGGCCGGGCCGGGCCGAAGCGGTAGAAAGCCAAGCCCCCGTAGGGCAGTTCCGCGCCGAGCCCCACCGACATGTTGGCCCCGATGCCCAGCTCCTCCAACAGCGATCCAAAGGGGCCGGGGTTCTCGGTGGTCACCTGATTCTGGCTAAGCTGGCGGCCCATGGGGCGGGCGATCTCCAGCGGCCAGCCCTGGTCGTAGCGGGCCTGGAGGGCCGGGGTCAGCTGGCCCGCCACGCTGAAGGCCCGCACCCTCTGGTCTTTCAGACCGCTCAGCACGGCGGCGTCCGCCGTGAACAGGCGGCGCACGTACTCCAGGGCCCGCTCGATGTCGGCGCTGCTGTTGCCCTCGAGCATCTGGCTCAGCTCTAGCAGCGCGGCCTTCTCGCCCAGCTCGACCTCGAGGGCCTGGGTGGCCCGCACGCGCTCGAGGGCGCTGGCAGCCACGCTGCCCACCAGCTGCATCAGGCGCACGTCGGCCTGGCCGTACTGGACGGGGAGCGGGGCGGCGGCCAGCAACACCCCCAGCGGCTCACCCTTGGAGTCGAACAGCGGCAAGGTGATCTGCGCAACCTGGGGTGGGCTGTCGCCGGGGTAGAAGCCCTGGGAGTCTTGGCCAGCGTTTTGGCTGAGGATCGGCTGCCTGGACTCCAGGGCCGACCAGCTCAAGCCGGTCCCCCGGGGGATGCGGCGGGGTGGGTCCTGGCTCTGGCCGAAGCGAGCGCCAAGCTCGAGATAAGCCCCCTCACCCCCGACCGCATAAAAGGCCACGTCGTCGGAGCGCAGCAGGTGGTGGGTTTCCACCACCAACGCCTCGGCCACCTGGGCCAGGGTTTCGGCCCCGCTCAGGGCGTGTGAGACCGCCTCGATAACCTCGAACTCGCGCAGCTTCTCCCGCAGACCCTGGGTGCTGCGCACCCGCTCGAGGGTGTTGGTGGCAATGTTGGCGATCACCCGCAGCACCCGCACGTCGCGCTCGGTGTAGGCCCCTGCGCCCTGGCGGGCCGACAGCAGCACCCCCACCGCTTGGCCGGTCGAGTTGAGCATCGGCACGGTGATCTGAGAGTAAGGCTCGCGGGTGGCGTGCTGGTAGACCCGAGGGTCGAGGTGGGCCTGGTTGCTGAGGATGGGGGCTTTGGTTTCGATGGCCGCCCAGGTCAGGCCCCGCCCCCGGGGGACGGGCTTGCTGAGGAGGGCAAAGTCACCTACCGCGGCCGCCCAGCGCAGCGTCTGGCCGTCCGGCTCCAGCAGCACCAGCGCGGCATCGGGCGAGTCCATCAGACGGGCGGCCTCTCCGACGATGCTCCGGGTGATCTCCTCGGGGCGGCTCAGGTCACGCAGGGCCGAGCTGAGGGCTTCGATTACCTCGAACTCGCGTACCCGCGCCTCGAGCTTGGCCCGTTCACGCAGCGAGGCCACCAGCGCGGTCACCTGGAGGGCGTAGTGGCGGGCCACCGACACCGAGCGACTGTCGAAAGCCCCGTCCCGAAAGGCGTCGAGGTTGATATCGGCCACCACCTCGCCCTCCAGCACGACGGGGATGCATAGGTTAGATCGAATCCTGGTGGTGCGGTCGTCGGCCCCGATGGCCTGATCGAGCTTGCGCAAGAGCTCGAGGTTGGCCCGGTCGCGGGCGAACAGGCTGGTGATCTGATCCGCATTGAGGATGCGCGGCTCGCCCCGATACCAAGCGGACTCATCGCCGTACCAGTTGACTACCTCGTGCTCATCGCTGAGGATGCCCAGAATGCCCGGGCCAAAGCCCCGCTCGGCCACGAAGCGCAGCTGCCGTCCCTCGCGCAGCCGTATGCTTCCGGCCTCGGCCCCCGGCACCCCGTCCACCAGCGCCCCGATCAGCCGGGGCCAGAACTCCCGCTCCGAACCGCGGGCCAGGGCCTCGATGGTCTCGACCAGGGTGACGCTGCGGCCTTCGAAGCGTTCATCGTCCAGCAGCGGGGCTGGCGGAGCCGGCGGGCCAGGTCGGGGTCGAAGCCGGCCCACCGCCATCACGGCGCCGGAGATTAACACTGCGAGGAATAAAGGAGCCACCCACTCCACAATAACCAAAGCGTAGCGCTGAGAGGGCGGCCGGTCTAGCGAATTTGCACATCTAGGCAGGCTTTGCGTTACGCGGGGGCGCCCCGCCAAAAGTAGGGTCGGGTTTAGAATGTCCGGGTGCTGCGTCCGGCCGCCCAGTTCGAACGTTTCGACCACATCGACCCAGCCTGGCTGCTAGAGCGGGGCATCCGGGCGGTGCTGCTCGACCTCGACAACACCCTGGTGCCCTACCGCGCCTACGGGGAGTGCCCCCCCGAGCTGCGGGCTTGGCTAGATAGCCTGCACGCAGCGGGCATCCAGACCATGCTGGTCTCCAACGGCTCGAGGCGGCGGGTGCGCTACTGGCGTGAGCTTCTGGGCATCCCCGGCTTCGGTCCGGCAGGCAAGCCCTGGTTCGGCTTTAACAAGGCCCTGCGGCGGCTCCGGCTCAATGCCAGCGAGGTGGCCATGGTCGGCGACCAGCTCTTTACCGACGTGCTGGGGGGCAACCTGGTGGGCGCGCTGACCATCCTGGTCCAGCCCATCTCCAAGAAGGAATTGGGCTACACCCGGCTGATCCGGCGGCTCGAGCGGCTGATCCTGGGAACCGGGAATGTGGGGTTCATGACAGGCCCCTCAAAGCAGAATGAGCATTTTGACCCGGAAATAAATCCCGAAAGCCGCAAAATAGATTCTGAGGATTAGCCGAATGCCGAACGTTCTGACGATTGGGGATAAGCGTTTAGGGGCCGCCCTGCTGGACATGGGGCTGTTGGAGGACGGCGAGTTACAACGTGCCCTGGAGCAGCACCGCGAGGTCGGGGGCAACCTTGGCGACATCGTGGTGGAGCTGGGCCTGCTATCCGAACGGCGCATCGCCCAGGCCATCGAGGAGAGCTTCGGGGTGCCCCTGGTCGAGCTGACCGAGGTCGAGATCACCCCTGAGGCCAAGGCCATGGTGCCCGCCGAGCGCGCCCGCGACCTGGGCGCGATGCCCTTCAGCCTCGAGGGCGGCACCCTCCGCGTGGCCCTCCTTAACCCCCTGGACAACCTGGTGCTGGAGGAGCTCGAGGACCTCACCAACCAGATCATCGAACCATACCAGACCACCCGCAGCTCCTTCCAGTACGCCCTGGCGCTGCACTACCCCGAGCTGGGGCTGTCGGTGCCGCAGGCCAAGCCCAGCGGGGCCAGCGCTGACGAGATGAAGGTGGGCGGGCTGCTGGTGGAAAAGGGCTGGATCAGCCGCGAGCAGCTCGAGAACGCCCTGGTGGAGCAGGAAAAGACCGGCGAGCTGCTGGGCCGCCTGCTGATGGGGAAGTATGGCCTTCAGGAGCATCAGCTCTACGCCGTGCTGGCCCAGCAGTCCGGGATGGAACTGCTGACCGATGTGAGTAAGCTCGAGGTGCAGGTGGAGGTCACCGCCATGCTGCTGCGCCCCGACGCGCTGCGCTACCAGGCGGTGCCGGTGCGCCTCGAGGGGCAGCAGGTGTTGGTCGTTCTGTCCGACCCGCGCCACCGCCAGCCGGTGGCCGCCCTGATCGACCGGCCCACCAAGTTTGTCCTGACCCAGCCCACCACCTGGGAGGCCCTGTTCAACAAGACCTACCCCGAGAAGAGCCGGCTGGGCGAGGCGCTGGTGCAGGAGGGCAAGCTCAACCGGGCCGCCCTCCAAGACGCCTTGTCGGTGCAGCGGCGCATGGGCAAGACCCGGCCCCTCGGCGAGGTGCTGGTGGAGCTGGGCTACGTCAGCAAGGACGACGTGGAGGACGCGCTGCAGAAGCAGCGCCAGGGCGGCGGGCGGCTCGAGGACACCCTGGTGCAGTCCGGCAAGATCAAGCCCGAGATGCTCGCCAAGAGCCTGGCCACCCAGCTTGGCTACCCCTACATCGACCCCAACGACTCCCCCCCCAATCCCAACGTGCTGATGATGGTTCCCGAGGCCACCGTCCGCCGCTACACAGTGATCCCCCACCACCTTGAGGGCAACACCCTGGTGGTGTTGATGAAGGACCCCCGCAACATCCTGGCCATCGACGACCTCCGCATGATCACCAAGAAGGACATCATGCCGGCCGTCACCGCCGAGGCCCAGATCTCCAAGCTGATCGAGCGCTTCTACGGCTCCCAGACCGGCGTCGAGGAGTTGGCAAGGGAGTTCGAGAACAAGAAGAGCAACAAAGAAGAAGAACTCGACACCAGCGCCCTCGACGACAATGCTGTGGTCAAGCTGGTCAACAGCATCCTGCGCGAGGCCTTCTTGCAAGAGGTTTCGGACATCCACATCGAGCCGCGCCAGGCCGACATCTTGGTGCGCTTCCGCATCGACGGATCGCTGCGCGAATACATGCGCCTACCCAAGGGGGCCGGCCCGGCCATCTCCTCGCGCATCAAGATCATGGGTAACCTCGACATTGCCGAGCGCCGCCTTCCCCAGGACGGCCGCGTGCGCTACAAGGACCGCTCGATCGACCTCGACCTGCGCCTCTCCACGCTCCCCACCGTATACGGGGAGAAGATCGTGATGCGTCTGCTGCGCAAGGCCAGCGAAATCCCCGAGATCGAGCAGCTCGGCTTTGCCACGTGGAACTTCCAGCGCTTCGAGGACACCATCGACAAGCCCTACGGCATCTTCCTCATCACCGGGCCGACGGGCTCGGGCAAGTCCTTCACCACCTTCTCGATCCTCAAGCGCATCTCCACCCCCGACAAGAACACCACCACCATCGAAGACCCGGTCGAGTACGAGATTCCCGGAATCAACCAGACCCAGGCCAACCCGGTAGCGGGCCTGACCTTCGCCCGGGCGCTGCGAAGCTTCCTCCGACAAGACCCCGACATCATCATGGTCGGCGAGATTCGCGACTCCGAGACCGCCAAGATTGCCACCGAGGCCGCCCTCACCGGCCACTTGGTGATCGCCACCCTGCACACCAACGACGCCGCCGGCGCGGTGACCCGCCTCGACGAGATGGGCGTGGAACTCTTTAACATATCTGCCGCACTGGTGGGGGTACTGGCCCAGCGTCTGGTGCGCCGGATCTGCAACAGCTGCAAGATCGAGGTTGAGCCCGACCCCAACGTGCTGCGCCGCCTCGACCTGACCAAGGACGACGCGCGGGGCCGCACCCTCTACAAGGGCACCGGCTGCGACAAGTGCAACGGCTCGGGCTACAAGGGCCGCGCCGCCATCCACGAGCTGATGACCCTCGAGGAAGACGTGCGCCGCGCCATCGTGGAGGGCCAGTCGGCCACCCAAATCAAGGACATCGCCCGCAAACTGGGCATGAAGACCCTGCGCGAGGACGGCATCGAGAAGGCCTTCCAGGGGGTCACCACGCTCGAGGAAGTGATGGCCAAGACGAACGAGTAGCAGGTGACGGCCAACAAGGAACCAGGCCAGAAATCACCCCCCCGAGTTGGGGGGTTTGTCATTGCGCGGGGTGCAGTAAGCGACCTCACGATTCACGGAGACCGCCTTTGGCTTTTTGCTGCCCCAGAGCGGTTCCCACGCATACTCTCTACAGCAAAAACCGCTGTAGGGAGTACATTTCCGCCGCGAGGAAGGTAAGGTTGGGAAACGCGAAAGGGTGACTCTGCCAGAACGGAAGAGTCAACCCTTGCGCTCCTGGTCAAAGTCCCTACGGCCTTTTTGGGGCGGCAATTTGAAGTTTGACTATTGCGCCACTCATCTCCCCGCCTCCCGACCCCTACCCGGTAGGGAAATCTGTACTTGCCTACTAGGCCTAGCATAGGAAGATGGAAAACCTAGACTACGTCTCCAAGAACCTGGCGGCGTTGGGCGAGCGCGATGCGCTGACGGTTTTACGCCAGACCCCCGAGACCCTGCGCGAGCTGTTCGGACAGGTGGACATGCGCCGGGGCTGCGAGCTGACCCACTGGACGGCCCAGGAAATCTACTGCCACCTGGCCGACCTCGAGGTGGGCTACGGCTTCCGCCTACGTCAGGCCATCGCGGGCGCCGACCAGGCCCAGGCTTTCGACCACGACCGCTGGGGCATCCGCTACCGCCGCTACGACAGCTTCTCCCCCAAGCTGGCCCTGGAGTCCTTCTGCGCGCTGCGCCTCTGGAACCTGGCCTTGCTGGAAACCCTCGAGCCCGCCGACTGGCTTAAGGTGGCCTACCACCCACAGCGCGGCCCCGAGACCCTCTCGTTCATCGTGCAGATGCTGGCGGGTCACGACCTGAGGCACCTCCGCGAACTCGAGTACATCGCCGCCTACGTGGAAGCCGGCTAATACGTCAGGTGGGGGCCGGAGTGGAATCCGACGCTACCTGGGCGCACCAAATGGCTGGGATGCAGCTCGCCCGACACGTCACCGGTCGGCCGTACATGACCTGCTGACGCCCACCAGGCAGGGCCAGTGGACTTGCGGGCAACGCAGTGTCTCGCACCTCCGCTGTAGGCCCTTAACGGTTCAGGAAACCGGTCAGCCGCGCTTTGATCTGGGGCCATTCCTCGGCCAGGATGCTGTAGATGGCGCTGTTGCGTACGCCGCCGTCGGAGGCTGGCAGGTGGGCCCGCAGAATGCCGTCCAGGCGGGCGCCCAGTCGCTCGATGGCGTTGCGCGAGCGCAGGTTGCGCTCGTCGGTCTTGAGGGTCACCCGGCGCACCTGCCAGACCTCAAAGGCATGGGTCAGCATCAGCAGCTTGGCCTCGGTGTTGACTCCACTGCGCTGGGCTTGCGGGGCCAGCCAGGTCCAGCCGATCTCGGCGGCGTCCGGGAGTCCGGGCCGCATCGCTGTAGCGCCTTCGGGCCAAGGCCAGTACTCGATGTTGCCGAAGCGGGTGCTGCCCACTGGCCTGTCCGCCGACCGATCCACGGTAGCGAACGGAACCGCGCTGCCGCTGGTTTGGGCCTCGAGTGCCGCCTCGATGTACCTCCGCATTCCCGCCTCGGTGCTGGGGACAGAAGTTAGGGGGTAGGGCTCGAGCTGGGCCAGTTCCAACAAGGCCGGCAGGTGATCCACGGATAGGGGCTCGAGGCGGACTTGCGAGCCTTCCAGGGTGACGGGCTGGACGATGGTCATGGTGTTTCCTCGGGGGGCGGGCTAAGGAACCTCTCCGGCCGCCCCATCACGGCATTTTCAGGGCACAAGGCTGGGAAAGGAACGCCAGACGGGGCCGGCATCAGACCGTGGTCACTTGGCCGCCTCTTGCCGTTCCCCAGTGTGGGCTACAGTTGCCGCCTCAGATGGAACGACTTCGGGCGGGTCAGGTACTCGTAGCCCACCACCGAGAGCGTGGCCCCGCGGCCCGAGTCCTTCACGCCGGTCCAGGCCAGCATGGGGTCGAGGTAGTCGCAGCGGTTCATGAACCAGGTGCCAGTGTTGACCCGGCTGCCGATCTCGAGGGCCGCGTCCGCATCGGCCGTCCAGACCGAGGCGGTGAGGCCGTAGCTCGAGTCGTTCATCAGCCGCACGGCCTCCTCGTCGGAGTCCACCGGCATGATGCCCACCACCGGGCCGAAGGTCTCCTCGGTCATCAGGCGCATGGCGTGGTTGACGTTGGTCAGGATCTGGGGGGCCAGGTAGGGGGAGCCGGGTTGGTCCAGCGGAAACTCGGTGGGGTCGATGTGGGTCCTGGCCCCCTGCGCGACGGCCTCGGCAACTTGGGCACGGACGAAATCGGCCGCGCGGGCGCGGACCAGCGGTCCAAGGGTGGTCTGTGGATCGAGGGGATTGCCCAGCTTGTACTGGCGGGTCAGCGCGACAGCGCCCTCCACAAACGCATCGTAGAGGTCGCGGTGGACGTAGATCCGCTCGATGGCACAACAGCTCTGGCCGGAGTTGAACATGGCCCCGTCCACCAGGTTCTCGACCGCATAGGCCAAGTCGGCGTCGGCCCGGACGTAGGCGGGGTCCTTGCCGCCGAGCTCGAGGCCAACCCCGATAAAGCGCCCCGCCGCGGCTCGCTGTACCGCGTGCCCACCTGCCACCGAGCCGGTAAAGGCCACGTAGTTGACCCGGTCGTCGGCGATGGTCCGGGCCACCTGGTCGTGGTCGATGTGCAGGAACTGAAATACGCCCTCGGGGAAGCCCGCAGCCCGGAAGGCTGCCGCGTAGTGCTCGGCCACTAGCGGGGTCTGGTCAGAGTGCTTGAGCACCACCGTGTTGCCCGCCATCAGGGCCGGGATGATGGCGTTAACCGAGGTCAGGTAGGGGTAGTTCCAGGGCGAGAGCACCAGCACGGTCCCCAGCGGCTCGCGACGGATAAAGCGGGTGAAACCCTCCTGCGGCTCGACCTGAACGTCGGCCAGGGCCTTCTCCGCAACCCCGATCATGTAGCGGGCCCGGGTGGCGAAGCCGCCCGAGACCTCCTTGGGGCTGTAGCGGATCGGTCGGCCCATCTGCCAGGAGAGCTGGGTGCCCATCTCCTCGGCGTGGGCCACGAAGTAGTCCACTGCCTTGAGGCAGAGCCGCGCACGTTCGGCTATCGGGACGTCTTTCCACAGCCCGAAAGCCCTGGCAGCCCCCTCGAGGGCGGCCTCGATCTGGTCTGGGGTGGCGGTGGGGCGCTCGAGGTAGATCGAGCCATCCACCGGCGAGATGGTGCGTTGGAGGTCTGGCATAAGCTTTTTGGCCTCTATGTCGGTATCCCAGGTTTTTTGCGTTCGCGGTTGGCCCCAGCGCCCGCGCGTCCATCAGCACACAGTGCGGCAGGCCTGCCCCTCAACTCCGAAGCGGTGTCGGCCTGGAGGGGTTGGCTCTGAGGCGCTGCCCCTACAGCGGCGTGGTGTACGCCGAGGTGATCCCACCGTCGACCAGAAAGGTCGCGCCGGTGGTGAAGGAGGATTCGTCCGAGGCCAGAAACAGCACCGACTTGGCAATCTCGGCGGCCTCGCCGAAACGGCCCATGGGGATGTGGACCAGGCGGCGCTGGCGGCGCTCTTCGGTGTTCAGGTACTTCATCAGCAGCTCGGTGCGGAGCGGGCCGGGGCACAGCGCGTTGACGCGGATCCCCTCCCTGGCGTGGATGGCGGCGAGTTCGCGGGTCATCGAGAGGACCGCGCCCTTGCTGGCGGTGTAGGCCAGTTGGGGCGTGGCCGCGCCCAGAATCGCCACGAAGGACGCAGTGTTGATGATCGAGCCGCCGCCCGAGCGCAGCAGCGCGGGAATGCCGTACTTGCAGCCCAGGAAAACACCCTTAACGTTGATCTGGAAGGTCAAGTCCCAGACCTCCTCGCTGGTGTTCATGGCGTTATCGTCATCGGCGTGGGAGATGCCGGCGTTGTTGAAGAGCACGTTGAGCTTGCCGTAGGTTTGCTCCGCCACCGCGACCATCTTCTCGGCGTCGGCCGCCTTTGAAACATCGGCGTGAACGTAGGTGGCCCGCCCCCCCGCCGACTCGATCAAGCCCACCGTCTCCCGGCCCGCCGCGTCGTTAACGTCGGCCACCACCACGGCCGCGCCCTCGAGGGCGAACAGCACACAGGTCTCGCGCCCGATCCCGCTGCCGCCCCCGGTGATAAGTGCCACTTTATCTTTTAGCCGCATAGGTTCACCTCTTGCCGCCCAATCATAACGCCCGCACCGGACCAGCGACACCTCGAGCCCAGCGGTTATAGTGAGGCTGTGCGGGACTTCTTCAAGCTGCCCCACGGCGGGCGAAAACACCTGATCAACCGCTGGAACACCCTGATGGAGGGGCTGGGTATCGGCCCAGACGCCCACTTCCAGACCCTCGACGACCTGCTGACCCGCTACACCGAGCCGCACCGCGAGTACCACAACCTGGCCCACGTCAACACCCTCCTCGAACTGATCTCCCCCGACCCCAAAACGCCGGTATCCGACCTCGAGCTCGCAGCCTGGTTCCACGACGCCATCTACGACACCACCCAGGGCCGCAACGAGGAAGAGAGCGCCCTCCTGGCTGAGCAGAGGCTGGCGGCTCTGGGAATTGACCCCGCGCTGAGGGCCCGAGTCTCCCAGCTCATCCTTGCCACCAAAACCCACCAGGCCACCGACCCTCGGATGCGGCTGTTCATCGAGGCCGACCTCTCCATCCTGGGCGCACCCCCCAAGACCTACCGCGCCTACAGCAAGGCCATCCGCAAGGAGTACGCCTGGGTGCCCGCCGAGGTCTTTACCGCCAACCGCGCCCGGATTCTGCGCTCATTCCTGGCTCGAGAAGTGATCTTCCAGACCGAGCCGTTCCGAGGGCTCGAGGGCAGGGCCAGGGCCAACATGGAAGAAGAGGTGGAGGGGCTGTTGGTGAAGTGAGCGAGGCGCAGGCAAAGGGCGCAGCGCTAGGAAGTGTGCAAAGTTGGCCGGTCAAGTTCAGCCGAACCTCCTGCCGTCAAGCCGCCGGCATTCCGGACGTTGTTCGTAAGTGCGCGTCTCGGTCGGCCGACCCCCGACTGTTTGCCGAAACCGCCTTTCGCACCCCCAAAAGAGGCAAGTGTAGCGCCGCAGGTCGAATCGGGGGCCTATGGGTCTGGGTGGAATTTCGAGATGCCGCCCCAAAACGCCCGTAGGAATTGCGCCACAGGTAGCTGCCGTGCGGCTATGGCGCAAGCCACTCCACCCTGGGTAGCCGCCGTTGTCCCCTCTGATTGCGAAGATTCACTCTGGTACAAATGAATCTTGGGCCCTTTGAAAACCCCCCGTTGCACACGGGGCAGTGCCGTTCAGCGCCCGCCCCCTACCCTGAGCCACAGCTCGCCCCTCGGGGCCAGGGTCAGACCGGGTCGGGGAGATGGGTCGCCGCGCAGCGGGGTCAGGCGCTCGAATAGGCCGAGGGCAATCTCGAGCACCATGTTGGCGAAATGCATGCCAAGGCAGATGCGCTCGCCGCCGCCGAAGGGCAGGTAGCCCCATGCGGGCAGGCGCGAGGTGAAACGGGCAGGGTCGAACTCGAGCGGCCTCGCCCAGATCTCGGGGTTGCGGTGCGTGAGGTAGGGCGAGTAGAGCACCAGGCTGTTCTTGGGGAACTCGAGGCCCCCGAAGGAGAAGGGCTCGGCGGCTCGGCGGCTGCCCATGAATCCGGGAGGGTACAGGCGCAGGGTCTCTTTGACCAAAAGCGGGCTGCCCTCGGGGTTGTGCCACTGGGGGTGGTTCGCCGCGTGCCAGAGCGCCCAGGCCAGGGTATGGGCGGTGGTGTCGTAGCCCGCCGCCAGGCCGATCATGGTCTCGCCGGTCTCGAGGTGTCCGCTCAGGCCGCTGGTCTGAGGCTTGATCTGCTCGATCAGGGCTCGGGTCCGCCTGAACAGAAAGGGGCGCGGCAGAATCGGGGCCGGGAAGGACTTCTTGAGCGGGGCCAGGAACTCCGCCAGTTTCCTCCGGGGAAACAGACCGCCGAAATAGGCCGCGTTCAGGCTGACCTGGGCCACCTCAGAGGCCCAAAGGTTGGCCTCGAACTCACCTGAAGGGCGGACGGCCTCGAGCGCCGTAGCGATCCGCTCGCGCAGCCCCTTCACGGCCCCGGCGTGAAACGACCTGTTCAACTCGGCCTTCTGTGGCTTGTGATCGGGGGCGTCGGTGGTGATGATGCCGCCGTTCAGGTATGGCGTGATGGCGGAAAAACTGCCCTTGGAGCGGAAGCGGGGCAGGTCGGTGAGCAGCATTTTGTTCCACTGCGGGCTGTGCCCCACCACCGCCCTCGAGCCCAGCCGCAGCCCGAACACCGGCCCCAGCCGCGCACCCTCTTCCAGCAGCTCGAGGGGCCGCCCACCCCAGTAGGGCAGGTGACCGAAATTGCCCCAGGGATAGCCCTTGGGCTCGGGCAGGCTCTCCCCCACTAGCCTTCCTCCCGGTCGGGAATGCCGTACCTTCTCAACCCCCACTGCGCCCCGTTCCACCCCGAGAGCATCGAGAGCGGCACCCCGCCCCCCGGATGCACGGTACCCCCCACCTGGACCAGGTTGGCGATGCCCCGAACCTGCCAGCCGGGCCGCAAGGCCCCCAGCAAGCCGTGCGGCGCACGCCCGTAGAGGGCTCCCTGATAGGCGGTGCTCGAGTAGTCCTGCGGGGTCATGACTTTGAACTCAGCCACGTCCAGGGGCATCGAGCGGTGCAGACGGTTGAGGAGGGCCGCCGCGTAGTCTTCGGCGCTCCAGCCCCGACCCCCAGGCCCCAAGCCGCTCGGCGCATTCACCAGCAGAAAAACCTTGTCGGCGTCGGTGTGCACATAGAGCGTCGGCTCGGTCGGTAGGCTGCCCGCCTCGATCTCCCGCCACTCCTTGCGGTAGTCGCTGGGGAAGAAGATGTGGTGACCCAGCCCCGCCTTATGGCGCAGCTTCATCAGCACCGCGAAGCCCGCCACCCCCAGCGTCTCCTTGGGCACCGGAAGGCCGAGCCACCCATGCGTGAAATGGCGGTCAGCAGCGGAGATGTAAAAGTCGGCGGCGTGCCAGCCCCCATCGGTCTGCACCGCCCGTACGCCTTGGGGCTCGAGCTGCATCTTGAGCACCTTCTGGCCAAACACGAACTTGACCCCCTGTTGCCTGGCCAGCTCGAACAGGGCGTTTGCTAGGGCCTTCATGCCGCCCTCGAGGTGGTAGACGCCCAGCCCCAGCTCGACCCAGGCGATGTTGTGCAGAACCGCCGGCGCCCGGTAGGGGTTTGCGCCCAGATAGGTGGCAAAGCGCAGGAAGAAGGGGGTCAGGTACGGGCCAGACTCCACCAGCCGCTCCAGCGTCTTCAGGGGCTGGGCCTTGAGCCCTTCGCCCAACCCGTACTTGCCCAGCTTGTACAGTCCCGGCGGAGGGCCGAAGATGAAGGTGTCTCGAGCGCCCTGGTACATGGTCCGCGCCACCTCCAGCAGCCGCCGATAGTCACGGCCCTCCTCGGAGGTGAGCTGGGCGACGGTGCGCTCCACGTCCAACTCGGGGGCGAACTCGCGCCCGTCGGGATAGACGTAGCGCGTCAGCGGCGAGACCGGCTCAAGAGTAGGCAGATTTTGGCCGAAGGCGGCGAAAATCCGCTGCGGGATCTCGGGCATGGTCAAAACCGTGGGGCCGGTGGGCACGCCCGCCCAGCCCACCGCCTTGCCGCCCGGCTCGGCGAACTGCTCGAGCACCGTGACCTCGAGCCCAGCCTTCCGCAGCCGCAGCGCCGCCGCCAATCCTGCGAAGCCTGCCCCCACCACGATGGCCTTCATCGCGAGTACACCCGCCCCTTCCAGGTGTATTTTCGCGCCGCCGAGCGCAGGTAGACGGGCATGGCATACAGCGGGGCCAACGGCACCAACACCAACTCCCACCACTCCCGACCGGTCTTGAGGTTGAGCAGCAGGCGCTCAACCAGCCCCAGCCCGCCCACCAGCAGCCACCACGGGTTAAGCAGCGCGAGCGGCCAGCACAGGGTATAGGCGGTCAGATGGGCCAGCCACGACAGACCCAGCAACAGCCGGTTGCGCCCGTGGAACTCGATCAGGTTCTTGCCCAGACCCTCCACGATCTCGGGGAAGGCGCGGTACATCCTCACGCCGATCAGGTCCCCGCCGAGCGCGAGGCCCATCCGCTGACCGGCCTTCTTGACCTTTTGGGCTAGCCGCACGTCCTCGAGGACCTCCCCTTTCACCGCAGTGTGCCCCCCGCAAGCCACGTAGGCGTCGCGGGAGAAGGCCATCACCTGCCCGTTGGCGGCGGCGGCCGAGGGGAAGGGAGTGGCCAGCATCGGGTACGCCAGGTAGGTCAGCAGGGCATCATCAATCAGGGGCAGCAGCACCCGCTCGGGCACAGACGGGGTGATCTGACGCGGGTAGACCGACACAAAGGCAACCCGCTCGGCCTCCATCTGGGCCAGTATGGCCCGCACCCCGTGCTTGTTCCAGCGCACGTCGGCGTCGGTGAAGATCAAAACCTCGCCCCTGGCCGCCTGCGAGAGCTGGTGGCAGGCCCAGGTTTTGCCCAGCCACCCCTCTGGCTTAGGCAGGCCCTGGATCAGCCGCACTCGAGCGTCCCCCTCGGCGAAGCGCCGCGCAACCGTTGCGGTGCCGTCGCTCGAGCCGTCGTCGAGGATCACAATCTCGGCCAGCCCCTGCTTGAGCATCCCCGGTATCGTCTCGCGCAAGTTGTGCGCCTCGTTGCGGGCAGGCACCAGCAACGAGACGACGGGCCGCTGACCTTTTAGTTTGACGGGTCGGAGAACCGGGAAAAGGAGGAAGTTGATCAACAGATTAATCAGCTTTAGGCCAAGCCAGGCCAAGACGGCGTAAAGAAGGTAGGTCATAACGCTCCTCGGCAGGGGCGTGCCAATCGGATAACAGCCAGAGCGGGATCCGAAGAGCCGAGCGCGGCACCCACCAGGGCATTCGTGCGGCTCCGCGACTCCCTGCGTATCACAGGGGTCGTGTTGGGCCACTCCCCTTCAAGTTCCGCTAGCCGGCTCACCCTCTCCTCCCGGTCAGGCGATTTAGCATCGCCGTCCAGGGCGCCATGCGCTCGTGGGTGGATGGGCGGCCCGCAACCTCCAGCCGAAAGCCGCTCAGGGGCTGCTCGGCGGGCTCGGAGCGGATCTGGGCATCGAGGCGCTCGAGCATCCCGTTTAGCGTCGCGCGCAGCACGTCGAGATCGGGGGCAAGGGGCGGGGAGAACTCGAGGTAGGCCTCGGGAAACTCCTGGCCCCGGCAGACGACCCTCGAGGCCACCGCCACCAGCGGGTGGCCCGACTTCTGCGCGAACCAGACCGTGCCCTTGTTCAGCTCGCCCAGGCTCCCCGGCGCACGCAGCTCGCCCTCGGGGAAGATGATCAGGGGCTCGCCGCGCCGGAGGGCGGTCAGGGCCTCTCGAGGCTTCCCTGCCGCCACCGCGCCCAGAAGCGGGAAGAAACCAAACTCCGCCATGCGCCGGTCGCTCACCACGATGGCGACGGTGCGGGGCATCCGCCAGTACAGGACCGGCAGCAGGTAGCTGTCCCACCAAGAGTGGTGATTGCCGGCCAGCACACATGCCCCCTGCGGCAGCTCGCCGCGAACCCACACCCCCCGAAGGCCCCCCCTCACGGTCTGGAGAAAATTAGATTTGAAAAACGCCCCGAGGGCGCGCTGGTGCGGACGTAGCATTGTCTCCTAGAGCATAACAGTTGGCGCGGGTGAAACGGCCTGAGAGTGGTTCCAACACATACTCCCTACGGCGCTAAAGCGGGCGGTTTTTGCGGTAGAGCGGTTGCCACGAACACTCGGTACGGCAAAAACCGCCGTACCGAGTGCACTACTCCGCTTTAGCGCCTGATTTAGCGCCCGATTTAGCCCAGCACCGTGGGCGGAGTAGGGTGGGAAAAGCGATGAGGGATGGTTAAACTAACGGCTCAGGTTAAGGTCGACCTCAGCAGGGCGGGCGTCGCGGAATGCCTTCAGCCGGTCGCGGATGTCCTCCCAGCTGCCTTCCTTGTCGCCGCGGCTGCTCGAGTAGCCCCATGGCATGTGGCCGACGTAGCCCAGCCGGTAGGACTGCTCGAGCATCTCTTGGTTGGTGTACCACTTGTCCCGGGGCTTGGCGGGCAGCTCGCCGATTAGCACCGGCTTACCGTCGCTCAGGTAGTGGGTCGGGCCGCGCCCGTCCCAGGGGCTGAAGTTGTAGGTGGCCGCCTTCTGCCACTCATAGTAGTGAACCTGGTAGAAGCTTAGGCCCGCATTCGGCTTGCCCGAGGCCTTGACCAGCGCCGCGTCGCTCCACCAGTTGCCCACCACGTCCGCGCCCGTGTCAGCGTTCCACTT
>JANRLD010000055.1:0-1644 GCA_033762915.1 Meiothermus sp. | reverse complement strand
TCGCGCTATGAGGGCTCCGACGGCGTCGAGCGCCCCACGGCCTTCAACAACCAGTACGTCGTCAACGCCCTCGCGGGCCTCGAGCTGCCTGCGGGCAAGTCGAAGCAGAACGCCTGGATCTTCGACGTCAAGCTGGCCTTGGCTGGCGGCATCCGCTACACGCCCATCGACCTCGTCGCCTCGCAGGCTGCTGGGGCCCAGGTGGACGACGCCCGCCGCGCCTTTGACCTGCAGACGCGCCCCTACTTCCGCCCCGACGTCAAGCTCGGCTACCGCTTCAACTACCGCCGCTGGTCGCAGGAGTTCAGCGTCACGTTGCAGAATGTGGCCGGTATCGACAACGTGCTCACGCTGAACTACAACCCCCGTGCTGGGCGCCTGGTCGAGCGCAGCCAGCTCGGCTTCTTCCCGGTGTTCCAATACACCCTGCGCTTCCAGGGCCGCGAGTGATCGCCCCTGCTCCCATCCCCTTGTCCTTAATACGTGTGACGGGCCCGACTTCGGGCCCGTCGGCGTTTTCGGCGAATGCCGAACTTCGGCCTGTGCAAACACGACTGCTTACACTCACCCTGCTGCTGCTCGTAGCGGGATGCAAAGAAGACGCCCCTCAGGCCGACCCCGGCCCCCAGCTACCCCCCGAGACCCAGACCGGCGCGGGCACACTCGGCTTCAAAATCGACGACCGCATCTACGTGGCGACCACAGCCATCGGAGAACTGAGGCAAGCAAGCGACAATTCTTTTGCGATCAATAGTGGGAACAGGCTTGAACAATGGGGACTGAGTGTAGAAACAGACTCTTTGTATGGCACTGGAGTCTATAGAATAGACACGCTTGTAATTGCCCCTTTTACAGTCGCAGGCGGTGCGGGCTATATGATAGCTGATGGCTGTGGCTTTGAGACTTGGGCAGTTCCTCCTAACGTCGGTGTGTTGACCGTTACTTGTTTTGACCCTGCAGCTCGGATTATATCAGGCAGGTTTTCTATGACAGTAGCTGGTAAGCCTGAGTGCGGCCAGCGCGTCATCACCGACGGCCGCTTCGACGTTCGCTTCTAGCTTCATCCATGTTCAACCACCTCGCGCTCGCCCTGCTCCTGCTCGCCCTGAGTGCGCCCCTGGCCCGCGCCCAAGACCTGCCGCCACGTCATCTCGACAAAGAGAATCCCGAGGCCCCCGCCGACAGCACCGAGCAGGACTGGCAGCCCTGGCGCGGCGGTCGCGGCATCGAGTTCACCCTCGGCCAGATGCTCTACTTCTACGAGCTCACCGACCTCGCCCGCCTGCACCGCAACGCCGATCTCGACCCCCTGCCCACCACCACCTCGGTGCTGATGATGGGCCTAGCCGGCGAAGTGGGCCAGGGCTGGCGTGTGCGCCTCGATTTCATGCTCAGCTATGACGACCCACAGGTCAACACATCGATCACCACCACGCACTATCAGTACGGCGGCAGCTTCGTCGTGCTCAAGCGGCTCAACCGCGAGGGGCGTGGCCCCCTCGACATCTACCTCGGCGCCGGCCTCGACTTCTGGGACCTGCGCGTGAACTACCGCCGCTTCACCAGCGTGCGCCCGCCCTCCATCGAGCAGATCTGGGGCGTGAACGAGCCCGATGCCCTCACCAACCGCGCCAGTTACCTCGG
>JANRLD010000054.1:0-99707 GCA_033762915.1 Meiothermus sp. | reverse complement strand
CTGGGTGAACGCCCGACCACCAAACTGCATCCCCACCAGACCGAGCAGCCTCAAACCATCCAGGGCCACGAAGCATAACTCTGGCTCGAGAGCGTCCTGGAGCAACCCTGCCGCCCGCTCGCCCGTGCCCACCATTGGGCTGAGCTTACGCCCAAAGGCCTCGAGATAGAGTTTTGCGGCCTCCGTCCGTAGCTCTGGTGGGAGGCCACGGCGAATCTCGAGGTTGAACCCATCGTCGGTCCGCATATCAACCTCAGTCGCCTGCCACGGGCACGGGCTTGGCTCGGGTAGGCTGCTCCTTGCGCTCCATCCGCCCCCTCTCGAAGCGGTAGAACACCGCGGGCACCACGTACAGCGTCAGGATCGTACTTACGATCATCCCGAACAGCAGCACGATGCCCAGGCCGCGCCGCAACTCAGCCCCGTCGCCCTCGGCGGCGATGATGGGGATGGCGGTGACCACGGCTGCCGCGCTGGTCATCAGGATCGGGCGCAGGCGCAGCTTGCCCGCGTCAATCAGGGCCTCGGCGAGGGACTCGAGCCTGGATCGCTGGATCGCAAAGTCGAGCAGCAAAATCGCGTTCTTGATGGCCAGCCCCAGCAGCACCACCATCCCCAGCACGGTGAACACATCAATGCCGGTGCGGAAGAAGAACAGCCCCCACACCCCGCCCAGGATCGCCAGCGGGACGGGCAGCAGCAGATACACCGGGTAGCGGAAGCTGTTGAACTGGGCGCCCAGCACCAAGTAGCTCAGCACCACAGAGAGCAGCACCGCCAGCCCGCCGTAGACCACCAGTCCTTGCGTGAGCGCGGCATCGGAGAGTGCGCCGGCCGGGGCGAGGTCGAACTGCGCGTCGAGCAGGCCCTTGGCCCGGAGATGGTTTTCTATCTCGGTCTGCATCTGCAAGACGCCGGGGTTGTTTGGGCGCAGGGTGATGTTGAGGGTGGTGCTGTAGGCCTTGTTGGTGCGGTTGATGGTGGCGGGTGACCGGGTCTCCTGGAAGCGCCCGAGTTCGCCCAGCGGCAGATTGGTGCCCAGCTCGGGGGCGAAAACGGGAAGGGCCAGCAGCGAGTCGCGGTCGCGGATGGCCTCGGGGGCGAGGCGGACGCGCACCCTGTACGAGTTGGCACCATCGCGGTAGTTGGCGGCGAACTCGCCCTCGTTGAAGGCGCGCAGCGCGACCGCCACATCCTGCGGGGTGAGGCCGGTGCCCGCCAGCCGGCTCTTGTCGCTGACAAAGACCTGCTCCTGGGTGGTCTCGGCCTGCGAGCTTCGAGCGCCCACCACATTGGGGTTGCGGCGGATTTCGGCCAGTACCTGGGGCAGGCGCTCGCGAAGCACCTGCACGCTGCTGGCGTTCAGCGAGAGTACCAGGTCGCCGGCGGTGCCCAAGCTGCCCTGGCCCACACGGATTTCCACGTCTGGGCGGTTGGCAAAGCGGGCCTCGAGTTCCTTCCGGTACCTCTCGATCAGCACCTGGAAGTTCTCGCGCTGGGCCTTGGGGACCAGCTTGAGCTGGACTCGAGCCGTCCAACTCTCGACCCCGCCGGTGTCGCTGGCGAGCCCGACGGTGGCCTGCGAGACCTCGACCTCGGGCTTGGAGCGGAAGATGGCCTCGAGCTGCTGTGTCACCGCGTTGGTCTGGGCCAGCGTGGAGCCGGTGGGCAGCTTTACCGTCGCGGCCAGGTAGCCGTCGTCTAGCGGAGACTGGAAGGCGAAGGGGATACGCGGGAAGATCAGGAAGGTGCTGAGGAAGAAGGCTGCCGCGATTACGATCACCCAGCCGCTGTTCCTGAGCGACCATCCCAGGGTGCTGCCGTATCCGAGGGAAAGTCGGTGCAGCCCGCCCTCGACCCAGACGAAGAGCGTGTTGATAAGGGCGGCGGCAACGTTTAGCACAACAAGCAGTAGGTAGCGCAGCGGCGAGGCCACGACCCTGAGCGGCAGCATCAAATAGCCCACCCAGTGGGTCGGCCTCTGGGTGGCCCAGCGCCCGATGCCCCCGAAGTCGCGCAGCCGACCGGCCACCTCGCCCCAGGTCACGGTCTTGGGGTCGGGGATGTAGCTCATCACCATTGTGAGGAAGAACATCGAGACCAGCCAGGAGAAGAGGATCGTCACCGCCACCCCCAGCCCGAACTCGCGGAACAGCACGCCGGAAACCCCGGGTATGGCCGCCAGCGGGAGCAGCACCGCCAGGAGTGCGACGGTGGCTGCTGCGACGGGCGTGAAGACCTCCGCCGCGCCCTTGGTCACGCTCTGCATCAGCCCCAGGCCCTGGTGCCGGTAGCGCTCGACGTTCTCCGCCACCACGATGGAGTCGTCGACCACGATCCCCATCGCCACGATGATGCCCAGCAGGGTGATGACGTTCAGGCTGAAGCCCATCAGCCCGAACAGGATGGGGGCGGAGGCGATGGAAAGTGGGATGGAGAGCATCACTGCGATGGCGGTGTAGGGTTTGCCCAGTGTCAGCAGCACCAGAATCCCTACCGCCACTGCCGCGATGATGGCCTTCTCGGCCGTGTCGCTCACCGCCTTGGCGATGATGGTGGAGTCGTCAAAGGGGATGGAGACGGTATAGCCCTCGGGCGCTTTGAGGTTGGCAAGAACCTGTTTCACTGCCGCGGCCACCGTGGCGGTGTTGCCCTGGGTGGTGCGGCGGATGTCAATCAGCAGCGCGGGCTGACCGTTGACCCGGGTCAGTTGCTCGGTGCGGCTCGAGGTGTCGCGCACCACGCCCAGGTCAACCACGCGCAGCCCCCGGTCAGGGTCGACCAGGGTCTGCTCGAGGTCGGAGAGCCGTGTGATCTGGTTCCGCGCCGAGAGGCTCACGTTGCCCGAAGCCCCGCTGACCGTGCCGGCGGGCAGGTCGGGCGCAGCGGCTTGAATCGCGCTCACCACCTGTGCGGGGCTGAGGTCGAAGGCCTGGAGATTGGCGGGCTGGAGGCGTACTTGGATTTCGCGGCGCGGGGCACCCGTGATGCGGACCTCGGCCACGCCCGGGACGCGCTCGAGCTGGGGCTTGAGGGTCGTGTCGGCCCACTCGAAGACGGTGCGCAGATCTTCGCCGGGCTTTTGTACCGCCAGGGTCAGGATGGGCGAGGCGTTGAGGTCGAACTTCTGCACGGTCGGGGCCTGCGCGGCCTGGGGCAGCTGGTCGCGGACGGCCGCGACGCGCTGTGAGATCTCGTTGGCGGCGGCGTCGGGGTTGGTGCGCTCGTTGAAGGTGATGGTGACCAGGCTGGCCCCGCCCCCGCTCGAGCTGGCGATCTCCACCACGCCCGAGGCGCTCGAGACCGCGTCCTCGATGATGCGGGAGACCTGGCGCTCGAGGTCTTCGGGCGTGCCGCCGGGGTAGACGGTCTGCACCCCGACGATGGGCAGGCTGAAGTTGGGCAGCAGCCGCACCGGCAGCCCAACCGTCGCGACGAGGCCGAACAGGACCAGCGCAATAAAGGCCCCAATCGTCAGCACATAGCGCTTGACGGCGAACTGAATGGCGGGATTCTCGCGGACGGGGGATTCGGGGCTAGACATGAGGCACCGTCGAGGGTTGGGGGAAGAGGTCTTGGTCGCGCCAATCCCATGTGGTCGGCCCTGTCCGCTTCAGGGCCGTCGGCGCGATGGGCGCGGCGGCATGGCGGGGCTGGGCACGGCGCGGGGCGCTTGGCGCAGGCCCTGCAAAAAGGGGATTTCTCATGGCCCACCTCGGACCACATTCACCGGGTTGCCCGCCTGGAGGCCGGCCGGAACCGGGGAGATCACGCGGCTCCCGGCGGGCAGGCCGCGCACCGCGCTGCGGCCGCCGGTCTCGGCCAGGCTCTCGAGCCTCACCCGAGCGGCCTTGCCATCCTTCACCACAAAGGCGAAGTTGTTGCCCTCTTCGGTCTGGATGGCGCTTGAGGGGATCAGCACGCCTTCGGCCAGCCGCACGTTGTAGCGCACCGTCACCACCGCACCTGCGGCGAGCTGTGAGGTGTCCTGGGCCGGCAGAAAGCGGGCCTGCAGCCCAACCAGGCGGTTCTCTACAGGCGCGCCCGCGCTTCGGCTGATCTTGGCCTGGAAGCGCTGGCCTGCGGCCTGAATGCTCACCTGTGCACCGACGGGGAGCAGGGCCGCGTCCGCGCTGGTCACGCTGAAGCGGGCCTGGAGGCTGCGGGTGTCCACCAGCCGGAAGACCGGGCTGCCGGGTGCGAGCGTCACCCCGATTTCGGCCCTCTGCTCGATAACGGTTCCGCTGAACGGGGCTTTGACCCGGGTCTGCTCGATCTGGCGCTCGAGCTGGGCGATCTGGTTTCTGGCTTGCTCGACTTGTATCTGGAGTTGGGCCACGCCCTCCTGAACGGCGCGACTGGCTCGAGCCAGACTGTCCTGAGCCGAGCGCAAGGCTGTTTGGGCCTGATCCACAGCGTTGCGGCTCTGGTTGAGCTCGACCTGCGAGACCCCCTGAAGCTCGAAGAGCCTCTGATTGGCGGTGTGGCTCTGTTGGGCGCTCCGCAACGCACTCTGGGCGCTCACCAGGGCCAGCCGGGCCTGGGCCACGCCCTCGGGGCTCTGGCGCTGGGCGGCCTCGAGCTGGAGTTGCGCGTTTCGCAAGCCGAGCTGTGCGCCCTGGAGCTGCTGGCGCAGCGCAGTGTCGTCGGTGACGACTACGGTCTCTCCTTCTTGCACCCGGTCGCCCTCGCGCCTGAGAACCTGGGTGACCCGCCCGCCCGCCTCGGAGGCGACCTGGGCGTCGGTGGCGGCCTGTAGCGTCCCGCTCACGCTACGGGTGGTGAAGAGCTGGCCCGCTCTGGCCTCGACGGCCTGCACGGCCTGGGCCGGTAGCGGTGTGCCGGGTGGCGTTTGGGCCGCGGTGGGCGCTTGGGGGACGCTGGACAGAGTGCTGGATGGGGCGTTCGCGCCCAACAAGAACCAGCCGCCGGCCCCCAGTACCGCCAGGGCGATAAGTGCGATTAAGATGGTGCGCTGCATCAAAATCTCCTCCAGGAAGAGCCACTCTCACCTAGAGAGAGGGCGGAGCGAAGCGGAGGGTGGGCATTGGGTGGGGCTACTTGACCAACCCCGTCACGTCCTGGCCCGCCGCCACCGAGAGCGCGGCCAGGGCGCGGAGGTAGGCGTACTGGGCTTGCACCAGTTGCAGGCGGGCAGAGCGCAGCTCGAGTTCACTCCCCTGGAGCTGCAGCCCCGAAATGGTTCCTGCGTTCAGCCGGATCTGATTCTGGCGGTGGCCCTCGCTGGCGTTGGCGAGGTCGCGGCTCCTGATCTGGATCTGCTGCTGGGCGTCGAGCGCAGCGCGGAAGGCATCGGCGAGGTTGGCGGCTGCGGCCTGCTCGGCCGCCCTGAGGCCCAGTCTGGCGTTGTTGCGCAGGGTAAGGGCCTCGCGCTTGGTGAGTTCGGGGGTGTAGTCGTTGTCGGTGAGCTTGACCGCCAGCTCGGCTTCGACCAGGCCGTTGCGGACCTCGACCACGCTGGGCAGCCGGTCCAGTAAACCGCTGCTGAGCGTGCGAAGGTCGAGTGGGCGCTCTTGCACCTCGCCCAGCGGCACGACGGCCGGGTTCGCGTTGGCGTTGAGTCCGAGGAGGGTCTCGAGCCGTGTGGTCAAGACCGGCAACTGCGACTGGGTGTTTGCGACCAACTGACGGCTCCCGGCCAGCGTGTTTTCGGCGCGGCTCACGTCGAGCGGGGTGCCGACTTTGTTGCCCAGGCGTGACCTGGCGACCTCGAGGTTGCGCCCGTTGAAGGTCACCTGGGCCAGCAGCACCTCGAGGCTCTGCTGAACTTCGGCGATGCCGAGGTAGACCCCCAGCACGTTCTGGAGCGTTTCGCGCTGGGCCTGCTCTACCCGCACCTGGGCCAGCCGCTCGGCGTTGCGCACGCGCACCAGCAGGTCCTCGGGGCTGCTGGGGTCGGCCTCCTGCGCTTTGCGGTTGGCCTGAGCTTGGGCCAGATTAGCTCTGGCGATGCTCATGTCTGGCCCGGTGCTGAACGACTGGTTCAGGGCCTGGGTGAGGGTGATCGGCTGGGCTTGGGCGATAGAGAGGTGAAATGGTGCGAAGGCGAAGAGGTGAACGGTGAGGGCCAGCAACAGCACTTTTCCGCTGCCCGCTGCACTCTGCACGCTGACCACTTGCCCCTGGCTCCTGACCCTCGAATCTTGGCGCTCGTTGTTCACTGGATTCCTCCTGGGATGTTGTTTCCTGCGGCGACCTCGAGCCTCAGCGCTGCGAGGTAGATGCTGACGGCGGTGGCGAAGACTTCGCGCTCGGCTTGATGGACGCCCAGCTCTGCGGCCTCCACCTCGACTCTGGTTCCCAGTCCCGACTCGAGCCGGGCCCGGGCCACCCGCAGGCGCTCACTGGCGGCCTCGAGGCCCGCGCTCACCTGGTCTCGTTGGGCCTCGGCATCGCTCAGTTCACCGAAGCGCTGGCGCACCTCGAGCTCGGCCTGAAGTCTGGCCAGCTCCAGCCCGGACTGGGCGGCCTCGAGGCCCGCGCCCGCGGCCTGGGTCCGGGCATCGTTGGAGGGGAAGACGAGGGGGACGCTTAGGCTCAGGCGCAGGCCCAGTCGGTTGGCCCTGGGGTTGTTGGGGTCGTTGGGGTTGGGGTCGGCGAAGGCCGGCGTGCTGGCGCTCAGGGCCAGGTCGCCGCTCTTGAAGTTGAGGTTGGCGGCGACTTGTGGGCCTGCTTGGGAGCCGCTCGAGCTGAACTCGCCGTAGAAGGTTTGAAGCGTGGCCTCGGGAAGCCAGCGGTCGCGTCGGGCGATGTCAAGGCCGTCCTGGGCGTCTTGCAGGCTCGAGACTGCCCTCAGTATGTCGGGTCGGCGCTCGAGGGCGCGCCTGAGAAGTGTTTCGAGCGCCTCGGGTGCACTGGGCTGTGGGGGCGGCGAGGACAGGTTGTTGCCCCCAAGGGGGCGGCCCAGCAGCGTCTCCAAAGCGCGACGGGTGATCTCGAGTCCTGACCTGGCCTGCCGCTCCCGCGTCAGGGCTTCCTGCAGGGATAGCTGAGCGTTCAGGATCGCGTCTTGCCGGACCTGGCCCAGTGTGGCCTGGCTGCTCACGATCTGCAATCGCCGCTCGGCCAGGGCTCGAGCGCCCTCCGCGAGGGCCAGGTCGAACCGGGCGGTGCGAACCCCGAAGTAGCGCTCCACCAGGCCCAGCACCAGCGTGTTCCGCGTCTCGTCACGCTGCCAGACCGCCCGGTCCAGGGCCCGCTGGGCGGCCCGGATGTTGTCCTGAGCGGGCGACCAGGGCAGAACGTTGGTGGCCAGGGTGGCCGAGAAGTTGCTGCCGCGGAAGGTGATGCCGTTGGTGGCGTCGCGCCCCAGGGTTTGCTCGGCCCCGGCCAGAAGGTTCAGTCCAGCGGCCGACTGTGCCAGGCTCAGGTTGCGCTGGGCCCCCAGCACGCCCAGGTCGGCTGCCCGCCAACTGGGTGACTGTTGGAGCAGGGCCAGGGATTGCTCCACACTCAGGGCTGGCGGCGACTGGGCCAGCCCCAGCGAAGCAAGCAGGATGACTGCGATCCATCTCCTCATGCCCGTCAGTCTGCGGATTCAGGCCCAAGGAAAGCCCAGGGGTTTGCGAGGGTTCGGCGAGTCACGCGCACTCGTTAAACGCTCGCCGAACCCTCGGTTTAGACTGGGTGTGGGAGCGTAGGTTAACGCCATGCCGACCGTTGGACCCGCCGAAGGCTTAATCCTGGTCATCGAGGACGACCCGCAGATCGCCGAGATCCTCGAGGGCTTCCTGCGCCGCGAGGGCTTCCGCACCGAGCGGGCCAGGGACGGCGAGGTGGGTCTGACCCTGCACCGCCTCGCCAAGCCCGACCTGGTGCTGCTGGACGTGCAGATGCCGGGTATGGACGGCTTCGAGGTCCTGAAGAGAATCCGCGAGACCTCCACCACGCCGGTCATCATGGTGACCGCGATGGCCGAAGACCTCGACAAGTTGCTGGGCCTGCGCATGGGGGCCGACGACTACGTAGTCAAGCCCTTCAGCCCCCTCGAGGTGGTGGCGAGGGTCAAGGCAGTGCTGCGCCGCGTGGCCGGGGCCGGCCCCGGCGGTCCGCTGCGGCTTGCCGGCCTCGAGATAGACCCCCAGGCGATGGTGGTGCTGGCGCGGGGCCAGCGCCTCGACCTGACCCTGACCGAGTTCCGCATCCTCGAGCACCTGGCCCGCCACCCCAACCGCACCTTCAGCCGCCCGGAAATCTTGGAACGGGTCATGCCCGAATCAGACGCCCTCGAGCGCTCGGTGGACGTGCACTTGCAGAGTTTGCGGCGCAAGCTCGAGCGGGCCGGAGTGGAAGGGCTGTTGGAGAGCGTTCGGGGGGTGGGATACCGGCTATGGGTGGGCGTCTGAGCAAGATCACCTACAGCATTGGGGCGCGCATCTCGCTGACCATGATCGGGCTGGCGGTGTTCATCCTGGTGTTCGCCATCCTGCTCTACTTGGGCTGGCAAACGGCGGTCGAGCGCACCTTGCCACCCCCCCAACAAGAGCGGCTCAAGAAGTTGCTGGACGAGCAGTTCGAACTCTACCACCAGTCCGCGCTCCGCACCGGCTGGCTGCCCGCCAACGACACCTTGATTATCGTGATCATTCTGGCGGTGGCCTGCCTGACCGGGGTGGCGCTGGCCTTCTGGGTGGCGCGGCGCATCTCCGGGCCACTCAAGCTGATCACTACCACCGCCGGGCGGGTCGCCCAGGGCGACTTCAGCGCCCGGGTGGAGCTGCCCCAGTCGGAGCGGGTGGACGAGACCACTGTGCTGGCCCAGAACTTTAACCTCATGGCCGAGAGCCTCGAGCGCCTCGATGCCGAGCGCCGCTTCACCTCCGCCGCCATCGCCCACGAGCTGCGCACGCCGCTGACGGTGCTGCGGGGCAAGCTCGAGGGCATCCGCTACGGCGTCACCGAGCCCTCCGAGGCTGAGCTGGACGGGATGCTAGGGCAGATCGACGTGCTGACCCGGCTGGTCAACGACCTCCGGACCCTCAGCCTGGCCGAGGCGGGCAAGCTGAGCCTGCACAAAGAGCCGGCCGACCTGGCCCTGACGGTAGGGGAGGTGGTTATCAGCTTCCAGACCCGCGCGGTGGCCAAAGGGGTGGGGCTAAGCCTCGAGTCCTCCTCTGTTCCGCTCCCGGTCAGCCTCGACCGCGAGCGCTTCTTCCAGGTGGTGGGGAACTTGCTCGAGAACGCCTTGCGCCACACCCCGCCGGGCGGCGCAATCAGCCTGAGCCTGGCCCGAAGCTCCGACGGTGCGCTACTCACCGTCCGCGACAGCGGCCCAGGCATCCCTGAGGCCGACCTACCGCACGTCTTCGAGCGCTTCTACCGCTCGGAGAAGTCGCGCGGCCGGGAGGGGGGCGGCAGCGGTCTGGGGCTGGCGATCGTGCGGGCCCTCGTGCATCTCCACGGCGGGCGGGTCGCAGCCCGCAATACCCCGCAGGGCGGGGCCCTACTCGAGGTCTGGTTGCCGCTTTAGCGCATCGTCGGTACTGTGGGAGCTTCCCGGGTGAAGGGAAGAGTCCGGCTCGGAGAAGGCGCTGAGAAGGAGTAGGAGGGCGGCTAAACTGAGGGGGGAAATGCGCCTCGAGAACGCGGGGTTTTTGGCTTCAATCATGGCTCCTCAAAAGGTGGCCGAAACGCCGTCCGGGTGCGGTGCAAGTGCACTCCGAAAGCAGCCTTGATGTTACGTCGTTTGGAGTGATTGCGGCTAGGGGTGAAATGGGGGGACTCGAGACCACAGTCGCCGACTACTCCCTGACCGGCGAGTACGCCCGGCTCCTCATCGCCCTTCTCGAGACCAAGGGCCACGATCTGGAGCAGTACCGGAAGCTGCTGCTCTCCGAGCCGGAGTTCATGCGCGACACGCTGGAGTACCTTGAGTCCGCCCGCGGCGGCCTTGCCGGATACCTCGAGGGGCTCGGACTGTCGAAGGAGAACATCGGCAAGCTGCGCGACCGACTGGTCGGACCGCAGGCCCGCAGAATCGGGTAGACTGGATTCAGTCCATGCTGCTCACCGAGTACGCCCAGGTTTCCCGGGTCGGCCACAGCCCCAATGCCCCGCACTCCGCAGGCTGGCCCAACGTGATCCTCCATGCCAGGGGGCGGGACGAGTCGGTGCCCGAGCACGCTACCTCCGCCGGGCTGTTCACCGCAGTCGCAGGCCTCGAGACCCACCGGGTCGGCCTGGCCCGCTTCGCCGTGACCCCCGAACGTTACCTGCTCTTGAACGACGGCGTCCGCCACGCCCACGGCCTCGAGGGCGAGGGCGAGGTGCTGTCGGTCCGCTTCCGCACCGGGCTGGCCGCCGACGTCTACACCGCCGCCGCCAGCCCCGACGAGGAGCAGCTCGAGCACCCCGAGCGCCGCCGGCCGGTTCGCTTCTACGAGCGCACCTACCCCCGCGACCCCAAGCTCCAGGTCTTCCTGGGCCTGTTGCGGGCCTTCACCCTAGGCCACACCTCGCAGGACGCCCTGGATCAGGCCCTGCACCCCGTGCTGGAACTGCTGCTGCGGCTGCACCGGGGCCTCGACGCCGAGATCGAGCGGCTCCCGGCGGCCCGGCGGAGCACCCGCGAGGAGCTGTACCGCCGCCTGCACCTGGCGCGGGACTACATGGAGTCCAGCTTCCTCGAGCGCCCCGACCTCGACACCCTGGCAGGGCTGGTCGAGCTCTCGCCGCACCACTTCCTGCGGCTGTTCAAGGCCCAGTTCGGTCTGCCGCCCTACCAGTACCTGGTGCAGCGTCGCCTGCGCCACGCCGCCCACCTGCTCCGCACCACCGGGGCCGACGTGACCGACGTCTGCTTCGACCTGGGCTTCGAGAGCCTGGGCAGCTTCAGCCGCAGCTTCAAGGAGAAGTTCGGGGTCTCGCCCTCGAGCTACCGGGCCGGCGGTTAGAGGGCGGCAAACCGGAGTAGCTCGGGGTAAAGGTATCCATGGGCCTCCCCCAAAAACTTCTGCCCTCCGCCCTCCGCCCTCCGCCCTCTGCCGAATTTATCAATTTCGGAGAAGCGGGATTTTTTCCGAGACCCTAACCTGTTATGCAGGAGGGGGAACGGTGAAACCCAATCCGCTGATCAAGAAGGTCCGGGAGCGGTTCGGCAAGCAGACTCTAGCGCAGAAGGCAGGGGAGGAAACCATGGTTAACGGGACGGCGTACATAACGGTGCTGGTCGGCAATCAGGACGAGGCGATCGAGTTCTATCAGGAGAAGCTGGGCCTCGAGGTGCGCCTCGACGTCCCCTTTGGCCCCAAGGAGCGCTGGGTGACGGTGGCCCCCAAGGGCAGCGCAGGCCCCGAATTCTCGCTGGTCCAGGCGGATAGCCCAGCCAAGCAGCAGGCGGTTGGCCGGCAGGCTGGCGACCACGTGCTGTTCGTCCTGACCACCGAGGACGTCGACCGCGACCACGCCGATCTCAAGGCCAGGGGCGTCGAGGTGCTCGGCGATCCGGAAAACCTGCCCTGGGGCCGCCACTTCCTCTTCCGCGACCCCTACGGTAACGTGCTGGACCTGCTCCAGCCCGCGCCCCGGTAAACGGCCAACCGACAAGTCGTGGCGGGCACGGCCCGCCCAACCCCCAGCCCCGCAGCGAGGGAGCGTAGCGCCGAGCGCTGCGGGGTGCCCTATTGCCCAAAGGAGACCCTCATGAACAAGATCAGCCCCAGACCCCGCCGCGTGATTTCCGGCGCCCTCATGGTGATCGCCGCGCTGGCCGCCGTGTCGGTGGTGACCCGCTCGCAGGCCCAGAACTTCACCCCCAAGGACCTGGTGGGCACCTGGGCCAGCGCCGGGTGCGAGCCGCTGGGCGGCCCCCAGCCCACCTTCATGAAGCGTACCTTCAACTTCACCGAGGCCAG
Organism: Meiothermus sp.; assembly: GCA_033762915.1. Lineage (GTDB taxonomy): Bacteria > Deinococcota > Deinococci > Deinococcales > Thermaceae > Meiothermus. The sequence goes on along the minus strand of JANRLD010000054.1, from coordinate 87,834 downwards.
TTGGTCGCTCAAGCTCGAGCTGTTTGTGGACCCCGCCTGCAGGGCCCCGCTGCTCACCACCCAGCTCTCCGGCCCCTTCACCCTGGGCGAGGCCGGGGCCCCGGCCGGGGCCCGCAAGGTCACCTGGGGCCAGACCCGCAAGCTGATAACCCCCTTCATGCCGCCGATCGTGGCCACCATGGACGGCGCCAAGTGCGGCGAGGGCAAGAACGCGCCCGGCACCCCACAGGACGTCAGCGCGACCGGCTGCCTCCCGCTGGGGGTCCCCTCGGTCAAGGACTACGGCCAGGAGTTCGACCTGCTGGCCCTCAAGGACGGCAAGCTCTACACCGGCCTGCGCAGGGACGCGATGAACCTCGAGGCCAACCGCCCCACCCAGCTCTTCGACTTCCCGCTGGTGCGCAAGTAACCTTCTCCGAGCGAGTCGGGGGCGCGTCGAGACGCGCCCCCGCACCGCCGGATAACGAGCCGGCCCACGCCCGTCGTCCAACGAGGTCAAGCCATGAACATCTGGTTCACAGACCCCGCGCCGAGGCCCGAGACCGTCCCGCCGCAGAACCCTCCGCCGCACCGCCCGCCGGGCTCGAGTCCGGACTCAGGCAGGCCGGACCATCGGGGCCATCCCCACGCGGATGACGTGCAGCCTGCGCCTGGCCGCGCCTCTGACCGAGGAGAGCCTCGAGTAGCGCCGCACCACCTCGTCGAGTTCGCGCTGCATGGCCTTGGCCTGGGGGTCGGTGAGGGCCAGGAAGCCCCAGTGGTGGAGCGTGGCTGGGAGGGAGTCGACCAGCGGGTCCCAGTCTTTCTCCTCGTTGGCCTCTCTGGCCTGCAGCAGGCCGAACTCGTCTATGCGGCAGTGCCAACCCCACGAGCCGGCCTGACCATCCCACACCCGGGCCAGGCCCCGCACCAGATGCTGGTTGAGCAGATCGTCGTTGGTGCGCATCAGGCTGAACAGGTCGGCGTAAGGGGTGGCCCGCAGCGGGATGAAACAGGAGCTGAAACTCGAGCGGTACAGGGGCATGGCCCGGCCCCCGCGGCGCTGGGTGCGGACCACCTCGACGATCCCCAGGGCCAGCATCTGCTTAAGGCGGTAGAACAGCACGTTGGGCTTGACCTCGAGCAGGCGGGCGGCCTGGGTGAGGGTGCGTTCGGTGGTGAAGAAGGGCTGAAAGAAGCGGAACAGACCGGGGTTCATCAGGAAAGCGGCCGCCGCAGGGTCCTCGATGGTTGGGGTGCTTTTCAGGAATTCGGCTGTCATTTGAAAAAGAGTCTTGCCTAAAGTCGTGACATGTTCAAGCCCATGATGTTGAGCCTGGTGGCGCTGGGGGTCGGCCTCGCGCAGTTCAACGGCCCGGTGGGGCTGGCCCTCGGCCCCGCGGGCGAGCTGTGGGTGGCCAACGTCGCCAGCAGGGAGCTCCACAGATTCACCCCCGAACAGCTGGGCAAGGGCGACCTCAAGCCCAGCGTGGTGATCCGCTCGAGCGGGGCGCTGGGCGACGCGCCCGCCCTGGTCTTTGACCCCCAGGGCAACCTCTGGGCCGCCAACTTCAGCAACGCCACGGTGATCATGTACACCCCCCCACAGCTCAGCGCCAGCGGGGCGCCCGTACCCGCTCGAGTCCTCACCGCCGGCTTCAAGAACCCCAACGACCTGCTCTTCGACGCCAGCGGCGGGTTGTGGGTCAGCGACAACGGCAACAACACGCTCAGCTACTTCTCGGCGGCCCAGGTCGCGGCGGCGGGCCAGCAGACCCCCAGCGTGCTGCTGCAAGCCGGCCAGGGCAGCCTCGACGGGCCGGCCTCGCTGAGCCTCGACCGCCAGGGCAGGCTGTGGGTGGCCAACTACTCGGGCAACAGTCTGGTGGCCTTCGCCCCCGAGCAGCTGGGCCGGAGCGGCTCGCCCACGCCGCGGGTGACCCTCCGCTCCGCCGGCCTCAACGGCCCCACCGAGATCGCCTTCGACGCCTCGGGCGGTGTCTGGGTCCCCAACGCCAACGGCGGAAACCTGGTCTATTTCGCCGCCGGCCAGCTCGAGCGATCCGGCAGCCCCAGCCCCGACAAAACCCTCAGCGCCAACCCCGCCGGCGCCCTGGCCAGCCCCAACGTGGTACTCCTGACCCCCGACGGCGGGTTGTGGGTCTCAGGCTACGTCAGCAACACCGTGCTCCGCTTCGCCGCGGCCGACGTGGGCGCGGGCGGCAGTGCCACCCCCTCGGTCTGGCTGGGGCGGTGAGTAGACAGATCCGGGGGAACACCGCATCAAAACGGGAACACCTACCGATCGACGGGGCTCGGCCGGCCAATCGCTTGCGTGGGCCGACCGATGGCAGCTCGGCCATCGCCAGGACCCTGGCGGATCGACCTAAGGCCCACAGTAGCCACGAATCTCCGGCGCAAAGACGCGCCACCAGACCCAGAGGAAACGACCATGACCACCCACCTACAGACCCAGTTCGGAATCTCCTTCGGCCTCCTACAGCAGAACCTCACGGGCTTCGAACCGGCCTCGGCCCTCCTCACCCCACCGCTCGGCGGCAACAGCGCGACCTGGCTGGTGCGCCACATCACCGCCGCGTGGCAGATGCCGCTGGTCGTGGCCGGGATGCGCCCTTGTGGGACCAGGGCGACCTCGAGCGCTGGGTCCAGAGCCCCACCCCGCTGCAACCCGGCGAGGCAGGCGACTGGAACTCGCTGCTGGCCGACCTGGGCCGCAGCCAGGAAGCGCTGATGGGCCTGCTGACCGGCTTGAGCGCGGACGACCTAGAGCGTCAGACCCCGTTCGGCCCGCTGGGCAGCGTGCTAGCCTTCCTGGCCACCCACGAGGCCTACCACGTCGGTCAGCTGGCCATGCTGCGCCGCGCTCTGGGGATGCCCGGGGTCCTCAAGGGGCTGCCCGGACCTCTGAAGTAGAGGATTGAAACCTCTTACTGCCGACGCCAGCACGGCCCGACACCCGTTCGAAGCTGGGCCGCCCTCGAGGGCCGGAAGACGCCGGGCTCCCGAGAAGTGCGAGGGACGGACCGAGGGCGGGCGCGGCACGCCCCTTGCACCGGGGCCGCAGGGCGCAAAGCCCCTCGGCGCGACACCGCAACACAAGGAGACCCCAATGAGTCAAGCTCAGGACAACCCCCAGGAAAAACTCTCGGCCTTCGTGGGCACCTGGATCGGCGAGGACACCATCTTCCCCGCCCCGTGGGCCCCGCACGGCGGCTCGGGCGTGACCACCTACACGGGTGCGCTCTCCCTCGACGGCCGGTTTGTGATCGGCGACGACGTACAGAAACGCCCCGGCCAGCCCGACTACCTGGCCCACAAGGTCTTCGGCTTCGACCCGGCCGAGGGGGTCTACACCTTTCACCTCTTCGACTCCACGGGCCAGAACCCGGCGCAACCCGCCAGGGGTCGCTGGGAGGGCGAAAACCTCACCTTGGAGCAGGCCACTCCCATGGGCCGTTTGCGGTTCAGCTACACCTTCGCGGCCGAGGACCGCTACGTGTTTCGCATGTTCATGTCGCGCGACGGCGAGCACTGGGTGCAACTGATCGAGGGGAGCTACCGGCGGCAGTAGGGGTTGACACGACAGGTTTACCCGCCCCCGTCCCTCCGCGCGGAGGGACGGGGGCGGGTATTGGCGGCCCAGCGGCAGGTGCTCGAGCCGCGACCGCGGGGACTGCCGTCCCTTATCTCACCGCCCCATCTGTCGGGGTCTGCGAAAGCCCCGGGCCGCGATGCTGCCGATCGCCACCACCATGCAGGAGGCCACCAGAGTGCGGAAGTCGTGGGGGTGTCGCGCCATCGCCATTGCCAGCAACACCAGGCCCGCCACGGTCACAGCGATTCCGATCCACTGGGTTGTTTTCATGATCTTGAACGTCTTCCGAACGTGGTGAAGTGGGAATGAAACCGCGAGACCGGGCGGGTAGACGCGGGCGGGCGGCGGTGTGCCCAGGCCCACTCTCCGGCGGCCGCGGCTTCACAGCAGCGTCACCACCGCCCGCATTCCCCGGAACCAAACGGTGACCTTCTCACCAGCCCCGGCGACCACCCTCAGCCCCAGCCAGACCTTGCCCAGATTGACCGCCTCGACCAGGATGGGGCTCGAAAGGCTGAGCGAAACGTCGGGCGCGGCAGGCGAAAAGGTTAGGGCGGCGGAGATTGGGGTCTCGAGCGCTGCCTCGCACCTGTATAGCGTGCCAATGGCGGTGCAGGCGCTGGCCGGGTCGGCGGCTCTGGCGTACAGAATCACCGTGATGGCCTGGGTCAGCCCCTCTGCGCTTGCGCTGCCCCGGATGTTGACCGTCCTGACCCCGAGGGTCGGTTGGTCTAAGGTACTGGGGCTGGCGTATAGCACCGAGTTTCCCGTGGGAGCGACGCGAAGAAAAGAAAGCTGGCTGTCTTTAAGGTTTCGGACAATCGGGGCCGCCTGACAGGCTGCCAGTAGGGTCAAAAACAAGAGCACCGAACGCATAGGAGACCACCGTAGTCATTCCACATCTCGTACCGCCAAGACTTCGGTCATGCGCCGCGTGACCGCGTTCGATTAGCCACGAGATGGCTTCAGGGCACGACCTCGAGAACCGAAGGACTTCTGTTCGCCAAGGCATGTTGGTCTGGGCAGCCAGGGGTCTGTGAGCGAAGGCGACCTCGTTTCGAGAGCCAGTTCTACGAGAGGAAACGAAAGCTGTGCGTGGAATTGAGCGACTGCCCATTTACCGAGCGCTGTAGCCGATTACGCCCAGGCACATCTCGTCGGTAGTACCCTCGCCCCAGGTGATGTATCGCTGGGGCCGGGCCGAGTTGTCGAAGGTGCACGAGATCCGAATGGCATCGCCCGCCTTGACTTGCACAGGATGTTTGAACCAGTAATTGCCTTGCCAGTGGAAGTCCCAACGTGGGATGTGCAGCAGGGTTTGGCTGTGACCGTCGCGGACCAGCTCGAGCTTGATTTCGGTGCCCTTCAGGTGCATATGGCCCGCTACCGAGTAGAGGGTGGCGTTTGAGCGCAGGGAGCGCAGACAGGTACTCGAGACTGCGCTGGCATCACCCACGGGCTTCTGGAAGTCGCTCAAACTTTTACCACAGGCCGCCAGCAACGCCTGGGGCAGTTGTACCCCCTGCTCCCCGAACTTTTTGACGTTCTCGCGCAGGGTGTTGGTGCGGCTACACTCGAGGGCCGTGTTGCCGTCGGCACAGGGGACTTCCACGGGGGCCACGAAGAGGTTGGTGCCTAGGGGCCGAAGACCTGCCTCCTGCGACTTGGGCGCGTAGGTCAGGGATACGCGGCTCTGGTCAGGTTTGGCACCCGCCTGTAGGTTGTAGTGAACCTGCATCACCACCAGCGAGCCTTTTGGGAGTTCAATGCCCAAGCCCTCGGGCAAGCGCCCGTCACCCGCCCCAGGCACCCAGGCCCCCAGCCAGCTCCCGCCTATGGCGCGGCTGTCCCCTACCTCCGGGCCACCGAAACACGTCCAGCCTCGTCCGCCGCCGGCCTGATTTTTCTTCACCGCTTCGCCCACCGCGTCGCCGGTGATTTTGAACAAGATCACGTGATGCACGATGCGTCCTGCGTCGGGTTGGATGTTTACAGCCGTCACCATGCGGTCCTGGGACAGCTTGGGGTCGAGCAGGAAGCAGTGGTAGTCGTCGGTACCTTCGGAGGCGGATGGCGTGTAGGCGGCGCTGGGAGGCAGCGTGACGGTTTCGCCCACACTGCTCTGTGCTAAGGCGACGCCAGGCGCGATCAGGCTGAGGCCGAAGTCCGACCACGCCTCGGGCTGAAAGTGCCCCATCGCGCGGTGATCGTCGGCAACTCGAGCGCCCTCACTGGATGGGTTAAGCAGACGAGTCAGGGGCGAGACTAACAGCGCAAACCCCGCCATGGTCAGGCCCAGCAAAGCGATTTGAACAAGTCGTTTCAGCATATATCTCCCATCTCTTCTCACCCTCTGCCGCTTTTGGGACAGGGTTAGGGTCTAGCGCAGCGCCGCACCCGTCTGCGCCCAGGCCACCAGCAAGGCTTTCTCCTCTGCCGACAGCTTGCGCTCATTTAAGAACGTGGGTGAGTCTCCGCCCGGGGGCCAGGGCGGCATGTAGTTTCCTGAAGTCACCCCTGCAATCACGGCGGCCCGCTGGACGGCTTCTTGCGGGTCGGTTAGCGAGAACGGAGCGATGCCACCCGTGATATGGCAACCAACACAGTGCCTATCTAAAATTGGCTTGATGTCTCGGTAGTACGTGGGTGTTGTGGTCTGGGCCAGTACGCCCAATGCACTCATGACCACCACCAAAACCACCAGTCCCCGTCCCGTGACCTGTGATCTGTGACTTTCGGCCTTCTTCATCGGTTGACCACCTCGGCATCTGCCGGCAGAGCTTGGAGGGCTTGGGGGGTTAGGCCGAGGTTGGTCCTGAACTCGAGGAAGGTCAGGTCGCTGACCACGCCGTCGCTGACGTCGAAGGTTTGGATTCGGTAGGGTTGCCAGCCTTGCTCAAGCACCCACACGCGCACCTTTGCTAAGGGGGAGTTGTTGGGCGGTATTACCTCGAGCACAAAGACCCTGCCGCGCCCGGCGATCTCCTCGCTCGAGACCAGTTTGACGCTGTTCTGGTTGCCCACCAGCCCGCGGATGTCGGTGAGCTGGCCGAGATTGAGTCTCGAGCCGTTCCCCTTGTCCCGGCTCACCACCACCTGGTTGGTCAGGGCCAGGTAGTTTTTGTCGCCCGCCTTCTCGCTGATGACCACGTTGCCCGCCAGGCTGTCGGGCTTGTTGAACTCGACGCGGGTCAGCTCGAGCTCGCTGATGCGCGACACGGTCAGGTCGAGTTGTACGGTCTGACCTGCTATGCTGGCGGTTCCCGCGATCCGCATCTGGTAATCCTGTACCCCGCGCTGGCTGAGGGCGAGGTTGAAGAGGACTTGATTGGCCGTGGGGGTTGATTGTGCGAAAACAGAGCAGGAGAGCGCCAGGCCAAGGACAATCTTTGCGATAAAGCTCATCGCCCCACCTCAATAGAAGTATTGCTGCGGGCCGTCAGGGCACTTGTTGAAGACCACTCGAGCCTTCCGGCATTGCGGCCCCGGGACAGGTACATGTCCCGCGCCGGCCTGATGCGCCTGCTCGCCGGCACCCGGCCCGGGCGGCGGAACTCGAGCCTGTAGGAGTGCGTTAGTGTGCCTCGATGGGCCGCGTTGTAGACAGTGCCGACCAAGGAGTAAAACACGCTCGGGTCGGGCAGCGAGCCGACCACCAGCATGCGCCGCTCGAACGCGAAGACCAACACCCGCGCCATCGCCAAGCCCAGCAGACCCGAGAGAACCACCAGTATCTCTTTCATAACCTGTCCTTTACTTACCTCTGGCCCCTCTATTTAGGGCTTTGCACCCTAGATCCGGGGTGGGGGTGAGAATTAACTTGCCGCTGCGACAAAAAGCACCGAGGGCTTGACCCCGCAGGCGTTGAAGGTGATCCGCACAGAGCCGCCCGCCCCGCCCGACCCGCTGGTGCCACCTAGGGAAGCCCGCAGCACGCCGCTCACGATCTTGAGGTCGTCGGTGCAGCTCGAGTCGTAGACGAGTGGCGTAGGGGTGGACAGCGCGAAGCCGAAGCTCTCACCGCCGCGCACCCAGGTGTACGCGCCCGTTACCGTGGCGGTGCCACTGGGCAGCGGCTGGCCCTGGACGACGGTGCCTCCGGTGGCGCTGAAGACGAGGCTGGATTTGTTGGTGATGCTGGCGGCTGGCAGCCCGGTGACCTGGCGGCTCACGCTGAGGTCGTGGCTCAGCGTGATCTGGCTGCCGCTGCGGGCGGCCGAGCGGGTGCCGCTGCGGGTAGCAGTGTAGAGCGGGTTGCCCTGGCTGTCCCTGACCTCGGTCTCGAGGTTGGTCAGGCTCAGATTAAAGCCCGCGCCAGGGTCGGAGAGCTGGGCCTGTCCGGTGACGCGCTTGGTTCCGCTGCCAGGACGGGTCTTGGTGCAGTTGAAGGTGTAGGTGGCGGTGTCGGGCACACCGTCGCCGTCGGTGTCTGAGAGTGGGTCGGGGGTGAAGCTGACGCAGGCGGGTGGCTTCATCGCGCTCTGGTTCGAGACTAAGGCCGACGGCGCCGACGAGGCCGACGAGACCCCCTGGCTCACCAAGTCGGAGGCCGTTAAGGATGCGGTGGACGACTCGAGCTCACTCGCAATCGAGTCCCCAACCGCCTGGGCCTGGGCGTCGCTGAGGGTGTCACCACCGCGCATGCCGCCGCAAGCGGTGAGGGCGAGCGTGCCAATGGTCAGGGTAAGGACTGCCAGGGTCTTCTTCATGAAAAAACCTCCTGTTTCTCTAACTTCGGAGGTGAGTATGGGGGGAGGTTGTGGACGAGTTGTGGAGCAAACCTGAAACTTCCTTCAGGTTGGGTACGCTTAAGCCATGCGTCACGTCCTCTTGGTCGAAGACCAGACCGACATCGCCGACTCGCTGGCGGGGTTCCTGCGGCTGACTGGCTACCGGGTCAGCCACGCACCCGACGGGCTGAAGGCCCTCGAGCTGTTCTTCGCCCATCAGCCCGATTTGCTGCTGCTGGACATCATGCTGCCGGGTCTCACCGGCCTCGAGGTGCTGCGCACGGTGCGCGGGGAGGGCCAGACCCCGGTGGTGATCCTCACCGCCAGGGCCGATGAGCGGGAGATTCTCAAGGGCTTCGACCTCGGCGCGGACGACTACATCACCAAGCCCTTCCGGCTGCGCGAGGTGGGGGCGCGGCTGGAGGCTGTTCTGCGCCGGGCCGCGCCAAAAAACCCAGCACTTCAGGGTCCGAATGGGCTGACGCTGAGCCTCGAGGGCCGCACCGCCCAAATCGGCGAGAGCCGGGTCGAGCTAACGGGTGCGGAGTTCGACCTGATGGCAGCCTTCCTCCAGGCGCCGGGTAAAGTTTTTAGCCGGGCCGAGCTGCTCGAGCGCATCAGCGGGCACGATCGCGACACCCTGGAGCGCACAGTCGATACCCACATCAAAAACCTTCGGCGCAAGCTGGGCCAGGGGCACGGTCTTGAGACGGTCTTCGGAGTGGGGTATCGCTATGATGGCTAGGCCACTTTTCGCCCGGCTGTGGGTTCAGGTGGCGCTGGTGATGGGCCTCACCTTCCTGACCATCGCGGCGGGGGCCATCGGGTTCTACAGCGTGTACTGGTCCGGAGTGCTGGACGGCGCTTCACCCGAGGTTCAGCAGTTCTATCGTGACAACCAGCCTTTCCGTGTCGTCCGCCCGGCCGCCGACCGACCGCTCCGCCCCGGATTTCTCACCCTCTTAGTCGGGATGCTGGTGATCGGCGGGGTGAGTGTCGTGGTTTCGAAGCGCCTGTTGCGGCCTCTGGAAAACCTCGAGCGTAGCGCTTCGCGCATCGCCTCTGGCGAGTTGCAAATCCGCAGCCAGCCCAGCGGCAGCGGGGAACTGCTGGAACTGATGCATAACGTCAACCGGATCGCGGAGCGCCTCGAGCAGGCCGAGGCCGCCCGCCGCTTCGCCAACGCCGCCATCGCCCACGAGTTGAGAACGCCGCTTGCCGCCCTGCGCTCGAGGGTCGAGGGCATGGAGCTGGGGGTGTTCCCACTGGAGGTGGCCGAGCTGGGAAAGCTGCACACCCAGCTCGACGTTCTGGAGAAGCTGGCGCGCGACTTGCAGACCCTGACGCTGGCGGACGCGGGCGAGTTCAAGCTTGAGGCGAGAGCCTTCGACCTCGCGCAGTTGGCTCGAGAGGTGCTCGAAGGCTTCCAGCCTTCGGCGCAAAAGTCGGGTGTGGGGCTCGAGCTTGATTCGCCCCATTCGCTGCCCTATTTCGGCGACCCCGAGCGGCTGCGGCAGGTACTGGGGAACCTGCTCGAGAACGCCTTGCGATATACCCCCAGCGGCGGGAGGGTGGGGCTCGAGGTTGTTCAGACAGGCGGTGTTTGTATTCGGGTGAGCGACACTGGCCCAGGAGTTCCCGAGGATGAGCTGGGCAAGTTGTTCACACCGTTTTACCGTCACGAGGCCTCGCGTAACCGGCAGAGCGGCGGGAGCGGCCTGGGTCTGGCGGTGGTGCGGGCTCTGGTCGAGGCACACGGTGGAATGGTCTCGGCAAAGAGGGTGGAGACAGGCGGGCTGGTGGTGCAGCTTGATCTTCCGTAGGGCGTTAGGTTTTTCAAGTGACTCCCAAGAGATGCCTTATGCTCTCAGGCGTAAATGCGGGCGTTGAAGCAGGTGTAGTGTATGCCGAGCATCCGAGTCTGTGCATTCGGGGTTTCGTGGTAACCGCTGCAGAGACCCCTGCGATACCGCATCCAGCCTAAAGTGGTGCACGGCAAATCTTCTCCAGGACGCTTTTCAGCGTTAGCTTGTGCATCAAATAAGACTTGACGCCGTACTACGACCTCGATGCGAATTGCTGTTGAGAGGGCTCGAGCGGATTGTCGGAAATGGGGGCAGCTCGAGGAAAAAGGGGGGACTCGAGGCCGGCTCGAGTCCGAAAAGTCTCTTGGGCCTAAGTACCCAGCTCGCGACTTCACAGAAATGAAACCGCCGCGAAATAGACCTGACACCCGGACAAATCGCCCACCGAAATCTTAGACAAATTGCTTGGGCTAGGCGTCAAAAGAGGCGTCTTTTGTCGCCTCGAGTTGGACAGATTGGTCTAGATCCCAATAACATGGGCTGTTTGGCTATGTAAAAGTGGTTCCCATAAACACTGATCGCTTTTCCCACCCTTACCTCCCTCGCGGCGGCAGGTATTGAACTCCCTACAGCAAAAAACCGCCCGCTTTAGCGCCGTAGGGAGTATCCGGGGGAAACGCTCTGAGTACGGCGGTTTTTGCCCTGGCGAGCGTAATACTCTGCGCCGTGGGCAGAGAATTGTGGAAAACGCGAAAAGGCAAACTCGGAGCCCTACAGTGCTAACCCACGCTCTAGATAAGCCGTTATGCCGTGCCCTACTGCTGGGCGGCGATGGCCTTGGCTGATGGGAGTTCAAGAGGTACCTATTCGCGTGTAGGCAGGTAAACTATTGTCGGATCACAGGACACACCCATGCGACTATCGTCCACAGACATTTACGCATTCAAGGCTCTAGGCTACTTGGGCACCCAGCCTCAGGGGCGCTACGTGGGTAGCGAGGAGATCAGCACTGCGACAGGGGTTCGCCGCACCTATCTCGTTCGCATTCTGGCCACCCTCAGCGGACACGGATTGGTGGCCTCGAGGCGCGGCGTGGGCGGTGGATACGCACTGCCAAAGAAGGCCGAGGAGATTAGTCTGCGCGACGTGATGCGGGCGGTAGACGGACCCATCGCCCCGCTTTCGTGCGTTAGCCTCAACTGGCCCAAGACTTGCAGCGAGCAGGGTCGCTGCCATGCTCGCAGCTTGGTTTGGCTCAGGGTGCGTGACGCGGTGCTGGAGGTGATGTCCAGCGTAAGTGTGGCAGACCTGTCCGAGGACTTCCGACGGGGCGTAAACTACGACGAATGCCTCGAGCACCTGCTGCACCCCGTCGAGTTGCTCGCCCCTAAGTAGAACCTAAGTACCTCCTGTGCGTGTGCCGCCCGACCGCACGTCCGATCTCACGCGTCAATTGTTTACAAGTTTTGTCATCTATGCTAACTTAACCCACATCCCGGCCCGTAACCGCCAGAGCGGGCCGGGACTGAGGCGAGAAGCAGTCTCGCCTCAAACTTATCCAGAGCAGCCGAGGGAACGGCCCGTTGACGCTGCGGCAACCTGTGGGGCAGTCGTTTCATCACCGAGCCTGGCCCCGCCCCGGTGCCAAATCCGCCTCGAGACCGGCTAGGCACAGCCTAAAGCTCGAGAGAGATAAGGAGGCCCCATGAACCCAGTCCGAATGTTTTACCTCTCGAGCCCTGCCGTGCGCCGCTGTCGGTGTCGTAGCTCGGTCTACTTTCGAAGCTACGCACCACTAGACCTCTACCAAGGAGCGCCGCATGAACTGGCTCGAGACCTCCAACCATAAGACAAGATCGGCGGTAATGATTGCACAAAGCGCCTCACCCATACCCATTCTGGGCGAGGTTACACAGCCGTCGTTAAGCTATCGCGCTCGCCTGGAGTGGGACGGGCAAACCCTAAAGGGGCGTTTGGGCGGCCTGGTATTCGGCGAGGATCTGTTACTCGAGTTCGGCCAGAACGAAGCGCTGGGCTGGGTCTCGGGAACGAGGGTCTTTAGCGTACACGCCCGACTCGTTGACACCCGTATTGAAATCCGGCTGACCGGTGCGGGTGCGGCCCGCAGCGGGTGGCTCGAGCTGGGCTTGGGCCACGCCAGGGGCTTTCTATACGGCCCCTCGGGTTCACATCCCGTCGAAGTCAGCCTTTCGGATACCCGCGTTGAGGGCGAGGTCGGCACAGGCCAACCCCGCCGCGTAAAGCTGTCGCGTGCAGGACTGCCCGACTGGGCATCGGTGGTGGCCGCAATCGTGACCGAGGTTGCGGGCCGCGACGCAGAGCGGGTATTGCTGGAAAGCTACAATGGCCTCGCCGAGGGTTAACGTGAGCGGCATTGTGGTTTGGTTCACCGGGCTTTCAGGCGCGGGAAAGACCACCCTGGCCACGGCCCTAGAAGTATTGCTCTACGAGGCTGGCCACCGGGTCGAGTTGCTTGATGGCGACAAGGTACGTGAGCATTTGTCCAAAGGCTTGGGTTTTAGCCGAGAAGACCGCGACACCAATATCCGGCGCATCGGCTTCGTGGCGAACCTGCTGGCCCGCAATGGCGTAATTGTTTTGGTCAGCGCAATAAGCCCCTACCGCCAGACCCGTGAGGCGGTATTGGCGGAGGCAGTGGAGCGGCTGGAGGTCTTTTTGGACGCCCCGATTGAAGCCCTGATCGAGCGCGACGTCAAAGGCCTTTACGCCAAGGCCCTGAACGGCGAAGTGGCCAACTTTACCGGGATCTCCGACCCCTACGAGCCACCGCGGAGTCCTGATCTCCACCTTCGCACCGACCAACAGAGCATCAACGAGTGCCTCGAGCTTCTGCTGGACGAGCTTCGGAAGCGTGGGATAGAAGTGCAGGTGCAGGCATGAGCAAGCCTGGTCCTGGGGGCCTGAGCCGGGCGGGCCATCCACCGGTGGACCTCGAACCCTGGCCCATCTGGTCGGAAGACACCAACCCCCGGACGGTCATCCGGTGGGCGCTCCGGGCACACCCCGACGCGCTGATGACCAGCGCCTTCAACCTCAACGGGGTGGTGCTGCTGGACCTGGCCGCGCAGTCGGGTTATCGGGGTGAGGTGGTGTTTGTGGACACTGCCTACCATTTCCCCGAAACCTTGCAAACCCGCGATGTGCTGGAGGAGCGCTATCCCCAGCTCAGGTTCGTGAGTTTGAGCGCGGGCCTCGAGCCGGAATTCGAAAACCCGCAGTACGCCACCGACCCCGATGGCTGCTGTGCCGCGCGCAAGGTCGCGCCGCTTCAAGGGTACCTGCGACAAAAAAACCCCTCCGCCCTGCTCAACGCCCGCAGCCGCGACCAGAGCAGCACCCGCGCCAGCATTGCCTTTCTAGAGCCCACGGTCGAGCGTCTGCGCGTCAACCCGCTGGCCTTCTGGAGCCGAGAGATGCTCGAGACCTACGCAGAGATCCACCAGCTTCCGCTCAACCCGCTCTACCGGGCAGGCTTCCTCAGCATCGGATGCTGGCCCTGTACGAGGGCAGTTCGGCCGGGTGAAGATGCGCGGGCGGGCCGCTGGGCGGGCAAGGGCAAAACCGAATGCGGGATTTGGGAACCCCCAACTTAAGTATCTCCATAGTGGAATTGCAGCATCCGCACTCACCGATAGATCGGGCAATTGCGCCCACAAGCCGCTCGCTGATGAGGCTGTGCTGAAGTCCTGCAATCTCACTATGGCGCAACTTAGTAGCTCAGAGCTTCCAGTGCCGGACCGATAGGGGTCGTCGCAATGAAAAAGTTGACAAGTTTTGTCCACAAAAAGCATTGGGGAGCCAGGACGTGAGCCGCTGGAGCCCGCAAAGAGTTGCGCCCCATGGCGGGACGCTGGTCAACCGGCTAGTCGAGGCCGAGGCAGGAGAGTTCGCGCATCTGCCGGCCCTCGAGCTTTCCGAGCGGGGCCTCGCCGACCTCGAGCTGATCGCCACCGGGGTGTATTCTCCGCTCGAGGGGTTTCTGGGCCAGGCCGACTACACCAGCGTGGTCGAGCGCATGCGCCTCAGCAATGGCTTGCCCTGGGGTATCCCCATCACCTTAGGTGTGTCTACAGAACAGGCAGCCCGGTACCGCGGCGATGTCCGCCTTACCGTGGGCGGCGTGACGTTGGGTTTGCTGGAGGTGAGTGAGCAGTACCGGCCCGACAAGCAGAAGGAGGCGCTCGAGGTCTACCGCACCACCGACCCCGCTCACCCCGGCGTGGCAGCGCTGTTGGCGCAGGGCGAGGTCAACCTGGCGGGTCGGATCAGCCTATTTGCTCTGAACCGAGGTCCTTTCCCCGCCCACCACTTCACCCCGCTCGAGACCCGCGCCCTGTTCGGCGACTGGAAAACCGTCGTGGCCTTCCAGACCCGCAACCCCATCCACCGCGCCCACGAGTATTTGCACAAGGTGGCCCTCGAGCAAATCGACGGACTGTTCCTGAACCCGCTGGTCGGCGCAACCAAATCCGACGACGTGCCCGCCGAGGTACGAATGCGGGCCTACGAGGTACTACTCGAACGGTATTACCCGAGCGACCGCGTGCTGCTGGGGGTGTACCCCGCCGCGATGCGCTACGCGGGGCCGCGCGAAGCGGTTCTCCACGCCATCAGCCGCAAGAACTACGGCTGCACCCACTTCATCGTTGGGCGTGACCACGCGGGCGTGGGCAACTACTACGGCACCTACGAGGCCCAGCAAGTTTTTGAACAGTTCACCGCCGATGAGATCGGGATACAGATCCTCAAGTTCGAGCACACGTTTCACTGCAAAACCTGCGGTTCGGTGGTCAGCAGCCGAACCTGCCCACACGACAGCAGCCACCACCTGGTGCTCTCGGGAACCAAAGTCCGCGAACTGCTGCGCTCCGGCGCTGAACTGCCTGCAGAGTTCACCCGCCCCGAGGTGGCCGAGGTGTTGCGAAAAGCCCACCTTACCCAGCCCGCAGAGGCAATCTGAGGGGAGGTGGGTGTGTGTAGCGATTATGGCTGTCGATGGCCTGGAGCATTACCCCGACCCGAAGCCCGCCCATGTTCAGGAGAACACCCATGAAACGATTGATCGTAATCCTAATCGCAAGTGCTTTTTTCGGCACGGCCCTGGCCCAAAACATCCTCAACGTCTCCTACGACCCCACCCGCGAGCTGTATGTAGAGATCAACCGCGCCTTCGCGGCCTACTGGAAAGAGCGCACGGGCCAGACCGTGACCTTCAACCAGTCGCACGGGGGCTCGGCTCGCCAGGCCCGAAGCGTGATTGACGGCCTCGAGGCCGACGTGGTGACTTTGGCCTTGGCCTTCGACATCGACGCAATCGCTGACCGAGGCCTAATCGCGCCCAACTGGCAGCGGCGACTTCCCTTCAACTCCTCGCCCTACACCTCGACCATCGTGTTTCTGGTTCGCAAGGGCAACCCCAAGGCCATAAAAGACTGGGACGACCTGATAAAACCCGGAGTGTCGGTCATCACCCCCAACCCCAAGACCTCCGGCGGCGCGCGTTGGAACTTCCTGGCGGCCTGGGGGTATGCCCTGCGCAGGCTGGGTAGCGAGGCCAGGGCGCAGGAGTTTGTGAGCGCGCTTTACCAGAACGTGCCGGTGCTGGACACGGGGGCCAGGGGCTCCCTCACCACCTTTGCCGAGCGCGGTATCGGTGACGTGTTCTTGTCCTGGGAGAACGAAGCCTTCCTGGCCCTCAAGGAGTTCGGGACCGACAAGTTCGAGATCGTGACCCCTTCCATCAGCATCCTGGCCGAGCCACCGGTGACCTGGGTGGATCGCACCGTCCAGAAGAAGAACAACCTGCCGCTGGTGCAGAGCTACCTCAACTTCTTGTACAGCGCCCAAGGCCAGGAGATCATCGCCAAGAACTACTACCGCCCCCGCCTCCAAAGCGTGGCCCAGCGCTACGCCAACCAGTTCACCAAAGTCCCCCTGTTCACCATCCAGCAGCAGTTTGGCGGCTGGCGCGCGGCACAGGCCAAGTTCTTTAACGACGGCGGCATCTTTGACCAGATCTACAAGCCGGGACAATGACCCTACGCACCCCCATATCCCGCCCGCGCCGTCCCCGCCCCGTACTTCCGGGGCTGGGGCTTGCACTGGGCTACAGCTTGCTGTACTTGAGCCTGATTGTGCTGATCCCCCTGGCCGCGCTGGCCCTTAAGGCCGCCACGGTAACGCCCGAGGCGGCGTGGGAACTGCTGTCGTCGCCTCGAGTGGTGGCTGCCCTTCAACTGTCCTTTGGGGCTGCGGCGCTGGCCTCGCTGATTAACGTGCCGTTCGGGCTGCTTCTGGCCTGGGTGCTGGTGCGGCACCAGTTCCCGGGCAAGCGGCTGGTGGACGCGCTGGTGGACTTGCCCTTCGCGCTCCCGACGGCGGTGGCGGGCATCACCCTGACTGCGCTGCTGGCCCCCAACGGCTGGGTCGGCAGCCTACTCGAGCCGCTGGGCGTCAAGGTGGCCTATACCCAGTTGGGCGTGCTGGTGGCCCTGATCTTCATCGGTATTCCGTTTGTGGTGCGCACGGTGCAGCCCGTGCTCGAGGATACCGGCAAAGAGCTCGAGGAAGCCGCCCTCACCCTGGGGGCCAGCCCAGCCCAGACTTTCTGGCGGGTGATTTTGCCGCCGCTGCTGCCCGCACTCCTGGCGGGTTTCACCCTGGCCTTCGCCCGCACCGTGGGTGAGTACGGCTCGGTCGTGTTTATCTCGGGCAACTTGCCGCTCAAGACCGAGATTGCCCCGCTGCTGATCGTGGCGCGGCTCGAGCAGTATGACTACGGCGGCGCTGCGGTGATTGGCGCGGCGATGCTGCTGATTTCGCTGGTCCTGCTTCTGGGCCTGGGCGCGATTCAAGCTCTGTTGGCGCGGAGGCTCGGCCGATGAGGCGGGTTCTACCGCTGGGCACCCTGACCCCGCGGCGGCGAGGGGGGAACGGCTGGTCGGGCCGGCTGCTGGTCGGGCTGAGCCTCAGCTTTGTAGGCCTGTTTCTGGTGCTCCCACTGGTGGCGGTCTTTGCGGAGGCTTTCCGACGGGGCCTCTCGCCGTACCTCAACGCCGTCTCGGAGGCCGACGCGCTGGCAGCAGTACGCCTGACCCTCAGCGTGATTGCCATCGTGGTGCCGCTCAATACCCTGTTCGGGGTAGCGGCGGCCTGGGCCATCGCCAAGTACCGCTTTCCCGGGCGTGGGCTGCTGGTCTCGCTGATCGAGCTGCCGCTGGCGGTCTCTCCGGTGATCTCGGGGCTGGTTTATGTGCTTTTGTTCGGGCGGCAGGGCTTCTTTGGGCCCTGGCTCGAGTCCCAGGACATCAAAATCATTTTCGCCCTCCCCGGTATCGTGCTGGCGACCTGCTTCGTTACCTTCGCCTATGTCGCCCGTGAGCTGATCCCGCTGATGGAAGCCCAGGGGAAGGACGAGGAAGAGGCTGCCCTAACCCTGGGGGCTTCGGGCTGGCAGATATTTTGGCGGGTCACCCTGCCGCGCATCCGCTGGGGCCTGCTGTACGGCGTGATCATGTGCAACGCCAGGGCGATGGGCGAGTTCGGCGCGGTGGCGGTGGTCTCGGGGCACATCCGGGGCCTCACCACAACGGTTCCACTGCACGTCGAGATGCTGTACAACGAGTATCAGACCGTCGCTGCCTTCGCGGTGGCCTCGCTTTTGGCCTTCCTGGCGCTGCTGACGCTGCTGGCGAAGAGCGTACTGGGTTGGCGTACGAAAGAGACAACATGAACATCAGCATCGAGAACGTGAGCAAACACTTCGGGCGCTACGCCGCGCTGAGCGGGGTCAGCCTCAACATCGGGAGCGGGGAGCTGGTGGCCCTCCTGGGGCCCTCAGGCTCGGGCAAGACCACCCTGCTGCGGGTGATCGCGGGCCTCGAGACCCCCGAGCAAGGGCAGGTCTGGTTCGGTGACGAGGATGCCACCCTGCGTCCCCCCGGACAGCGGCGGGTCGGGTTCGTTTTCCAGCACTACGCGCTGTTCGGCCACCTGACGGTCTTTGAGAACGTGGCCTTTGGGCTGCGGGTACGCGGGGCGGGGCGCCGCCCGAATAGGCAGCAACTCGAGGCCAGAGTCCATGAGCTACTGGGGCTGGTGCGGCTCGAGGGTCTTGCACAGCGCCACCCCAGCCAGCTCTCGGGCGGGCAGCGGCAGCGGGTTGCGCTGGCGCGGGCGCTGGCGGTGGAGCCGCAGGTACTCCTGCTGGACGAGCCCTTCGGGGCCCTGGACGCCAAGGTGCGCGAGGAGTTGCGCCGCTGGCTGCGCCAGTTGCATGACCAGTTGGGCCTGACCAGCGTCTTTGTCACACACGACCAGGAGGAGGCCCTGGAGATCGCCAGCAGGGTGGTCGTGTTCAACAACGGCCGCGTGGAGCAAGTGGGCGCCCCCGAGGAGGTCTACGACCGGCCTGCCACACCTTTCGTGTTCCACTTTCTTGGGCGCTCCAACGCGCTGGAGGATGGCTTTGTGCGCCCGCACGACTTTGAGGTCAGCCTCCTGCCGGCCCAGGGATTTCGGCCCGCAACGCTGCGACACCTTAGACGGGTGGGTGCGCTGGCCCGCCTCGAGGTTCAGACCGCTGACAGTCCGGGGGCTCAGTGGCTCGAAATCGAGATCCCGAAGGCCCAGATCAGCGACTGGGGTCTGCAGGAAGGGGGCACCGTGTACTTCAGGGCGAGGAGCCTGGAGCGCTTTCAAGAAGCTAGATGATTGCACCCTGTGGCGAGACCAATCCCGTAACCGGCTATAGGCAACCGACCCGCGCTGGCGCGGCTGCAAGGAGGTACCCCAAAGATGAGGCGTTGGAAGACAATCAGGCATTGGGCAGGACCCATATTCAGATCAACCCTGGCCACGGCGATGTTAATGCTGGGGCTGACCCTGGCCCAAGGCGCGGTGCGCGACGCGAGCGGCCAGACTTTGCTCATTAAGGACACCTCGAGGGTCATCGCGGTTGGGTCGTCGGTCACCGAAATTATATATGCGCTGGGCGCAGAAAAGCGGCTGGTGGGAGTGGACAGCAGCTCCAACTTCCCTGCCGCCGCGCAAAAGCTCCCCCAGGTGGGGTATCGGCGCAGCCTGGGCGCGGAGGGCGTGCTGTCGCTTGGCCCCAGCCTCATCATCGCCGTGGACGACACCGGGCCCCCCGCCGTGCTGGTCCAGCTGCGCGGCTCGGGGGTGCCGCTGCTGTTGGTGGACGACACCCCCAGCCTGGAAGGGGTCAAGGCCAACATCCGCCTCATCGGCAAAGCCCTGGCCCTAGATGAGCGCGCCGAGGCTCTGGTGCGCCGCATCGAGGTCGGAGCCCTGCAGGCCAGGGCGCTGTACAGCCAGATTCACCAACGCCCCAGGGTGGTGTTCGTTTACTCCTCGGGCAGCGGCAACCTGACCCTCTCGGGCACCGGCACCGCCGCCGACAGCATGATTAAGCTTGCGGGCGGGGTCAACGCGGTCACCGGCTACAGCGGCTACAAGGCCATCACCGCCGAGGCGCTGGTGCTGGCCCAGCCCGACTACATCGTGATGCTAGACCGGGGCCTTCAAGCCGTGGGGGGTATCGAGGGCTTCCTCAAGACGCCCGGCGTTGCCGCCACCCCGGCGGGACGGAACCGTCGCATCCTGAGCTTCGAGGGCAACTATCTGCTGGGTTTCGGGCCGCGGGCGGGGCAGGCCATCCTCGAGCTGACCCTTGCTCTTCACCCCGAACTTCGGGTTGCCCAGCGCCCATGACCCGGGCCCTGCCCGCGCTTCGCACCCTGGGGACGATTGGGCGCAACCACCCTCGTCTGGCGCTGGTGTTGCTCGGGGTGGGGCTGATGCTGCTGGCTACGGCCTCGGTTCTGATCGGGGCGGTCAACATCTCCCCTCAGCAAGCGGCGGCGATACTGGCCGAGCGCTTCGGTCTAGACCTGGGGGTCGCCTTTAGCCCCGCGCAAGCCTACGTGTTGTGGGAGATTCGTCTGCCGCGTGTTCTGCTGTCGGCGCTGGTGGGGGCCGCGCTGGCCTGCGCGGGGGCTGCCCTACAGGGTTTGTTCCGCAACCCTCTGGCCGACCCCGGCCTGATCGGCGTCAGCAGTGGGGCCGCCCTGTTTGCCGCTGTGGCACTCGCGCCCAACCTGCTGGGTCTGGCCGCGCTGGGCCTGCTGGGACACCTGGCAGTGCCGCTGGCGGCCTTTGCGGGAGCACTGCTTTTCGCTTGGATGGTCTACCGCCTTGCCAGTCGGGGAGGCCGGGTCAACGTCACCACCATGCTGCTGGTGGGCATCGCGCTCAACGCGCTGGCCGCGGCAGGGGTGGGCCTAATTCTGTTTGGGGCCAACGAAGCCCAGCTTCGGGCCATCACCTTTTGGCGCTTGGGCAGCCTGGGCGGAGCCAGTTGGGAGACCCTGCTGGGGGTTTTGCCCTGGGTCGGGCTGGCGCTTTGGGGCTTGCCGCTGCAGGCTCGAGCGCTTAACCTGCTGCTGCTGGGCGAACAGGAAGCCCGCCACCTTGGCGTAGAGGTGGAGGCCGTACGGCGCAGCCTTATTGCGCTGGCGGCCCTGGCGGTGGGGGCGGCGGTCTCGGTGACGGGCCTGATCGGCTTTGTGGGCCTGGTGGTGCCGCACCTGGCGCGGTTGTGGTTGGGGGCCGACCACCGCCGCCTGATGCCCGCCGCGCTGCTGTTGGGGGCCGCGCTGCTGCTGGGGGCCGACCTGCTTGCCCGCACCCTGGCGGTACCCGCCGAGCTTCCCATCGGGGTAATCACCGCGCTGGTGGGTGCTCCGTTCTTTCTGGCCCTGGTACTGCGGCGGAGGGTTCACGGATGAGCCTCGAGGCCCGCGACCTCAACTTGAACCTAGGCGGCCGAACGGTGCTCCGAAAGGTGTCACTAGATGTTAGGCCGGGAGAGGTGCTGGCCCTGCTCGGCCCCAACGGGGCGGGCAAGACCAGCCTGCTGCGCGCACTCGCGGGCGACTTCGGTGGGAAGGGGGTGTGGCTCGAGGGTCGCCCCCTGGCGGGGTTTAGTGTCCTCCAGCAAGCCCAGCGCCGGGCGGTGCTGCCGCAGTTCTCGCGCCTGGAGTTCCCCTTCACCGCCCTCGAGGTAGCCCTCTTGGGTCGCAACCCCCACATCCAACTTTCCGAGAACCCACACGATCTCGAGATCGCCCGTGCCGCACTGAACAAGACCGAGGCCTTGCACCTGGCCGAGCGCCTCTTCCCTGACCTCTCGGGCGGCGAGCGTCAACGGGTGATGCTGGCGCGGGTACTGGCCCAGGTCTGGGAGTCGCTCAGCGGAGGCAACCGCTATCTGCTACTCGACGAACCCACCGCCAGCCTCGACCCCGCTCACCAGCACCACACCCTTGGTTTAGCCCGCACCCTGGCGGCCGAGGGGCTGGGGGTACTGGCGGTTTTGCACGACCTCAACCTGGCCGCCACCTACGCCGACCGCATCGCCTTGCTGCACCAGGGCCGGCTGTGGGTAACTGGAACCCCCCGGCAGGTGCTACAGCCACAGACCATCTGGGAGGTGTTCCGCCTCGAGGTCGAGGTTCACCCGCACCCCGCCCACCCCGGCCCGCTGGTGGTTCCGCTGCCCTCGCGGGGGGTCGGGCGCTGACCGCCTACCCAACCAAACGCCCGTCCAGCTCAGCCTGCAGGGCCTCGAGGCGGTCTTCCGGCAGCACCGGCACCGCGCCATCGGTGCTCAGGGCTTCGTCCAGTTCCACCCAGGAGACGCAGCCCGCGTAGGCTTTGGTCTCGGCCACCGTCAGCGGGTTGCTCAGCCGCCGCACCCGAAGCAGCACCGCGTGTACCCAGGGCCTGTCCTTGTAGCGGAAGCGGCGCTCGAGGGCCTCAGCGCTGAGGCCCTGGTAGCCCTCGAGGCCCCGTGCCCGCCCCAGGTCGGTCACCTTCCAGACCGCCGCCACCTCGGCCAGCGCCCCCAGAGACACCCGACCCGGCGCGGGGTCGGGGCGCAGCAGATCGGCGTGGGAGGGGCGCAGCTCGAGGGGGTTCTGGTGCAGGAAGGTCGGGTAGAGCCAGAAGCGGCTGTGCCGCACCTCGAAGCCGCGCCGCACTTCCCAGATGCCCCCCTTGCGTACCACCAAGGCAAAGCGCCCCAGGGCCAGGGCCTGTACCTGCGCATCCCACTCCTTGAGGGCCTGGGTGCAGACGGGTGTCAGGGGTTCGGGCTGGGAGGGTGTGGCCATCGCTCAAATAGATTACAATCTTTATCAGCAATTAGCACATCTGTCCTAGGAGCTATCTAATGTCTGAACCACAAGCCACCCAAAAACTATCCAAGAACGAGCACCTCAAGACCGCCAGCCGTCACCTGCGCGGCCCGGTGGACAGCGAGCTGCACAATGGCTCCGACCACTTCAGCGAGGACGCCTACCAGATCCTCAAGTTCCACGGCATCTACCAGCAGGACGACCGCGACATCCGCAAGGCCCGCAAAGCGCAGGGGCTCGGTCCCGACTACTCGTACATGATCCGAGTGGCGATTCCGGGTGGGGTGCTGACCCCCGACCAGTACCTCGCTCTCGACGCCCTCACCGACAAGCTGGGCAATGCCACCCTGCGTATTACCACCCGCCAGGCCATCCAGTACCACGGGGTGCGCAAGGGCGGCCTGCGCCCGCTAATGAACGTACTCGACGACCACCTGCTCACCGCGCTCTCGGCTTGCGGCGACGTGGTGCGCAACATTGTGGCCTGCCCGGCCCCGCTGGTGAGCCAGGCCAGGGCCGAGGTGATGTCCTACGCCAAGCAACTCTCTGACCGCCTTAAGCCGCGCAGCCGGGCCTACTACGAAATCTGGCTCGACGGCGAACGGGCGGCCAGCCTCGAGGAGAAGTCCCGCAGCCCCCAGCCGCCCGTAAGTGATGGGGTCGAGCCGCTCTACGGCGACACCTACCTGCCGCGCAAGTTCAAGATCGCCTTCGCATCACCGGGCGATAACTGCGTGGATGCCTACACCCAGGACATTGGCATCGTGCCGGTAGTGGAGGGGGAGGAGCTGGTCGCCTTCACCCTGCTGGTGGGCGGAGGGCTGGGTCAGAGCCACGGCGCTAAGGACACCCATCCTGTGCTGGGCAAGCCGTTGGCCACCGTTGCGCCGGGGCAGTTGCTCGAGGTCGTCGAGGCCATCGTGAGGGTCCAGCGCGACCATGGACGACGCGATGATCGAAAGTTCAGCCGCATGAAGTACTTGGTCGAGGCGTGGGGCTTGGGGCGCTTCAAGGCCGAGGTGGAGAAGTACTACGGGGCTGCCCTGCCCGACCCCCAGCCCCTGGAGTGGCTCTCCGGCGACGACCACCTGGGCTGGCAGGAGCAAGGCGACGGGCGGCTGTTTTTCGGGCTGTTCGTGGAGAACGGGCGGGTCAAGGACAACCTCAGGGCGGCCATACGCGAAGTGGTGCAGACTTTCGGCCTCGAGACCCGGCTGACCGCGCAGCAGAACATTCTGTTCGTGAACATCGCCCCTCAGGACCGGCCCCAGATTGAGGCGATTTTTGCCGGTCACGGGGTGGTGCGCTTCGAGGCCGTCCCGCCGGTGGTAAGGAACGCCATGGCCTGCCCGGCTCTGCCCACCTGCGGACTGGCCATAACCGAGAGTGAGCGGGTGATGCCCGAGGTTACGCGGGAGTTGGATGCATTGCTCGAAAAGCTGGAGCTGGCAGACGGACCGGCCCCCCATGTGCGCATGACCGGCTGCCCCAACGGCTGCGCCCGCCCCTACAGCGCTGAGGTAGGGCTGGTGGGCCGAAGCCTGAACAGCTACACGGTGTACCTCGGCGGGAGCCGACTGGGGACGCGGCTGGGAGAGGTATTCCTGGACAACGTAAAGCGCGAGGAAATCGCAGCGCGACTCGAGCCGGTGCTGGCGGCGTTCAAGCGTGAGCGCCACGACGGCGAGGCCTTCGGCGACTTCTGTTACCGCCTTGGACCCCATGCCCTAAAGCAGCGCTTTGCGCCCGGCAACTCCAACGCCACCGCCTGAGCGGCGGTTATAGGGGAGGGCCAACCTGAAGAGGTGGTCTACAGCGGCCGGAGCCTCCTGGAGTTCGGCGGGTGTACCGACGACCTGCAGGGGCCATTTGTACGGCCGGGGCGCTTTTGTCCGAGAGCGAGTGCGCGGCCAGGCGGCTTCTAGCGTCAAAGTGGCCTGAATAGTTTAACTGCGAGATGCCGCACCGAAGCAGCGATAGAGAACTGTGTCAGGAATGTAAGTTTTGCCCTACAGATCTTGCAGATTCACCTAGCTGCACTTAGCGCTCGAGTCACCCTGCCTCTAGGAATAGTCGCCGGCCAAGAACCTTCGCGGTTCCCGCCCTTGCCTTTCTCGCGGTGGCAATGTACCTACAGCAAAAACCGCTCTAGGGAGTATGCCTGGGAACCCCGGATAAATCGCCCTGACGAGGCGCTAAAATGGCGACTTTTGTTGCCTCAAGTTGTACCTATTGGCAAGATCACGGCAGCAAACCGCTGTAGGGAAGAGTCGATCTATAGCGCCACTGCGTGCTCAACTACGCAGGTAACCCCCGTCCACCACCAGCGAGGCCCCGCTGACGTAGGCGGATTGGTCGCTGGCCAGGAACACCGCCGCGTCGGCCACCTCGCCCGGCTGGCCCCAGCGCCGCAGGGGGATCAGGTTCATGTAGAAGTCCCCGGCCTGGGTGCCGATCAGCGGGTCGTCGGCGATGTTCATCTGGGTCTCGATGATGCCGGGGTGGAGGGCGTTGACCCGGATGCCCAGCGGCCCCAGCTCGTCGGCGAGGGCGTAGGTCATTAGCCGCACCGCGCCTTTGCTGGCGCAGTAGAGCGCGTAGCCGCCGGTGCCGCGCAGCCCGGCTATGCTCGAGAGGTTGATGATGCTGCCCCCGCCCTTGCCTTTCATGCGCCGGGCGGCGGCCTGTGAGCCAAAGTAGACGCTCTTTACGTTGACCGCCATCATCCGGTCGAAATCGGCCTCGCTGGCCTCGAGCACGCCCTGCTTGGTGAGGATGCCCGCGTTGTTCACCAGGATGTCCACCCCGCCCAGCGCGTCGGCGGCGGCTACGGCGGCCTCGAGGTCAGCAAGCTGGGTCACGTCGCAGCGCACGTACAGGGCCTGCGAGCCGGTCTCGTGGGCGATGTGCTGGTGGGTCGGCGTGCCCCCCTCTCGGGGGTCCTGGCGAATGTCGGCGACGACCACGCCCGCCCCCTCCCGTGCGAAGGCCAGCGCAATTGCCCGACCGTTCCCGCTCGCCGCCCCAGTCACCACCGCCACCTTGCCTGAAAGCAGTCCCGCCATTCACTCCTCCTCTGGCCCGTCGGGCAGGAAGCCCAGCACCCGCTGCGGGTTGTCCCGCAGCATGACCTCGAGCTCCGCGTCGGCTACGCCGCCAAGGCGGAAGTACGGCCGCAGGTTGCCCAGGATGTGGGCGTAGCCGTGACCGCCATAGCGGCGGAACATCATCTTCAGGTACACGTCCTGGCTGAGCAGGAGCTGCCGGAGGTGACCCCGCTCGATCAGTGCGCGAATGGCCCCGATGGCGCTCATCTCGTCGGGGCTGGCGCGGTCGGGCGGATAGAAGTGATGGATTCCCAACATGTCGTACTCGAGGTAAGCCCCCCGGTCGGCCAGGCTGGACTGGTAGCCCAGGTCGAACCAGGAGGGGTTCATGTGGCACAGCACGGTGCGCCCAAGGTCGCCGCCCTCCGCCTCCACCAGGTCCAAGACCCGGTGCCCCTCCCTTCCCCAGCCGTCGAGGTGGACCATCAGCGGTGCGCCGGTGCGGGCCTGGGCCTGGGCTGAGGCCCGCAGGGACTTCTCTTCCGAAGGGGTGATGGGCGCGGAGGTGCCGATCTCGCCGATCAACCCGGCCCGCACCCCTGTCTCGCCGACGCCCAGGGTCACATCCCGCACGATCTCGTCGGTGATACTCTGGAGGCTGCGCTGCCCAAAGGCCTCGTCGAGGGCGACCTGGTAGTAATATCCCGAGCCCATTACGATGTGCAGCCCGGTGGCCCGGGCGATGGCCACCAGGCCGGCCGGGTCGCGCCCGATAGAGGCGTTGGTTGGGTCAACCAGGGTTTGGCCGCCCTGGGCGACAAACTCGAGGGCCTCCCGGGCGGCCAGGTCGGTGTCGCGGTTCACCAGGTTGTCGCCGACCAAGCAGGGGTTGAAGCGCAGCGCCCCCAGGATGCCGGCGTGCACCGGCTGGCACGCCAAGGCCCGCTCCTCAGGGGTGCTGGGCGCGGCCAGGCACATCGAGAAGTCGAACAGCAGGTGCTCGTGCATCAGGGTTAGCCCGAGCCGATCGGCGGGCACCGGACCCAGCACCGTGAGCGCGCGCACGGCCCGCGGCCTCAGCGGTGGAAGAACGGCACCCGGGTGGGCGCGTCCCAGAGGCGCTTGAACTCGTCGGTGGCGCGGCACAGCGAGAGCGACACGCCCCCCATCTCCTGGGTGGTGATGTAGCTGCCCACCAGCGGCCGGTGTGCACGGATGCCCCGCTCCGCGAGCACCCGGTCCAACTCCCGGTAGGCCACCAGCAGCTCGCCCAGGGTGGTACCTCCCGCCCCGTTGACGAAGGCCAGCACCTCGTCGCCCGCCCCGAAGGGCAGGTCCTCGAGCAGCGCCTCGGCCATGGTGCGCACCACCTCGGCGGCGGGTGCGACCTTCTGCTTCCTGAACCCGGCCTCGCCGTGTACGCCCATGCCGATGAAAATCTCGTCCTCCGCGAGGTGGAACATGGGCTCGCCGGTCAGCGGGGAGGTGCCCGGGTACAGGGCCACGCCGAGGGTCCGAGTGGCGTCGCGCACCCTCTCGCCTAGCCGGAGCAGCTCCTCCAGACCCGCCCCCTCCTCGGCCCGCGCTCCCACGATCTTGTAGACGAAGGTGGTGCCGGGCGCGCCGCGCCGCTCGGGCTCGCGGCCCCTGGGGGCGGAGGAGATGTCGTCGTACATGACCAGGGGCTCGACCTTCAGCCCCTCTTCCCGGGCCATCTCCACGGCTAGCTCCCCGTTCATCACGTCGCCAGCATGGTTGGAGATCAGCAGCAGGCAGCCCCCGCCGGGGTCGGCAGCCCTGAGGGCCTCTACGATCAGCTCGGGGCCGGGGGCGGTGAAGACGTCGCCGACTGCGTTGGCGTCGAGCATCCCGTGCCCCACCCAGCCCATCGCGATGGGCTCGTGGCCCGAGCCATTGCCGATCACCAGCCCCACGCCGCCCCGCTTGGGCTCGCGCCGCAGCACCACGCGGCTTCCGGGAGCGTAGCGGATTAGGTCGCCGTAGGCGGCGGCGTAGCCCTCGAGCATGTCGTCGACGATCCGGTCCGGGCTGTTAATGAGCTTCTTCAAGGGCCACCTCCCGCAGGGCTTGCAGCATCAGCGCGACCGAGGCCGCGCCGGCGTCGGGGCTGCCCACCTGGCCCGCGTTGACGAACTGCGCCCGCCCCTTGCGGGCCGTCATCGACGCGGTGGCCTCAACCCCCTTCAGCGCGCTCGCTGCGGCGGCCCCGAGGGCTCCGGATAGGTCGGAATGGGACTGAGCGGCCTCGAGGGCGGGCGCGATGGCGTCCAACATGGTGCGGTCTCCGGGTTGGGCTTTGCCCAGACGCGAGACGGCTGCGGCAGTGTTGGCCAGGCCAGAAGCGAAGCCTGCCAGCTCGAGCCCGTCCTCGCCCGCAGTCTTGGCCAGCTCGAGGAAGAGGCAGGAAAACAGCGGTCCGGAGGCTCCCCCGGCGCTGCGCCTCAGGGCCGAGCCCGCCGCCGACAGGACGGCCTTGGCATCGTTGGCCGGCACCCCGCTCACGGCCTCGGCTGCCGCCTTCAAGCCCCGAAGGATGGTGGTGCCGTGGTCGCCGTCGCCGGCCCGGGCGTCGAGGGCGTTGAGGCGCTCGAGGTTGGCCGAGAAGACCCCGGGTAGGGCCAGAATCCAGGCCCGTAGGGCGGCGGTCTCGAGCCTCACCATCCGAGTCCCCTCAAAAACTGCAGCGAGTCGCGGAGGTCGGCATCCAGGTCGCCGGTGCGCCCGCGTGGCACCCATGTACCCGTGTCCCGGGCCACCGCGGTTCCGGTGCGGGTGAAGGCCTCGATGACGGCTCGGCCCGGATAGCGGGTGGACTCGAGGGCGCTCAGCAGCCCGCCCCAGTCCAGGCTGCCGCTTCCCGGCAGACCCCGGTGGTTGTCGGCGAGGTGGACGTGCTTGAGGGCGGGGCCAGCCTCGGCCGCTGCGCCCGCGATGCTGTCCTCCTCGAGCTGCACGTGAAACACATCGAAGAGGACGCCCACCCGTGGTGACCCAATCGAGCGCACCATCTGCATGGCCGTACCCACCGTGGTCACCAGGTCGGTCTCGTAGCGGTTGATCGGCTCGATGCCCAGGTCCACCCCCAGGCGCTCGGCGTGACGGGCCGCTTGCGCCAGGCCCTCGGTGGCCCGGGCCAGCCGCCCCTCCAGGTCCTCGCCGGTCCGGACCCCCCACGGCGCGAAGACCACCCCGCTCAGTACCGAGCCGCCCGCCTCGGCGACCCTCTCGAGGCACTCCTGCAGGTAGTCCAGGCCCGCCCGGAAAACGGCAGGGTCGGCGCTCGAGATGTCCTTCTGGGGCTGCAGGCCGGTGGTGAAGGTCAGTTCGACGCCCTCCGCGTCGGCGACCCGGCGCAGGGTCTCGAGACGGTCGGGGAGCCGGCTGTAGAGCGAGATCTCCACCACCTCGCAGCCAGCCCTTTTGGCCCGGGGGATCAGGGGCAGGGGGTCGTCGCCCCACGAGTCCATAAAGTAGCCGAGGTGAACGCCCAGTTTCATGCCCGTACCTCCGCTTGCAGGGCCAGCTCGAGGGCCACCTCGAAAATGGCCAGGTTGGCCTGCTCCTGTCGGTTCTTTTCGTCTGCCGAGAATTCGTCGAGGAAGGTGCGCCCCAGGTACAGCTCATCCCAGGCGAACACCATCGAAACCGCCCCCATCCCCATCACCCCCGCGACCGTGAACACCGCCGAGGTCTCCATGTCCACTCCCAGGTAGCCCTCGCGCTCCCAGCCCGCCACACGCTCCGGCGGTTGGGCGAACAGTGCCGAGGTGGTGATGAACCTGCCCCGGTGGGTGGGGAGGCCTCGAGCCCTCAGCCCCTGGTCGGCCCGTTCCACCCAGGTCGGGTCGGGCCGCGCCCAATCGCCCTCGGCGTAATACTGCGAGGCCCCCTCGCCGATTCTTACCTCGGTGGGCAGCACAACATCGCCGGTATTAACGCCGCGCCCGATGGCGCCGCAAGAGCCGATCTGGATGGCCAGGGACGTGCCCAAGCTGCCGAAGATGTGCACCGGTTCGACGGCTCTGGGTGCGCCGTAGGCGCACGAGTAGAGCACGGGCCTGTCCTGAAAGTAGCCCAGGTGCATCTCGGGGAAGGGCAGCTCGCGCACCCGCTCGAGGCGTCCCAGCCGCAGCCGGTTGCGCTGCTGCTGCCACCAGGAGCCCTCGAGGATCACCGCCGCCGGGACCTCACTCTGGGCGAGGCCCAGCGCCCGCATCAGCATGGCGGCGTCCAGCTTCACCGGGCACCCAGTAGGCCCCGCACCGCATCGGCGATCTTCTGTGGGGAGGGCAGGTAGAAGTCCTCCATCGGCGGGCTGAAGGGCACCGAGGTGTGCGGTGGGGTGACCTTGCGGACAGGGCCCTTGAGGTAGTCGAAGCCCTTCTCGGCCACGATGGAGGAGATGTCGGCGGCCAGGCCACAGCGCGGGTAAGACTCGTCGACGATCACCAGGTGCCCGGTCTTGGCCACCGAGGCCAGGATGGTCTCCTCGTCGAGGGGGGAGTAGGTGCGGGGGTCGATCACCTCGGCCTCGATGCCCTCGGCCTCGAGGGCCGCGGCGGCCTCGAGGGAGAAGTTGACCATGCGCTGCACCGCCACCACCGTCACATGCCGGCCAGTCCGCACCACGGCGGCCTTGCCCAGCGGGAGGGGGGTCGCCTCTTCGGGCACTGGCCCCTTGGTCATGTACAGGCGCTTGTGCTCGAAGAAGATTACCGGGTCGTCGTCCTGGATGGCGGCCAGCAGTAGGGCCTTGTGGTCGGCTGGGGTGGTGGGGGCCACCGTCTTGAGGCCGGGGATGTGGGTGTAAAGCGGGTAGAGGGCCTGGGAGTGCTCGGCTCCGGCGCGGAAGCCCGCCCCCACTACGGTACGCACCACCATTGGCACCCGCTGCTTGCCGCCGAACATGTAGCGCATCTTGGCGGCCTGATTGATAAGCTGGTCGTAACAGACTCCCACGAAGTCCACGTACATCAGCTCGACGATGGGGCGCATGCCGGTCATGGCGGCCCCCACCGCGGCCCCGAAGAAGCCGGCCTCGGCGATGGTGGTGTCGCGCACCCGCTCGCGCCCGAAGCGGGTGGCCAGGCCCTGGGTCACCCCGAAGGGCCCCCCCCAGGCGTCGAGGCCGCCCTGCTCGTCGCGGCCTGCCCCGCCGGCGATGTCCTCGCCCATCATGAACACGCGGTCGTCGGCCTCCATGGCCTGCCGCAGCCCCTCGTTGATCGCGTCCTTAACGGTGAGTTCTCGCATGGCAACCTCAGTAGCTGACGTAGACGTCCTCGAGGGCCTCTTCCGGCGCGGGCCAGGGGGCCTGCTCGGCGGCGGCGAAGGCCTGCTCGACGGCCTGCTCGACCTCGGCCTCGACTGCCGCGACCTGCCCGGCACTCAGGCCGCGCTCGGCGGCTTGGTCGCGAAAAACCTTGATGGGGTCGCGCTCCCGCGCCGCCGCCATCTCGGCCGCCGGCTGGTAGGTCTGCTTGTCGCCCTCGTACTGCCCAGAGAAGCGGTAGGAGAGGAACTCGAGCAGGATCGGGCCGTTGGCGCGGGCGTGGGCCACTGCTTCCCGGGCGGTCTCGTAGACGGTCACCACGTCCATGCCGTCGGCGCGGCGGGCCGGCATGTTGTAGGCGCAGGCCATGTCGGCTATGGTTTTGGTGTTGAGGTGGTAGTCGATCGAGGTGGCCTCGGCGTACTGGTTGTTCTCGCAGACCAGCACCACCGGGAGGTTCCATAGCTTGGCCAGGCCGGCGCCCTCGTGGAAGACGCCCTGGTGCACCGCGCCGTCACCGAAGAAGGGCACCGCCACCCAGGGCAGCCCCCTCATCCTCGCGGTCAGGGCGGCCCCCACCGCCACCGGGATGCCCGCAGCGACAATCCCGAAAGCCCCCAGCATCCCCTTGTCGAAGTCGGAGAGGTGCATCCCTCCGCCCTTGCCCTTGCAGACCCCGGTCCGGCGCCCGTAGACCTCGGCGGCCATGGCCTCGATCGAGACCCCCTTGGCGATGGCGTGGCCGTGGTTGCGGTAGGTGGAGGCGATCCAGTCGGAGGGCTCGAGGGCCGCCATCACCCCGCTGGCGATGGCCTCGGAGCCCAGGTAGGTGTGGGAGTAGCCGGGCAGGACGTCCCGCTCGGCCAAGTCTTTGATCCGCAGGTCGAAGGTGCGGATGGTGTACATGGTGCGGTAGAGCTGTAACAGCAGTTCTTGCGTCACGCCTGACCTCCTCGTTTCAGCACGTCCAAGGCCTCGCCGGCCGTCGCGCCGTGGTGTACCAGCCGGTTGAGCGCCGCCACCATCGCGGCGGGCTCGGGGTGCTGCCAGACGTTGCGGCCCAGCGCCACGCCCGCCGCCCCCGCTCCCATCGAGCCCTCGATCAGCCGGAATAGGTGCGCAGGGTCGGTGGCCGGGCCGCCCATCAGCAAGATGGGAACCGGGAGCTTACGGCTGAGGCCCTCGAGCGCTCTGGGGTCGCTCGGGATGGGGACCTTGATCACGTCCGCCCCCAGTTCAAAGGCCACGCGGGCGGCGTGGGCGACCAGCTCGGGGTCGTGGTGCCGCTCGGGCGGGATCCCGCCGCCCCACAGGACCGGCTCGACCATCACCGCCAGGCCCAGTTAGCGGGCCTCGTCGATCAGCGAGCTGACGTAGCGGACGTTGCGAAGAAAGACCTCCGGGCTGTGCCGCCCGAAGACCAGTAGCACCTTAAGCCCGGTCGCGCCCAGGGCCCTGGCTGTGGCCGCGCTCCAGATTTGGTCCTGGATCTCATGTTCACCGCCCGCGCCCGGCAGCGTCGAGGTGGCGTAGTAGTCCGCCGTCAGCCATCGCTGGCCCACCGCGCCCGGCGAGACCAGCTTGGTCATCCCGTGGGTGAGGATCAGGCCGTCGGGCCGGGCCTCGAGAAGGCTATCGAGCAGTGGTTTGGGGTGATCCAGCGGCGGCACCTGGCCCGAGGCCAGCGCGTGGTCGAGGGCCACGACCACGGCCCTCCCGTCGTCTGCCAGCAGCCTGCCCTTCACGGCCTCAGTCCCCCCTCGCCGCTGCGTCCAGCTTACCCAAGAGGTCGCGGAAGATGGCGTCGCGGTTTATGGCGTAGGCCTCGCGCATTAGGTGGCGGCCCGGCCCGGCGTCTTGGTAGTAGCGGTCGTCGGTGAGGATGGGCGAGGGCATCAGGTCGGAGGGTACCCACTGGTGGTCGATCAGCCAGGCCACGGTGATGAGGTCCCACATGATCCAGGTGCGCCCGAAAAAGTCGGCGTGGGTGCGGTGGCCGTGCAGGGGGTTGTTCATGTAGAGCTCGTAGAGGTAGTCGCCGATCTCGCCCCGGCCCTTGACCCACAGCTCCATTTCGGGCTGGGAAATCTTGAGCTGTGCGCCCACCTGGTAGCCCGGCAGGTAGACCAGCGGTACCCCGCAGTCGAACAAGAGCTGCGAGGCGATCATGTCCTGCTCGAGGTTGAGCGAGTGGGTGGTGCGCTTGGAGACCGAGGGGTAGCTGGCCGTCCACACCACCACGATTCGCTCAGCGATGCGCGGCTCCATCAGCAGCGCCGAGGCCACGTTGGTCAGCGCCCCAATCGCCAGCACGTAGAGCGGCCGGTCGGAAGGGGCCATCGCCCGCTCGATCAGGTGGCGGGCCGCCGGGCTGTCCACGGGTTCGGATATAGAGGGGAGGAAGCGCTCTGATCCCCGGAAGACCTGGCCCTCGGGGTTGAAGCCCATCTTTTGGTAGATGGTCACGATCTCCTGGTAGCTGCGCTCCATCCCCACCCCAGGTGGATTAAAGAGCGGGTCGAGCGCGTCGGGGCCTTCCTTCTCCTGCTTCTCGAGCCAGCCCGCGAAGGTGTTGACCAGCGCCGCGTCGGCCCCCTTGGGCTGCGAGAGGCTGCGCTTGATCTCGCCGGCCCGCTCGAAGCTCTCCTGCCACAGCCCGAAGGAGAAGGGCACCGCGTACATGCCCTCGATCTCGAGCACATCCTGCGAGAGCAGCGCCCAGGCGATGGTGGGCTGGTCGTCGATCTCGTTCTTGGCGTCGGTGTCCAACACCACCCGCACCCGCCCCTCTGGGAGCGCGAGGCGCTGCTCCAAGAGTTCGGGCGAGAGCTTGGGGAAGCGGGCGAGGGCGGCGGCGTAGGCGGGGTCGTTGCGGGAGTTGGGCATGGGGGGTCTCCTCAGGGCAGAAGCTGTTGGACGGCGTGGACCGTTGCCTGGCGTTCGAGGTGCTGCCGCACGACCACCGCGCAGAGGTCGGCAGACACCTGGCGCAGGTCGGGGGTCGGGTTGGCCTCGAGCACCGCCCCGCCCCACTCGCCCGGGATGGCCTGGGCTCCGTGCATGGCGCCCGCGACGGCCCCAGCCACGGCGGCGTAGGAGTCGCAGTCGCGCCCGTAGTTAACCGCCCCCTGCACGGCGAGGCGGAAGTCACCCCTCGAGGCGATCAACATGGCGAAGGCCACCGCCAGGGTCTGGCCCGCCTCGGAGCCCACCGGGCTGACCAGCAGTCGGGGGTAAAGCAGCTCGGGCAGGGCGAACACGTCCTCGGTCGCCCGGGCGGCCTCGAGCGCAATCCCGATCAGCACCTCGTTGGGCCGCCCCTCGAACCGCGCCCACTCGCGCTCGCGCACCGTCTTGGGCCAAAGCAGGCCCTCGCGGCGGAACCAGGCGGCGGTCTCGAGGCTGACCTGCACCACCTGCTCGGCGTCCGCCCCCGGCCGCATCGCCTCGGCCACCGCGGCTGCTGCCATTGCCGCCGACTCCTTGGCGTAGCCGTCGGTGACGAAGGACAGCTCATAGGCCAGCGCGAAGGCCGACTTGGGGTCGGCGGGGTGGAGCAGCCCGACTGGCGCGATCGCCATCAGCGCCCCGTTGGTCGCTTGGCCGCCGTAGATCAGTTTGCGCCCGCCGTAGAGCCCCTTCAGGTAGTACTCCTCGATAAACGAGCGCTCGAGTTCGAGTGTGTGGGTGTGGTGGTAGTCCGACAAGACCCTGGCCAGGTCGCCCCGCGCGGGGCTGCCCTCGGCCCGAAGGATTGCCTCGCAGTAGATCAGGGCAAGCCGGGTGTCGTCGGTGTAGCTGCCGGGGTCGTTGGCGAACTGTGCGTGCTCGCTCGGCGGCTTCTGGTAGGGCAGCATCCGGTCCACCCGCCCGTGCTGCGCTCGAATCTGCTCAAAGCTCAACCCCTCGACGGGGCCGCCCAGCGCGTCGCCCACCGCCATGCCCAGCAGGCCGCCGTGAACTCGCTCATATAGGCCGCTAGCACCCACTCAACCACCGAACCCTTTGGCGAACACCTCGTCGCGGATGAACCGCTCGGTGATCAGCAGCAGCACGATGCCGGGGATCATGGTGATCAGGGTGATGCCCGCCGAGATGGGGTCCAGCACCCCGCCCGAGCTGATGCGGGTGAACAGCAGCGTCGGCAGGGTCTCGACCTGCCCTCTCCCGACGAAGAAGGTCAGCAGGAAGATGTTGGTCGAGACCAGGAACACGAACAGTCCCGCCGCCACGATGCCGGGGAAGATCATCGGCAGGGTCACGTACCACAGCGTCTTGAGCGGGCCGGCCCCCAGCACCCTGGCCTGCTCCTCGAAGTCGGTAGAGAGGCCCTGGAAGACCGAGGTTAGCACCCGGATGGCATAGGGGACGGTGGGGATCAGGTGCGCCAGGATGATGCCGGTGTAGCTGCCTGCCAGCCCGAGTTGGATGAAGATCAGCAGGATGCCCAGCCCCACCGCCACGTCGGGCACAATCAGCGGGGTGAGCAGGAAGAACTCAACTCCGCTCTTGCCCCGGAAGCGCTCCCGGGCCAGCACCCGTGCCGCCGGGAGGCTGATCGCCACACAGACCAGCGTGACCAGCCCGCCAATCAGCAGGGTGTTAAGGGTGGCCTCGTAGAGCCTCGAGAAGGGCGAG
The DNA here is from genome assembly GCA_033762915.1 of Meiothermus sp. Classification (GTDB taxonomy): domain Bacteria; phylum Deinococcota; class Deinococci; order Deinococcales; family Thermaceae; genus Meiothermus. Next base: position 52,466 of record JANRLD010000054.1, on the reverse strand, counting down.
AACACATAGTCCCAGCCCAGGGGGGTGGTGGCGGTCTGGCGGGCGTCGATCCACCACTCGGTGGGCAGCAGGTCGGGCCAGGCCCAGCGGAACGCGAAGGACGCAATCAAGGTGGGGATGATGGGGCCGAGCACCGCGACCGCCACGAAGATTAGGTAGAAGCGCTGGAAGGGCGAGAGGCCCTCGGCGCTGAACAGGCGGCGCGGCTTGCCGGACTCGGCCGGCTTTGCTAACGGCGTCTGGCTCATGAGCGCCCCCGCTGCCGCTCGAAGCGGCGGTACCAATAGATGTAGAGGTACAGGAGCACCCCCGACACCAGCGAGAGGAAGGTCACCACCGCCATGCCGTACAGACGTCTGGAGTAGTCCGCGTCGTCGAAGGCCCGCCAGGCCTCCACCGGCAGAGTGTTGGGAAAGCCCCCACCGAGGATGTACGGGGTCTCGAAAGAGCCGAAGTTGAAGGCGAAGATGATGGCGGTTCCGGTGATGATGGCGGGCATGATCTGCGGCAGGGTCACGTGCCAGAAGGTCTGCCAGCGGTTGGCCCCCAGCGTGGCCGAGGCCTCCTCGCTCTCTGGCCCCAGGCCCAGCAGCACCGAGTAGAGGATCAGGGTCATGAAGGGCACCTGCTTCCAGATGTACACGATCATGATCCCGACGCCGCTGTGGTCGTAGAGGAGGCGGGGGAACTGGCTGGGGTTGTCCAGCAGGCCCACCGCATGCAGGGAGCGGGCGATGATGCCGCCGTTTGAAAAGAGCAGGATGGTCAGCGAAATGCCAACCAGGTATGGGATCATCAGCGGCAGCTTGTAGACGTACTGGAACAGGCCCTTGGCGGGGAAGCGCTTGCGAAGGGTCAGGGCAAGGTAGATGCTCAGGATCAGCCCCACCACGGTGGGCACCAGCGCGTAGTAGAAGGTGTACCAGACCGAGCGCCAGAAGCCGGGGGTGGTGAACATCTCCTGGTAGTAGCGGGTGGTGGGGAACTCGTTGATTTGGTAGATGGGGGCGTAGCCGAAGCTCTGCAAGACCGCGTAGATCAGCGAGCCCACGTAGAGCACGACCAGCACCAGCGAGGCCGGGGCCAGCATGGCCAGGATGCGCAGCCGGCCGGCCCAGGATCGGCGGGGCACGGCGGGTTTTGCGATGGTTTGGTCGGGGGCTGCCATAGGGGGTGGTTTGGGTACTGCGAATCTGGTCTCGAGTCGGGCCGCGCTGCGGTGGAGCCCAGCGGGCCGGCGAGGGGGCGGTGGGGTGAGTACCACCCCTGCCCCGGCCCTCCCGTCAGTGGGGGAGAGCCGGGGCGGGACGGAACCGGCTTACTTGATGCGGGCGGCCCAGACCTCGCGGATGATCTGCTCGAGGGGCTTGTTGGACTGGCGCTCGATGTACTCCAGCCAGACCCCCTCGATCACCGTGACCAGCGAGGCGTTGGTGTCGGGCACGGCGTTGTCGTTGAGCTGCTCCAGCGTCGGGCCGGGCAGCGGCGGGGCGGCCTTGGCAGCCATCTCGCGCTCGGCGGCGGTGAGGCGGCCGGAGTCAATCCCCATCACGTAGCCGATTTGCTGGAGCTTGGAGACCTGGTTCTCCACGCTGGCCAGCACATTGGCCAGCACCAGTGCGGCGGCGGGGCTGGGGGAGTTGGAGGGTATGACCACGTAGTTCTTGTTGGAAATCATGCCTTCCCGGGGGAAGATGACGTTTTGCACCGTGCGCGGCAGGCGGCCCTGCTGGATCTCCACGGCGGCGTGGTACTTGCCAAAGCGGCAGGCCATGTCTACCTGGCCGTTGACCAACAGGGTCTGGAGCGCGTTCTGGTCCACCGGGTAGATGGGGTTGCCGCGCACACCCTCGCGCCCACCGCCGCCCAGCAGGAACGGCTCGATGCGCTTGAGGAACTCGTAGCCGGACTTGGTGGCCTTGATGAAGTTCTCCACCCCCAGTTGGTTGGCCCGCTTCTGGAAGGGCTCGTGGCCGTCTGGGTTGGTGGCGTACATGATCTGGTTGAGGAAGGTATTGCCGTTGAAGTGCGGCGGCTTGACGTAGGTGAAGCGCCCCGGGCTGCGCCGCAGCCACGCCTCGAGCTGGGCCACGGTCTGCGGCGCGTCGGCGGCGCGCAGGCGGGCGGTGTCCACGTGGCAGATGTACTGGTCGCCTGACCAGGGGATCTCGGCCAGTCCGGTGGGGTGGCCGAAGTCGGTCAGGTTGAGGCGCGAGCGGGGGTCGCGGGGGTCGAAGAAGAAGTTCTTGGAGTTGGGCAGCTTGTCAGCGAAGCCGCCGAACAGCAGATTCTGGGTGGAGAGGGTGTAGAAGTTCTCGCCGTTGATCCAGATTAAGTCCACCGTGCCCCGGCCCAAGCCCTTGCCCGCCGCGTTGTCGGCCACCACCAGATCCACTGCGTTCTTGGTGTCGGTGATGCGGGTGGTGCGCAGGTTCACCCCGACCTTGGCCATCTCCGGCTTCACCACCTGGTCGATCCAGGTGTTAAGGCTGTTGGAGCCGCCCCAGTGGAACCAGTTGACCTGACCCTCCTTGCGCGCCTGGGCCAGCACGTCGTTCCAGGTCAGCCTGCCGGCCAGAAAGTCGGCGCGAAACTTCTCGGCGTCGGCGTCGCCTCGAGCCTGCTGGGCCACCCCCAGCCCTGACGCCAGCACCAGCCCTGCCACCATCGTCCAAAGTGCTCTTCTCATACCAGACACTCCTCTTCTTTGCTACTGAACGGTTCGCTCAGGAAAAACCCAAAGGGACTGCGGGTTCAGACGCACTATCACCTCCTGCCCTTGATGGAAGAGTCGGGTCGAGCGCTCCAGCACCTTGAAGCTCTGGCCGCCGACCTGAACCTGGTAACTCAGTACCCCGCCGAAGTACACGGTCTGCCCGATCGTCCCGCGCAGCAAGTTGGGGCCGGCGGGCGGCGTGGCGGGGTCGAGGAGGTCGATGTGCTCCGGCCGGATGGTCGCGGTGACCTGCGCCCCGACGGCGTGCTGGGTCGGCTGAAGAATCTGCACCTCGCCGATGGGCGTCCTCAGCAGCGAGGCGTCGCCACTCTTGGAGGCCACCTGACCCTCGATCAGGTTGGTGGCCCCCATGAAGTCGGCTACCCTGGGGTTGGTGGGCCGGTTGAAGACCTGCTCGGGGGGGCCGAACTGCACCAGCCGCCCCCCGAACATCACCCCCACCTCGTCGGCAAGCTCCATCGCCTCCACCTGGTCGTGGGTGACGAAGACGGTGGTGATCTGGAGCCGCCGCTGCAGTTCCTTGATGAAGGTGCGCATCTCCTCGCGCAGCTTGGCGTCGAGGTTGGAGAGGGGCTCGTCCATCAGCAGGATCTGTGGATTGGTCACCAGCGTGCGGGCGATGGCCACGCGCTGCATCTGCCCGCCGGAGAGCTGGCTGGGGAAGCGCTTCTCGAGGTGGGCCAGCTGGACAACCTCGAGCATCTCCGCTACCCGCCGCCGGGTCTCCTCTCGGGGAGTGCCCCGCACGAACAGCCCGAACCCCACGTTCTGGGCCACGTTCATGTGCGGAAACAGCACGTAGCGCTGGAAGACCATCCCGATGTTGCGCTTCTCCGGCGGAAGGTGCAGCACCGACTGCCCGCCGAACCGGATGTCCCCCTCGGTGGGCGCGGTGAGGCCCGCGATCATGCGCAGGGTGGTGGTCTTGCCGCAGCCCGACGGCCCCAGCAGCGCGACCAGGCGGCCCGGCGCTACGGTCAGCGACACGTCGTCTACGGCCACGCTGTCGTCGAAGCGCTTGATCAGGTTGGTGATGCTCAGTTCAGTCATTCAAACTCCAGTGGCGCCAAGAAGTCGCGGTAGGGGGCCGGGTCTACCGGCTTCAGCCCACTCCAGGCCGCGACCTCGGCCAGGGCGTCGGCGTGCCGGCCCGCGACCAGGCCGAAGTGGTGCTCGATCCCGCCGGCCATGATGGTGTTGACCAGGTCGGCAAGGGCGGCGGGTCGATGGTTGATTCGGAAGTCCCGCAGCCAGCCCCGGCTGCCCTCGAAGCCCCGGCTAACGCCCTCGAAGGCCTCGGCTTCGGCAAAAAATAGCCGCTCGGTGTCCCCGCTGACCCGTGCCAGCGTGACCGCCCCGGGGCGAAAGCGAAAGTCCGCGACCGCGCCCCTCGGTACCGCGCCTTCGGCCTTGCGGCCCAGCGTGGAGTGGTTCTTCCAGGTCACGCCCTCCTCGTCCGCGAGGCCCAGGGGGCTGCCCCCGCAGTGCCAGGCCAGGGCGGCCCCCCGCTCGAGGTCGAGGTCGGTGAAGTCGAGCAGCAGCGCCCCCTGCTGGCTTACCGCACGCAGCATCAGCATCGTCACCGCGCCCAGCACGTCGCCCTCCGAGGCTACCGGAACCCCGTCGGACTCGTCGAGCCAGGAGAAGGCCATGCCGGGATGGATGCCCAGCTCGGTTTGGAAGCGGGGCCAGTCGCTCACGGCGAGTGCGGCGTAGCCCTCGCGGGCCAGGTCCTGCAAAGCCAGGTAGACTGCCGCTGTGGTCTCAAAGTCGGCCGCGGAGATCTCCACCCGGCCCCGGGCGTGCCCCGCCATCGCGTCCATCGCCCCGCGCAGACGCCCCGAGTCCTTGGGCATTCGGCGGAACACTTCGTCGAGCTCGAGCTCCTCTACCCTGGTGCCCAGCCGCGCCGCGAGCTTCCGGGGGTCGTTGACGAAGTTGTAGAAGGTCGGCGCGACGCCGCCCACCAGCGCGATCCGGGAATCCCGCAGCAGCCTCAGCGCCCGCAACGCCGCCACCGTGACCCGCAGGCGTGGCGCGAACCAGGGATGACCCGGAAGGCCAAAGAACCACTTGTAGGGCTGCGGCTGGGTGCGAAAGTAGTGCCGCAAAATCCCGGCATTGAGGTTGAGCGAGACAAAATTGTTCAGCAGCACCGGGCCGTCGTGGGTCGGCTCTTCGACCGCCCAGAGGCCCAGGCGGAAGTCCGCCCCGGCGAACTGCGTCACCACGTCGCCCATCGCGAAGGTGCTGCTCTGGAGTAGCACCAGGTCTGCCCCGGCGGCCTCGAGCGCCCGCCGCGCCCGCCGCGCGTCCTCGGCGCCCACCACGGGCTCGGGCACTGGCAGCAGCTCGAAGTCCAACTCGGCCGCCAGCCCCTCGAGACCCCGCCTCGAGCGCCCGAATACGTCGTGCTCGAGGGCGTAGTAGCTCGGTAGGTGTGCGGCCACGTAGGCCACCTTGGGGCGGGGCTGCGTCATGGCATCCTCAGTCGCCCGCCCCGGCCCGGCGCACCTGTTCGACCTGCGGGGTGCACCAGTAGGCCCGCTCGAGCAGCACCGGCTCGCCCTGGCTGTTGTGGATGACGCAGGACTTGTAGACCACCGGGCTGCCCTCTTGCAGCCCCAGCAGGCCCGCGTCGGGCTGGGTCAGGCAGACCGGTGCGGTGGTCTCCTCGCCCTCGGATATGGCCAGGTTGAAGCGCCGCTCGAGCACATAGAGGATGGACTGCTCGCGCCCGGTGGAGGCGAAGTCGCGCCGCGAAATCCCACGGACGAAGCGGCGCGGGATGTAGGCCCGCATCAGCGCTGCGGGCTGCTCGTCCACCAGCCGCAGCCGCTCGACGATCACCGCCTCCTCGCCGGAGCCCAGGCGCAGCGCCCCGGCCACGTCCGGCCCGGGCCGGACGACCCGCAGCTTGAGCATCTTGGTGCGCGGCGTGCGCCCCTGGCGCAGCATCTGCTCGGTGAAGGAAGTAAGGCAGCTCCAGGGCTCGACCTCTGAGGCCCGCACGAAGGTGCCCCGGCCGGGCTGGCGCTCGAGCAGCCCGTCCTTGGTCAGGCTTTCCAGGGCGGCCCGCACGGTGATGCGGCTGACCTTATAGTGCCGGCCCAGCTCACTCTCGGTCGGCACGATGTCGCCGGGCTTGAGCCGCCCCTCGCCGATCTGACGACGCAGAATCGATTCGAGCTGAGCGTACAAGGGTACGTGAGCGTGCCGATCAATGGACACAGGGCCTCCGCCGACGGTAAAGAGCTTGACTGCGATTTGTCATAACATTATGCTAGGTCACAGTTCCTGTCAATACAGCCAAAGCTCGAGGGGGCCAGCGTGGGCAACGAAGAGGGCAAGACGAAGGTGGCGTTTAACCACCACACGGCCGAGTGGGTCGCAGACCCCTACTCGGTCTACGAGGAGCTGAGGGATGAAAAGCCCCTGGCCTACTCTGAGTCCCACGGGGGCTTCTGGCTGCTCTCGCGCTACGAGGACGTCAAGCGGGCCCTGTTCGACTGGCAGACCTTCAGCTCCGCCTTCGCCGGCCGCATCGCCATCCCCCACACCACCCCCTCGGACAACATCCCCGGCATCCCCATCGAGACCGACCCGCCCAAGCACACCGAGTACCGCAACATGGTGCTCAAACACTTCCTGCGCGCCGAGGTCAACAAGCTCGAGCCGGAGATGACCCGCGCGGCCGGGGAGCTGATCGAGAAATTCTCGGGCCGCGGCAGCTGCGACCTGGTCAGCGAGTACGCCACCCCGCTGCTGGCCCGGTCGCTGGGCCTGTTCCTCAAGTTCCCCCTCGAGGACATCGAGCGCATCGAGGCCTGGGCCAACGCGGTCTTCGCCAACCGCGCCAAGGACCCTGAGGGCGCAAAGCGCGGACAGAGGGAGCTGGCCGACTACATCCGCGCCCAGATGGCTGACCGCAAGGAGAACCCGCGAGACGATCTCTTCTCGCACCTGGCGACCCTGGAGGTGAACGGCCAGCCCTTGAGCGAGGCCGAGCTCGTGGGGTACGGGCGGATCATCCTGCTGGCCGGCCGTGAGGCGGTGATCGACGCGATCGGCAACAGCCTGTGGTACCTGGCCCAGAATCCGGCGGCCCGGGCCCGGCTGGTCTCCGAGCCGGGGCTGATGAACGACGCGGTGGAGGAATTCCTGCGTTATCTCTCGCCGATTCAGCTGCTGGGGCGGGTGGCGACCAAGGATGTGGAGTTGCACGGGCAGACCATCTGCAAGGGCGAGAGCGTGGCCATGATGTACGGCAGTGCCAACCGCGACCCCCGTGCCTTCCCCCGGGCCGACGAGTGTGTGCTCGACCGCAGGCCCAACGCCCACCTGGCCTTCGGGATCGGCCCGCACGCCTGCATCGGCTCGAGCCTGGCCCGCCTGGACATGCGTGTGGCCATCCGCGAGTTCTTGGGCCGCATCCCCGAGTTCCGCCTGTCCGAGGCCGAGCCGCCGGTACGCAAGCTCAACGGCGACGCGCGGGGCTTCAACCGGCTGGTGGTCGAGTTCGAGGTTCGGGCGTGAGGTTGGAGCTCTACCGCCACCGCTGGGGCGTCGCCGACCCGCTGGAGGCCTGGGTGCCGCGCTGCAGGCAGCTGGGCTACGCGGGCGTGGAGGTCTGGCTGGGCGGGCTGGGCGACCTGGGGCCGCTGGCGCGGGCGCTGCAGGACCACCAGATGGGCCTGATTGCCCTGGTGGCCACGACTGCGGGGGCCGGGCAGGGGCAGGCCGTGTCCGACCACCTGGCCTCGCTAGAGTTGGGCCTCGAGCAGGCCTCGTTCCTAGGCCCCGCGCTGGTCAACATCCATGGGGGCCACGACGGCTGGGGCGAGGCTGAACAGGACGACTTCTTCGGCGAAGCCCTGTCCCTGATCCGGCGGCTCGGTGTCCGGGCCGCCTTCGAGACCCACCGCGGCCGCCCCACCTTCAGTCCGTGGGCCACCGACCGACTGCTGCGGGCCTTCCCCGAGCTCCAGCTCACCGTGGACTTCAGCCACTGGGTGGTGGTGTGCGAGCGGCTGATCGAGGACCAGCGCGAGGTGATCGCCCGGGCTGCCGGCGCAGCGCTCCATGTCCACGCACGCGTCGGACACGAGCAGGGACCGCAGGTGAGCGACCCCCGCGCCCCAGAGTTCGCGGCCCATCTCCAGGCCCACGAGGGCTGGTGGGACCTGGTGTGGGAGGCTCAGGAGGGGAGGGGCCTCGAGGTCAGCACCCTCACCCCCGAGTTCGGCCCGCCCCCGTATCTGCCGACACTGCCCCACAGCGGGCAGCCCGTCGCCGACCTTGCCGAGGTCTGCGAGTGGATGTCCCGGCGCCAGCGGTCCCGCTTCGCCGACCGGGCCAGGGCTGGGTGAGCGCTGTGGACGCCGAAAACGTCTTCACTTTCGAGGCCGCCCCCGTCAAGTTTGGGGCGGGGGCTGCGCTGGAGGCGGGCTGGGAGTTGCGCGCCTTGGGGCTGCGGCGGGTGCTGGTCTACCTGGACCCGAACCTGCAGGAGCTGCCGGCCGTAAAGAACGTGCTTGGCACCATCCGCGCGGCGGGCGTGGAGTTCGAGCTGTTCTGCGGAGTGAGGGTCGAGCCGAGCTTGGAGTCGCTCGAGGCTGCCGCCGCCTTCGCCCGGTCGGTGGAGGCGGACGGGTACGTGGCGCTCGGCGGAGGCTCCACCATCGACACCGCCAAGGTCGCCAACCTCCTGGCCTGCCATGGCGGGTCGGTGATGGACTACGTTAACCCCCCGGTGGGGCTGGGCAGGAAGCCGCCTTCCCCGCTCAGGCCGCTGGTCGCCTTCCCCACAACCTCCGGCTCGGGCTCTGAGGCCACCACGGTCGCGGTGCTGGACCTGCCGGAGCTGCGCACCAAGACCGGCATCTCCCACCGCTTCCTGCGGCCCGCCCGGGCCCTGGTAGACCCCGAGCTGGCCCGCACCGCGCCCGCTGGGGTGGCCGCCTCGGCGGGGCTCGACGTGGTGTGCCACGCTGCCGAGTCCTTTCTGGCCCGGCCCTTCGATAGCCGCTCGAGACCCGCCAGCCCGGACGAGCGACCCCCCTACCAGGGCTCCAATCCCATCGCCGACGTGTGGTCGGGGGTGGCGCTGGAGTACGGCGGCAGGTACCTCGAGCGTGCCGTGCGGGACGGCGGGGACCTCGAGGCCAGGGGTCGGATGATGCTGGCCGCCACCATGGCGGGCATCGGGTTCGGCTCGGCGGGCGTGCACATCCCCCACGCCTGCGCCTACCCCATTGCCAGCCTGCGCCACCAGCGGCGCTTCGCGGGCTACGAGGCCCACCCGCCCTACGTCCCCCACGGCATCTCGGTGATCCTTACCGCGCCGGCGGCCTTCCGCTTCACCTACGACGCCGACCCCGCCAAACACCACCGCGCGGCCGAGTTGCTGGCCCAGGCGCCCCTACCGCGCCCCAACAGGGACACCCTCCCCGACCTGCTCATGGGCCTGATGCAGCGGCTGGGCCTGCCGTCGGGTCTGGCCGAGCTCGGCTACGAACCCTCGGACCTCCCGGTGCTGGTGGAGGGTGCTACGCGCCAGCAGCGGCTGCTGGCCGTTGCCCCAAAAGCGCCCTCGAGCGAAGACCTGGCCCGAATCCTGCGCGACTCGATGGCCAACTGGTAGTGCATCGGGTGTAGGTAATCCGGTGGAAGCGTACTCAATCGAAGACAGGGCCTCCATAGTTGAAGTGCGACACCCCCCGCCAACTCCTGCGGAGTTGCTCCAGGCACGTATTTTCCCTGTCCGCCGCTTCTGCACTTCCACCCCGGCGCACCTTACCAGGTGTTAATCCTGGCGGACCGAGAGCTGATGCTCTTCAGCGGGGATCTGTCCAGGGAGGGATACAAACGCCGCGTTACCTTGGGGTATGTCCGAATCGCTAAGTTACGCCTGTTTTGACCGAATCTTCTCGTGCCCGACGCATAGACTGCGGTGTTGAGGTCGGCCAGTGTATCACAGACTCCTATCTGCGGTCCTAATAGCGCTACTTTGTGGGTGCAGCCAGAATACAAACAACGCCAAAACTCCCGGTGCACAGCCGGTGCTGGCCGTTGCCGACAGCTACACCTTCACTCAAGGCGTTTTGTCTCGAGTGGAAAAGGCCAATGGCCTACTCGCCAACGATACCGCGCCGGCCGGGTCCAAGCTGACGCTCAAGACCCTGCCCCAACGGGGGACGCTCGAGCTGTCTCCTGACGGCTCCTTCAGCTACCAGCACGACGGCAGCACCGACACCGCAGACCGCTTCAGCTACACCCTGAGCGGCCCCGGTGGCGAGTCCGGTGCCGAGGTGACCCTGACCCTGCAACCCAGCCCACCCGACGCGCCTGTGGCCGTCGCGGATGCCTACACCCTCGAGGAAGGGGCCACGCTTAACGTCGGAGCCGAAAAGGGCGTTCTCTCTAACGACACCAACCCCCTCAAGACCGCCCTAAGCACAGAACTGGTCGAGGCCCCCGCACACGGGCAGCTCAGTTTGAAATCGGACGGCTCGTTCACCTACACCCACGACCACTCACAAACCACCCAGGACGGCTTCACCTATCGTTCCAGCAACGGCACAAAAACCGCCCAAGCCCGAGTGCTGCTGACCATCAACCCGTTGGACGACCAGCCCAAAATAGACAAGCTCGAGTTGGTCCAGACCCACCTAATCCCCGCCGAAGGTAGGAGCTGGGCGGGCGATAAGCTCGCCAAGTACAACCTGCACTTGGTTGGGAGCCGCGAAGCGCTGGTGCTGCTGGACCTCTCGAGCGCTGCCAACCGGGTGGACAGCCCCGTACTCGAGGCGCTACTGAGGGGCCAGAAGCTCGGCGAGGTCACGCTGAACACCCCCGCCACCCTGCCCAAAACCGAGGCAGGCGGCCCCACCTACTCCACCACCGCGTACTGGGCCATGCTGGACAAAGCCTGGGTCCGGCCGGGCCTCGAGCTGCGCGTGCGGGCGAACGAGGGTCAGGTCAGCGCCAGCCGGGCCGTGCGGGTGGGTGCGCCCTCATCCTTCACCCTGTACACCTTGCCCTTCTACCTGTTCGGACTGACCGAGGCCGACATCCCCCTCAGCCAGACCGGAGCGCCCGACCTGCCCACCCAGGACGAGTACTTCGCCAAGCACCCCTTTGCCAGGCTCGAGGCGCTCAATCACCCCGCCCAAAAGATCGTCTGGCCGTACATCGTGGTCGGGCCTCGCCAAGGCCGTGCCGCGCAGCGGGTCACCTATAAGGAGCAGCAGGGCGACGGCTACGCGGTAATGAGCGCGGTGCTCGACACCCTCAGCGCCATCCGCGATGCCAACGGCGATGGCCCCACCGCCAACCACTACTATGCCCCGCTCCTGATGGCAAACCAGGCCGGCAGCTACAGCGGCCCGGGCGGTGGCCTGGGTGGCGGGCATCGCGGTACGGGCGATCACGCCTACCGGGGAGTCTTCATCCACGAGCAGGGCCACGCCTTCGGCATGCCCCACGCCAACGACGGCTACACCGACGGCACCTACCCCTACGTCGGGGGCAGCCTTAAGGGCTCGAGCTGGGGCTACGACCAGACCCGCCAGGAGTTCCTGGGAACCTTCGTGCCAACCACTGCCTCGCGCTTCGCCGGATGTCGCAGTGGCGGCTTTCCGATGGGCCGCCAGCTCGACGAGCAGGGCCGCTGCGTCAAGCAAGACCCCATGCAAAGCGGCTCGGGCGATCAGGCGGCGGGCTACAGGTTCACGATGTTCTCAGACTTCAATGCCGCCGTGGTGCAGCACTACCTCGAGGGCACCGCCAAGGACAACGCGGGTAAGCGCACCTACGACGGCGGGCGGATCTTTGTCGACCCCACCTCCTCGACCGGATACAGCCGCTGGGACAGCCTGGACGCCAGACTGGTGAGCGTTGAGCCCAAGACCAGCGACGGCGGGGTGTGGGGCTTCGAGGATGGGCTGCCGCTGGAGCGCAACGTGCCGGTGCACACCGTCGTGCTGACCGCCAGCCTCACCAGCACCCAGGCCCCCCTCACCTACAACCTCGAGACCACCCAGATCTACCCGCCCCTCAGCTACACCGGCAACCTGCGGCGCCTGATTGACCCCACCGACGCCTCCGGGCGCGCCCTGATCGTCCCCAACACCGGCACCTACTACTGGTACTGCCGCGCCTCCGGCTGCGACTACACCCTGCGCGTCACCTACGCCGACGGCAGCACCCAACATCTGGCCTTGCAAGGCGGATTCAGGGGATGGTTCAGCAGCAGCTATAAGGCCGGTGCCGCCGACCCGCTGAGTGGAGACAGCTTCAAGGTCTGGGGCGTAAACCTGCCCGCCCAACGAGCGCTCCACAAGATCGAACTGCTCGAGACCCCCGAGGTCTGGAAGGGGATGCCCGCCAGCCCGAAGGTGGTGGCCAGCCGCACCGTGGGCGGCCCCTAAGGTTTGCCCAGTTAGCCTGTGGGCTGCGCGAACGCTCCTTCATCTGTGACCATCCACTAAACTCAACCCATAGCTCGAGGCTGGAAACACTCGACCTTAGGGTTGCTTCTTGTTCCAGGGTGAGTTCTTCCCGCGTCACCCCCAGCACGTCCCAGGCCTCCAGGGTGCCCAGTTCATCCGCACTAGCCGAAAGCCGATGCTAGGGCACGACCAGTTGTTTTCTGGAGAACTCGAGGGTGTTGACCACGTCATCCTTGTTCCAGATGTTCTCCTTCTCGCACAGCGGACAGAAGCTGCGCACGTCCAGCAGGTCGCTGTCCTCGAGGGTCTCCCGGTCGGGGAAGTCGAAACCCCCTACCGAGAAGATTCCCCCGCAGTGTTGGCAGACTATCTTGGGCTGAGGCACAACTACCTCCTTAGGTGGCTCACCCTAGACCTTGAGTGTTACCCAGCCATTACACGACAGGCACCGCTGGGTCTGGTCGTGTTTCCCGCCCTTGGGGCCAGAAGCGGAGCGCCGCGATGTATCCGGTACCGCACACCGCCACACCCAGGTTTGTGAGGGCCGCTCTGTCTTTGGGGCGTGGGTTGGGGTGTACGGCCGCCTTGGTGGGAAGCGGGTGCTGGCAGGTAGGTTCTCCATCCCACGCAGCCCCGATGGGCCAGAGGTAATGCCCCCGTAACTCCCTCGAGGTCTACTCCAGCCAGGGCGAACGCCCGCTTTGGTGAAGGAGGTGCCGTGACCCCCCTGCTGCGGCTGGCTTGGCGCAACCTTTGGCGGCACAAGACCCGCACCGGACTGCTGGTGCTGGTGGTGGCCTATGCCACGTTTATGATCGCGTTCTTGTGGAGCTTTAACAACGGAGCCAACGACGGCGCGGTGCGGGCCAACGCGCTCTACGTTTCGGCCTCTGTGCAGGTCTCGAGCCGGGCCTGGGCCGACGACCCCGACCCCACCCACGCCCTGCCCAACCTGGATTTCCTCGAGACACTGCAGCATCCCCAGGTGAGCGCCTTCACGCTGCGCCTGGATTTCCCCGCCCTGGTTCGCTCGGCCTACGCCTCCGAGGGGGTGCTGGTGCGGGGGGTCGACCCGGCCACCGAGGGCCGGGTGAGCCGGCTGCCCACGGGCGTCGGCGAGGGGCGCTGGATTCGGGGCAGGGGCGAGGCGGTGCTGGGGTACAAGCTGGCCGAGCGACTCGACGTGCGGGTGGGCGAGCGTCTGGTGCTGGACACGGCCGCTCTAGCCGGGCCTCAGGCCGCCGGGCTGCGGGTGGTGGGTCTGCTCAGGGTCTACATGCCCAACCTCGACGAGTCGGCGGTGCTGATCTCCCTCGAGCAGGCCCGCGCCCTGACCGGGGTCACGACCGCGACCTCGGTCGCGCTGAGCGTCCCCTGGGGCCGGGAGGCGGCGACCGCCCAAGCCATCCAGAAGCGCCTTCCGCACGACCTTCAGACCAGCGGGATATGGGACCTGCTGGGGGCCATCCGGACTGACATCGAACTCGAGAACCAGTTCGTACCCCTGTTCGGTCTGCTCTTCGGCCTGGTGGCCGCGTTCGCGGTGACGAGCGCGGTGCTGGTTAGCGTAATCGAGCGTACTCGAGAGTTCGGCATTATCGTGGCGGTGGGGCTTTCGCCGAGGGGGCTGGCGGTGATGGTCACGCTCGAGTCGGTTCTAACCACCTTCCTGGGCTGGCTGCTGGGGCTGGTGGTGGCCTACGCACTGATCGGCTATATGGCCACCCACAACGTGCTGGGGCCGATTATGCGAGAGCTGATTGGGGCCTTCCCGGCGGCAGGGCTCACCTCCGAGATCTACCCCGACCCCAGCCCCGTATACGGCCTCTACGCCACCCTTACCATCCTTCTGGCCGCAGTCTTCTCGATACTGATCCCTGCCCGGCGGGTGCTGCGGCTTAAGCCCACCGAGGCCATGCGGATGCAGTAAAGGAGTGAGCATGTGGGCCTTAGCCTGGCGCAACATCTGGCGGCAAAGGGGGCGCAGCCTGATCACGGCGGCGGTGGTGGCCTTTGTGGTGGCCTCCGCGCTGGCCTACTTCGGCCTGCTGGAAGCCTTCAAGAACGGCTTGTTCCAGCGCCTCACCGAGGGCGCGGGACACATCTCGGTGCGGGTGAAGGGCTACCGCGACATCCGCGAGTTCGACCGCCTGCTGATCCGGGACGCCGGATCGGTTCAGAGTACCTTGCGAGCCGTGGCGCAGGGGGCCGAGGTCAAGGCGCTGCTGGAAGTGCCCGCGCTGCTGGCGGGCGAAGAGCGCTCGAGGGGGGTCGGTCTGCTGGGCGAGCGTGCCCCGGCGGGCCAGCTCCAGCGGTTCGGTGAACGCTACTTGCGCGAGGGCCGCTTGCCCGACGCCGAGGCGCTGGACGAGATCGCCCTGGGGCAGGCCCTGGCCAAGGCCCTGGACGTGCGGCTGGGTGAAACCGTGTATGCCTTCGCGCCGGGCACCGGGGGGGCGGGGGCGATGGCCTACCGGCTGGTGGGGTTGCTGGACCTGCCCGAGCAGTCGCTCGAGGCCCGCTTCGCCTACCTGCCGCTGCCCGCCGCCCAGGCGCTCACCGTCCCGGGCGCCACGACCGAGTTCCAGGTGTATCTGCCGGGGCTGCGCCGCCTGGTGGACGAGGTGAGGATTGACCCCCTAAGGGCCGAAATCGCCTCGAGGCTGGGCGGGGCGCTGTCGGTGGAGCACTGGCGCGAGGCCAACCCCAGCATGGCCAGCTACATCGGCATTATCGACCCGACCATCCTCCTGTTCGACGCGCTGTTCTTCCTGCTGGCCGGGCTGCTGCTGGTCAACACCATCTACCTGGGGCTGACCGAGCGCATTGGCGAGTTCGGAACCATCATCGCGCTGGGAGCCACCCGCTGGAAGGTGATGCAGATGGTCGTTTTAGAGAGCCTGGTGCTGGTGTGGAGCGGGGGGCTGGTGGGCTTTGTGCTGGGGCTGGGCATCATCTCCCGCATGAGCCGGGGCTTCTCGCTGCCCAACGCTGAGTCCTATGCCGAGTTTGGTACGCCTCTGGTGATGTACGGGGCCATCACCCTCGAGCAAGTCTTGATCACCCTGGCCTTCGTCCTGGCCACCGCCATTCTGGCCGCGCTGTGGCCGGCCTGGCTGGCCGGCCGCCTGCAGCCCGTAGAGGCCATGCGCCACACGGCGTGAGCGGCGGCCGAGGGCTCCACAGGGGCGGCGCTTCGCAGCGCCACAGCAGACCTTAATCCCGCCAGCTTACCTTGCTTCCGGCGGGCGACTTCTCGACCAGCAGCCGGGCCGGGAGCCGCTCGGCCAGCGCCTCGACGTGGGTGACGATGCCGACCAGGCGGCCCTGGGTGGGCAGGGCCTCGAGCACCCCAGCGACCTGCTCGAGGGTCTCGGCGTCCAGGGTGCCGAAGCCCTCGTCCAGAAACAGCGCCCCAATCCGGCCCCGGGATAGGTGCTCGGACAGGCTCAGCGCCAGGCTCAGGCTGGCCATGAAGCTCTCGCCGCCGGAGAGGGTGCGGACCGGGCGGAGGGCGTCGTTCCAGCGATCGAGCACCTTGTACTCGCCGTCGTCGAGGCGCAGGGTATAGCGGTTTTGCGAAAGGGTCTTGATGAGTTCGGAGGCCCGTCCCAGAAGCCCAGACTGGTAGCGCTCGAGCAAGAAGTCCTGGAATCGGTCGCCTTTAAGGTCGGCGAAGAGCTGCTCCCAGAGGTCGGTCTTCTGGTCGAGCTCGGCCTTCTTCTTCAGCACCTCGCGCTTGCGCACCAGTTGGGCCTGCAGCCGCTCGAGGTCGGCCTTGGTGCGCCCGATCTGCTCCTTGTGGGCGGCGACGGAGTGCTTGAGGCTGGCCAGGGTTTCCCTGGCCTCGCGCACGGCGGCTTCGGTCACCGGGTCCTGCGAGCCCAGCTCGGCCTCGAGCCGCTTAAGCTCAGAGGCGATCTCGATCCCTTCGTGCTCGTGCTGGGTCTGCTTGGCTTGGAGTGCGGCCACCTCCTGTGGACTGCGGCGGGCGGCCCTGACCGACTGGGCGCTGTCAAACTGCGCTTCGGAGAGCAGCACGGTAACCGAGGCCTCCAGCCCCTCTTTGAAGCCCTGGCGATCCTTAGCCCGGTCGGAAAGGCGCTCGACCTGGCGCCTGGACTCGGTCAGCCCGGCCTCGAGGTCGGCGATGGTTCTGGCCCTGGCCTCGGACTGCTTGAGCCGGGCCTGCAGGCCATCGCCGTAGGCCCGGACTGGCTGGCCCGCGGTGGCCTTGCGGATCACTTCGGCCAGCCCGGCCAGCCGCCGCAGGCGCTCGTCGGTGGCCTGCTCGGGTGTGCCCAGGCTGGCGGTTCTGGCCCGCAGGGCCTCTAAGTCCTCGCGGGCCCGCTGGTCCTCGTCCTGCTGGGTCTGGATTTGCTCGAGCAGCCGGGGCAGGCGCTCCTTGAGGTCTTTGAGCAGGTCGGTCTTGGCCTTGTAGTCGGCCCTTGACTCACTCAGCGCGCCCTCCCGACGGGCCACCTCGGCCTGCATGGCCTGGACATCGGCCAGCGCCTGCGGCGGCGGTACGGTGGCCACGGTCTGGCCGCACAGCGGGCAGATCTCCCCGGCCTTGAGGCTGCCGTGGAACTGCGCGATGCCCTGGTGCAGCCGCTCGGCCTCGAGCTCTGCCCTGGCCTGCTCAAGGGCCTCCTTGTCGCGGATGCCCGCCGCCTTGATGGCCTCGAGCTGGGCGCTCAGGGCCTCGAACCTGCGCTGCTCTTCTTTCTCGTCCTCCACCGCCTTTTTGAAGTTAAGCTCGGCCCGCCTGGCCCGCTGTGCGGCCTTGTCGGCCTCGCCGAACAGCCGCTCGGCGTCGCGCAGGGCGTCCAGGCGGTCTTCGTCGAAGGGCAGGGGCTGGGGGTGGCGGGTCTCGAGGCCGCCCCCGTAGCGCTTCAGGCGGGCCTCGAGGCGCTCGAGTTCGGGGAGCTGGGCCAGCTCGAACCGCAGGGCGTCCAGCGCCCCAGGGTCGAAACCCTCTCGAGCCCGGTCCAGTTCGGCGGCCAGGCGGCGGTCCTCGGACTGGGCCCGGTTTAGCTCCTGCTGGGCCGAGGCGCTCTCCTGGGCGGCCTTCTCGAGGCTCTCGAGCTGCGGCCAGACCCGCTCGGCCCGCTCGGCCAGGCGCAGCCGCTCGGAAATCTTTGCGACCTCGGCCCGCTCGGCCTCCCAGCGGCCCCGGCGGCGGCGCAGGTTCTCCAGTTCGCCAAAGCGGGCGAAGCGGGTCTCGAGCTCGCCCAGCGTCTTCTGCGCGGCCTCGGCCCGGAGGGCCAGGCCTTGTTCCTCCCGTCCCAGGCGCTCGATTCCCTCGCGCAGATCGGAGATCTTGCCTTCCTCGGCCTCGGCCAGCGCGCCCAGCTCACCCTGCAGCTCGGCGCTCCGCTCCCTGAAGCCCTCCAACCGCTCCCGGGTCTTCTCGCGCATGACCCTGAGCGACTCGAGGCCGTAAAGCTTAATCAAGGTGTCGCGCCGCTCCCTGGGCGAGCCGCGCAGGAACAGGTCGAACTGCCCCTGCGGCAGCAGGATGGCCCGCGTGAAGGTCTCGTAGTCCATCCCCACCACGTCGGAGAGCTTCTTGTCCAGCGAGGCCACCTTCTCCGAGGCGGCGTGGCTGCGCCACTCGCCGCCCGCGAGGTACTCCAGGCGGTTCTGGTTCTCCTTGCCCACCACCCGCACCACCCGCCAGCTCTGCTCGCCCACCGCGAAGGTCAGCTCGACCCGGGCCATCTCGGCGGCGGGGTGTTTGAGCTCGCGGAACCCCGTCGAGCCGATGCGCGGCGTAGCCTTGTACAGGGCATAGGTGATGGCGTCCAGCAGGGTGCTCTTGCCCGCGCCGGTCTGTCCGGTGATGGCGAACAGCTCCACGTCGTCGAAGCCGACCTCGACGGATTCTTGGTAGGCTCCAAAGCCTTCGATTCTGAGTTTGAGGGGTCTCATAAGGTTAAACGCTCACTCCCCACGCGAAGTGGGCAACCCGTACACGGCAATAGACTCTTGGTCGGCAAAATCCGCCTCCTTAAGGTGACCACGGTTTCAGTCAGATGTGTTTCAAGACGGCCCATCGCTTGCCTTACCCGCCCACCGACTCGACCGCCTCCTCAAACACTTCCCTGAACGCCGCCAACAGCTCCTTGGAGGGTTCTTTTTCGCTGACCAAGAGCCGGTACTGGGCGTACGCTTGCGTCCAGTCCAGGTTCTCGGCCGTGGCGGCCTGCACTGCGCCCTCCTCGGTCTCGGGGACGTGGAACTCGACCTCGAGCAAGTCCGGTATCTCCTTGAACAGCCGCTCGCGCAGGGCCGGGTTGCCCTTGCCCTCGATCACGATCTTGGCGTAGCCCCCAAAGCCGGCGATCTCCTCCCAGCGGCGGTCGAGGGAGTCGCGGGTGACGCGGAAGGTCTTGAGGGGGCGGCCCCAGCGCTCGTTGATGGGGTGGACGCGGGGGACCAGGCCGGCCTCGAGCTCAACCAGCAGGGCACCACGCGGCGCGTCCTCGCCCTCGCCAAAGTCGAGCTGGATCAGCGAGCCGGGGTACCAGGCCACCGGGGCCTCGCCGACCTGCTGCTGGCGGTGGATGTGGCCCAGCGCCACGTAGCTGGAGGTGAGCGGGAAGTCGGTGGGGCGCACCGCGTAACTGTTGGTGGTGTGGAAGGTGAACTCGCCGCCGCCCAGCCGGGAGCCCTCCACGGTCAGGTGGGCCACGAACAGGTTAATGGCCTCGGGCGCGAAGGCGGTGGCGAGGTTGCGGAAAATCCGGCTCATGCCCTCGCCGTACTCGCCCTTCCAGGCGGCAGAGTCGGCCTCGAGCAGGCTGTTGGCCCTGACCAGCCGCCGCTCGGAGAGGAAGGGCATCAGGGCCGCGCGGGCCTCGCCAGACCGCACCACCCCGCCACTGCCCGCGAAGCGAACGTCGCCGTAGACGGTGGCGCCGGTGAGCGAGAGCAGGGGGGCCAGCGCCTCCATGCGTTCACGGCTGTCGTGGTTGCCCGCGATAACCAGTGCTGGAATCCCCGCCTCGCGGAGCCCCAGGAAGAACTCGAATGCGGCCGTCTCGGCCTCGGCCGAGACCAGCGTCCGGTCGAAGAGGTCGCCCGCCACCACCACCAGGTCTACCCGCTCCGACCTCGCCAGCCCCAGCAGCCCTTGCAGACCCTCCCGAACCTCCGCCGTCCGTTCGCGCCCTTTAAGTATTTTGCCCAGGTGCCAGTCTGCTGTATGCAGAATACGCATGGGGCTTATTGTACCCGCTATTTCGGCGGCCCGGGGATGGGGCGTATGAGGCGCGGATGCTGCGGCGGACATCGGGGTGGGGCTCGTTGTGGTGGTCTTACCTGCGCCAGCCGCCAGGATACTTGCCGTACCACGTCACCAGACTCTGCACGCTCTGCTCGAGGCTGCGCCGGGGCTCCCAGCCCAGCAGCTCCCGGGCCTTGGCGTAGTTGGCCACCATCTTGTCGGCCTCGCCGGTGCGGCGGTCGGGGTCGCTGTCGACCTCGAACTGCCTGCCGGTGATCTGCTGCACCTTGTTCACGATCTCCAGCACGCTGTTGCCGGTGCCGGTGCCCAGGTTGAAGGCCTGAGTGGTGTCGGTGCGCTCGAGGTAGGCCAGGGCGGCCACGTGGGCGTCGGCCAGGTCCACTACGTTGACGTAGTCGCGGACGGGCGAGCCGTCGGGGGTGTTCACGGCGGCGTAGTTGAACCTGAAGGGCTGAAGACCCAACGCCCCGCGCACGGCGTTTTGCATCAGGTGGAACGACGGGCGCTTGGAGTCGCCGAACTCGCCGTCATCGGTCGCACCGCAGACGTTGAAGTAGCGCAGGGCCGCGTAGCGCAGCTTGCCCAGCCGGTCGTACCACTCCAGGATGTCCTCGCAGATGCGCTTGGTCTGCCCGTAGACGCTCTCGGGCTTGGAGATGGGGTGGGCCTCGTCTATGGGCAGGTACTGCGCGTTGCCGTAGACGGTGCAGCTGCTGCTGAACACCAGGTGGCGCACGCCGTGGCCGACAGTGGCCTCGAGCAGGTTCTGGGTGCCCACGACGTTGTTGCTGAAGTACTCGACGGGAATCTTCATGCTCTCCCCGACGTTGAGCAGGGCCGCGAAGTGCATCACCGCCCCGATCTCGGGGTGTTTGTTGAACAGCTTGTGGCTTTCGAAAACCAGGTTCAGGTCTTCGACAACCAGACGGCCGGGGTAGAGGGCCGCCAGTTTCTCGAGGGGCTCGCGGTAACCGCGGCTGAAGTTGTCCGCCGCGACGATCCGATACCCCGCCGCCAAAAGCTGCCTGCTGGTTATAGAGCCGATGTACCCGCCCGCGCCAGTCACCAGAACCGTTTTCACCGGAGTATCTTACCCTGGCCTCGGCCGGACCCCGAACCGCGGGCCGGTGCTCGACAGGTATTTTTGCCATTTTCCCGCCGCCTTTCCAGCGTGTAACATCGAAACCAAATGGAACTCCTTCTGATCTTCCTGTCCTACCTTGCGGGCTCGGTCAACGTGCCTATCCTGGTGGGTCGCTTGCGCGGGTTTGACATCCGGGAGCGGGACATCGCGGGGACCTCGGGGGTGTTCCGGCAGGTCGGGGTGGGGTGGGGGATGGGGGTGCTGCTGCTCGAGCTGGGCAAGGGCGCCCTGGCGGCCTGGCTGTCGGGCTTCGGGGCGGAATGGGCCGCTCCGCTGTGCGCCATCGCGGTGGTCTCGGGCCACATCTGGCCAGTGTTCTTCGGCTTCCGCGGCGGCGGTGGGCTGGCGGCGGCGGCGGGATTCGCCCTGTTTGCCCTCACGGCCCAAACCCTGCAGGCCGCCCTGGTGATGGCCGCGATGGTCGGGGTCTACTTCGCTATCTTCAAAAAAGACCGCCTGACCGGGCTTGGTTCGGTCCCCTTCGGGGCCATCTTCGGCTTCGTCTACCTGCTGTGGGCCGCTCGAGATCTGCCCTTTGGCTCCCTCACGGTCCTGGCCCTGATCCTCCCGATGGCCTACCGCGGCCTGCTGGTGTTGCTGGGTCGCTGGAAGGGCTGAGGGGGGCGCGCTGTCGTGCGCCCGGTTAATGCACTAGGCTATAGGGCATGTCTGCTCGAGACCAGAACATCTTCAACGACCGCGAGACCATGGTCAGCACCCTGGGGATCCGCATCCTCGAGGCTTCGCCCGAGAAGGTGATCGCCGAGATGGATGTGACCCCCAAGGTCCACCAGCCCTTCGGCTTCCTGCACGGCGGGGCCAGCGTGGCCCTGGCCGAGACCGTGGCCAGCATTGGGGCCTATCTGGCCGCGCCCGAGGGCCATACCAGCTTTGGCCTCGAGATCAACGCCAACCACCTGCGCTCGGTGCAGTCAGGCACCGTGACCGCGGTGGCTACGCCTTTCCACAGCGGGCGCTCGACCGCCGTCTGGAACATCGAAATCCGGGATGAACAGGGCCGCTTGGTCTGTATCTCGCGCTGCACCCTAGCGATTACCCCGATCCGCTCATGAGCCCTGCCCATCGGCTGGGTCTGGCCGCGCTGCTCTCGGCCTTGCTGCTGCCGGTGGCGCTGCAGCTGCACACCGAGCTGAGCTTTGTCGAGTTGGGCCTGCTATGGCTGGCCGGCACGTTGGCAGGGGCCTGGCCCCCGGGCTTCCGGCTCCTGCTGGGCGGGGCCGGACTGGTGGCGGTGTTCCTGGCCCTCTGGCTGTTCAGCCCCCTGCCCAAGTCCCTGGTGGACTACCTACGGGTCGACCAAGCCCCCAGGGCCGCCGACGCCATCGTGATTCTGGGCGGGGGGATGCAGTGCGGAACTCGAGAGCTCGAGGCGTCCTCGATGGCGCGCATGCTCAGGGGACTGGAGCTGTGGCGGGCCGGCTATGCCCCCCGCATCACCCTGACCGACACCGTAAGCGAGATTTTTGGCG
Organism: Meiothermus sp.; assembly: GCA_033762915.1. GTDB lineage: Bacteria > Deinococcota > Deinococci > Deinococcales > Thermaceae > Meiothermus. The sequence continues at coordinate 30,391 of JANRLD010000054.1, read as the reverse complement.
ACTCGAGATGCCCCAGCTTGGGCCTCACGGCCAGCGCCCAGGTCAGGGCCCTGTACGGCGGGGCCGGGCCGGAGGTGGTGCTGCTGCCCCAGATGTACACCACCCGCACCGAGGCCGAGGCCACCGCCCGGCTGGCCCGCGAGCGCGGCTGGAAGACCCTCCTGGTGGTCACCAGCCCCACCCACACCCGCCGCACCGTGGCCACCTTCCGCAACGCTGCCGGGGGCCAGCCGGTGGAGATGGTGAGTGTGGCCTCGAGCGAGCCGCGCTTCGACTCGACCCTGTGGAAGCCCAGGGACCGTCTGCTGGCCCTGCCGGCGGTGACTCGGGAGCTGTTGGGACTGCTCACCTACCGCCTGCGGGGCTGGCTCTGAGCCGAGCCAGGCTAGAAGTACGGAGTCGGCAGATGCAGTAGATGCGTGCCCGGAGCAGTTCTATGCGGGAGTTGGCGGGCGGTATGACGCAGTTCGGGTATGCCGCCTGGCTTTACCGCCCGAACAGCAGTTCGGAACTTCGCGCCCGGCGGGCCAGCGCGGCCAAGCCCAGCGGAACCAGCAGCAATCAGGCCAGGTAGACCGGCATCGCCGGCAGCGCTCCCAGCCGCTCGCTCAGCCGGGCGCTTTGGTCCAGCCACAGCAGCACCAGAGGGTGCATCAGATAGATCTGAAGCGAGTTGCGCCCCACCAACTCCAGCGGCCCACGGGCTCGAGTCCCTGCCAGCCAGACCGACAGGCCGGCCAACAGCACCGTGAGGGCGGCCGAGTAGCCCCAGTGCGAGAACTGGTAGACCGCGGTGTCCACCCGGCTGCCCCGCAGGGCCTCGAGCGACACCGGCAGGAAGGCCGCCATTCCCGCCGCCCCCGTCCCAGCGGCCCACGGCCACAGCCGGCGCAGGGCGGACGGCAGGTCCTCGAGGCGCGACCCGCACAGCCCCAGTGTCACTGCGGGGATGTACCACAGCAGGCTCGAGCCGGGGTAGGGGAGAAAGGGGCCCTGGCGGTTGACCCAGTACGTCAGGGCCGTCAGCACCACCCCGCCCAGGGCCAGCCACCCCACACCCAGCCGCCCCGCCAGCGCCGCCAGCAGGGGCATGACCAGCGCCAGTTGTAGCGCCAGCGCGAGGTAGTAGAGGTGGAAGTGGGCCTTGCCCCAGAACAGCCACTCCGTCAGTAGCCGGGGGTCGGCGACCGGGGGCGGGTCGCCCAGGCTCAGGAACACCGCCGTCCATAGCACCAAGGGCCAGGCCAGCGAGGTCAGGCGGGCTCGAGCGTAGACACCGGGTCGCAGCCCCCGCCGCAGGCTGAGCCCCAGCAGCAAGGTGGAGAGGGTCAAGAAGGCCGGCACCGCGAAGCTAGCGGCGCGGCCCAGCGCCGCCAGCAAGGTCCACTCGAGCCCACCCTCGGGCAGCTCCCGCACAAACCGCCCGCTGAGGTGGATCAGCAGCACTCCCAGGATCGTCAGCCCGCGGAACACCTCCGCCCAGGCCAGGCTGTGGGATTGCCCAGATGCCACGCCGGCAGTGTGCCAGGGGCGGCTGAGGCCGGGCGGTGCGCCGCCGAAGGCGACCCTACACGATCTGTCCGCCGCTAAAGCTGGCCTGGAAGAAGCTACGGAACGTCGCCAGCCGCTCTTTTGCCGCGCCCGCGCTGGCGTTGGTGCCTTCCACGCTCTTACGAAGCTCCTCGAGTTCGGCCTCGAGCCGCGCCCGGATAGTCTTGTCGAAAATGATGGCCTGATCCAGCTGCTTGCTCATGCTCTCCACCAGCAGGCCCGCCCCCACCAGGTTGGACTGAGACGGCGACTCGAGCATTTTCTCTTCCAACTCGCGCTCGAGGTGGGCCATGATGGATTCGATTTTTCTCACAGGCTATTGTACGCCCTCGCGCCGAAGACGACTGTAGGCAGCCGGGGCGGTTCTTGTAAACGACTCGTCAGGCTAGAGGTCTGACGGGTGGCTCGAGCCGCTCCCGGATGGCCTTGTCACAGATAATGGCCTGATCCAGCTGCTTACCCAAACTTTAGAGCAACAGGCCCGCACCTTCCAGGTCAGACTGCGGAGGCGACTCGAGCATGCCTCAGGGCTGAACCACCAGAATGCTCGAGGAATTATCGTCGTTGCGGATCAGCACATACAGTTTGCCCCCCATGGAGGTTAGCCCGTAATAGCTTCCCGAAGACAAGGTGGGCAAGGTGATGGTTCGGGTAGCCCGGCGGCTGACGGGATCAATCTGTACCAGCTTTGAGCCCAGCAGGCTGGCCAATCCCCAGAGCTGACCACTCACGAAGGCAATGTGTCGGAGCTGGGTTTTGAAGTCGAAGTAGCTGACCAGGGCTTTAGTCGCGGGATTGACCTGGAGCAGCCGGTAACCGTTGGTGCTACGAGAGTAGCCGGCCAGCCAGAGGCTGGTTCCGTCGAACGCACCTGAGTTTACGGAAATTTGGTTGCTCAGGTCAGTTCGGGTGTTGATCGACGTAGTCTCGGTGAAGGTGGGCGGCGGGCCGTGGCGCTTGATGTCCTCGACGTTGCCACAGGCGCAGGTTCCCCAGTAGTCGTTGATCCCCTGCATGGTGACGAAGTAGGCGTAAGTCGGGCCGGGGATACTCTGCGGCGCTGACAGTACACCGGTGATCGGGTTGATCGTGTAAAGGTTGCGGCTGTCATTGACTAGCTTTAAGTTGGTCCCGTCATTTAGCAAATTGCTCCAGGAGTTGTTGCTTATCGGGATGTTCTGGAGCCTAGCGGTCACGTTCGCGGTCTCGCATTGCGAGTTTGCCGCTACCGCCCCGGCCTTGTTGAAGGTCTGTGAAACCCCTTCCTTGTTGCTTATGGTCAGGCTGGTGTCGCCGCGCTGAAAGGTGTACAGTTCCACACCCTCGTAGCTAACCCCGTTGGCGACAGTGGATATCGAGACCACGTTTTGGCTGGCGACCGCGTAAACGACAGCAGTACAGGCCAGCACGTTGCTCTCGGCTTGGGTCGCGTAGACTTGCCCGGTTCCGTCTGGATTGAGCTGCAAGAACCTGAGCGAAGCCCCCGATAGGCCCCCCAGGAATTCGCCACCCGACTGCGGAGCCCAGACCCCAGCCAGGTTGGGTAAACTCGGCCCCGAGCCCCCGCCGCTGCACCCCACCAGCAGCCCCAACAACCCTGATATCAAAAACTTTTTCACGTTACCCCCTCTACGTTACAGACCAAAATCTGCTTCAAATGACACTCAAAATCTGTCCCAAATAGCCTGCCGAGTTTGCCCAGCCGGGTGGACGAGTTCACCCCCTTTATCCACCGTTTCATCCTAGTACGCGAGACGTTACTCGACCGTTACAATTCCCGCTTGCGAGCAATCCAGTGCCCGCCCTGCGCCGCAAGACCGGCAAATCCTAGGACGGGTGGATGTTGTGAAGCGCGATGTAATGTGAAGGCCCGTTAGGGGGCCACCAGTGGGCTAGTAACACACCCATCGGTACTTGAATGCGGTCAGAAGAATGATCGAATAGGTCGAAGAGGACGCCTGGTTGCTGTTTCACCAACTCGAGATGGGCGGTGCAACCAAAGACAAGGTGGTTCCCACTAATGCCCACCTTAATGTTGTCGGGGAAGCCGATCCGACGAACAGCCCGGCAGTTTCCACTGTGGGTCAAGACGCGATCAGGAAACGTCATAATGACCTATTTGACCGTTCAGTTCCTTCGGTTCCTAAGGCAGATCAACTTGACACGGTATACCAAACAGACGTAGAATCCGTCACAAGATGCCTAGCAGCCGCAGCCTCGTCCTATTTGTAGACCTAGTAGTAATTACTAGGTCTTAGGGGCAGTGCTGCGAAACGACACTTCACGCGCATCTGAGCCCCCGAACCAAGGGGGCCTTTTTTTTGAGCCAGACCGCGAAACGCCACAGGAGAAGCCATGAACGGAGCCGCAGCCATTCTCAAAGCCCTCGAGCGCCAGGGGGTCAGCCTGATCTTCGGGCATCCGGGGGGCACCATCATGCCCACCTACGATGCGCTCTACGACTCGCCCATTCAGCATGTGCTGGTACGCCACGAGCAGGGTGGGGTTCACGCCGCGACGGCCTACGCGCGGGCCTCGGGGCGGGTGGGGGTCTGCATGGCCACCTCCGGGCCGGGGGCCTTGAACCTGGTCACGGGGCTCCAGGACGCCCTGATGGACTCCACGGCGGTGGTGGCCATCACTGGCAACGTGCCGCAGGCCCTGATCGGTACCGATGCCTTCCAGGAGGCCGACGTGGTGGGGATCACCCAGCCGGTCACCAAGCACAACGTGCAGATTCGCAACGTGAATGACATTCCCCGGGTCATCGCTGAGGCCTTCTACATCGCCTCCACCGGGCGGCCCGGCCCGGTGCTGGTCGACGTGCCCAAGGACGTTCAGCAGGCCGAGTTCACCGGGACCTTCGAGGTCGAGGTGGACCTGCCCGGCTACAAGCCCACCTACAAGGGCAACGCCCGGCAGATCGAGCGGGCCCTCGAGGCACTCGCCAAGGCCCAGAAGCCGATCCTAATGGTGGGCGGAGGGGCCCAGAACGCCGCCGACGAGATCATCGCCTTCGCCGAGAAGGCCGGCATTCCGGTCATCCCCACCTTGATGGGGCTGGGGGCCTTCCCGGTCACGCACGACCTGTGTCTGGCCATGCCGGGGATGCACGGCTCGGTGGCGGCCAACCGGGCCATCCACAACGCCGACACCCTGCTGGCCATCGGGCTGCGCTTCGACGACCGGGTAACCGGCAAGGTCAGCCGCTTCGCCCCCAACGCCCACACCATCATCCACGTCGACATCGACCCCGCCGAGATCGGAAAGCTGGTCAACACCGCTATTCCGGTGGTGGGCGACGCCAAGTGGGTGGCGGCGGAGATGGCAAAGAGCGCGAAGAAGCTCGAGATCGAGCCCTGGTGGGCGCAGCTGCGGGAGTGGCGTTCCAAGCATCCTTTCAGCTTTAAGCACAAGCCCCACCTCCAGAGTCAGGAGGTCATCCAGGCCTTCTGGGAGGCCACCGAGGGCAAGGCAGTGGTGTGCGCGGGCGTGGGGCAGCACCAGATGTTCACCGCGCAGTTCTACAAGTTCGACCAGCCCCGCAGCTGGATCAACTCTGGCGGCCTGGGCACCATGGGGGTCGGCCTGCCCTTCGCCATCGGGGCCGCGTTCGCGCGGCCCGAGGCGACCGTGCTCGACTTCGACGGCGACGGCAGCTTCCAGATGACCCTGCAAGAGTTGGCCACGGTCAAGAAGCACGACCTCAACGTCAAGATCGTCATCCTCAACAACGGCTTCCTGGGCATGGTGCGCCAGTGGCAAGACCTCTTCCACGCCAAGCGCTACAGCGAGGTCTACCTGGCCGACTCCAACCCCGACTTCGCCAAGCTGGCCGAGGCCTACGGCATCAAGGGCATCACCCTCACCGACCGCGCCAAGCTCAAGGACACTGTGCGCGAAGTGCTGGAGCACAAGGGCCCGGTGCTGCTCGAGGCCAGGGTCTACCACGAAGAGGGCGTCTTCCCCATGATCCCCTCTGGCGGCGCGGCAGAGGACATGATCATCGATAACCCGCGCGAAGAGGTGGTGGCGGGGGACTAGCTGGGCGGGTCGTGCGTCGTAGGTCATACGCCAAAAGCGAACGGCGACGGTTTCAAGGCGGTTGAGTTTTAGCCTAAGACGTACGACCACTGACGTTCGACTAAATTGGAGATTTCAACATGAGACACATCGTTTCCGTCCTCGTCCAAGACAACCCCGGCGTTCTCCAGCGGATCTCCGGGCTGATCGCCCGTCGGGGGTTTAACATCGAGTCGCTGGCGGTGGGGACCACCCACCAGCCCGGGCTCTCGCGCATCTCGCTGGTGGTGCGCGGCGATGACCGGGAGCTCGAGCAGGTCGAGAAGCAGCTCAATCGCCTGATCGAGGTCATTAAGGTCACCGACCACTACGAGCCCCATGTCGAGCGCGAGCTGGCGCTGGTCAAGGTCAATGTCGCGGGCATGGAGGAGCGCCTCGAGGTCAAGGACATCGCCGAGGCCTTCCGCGCACGCATCGTCGACGTGGCCAAGAAGAGCATCATCTTCGAGCTTACCGGGGCCAGCAGCAAGGTGGACGACTTCATCCACGCCATGAAGCCCTACGGGCTCTTGGAAGTGATGCGCTCGGGCGCGATCGCGCTGACCCGAGGCGAGCAGGTCTTGAAGGTGCGGGAGAAGAAGGCGGGATAAGCGGGCGGTTGGCCTTTAGCAAAAGGATCACCGCTGCCCGTCCCACGCCGAACCGAAAGTCCAACGAGCATCAGTCCATCTATGCGCCCCTTATCCGAGAAATCCTCCCTCGAGCAGATCCGCGCCCGCTTCGACGCTGACGTGGAGCGCTTCAGCAACCTCGAGACCGGCCAGTCGGCCACTGTCGACGCGCCGCTGGTCTTGGAACTGCTGGCCCAGAACGCGCTGGCGCTGGTGCCGACCCCGCGCCGGATGCTGGACATCGGATGCGGGGCGGGGAACAACACGCTGAAGGTTTTGCAGGGCTATCCGCACATCGCCTGCGACCTGCTGGACCTGAGCGCGCCCATGCTCGAGCGGGCCAGGGCCCGGGTCTCGGCCGTGGCCACACAACAGGTACAAACCTTCCAGGGTGACTTCCGCACCCTCCCCCTCCCCGGCGGCTATGACCTCATCGTAGCCGCCGCCGTTTTGCACCACCTCAGGGGCGAGGCCGACTGGGAGGCCGGCTTCCGGCGCATTTTCGACCTCCTGAACCCCGGTGGTGCGCTGCTGGTCTCCGACCTGGTGACCCACCGCGACCCTGCCGTTCACGCGCTGATGTGGCGGCGCTACGGCGAATACCTCGAGGCCCTCGGCGGCCCCGCCTACCGCGAGAAAGTGTTCGACTACATCGACTACGAAGACTCCCCCCGCCCCCTGAGCTTTCAGCTGGCACTCCTGGCCAGGGTCGGCTTTTCCAGCGTCGAGGTGCTGCACAAGAACAGCGTGTTTGCGGCATTCTATGCGGTGAAGTAAGGTTTGGTGGTTTGTTGAGGTGGACGGAGGTTTTTGTGTTTGGTGGTTGGCCGCGGCACTAAGGCCGGTAGCCAGACGCTGACAACCCCGGCGCCAATCAACGGCAACAGTCAATAAGGAGAGTAAAGGGCATGAGAATCTACTACGACCAGGACGCAGACATCGGCTTCATCAAGGACAAGACCGTCGCCGTCATCGGCTTCGGCTCGCAGGGGCACGCCCACGCGCAAAACCTCAAGGACTCGGGCGTGAAGGTCGTCGTCGGCCTGCGGCCCGACAGCCGCAACGCCGAGAAGGCCCGGAAGGCCGGCCTCGAGGTGCTCTCGGTGGCCGAGGCCACCAAGAAGGCCGACCTGGTGATGATCCTGCTGCCCGATGAGACCCAGGGCTCGGTTTACCGGAACGAGATCGAGCCCAACCTCAGGGAAGGCGCGGCGCTGGCCTTCGCCCACGGCTTCAACATCCACTTCGGGCAGATCAAGCCGCGCAAAGACCTCGACGTGATCATGATCGCCCCCAAGGGCCCTGGCCACCTGGTGCGCTCGGAGTACGAGCGCGGCTCGGGCGTGCCCAGCCTGGTCGCGGTGTATCAGGACTCCTCCGGCTCGGCCCTCCCCACCGCGCTGGCCTACGCCAAGGCCAACGGCGGAACCCGCGCGGGCACCATCGAGACCGACTTCAAGACCGAAACCGAGACCGACCTCTTCGGCGAGCAGAGCGTGCTGTGCGGCGGTCTGACCCAGCTCATCGCGGCCGGTTTTGAGACCCTCACCGAGGCCGGCTACCCCCCCGAGATGGCCTACTTCGAGTGCCTCCACGAGGTCAAGCTGATCGTGGACCTGATCTTCGAGTCGGGCTTCGCCGGGATGCGCTACTCCATCTCCAACACCGCCGAGTACGGCGACTACACCCGTGGTCCGATGGTCATCAACAAGGAGGAGACCAAGGCCCGGATGCGCGAGGTGCTGCGCCAGGTGCAGCAGGGCGAGTTCGCGCGGGAGTGGATGCTGGAGAACCAGGTCAACCAGCCCACCCTCAACGCCAACCGCAACTACTGGGCCAACCACCCCATCGAGCAAGTCGGCCCCAAGCTGCGCGCGATGATGCCCTTCATGAAGTCGCGCTTCAGCAAGGAAGAGGTTCCGCAGTAAGGATGCCGAGCGTCGAGGGTCTGGAGTCGGGTGCTGCCACCTTAGGCCTCTTGCTCCAGACCCCCGACACCGGACTCTTGGAACAACCGGAGGTTCTATGCGTCACATCCGTATCTTCGACACCACCCTGCGCGACGGCGAGCAGAGCCCCGGCGTGGCTTTGTCCATGCAGCAGAAGCTCGAGATCGCCCAGGGCCTGGCCCGGCTGAACGTGGACATCATCGAGGCAGGCTTCCCGGTCAATGGGGCTGCTGAGTTCGAGTGCGTGAGCCGGGTGGCCCGGGAGGTCAGGGGCCCCACCATCGCGGGGCTGGCCCGGCTGGTCAAGCTGGACATCGAGCGGGCGGCGGCGGCCCTCGAGCCCGCCGAGAAGCGGCGGATTCACGTCTTCACCTCGGCCTCCAAGGTCCACCTCGAGCACATCCTGCGCAAGACCCCCGAGCAGATTCTGGAACTCTCCGACCAGATGGTGCGCTACGCCAGGCAGTTCACCGACGATGTGGAGTTCAGCGCCCAGGACGTGATGCGGGCCGACATCGACTTCGTGCTGAAGCTCTACAACGTAGCGGTGGACGCGGGGGCCACGACCATCAACATCCCCGACACCACGGGGTACGGGACGCCTTTGGAGTACGGGAGGGTCATCAAGCGCATCTACGACGACGTGGTGCGCGGGCGCGACCACATCCACATCTCCGCCCACTGCCACGACGACTTGGGCATGGCGACGGCCAACAGCCTGGCAGCCGTGGAGAACGGCGCGACCCAGATCGAGTGCACCATCAACGGCATCGGGGAGCGGGCGGGGAACACCAGCCTCGAGGAGGTGGTGATGGCCCTCTACGTGCGCCGCGACCACTACGGGGCCGCGACCCAGATCCACACCCGCGAACTCTATCGCTTGAGCCGGATGGTCGAGCGCTACAGCGGGATGGTGGTGCAGGCCAACAAGGCCATCGTGGGCGACAACGCCTTCGCGCACGAGTCGGGCATCCACCAGGACGGGGTGATCAAGCACAAGGAGACCTACGAGATCATGAACGCCGAGCTGGTGGGCCGCGAGGCCGCCGTGCTGGTGCTGGGCAAGCACTCCGGCCGCGCCGCGTTCAAGAAGACCCTCAAGGACCTGGGCTACGACCTCGACAACCCCGTGCCCGACCAGGGCATGACCGAGGACACCGTAAATATGCTCTTCAAGCGCTTCAAGGAGGTCGCCGACCGCAAGGGCGTGATGGACGCGGAGGAGATTCGGGCGCTGGTGGAAAACGAGGCCGCGCCGCAGGCCAAGCTGTTCGAACTCGAGCACCTCCAGTTCATGTCCGGCGGCGGGAACCTCCCCACCGCGACCGTGGTGGTCAAAACCCCCAAGGGCTCTAAAACCGAGGTCGCGGTGGGCGACGGGCCGGTGGATGCGGTGTACAAGGCGCTCTCCGACGCGATCGGGCTCAAGCCCGAACTCGAGATCTACCGAGTGGAGGCCGTGACCGGGAGCACCGAGGCGCTGGGCGAGGTGACCGTGAAGCTCAAGCTGGGCGAGATGATCGCCACCGGCAACGGGGTCTCGCCGGACGTGATCGAAGCCTCGGCCCGGGCCTACCTGGACGCCGCCAACAAGCTGGCCGCCGGCCAGGCCCGACGCCAGCCCACCCCGATTGAGGAAGTGCAGCGGCGGGGGCCGGACGAGTGAGCTGGGAAGAGAATCGTGAAGCCATGAGCAATAATCGATGAGCCAAAACGCACAATCACCCCAACCCGTATGTGCCTCCAAACCTGCAAAGCGCCCAGGCACCGCAAACCAACTTGGTGAGCGACGCTCCACCCTAAACCCCACGGCTTTGCAGGCCATGATCCGCAATACGCTCCTATGATCCTCGAGTCCGCCCACCTTCATGTCAGACCAGGGCAGGAAACTGCTTTCGAGACGGCGTTTGGGCAGGCCTCGAGCATCCTCTCGGCCTGGATACTGTGGGCATCAACTGCACAAAACCCTCGAGAACCCCAGCCTGTATCTGCTGTTGGTGGAGTGGGAGACCCTCGAAGATCACACGGTGGGGTTTCGCGGTTCGCCGCAGTACCAGGAGTGGAAGACCCTGCTCCACCACTTCTACGATCCGTTCCCGACCGTGTTGCATCACCAGCGGGTCTACCCGTGATTCGCCCGGCCACCCTCGACGACGCACCGGCCATTGCGCGGGTCCACGCCCAGTCGTGGCTCGAGACCTACCACAGCCTCATCCCGGCCGAAGTCTTGGGCAGCTTCAACCTTGAGATGCGAACCCAGCGCTGGCAGAGAATCCTTTCCGAGCCGGACTCGAGCCAGGCCAATCTGGTGACCCTCGAGGGTGGTGAGGTGGTGGGTTTCGCGTCCTGCGGCCCCGAGCGCGACCGAGACCCGGCCTACACGGGCGAGCTCTACGCCCTCTACCTGCTCGAGGCCCACCAGGGTAAGGGCCTGGGCAGAAGGCTGTTCGAGGCCTCGGCGGGGTTTTTGAGGGGGCAGGGCCACAACAACATGCTGCTGTGGGCGCTCAAGGGCAACAACACCGTGGGTTTTTACCAGCGCATGGGCGGGACGCTGGTCTACGAGCGGGACATCCCGGTGACCCCGCTGATGCTGCCGGGAGTGGCCTACGGCTGGCCCGACTTAAGCGAGGTGCGGGCATGAGCGTGAGTTATCACAACCGGGTCTTCCGATCCCTCGAGAACACCGCCAACGGTGAGGCCAACGGGGATACCCGCTTCTACTACTACCAGCAGGGCGATGTGGTGACGGGAACCTACTCGGGCGGCGGGATCGCCACCGGTCAACTCATGGCCAAAGTCTTGCCCGACGGCTCGCTCGAGATGCGCTACCACCACCTCAACCACGCGGGCGAGTTCATGCTGGGTCGGTGCTTCTCGAGGCCCGAACTCCTGCCCGATGGGCGGATTCGGCTGCACGAGGAGTGGCAGTGGCTCTCGGGCGACGGCTCGAGCGGGCGTTCGGTCGTGGAGGAGGTGCGCGAGTGAGGATGTCCGACATTCCCTTTGGCACCACCGACTGGAGCCAGATCGCGCCTACCGAACACCGGGGCGAGCAGGGCATTGCCCTCTGGCGCACCCAGCACTTCGGCCAGATACGGGTGCGGATGGTCGAGTACACCCCCGGCTATGTCTCCGACCACTGGTGCGAGAAGGGGCATATTTTGCTGTGCCTCGAGGGAAGACTGGAAACCGAGCTGGCCGACGGACGGAGATTCACCCTGACCCCAGGTGTCAGCTACCAAGTTGCCGACGGGGCCGAGCCACACCGTTCGCAAACAGCGGTGGGGGCTAAACTGTTTATCGTTGATTGAGGAAAGTTATGAGCATCGAAATCCTGGACACCACCCTCCGCGACGGAACCCAAGGCGAAGCCGTAAACCTGTCGTCCGACGACAAAATCGCTATAGCCAAGCGCTTGGCGGCCTTCGGGATTCCGATCATCGAGGGCGGGTGGCCTGGGAGCAACCCCAAGGACGCCGAGTTCTTCGCCCGCATGAAGGGCGTGGACTTGGGCGCGACGCAGCTGTGTGCCTTTGGGTCCACCCGGCGCAAAGGGGTAAAGCCGCAAGATGACGCCTCGGTGCAGGCAATGGTGGCGGCCCATACCCCGGTGGTGACGGTGGTGGCCAAGAGCTGGGATTTTCACGTGCACCACGCCCTCGAGGTCTCGCTGGAGGAAAACCTCCGCATGATCGAGGAGACCTACGTCTACCTGGTAGGCGAGGGCAAGCGGGTCATCCACGACGCCGAGCACTTCTTCGACGGCTATAAGGCCAACCGAGCCTATGCCCTACAGACCCTCGAGGCCGCTGTTCGGGGTGGAGCCGACACCCTGACCCTATGCGACACCAACGGCGGCTCGATGCCGGAGGAAGTTTTCGAGATTTGTGCGGTCGTGCGCCAGCACTTCCCCCAAGTTCGGCTGGGCATTCACCCCCACAACGACTCCGAAGTGGCGGTGGCCAACGCACTGGCCGCGGTGCGGGCGGGGGCGACCCACGTACAGGGCACCACCAACGGCTACGGCGAGCGCTGCGGCAACCTCAACCTGACCAGCCTGATGCCCAACCTGATCCTGAAGTACGGCCTCGAGCTGCAGGGCATCCCGCGCCAGAAAATCTCTGAGCTGCGCGAGGTCTCGCACTTTGTGGACGAGCGGGCCAACCTGGCCCCCAACCTGCGCGCGCCCTACGTGGGCGACGCGGCCTTCGCGCACAAGGGAGGGATTCACGTCTCGGCGGTGCTGAAGGACTCCAGAACCTACGAGCACGTCACCCCGGAGTCGGTGGGCAACACGCGGCGGGTGCTGGTCTCGGACCTGTCGGGCCGGAGCAACCTGCTGGCCAAGCTGGCCGAGTCCGGCGTGAATGTGCCCAAGGAGACGGCGGGGGCCTTGCTGGATGAGGTGAAGAGCCTCGAGCACAGCGGCTACTCGTTCGAGGGGGCAGAGGCCAGTTTCTATTTGCTGGCCCACAAGTTGCGCGGGGGCAAGGTTCCCTTTAGTGTGGAAGGTTTCACCACTTTTGTGCACGCCAACGACCCCGACCCCACCACCCCGAGTTGGGCTGAGGCCACCATCCGGGTACGGGTAGGCGAACAACTACAACACACCGCCGCTGAGAGCGAAAACGGCCCGGTCTCGGCGCTGGACAGGGCTTTCCGCAAGGCCATCGAGCCTTTTTACCCCGAAATCAGCGAGATCGAACTTTCCGATTACAAGGTGCGCATTCTTTCTGGGCAAGAAGCGGGTACGGCTTCGGGCGTGCGGGTGAGCATCGAGATGAACCGAGCGGGCGAGCGCTGGAGCACCGTGGGAGCCAGCAAGAACAACCTCGAGGCCAGCCTCAAGGCCCTCACCGACGGCTACGCCTACGCTCTGGTGAAAGAGCAGCCGGTGCCTCAGGATTGAATTCGGTCACCAGCGTTGGTTCATTTGGTGGTAAAGGCTCTCGAGGTCGGTCTCGAGGGCTGGCTCAAGCGCCGTCAAGTGCCCAATCGTCTTTGCACCGCTGGCGTAGAACGAGACCCGGTTGAACGGCAGCTTGGCTGCGTAGAGATTCAAAGGCAGACCCAAAAACTGCTGGATACGGTTTTCTAGGTGGCGCGCAAATCCCTCCATCCACTCCTGCCAGACCATGTATTCGCGGTCTTTTGGGGTAAGTGTTTGGAGAACCCTACGCCTGGCTTCTAGCAAGGTTTCAGGGGTAGACTCGAGGTAAGTGTAAAAGGAATCCACAAAGGAAGGATGGTCGTAAGGGAATGGAAAGTTAAGCATCCAGTTCTCGTTTCGTGCTGCCTCTCCTTCTCTCACTATTTCGAGACTTTCGGCCAGCTTGTGGTAGCAGGTACGGGCTTGGTGGCAGTGGACGAACTCGTGCAACATCATCACCTTTCCAGCTATGTCATCCAGTGACTCAGCTTTGGCGACGCAGGCGACTTCGCCGCTCAAGATCTGCACCGAGAAAGCGGCTGGTAGCGAGAGTGGTAGAGTGGTCGGCCAGTCTTCTATGTTTGGTCGTATTCGATGGAGCTTGTAAGCTCCATTTTCAAAACGGTAACTAACAATCCGGTATGTTTCAACCAAGACCACGGAGTAATGCTCCTCGAATAGCGGGTGAAGATGGCGAACCTTTGTCTGAAGCTCGAGTAGCTCCCCCAATTTTCTTTCAAACATGCACAAAGTCTATTCCCTTGATTCCTGGAAAAGGTCCCCACACCTACTCATTCAACGCCTTCAACACCGCTTGGGCACTGCGCTTGTCCAGCCCCGGCAGCTTGGCCAACTGCTCTACGTCCATTGCCTTCAGCTCCTCGAGCGTCGAGAAGTTCTGTAGCAACGCCATCTTGCGGGCCGGGCCGATGCCGGGGATGTCGTCGAAGTTGCTCTTGAGGGACTTTTGGCTGCGGAGCTTGCGGTGGAACTCGAGGCCGTTGCGGTGGGTCTCGTCGCGCTGATAAATCAAGAGTTGCAGGGCCGGGTGGGTCAGGGGGAGGTGGATTTCCTTTCCGTCGGGCAGTACCAGGGTTTCCTCGCGCTTGGCCAGGCCCACCAGCGGCACCTCGAGGCCCGCCGCCTGTAGGCCTTTCAGGGCGGCCCGCACTTGGCCCAGCCCGCCGTCGATCAGGAGCAGGTCGGGCACCGGCATGTTCTCGGCCAGGCCGCCGGTGAAGCGGCGGGTGATGGTCTGCTCCATGGAGTAGAAGTCGTCGGGCTGACCCTTAAGGCCCTTGATCTTCATGCGGCGGTACTCGGCCTTCTTGGGCCGGCCGCCCTCGAAGACGGTGATGCTTCCCACCACGCTCTCGCCCAGCAGGTTGGAGATGTCGTAGCCCTCGATGCGGTAGGGGCTGCGCGAGAGGTTCAGCACGTCCATCAGGGCCTTGAGGCCGGGGTGGTTGCCCTTGCGCTCCATCAGCTTGAACTCGGTCTCGAGGGCGGTCTCGGCGTTCTTCTGGGCCAGCTCGATCAGGCGGGTCTTGTCGCCGCGCTGCGGCTCGCGCACCTCGACCCGGCGGCCCTTGCCGGATAGAAAAGCCGCCAGCGCGTCCTGGCTCTCGAGTTCGAAGGGGATCAAGACCAGCGGGGGCAGTGGGGTGGCCTCGAGGTAGTAGTCGCGCATGAAGGCCTCGAGCAGCTCGGTGTCGGTGGCCTCCTTAACGCCCTCGACCAGTCGGGAGATGCGCCCCAGCATCTGCCCACCGCGCATCTGGTAGTGCTGGAGCATGGCGTAGTCGCCGCGGCGGGCGAAGCCCAGAAAGTCCAGGTCGCCCAGGTCGGGGTCGAAGGCTTGCTGGCTGGTGCCGAAGAAGCTCTTGACCGCCGAAACTTGGTCGCGGATCTCGGCGGCGCGCTCGAAGTCCTGGTTTTTGGCCGCCTCACGCATACCGGCCTCGAGGCTGGCGAAGAGCTCGTCCACTTTGCCGTCCAGCAGGTTCTCGACCTGCCGGACGATCTTGGCGTACTCGGCCAGGTCGGCCTTGTCCACGCAGGGGGCCAGGCAGCGCCCCATGGAGTGGTTGAGGCAGGGGTAGCGCCGCTTCTTGAAGGGAAAGCCGGAGTTCTTGCGCAGGGCGAAGATGCGGTCGGTCAGGCGCTTGATCCGGCGCACTGCGCCGCCGTCGGGGAACGGGCCCCAGTAGCGCGCGCCGTCTTGCTGGACCCGACGTACCACCATCAGCATGGGCCAGGCCTCGTGAGTGAGCTTGAGGAAGGGGTAGTGCTTGTCGTCCTTCATCAGGACGTTGTAGCGCGGCCGGTGCAGCTTGATGAGGTTGGCCTCGAGCAGCAGCGCCTCCACCTCGTCGCGCACCACGATGAAGTCGAGGTGGTTTGCCTCCGACGAAATCCGCAGGGCCTTGCCCTCGCCATGGAAGTAGCTGGTTACGCGGTTCTTGAGCACCTTGGCTTTGCCCACGTAGATAATGGTTTCGCCCGTCTTCCACAGGTAGACCCCAGGCTGCTCGGGCAGGGGGGGTAGGTCTAAGATGTGCATTCTTCTGACAATCGTACTGGTTTTGGGTGGGGGGGATGGTGAAGGGGATTATGTTAAGAGCGAAAGGTGAGTAAGGAAGGAAGAGGAAAGAGAAGGCAAAATCAAAAGCGACCCCCCCCTCGAGTTGCGGGGTTTTGTCTTGCTCGGTGAATTGTTTGCTGGCTTGCATCTCCCCCTAATAGTTGCCGCCCTTGAATTGTTGGCGATTTATCCGCAAACCAAGCCCTCAAGGGGGCCAGGTAAGGCGGCCTCGCTTTTCTTGTCCCCCCTTGGGTAAAAGATATGTGCTACCAAGTCCGTCAAATCAGTTTGCCGCAAACATCAGGGGGGGGACGCAAGGCGCTCGGTAGCGTAGATGGCGCTTTGGCATCCCGCAGATCGTGGGGGGGTCGCCTTTCGCCTTCCTCCTTTAACTTCCCTTTCCTCCTTCCTCTTTCCCCGTTCCTAGCCTTCATACTTTCCCCCCGCTACCCGCTTCCCCCCAACCCAGGTACAATGACGCCGATATGGCCGGACACGATCACGACCACCACCACGACGAAATGCTCTACAAGAGTTGGGTCGAAGTCATCGAATGGATGAAAGCCTACGCCGCCGAGCGCGGCGTGGAGTTCGTCAAGGAGTCCGACTTCCCCGACTTCATTTACCGCATGGAACGCCCCTACGAGGTTCCCACCACCATCGCGGTGGCCTCGCTGTCCGACGGTCGCGGCGAGCCCTTCTTCATGGCCGCCGTCTCCCCCCGTCACGCCAAGCTCAAGCACGTCTCCTTCCGCGTCCCTGGCGGCCACGTCCACTACCACGCCCACTGGGAAGAGGGCAAAGGGCTTGCGCTGGAGGGCAAGTTCCCTGTCACCAAGGAGAAGCTGTACTCCATGGCCGACCGGGCGCGGGCGGCGCTGGCGAGGGCCTAGGGACCATCAGGATCAGCTTCTGGGGTCCGAAAGTTTGGCCGCTCTGTGCTTTTACCTGCCTTTGCGGCGGGTTGGACCTTGCTGATAGCTATTGCTGGTAGTGGGGAAGCCCATGCACCGGGGACCAAGAACCCGAGTCAAATTGGGACTCGCCCAGGTGGCAGGTTGGTCCAGAGACGCCTCGTGTCCTTCCGCTAACGCAGCACGAACCGCGCCTCGTCGCTAAACACCCAGCCCCGCCCCCGCGCGATCTCGACCTTCAGGCTGCGTCCGCTGAAAGGGCCCTCGAAGCTGAGGTAGCCGCTGGTGCGGTCGGGCAGTTTTTTGGGATTTACGGCGAAGCTCCTGCCGTTGATGACGACCCGGGCCGGCAGGCCGATGAAGGCCCGGTCGTTGCGGTTGAAGCGGATCTGGACGCGCTGGAGCCGGACAGGAGCGGGAAAGAAGAACTCGAGCCGGGGTTGGGCCAGGCCCCAGCCAATCCACTCCCGGGCGGCCCCCCGCCCGAGGTCGGCCAGCACGTCGTTGCCGCCCAGCAGGCCGTCGGTGAGGGTCTTGCCGGTCTCGTCGAGGTAGTCGAACTGGCCGCCCTGCACCCGTCCCTCGCCCCTGGTCGCGGTGTAGCGGGCGGGGATGGCGTAGCGCACCCTCGAGTGGGCGGAAGTCTGGGCCGGGCGGGGCGGGTGAGTGGCGGCGAGGTTTTGGGGGCGGCTGGTGGCCCCGGCCTGCGGTCTGGCGGCCAGGACCACCGAGGACTGCTGGGCCGGTTTGGTCGGGGCCGCGGTCCGAGTAGCGACGGGGGTCGGGACGATGCCGTTCTGGCCGGCCTGGGCGGTCGGGGTGCAGGAGACCAACAGGCTGCCCAGCGCGGTCAGGCAGAGGACAGGACGAAGCAAAGCCGCGAAAGCCTTCATGGCCCTAGCCTAGGGGAAAAAACCAGCCACGGCGAAAACATAACGCCAGGTTTCTAGAGGAAACGCCGCAGGTTTTGACCCGGCGGTGTCCTCGAGGGAGGTCGGGCGAAACCAACCACGGCGCCCGGCGAGAGACGGGGATCGCTGTGAGTGGAACGAAGTTTTGTGCTCCCCGGTCGGGCTCGTGCTGGGGCCGAGAACCTCCCCGCGCTCCGTCGTGCGGCGTCCGGCTGCCCACCCCCGGCTGTTACCCCGACGCACCCCGCCCGGTGCTTTAGGTAACCTTTTTCTCGCCCCGCCCCTACCCTTCTTTGTAAAACCTCGAGGGACGGTAGTAGTCGGTGTAGAGGGTCTTGGCGAAGGCCACCACCGGGGTGCTGAGGATGGCCCCGAACACTCCGAACAGCGAGCCCCCGATCAGCGCCGCCGCGATGCCAGTAACCGGGTGCAGGCTGACCGTGTAGCGCATGATGATGGGGCCGATGATGCCCTGGGCTTGGTTGCACAGCCACAGCGCTACCGCCACCGCGACGATGCCCCACAGGCCCAGCGGCAGCGACAACAGGATGGCCGGAACCGCCGAGATCAGCACCCCCACTACCGGGATGAAGCTGAACACAAAGGCCAGAAAGCCCAGCGACATGGCCTGGGTGAGGGTGCCCCCCCCGAAGCCCTGAAAAATCCCGAAGGCGATGTACATCGCTACTGTGATGACCCCGCCGGTGGCGAACCCGCCGATGATCGAGCCCTGGATGAACCCCCCGAAGGCCTTGTGGGCCTTGCCCGTCAGCTCGGCGAAGCGAGGCTGGTAGGGCTCGGGCACCGCGTCGAAGAGGCTCTGGCCGATCTTCTTGAAGTCGGCCATCAGGTAGATGGCCAGCGTGACCGCGGTGAAAAGCTGGAAGAAGCCGCCCAGCAGCCCCGAGACAAAGCCCAGCAGGTTGCCGCCCTGGGCCAGCAGGGTTTGCAGCCCCCGCAGCAGGGTCTGGGAGAAGGCCTGAAGCAGGGTTTGGAGGTTGGTGGTGGCCTGGGTTAGGGCGTCGCGCAGGACTGTCGGCAACTCGATCTGGCCGACCTGGTCGGGCAGCCGCTGGATCCACTCGAGGGCCGGCGCGACCTGCTCAGGCAAGTTGCCCACGAACTGAGTGAGCTGCCCCGCCATGCTGGCCAGCAGCACCGTGGCCAGCCCCAGGAACATCATCACGGTCACGAACACCGCCAAGATCCCCAGCCCGCGCCCCAGCCGCCGCCCCTCGAACCAGTTGACCATCGGGTTGGCCACGTAGGCGAACACGAACCCCAGCACCACCGTGTTCACCGCGCTCCGGGCCCCGCTCCAGACCCACTCCAACATCCACAGCACCAGTACCACGACCGCCACAATTGCCGCCACCCGTACCCAGAAGTAGCCCCACAGTTCGCGTAGAGTTGCTCGCATGAAGGTATTTTAGGCTACAAAGTGAGGGGAAACAGGGGAGGGAAGTCAACGGCGCGTCAGGACGAGCAGCGTCTCCATAGTTGGCATGCCAAATTTCGCCCGCCAGCTCCCGCAGGGGATTGCGCCCCGGGTAGACGCTCTGCGGCTATGGCGCAAGCCACTCCGCCCCGGGTAGACGCTCTGCGGCTATGGCGTACGCCACTCCGCCCATAAACGTGTTTATCGTATCCGCTGATTCCTTTCTTCTACCGTGGCGCAACTAGCGAGTAAACACAAGTCCAAATCGACCTTAAGACGGCTCTCGAGCCCCCCACGACTTTTTTTGGACACGAGAGAACCTTCTGCGTGCAATGGATTGTGGGCGCGGCGGTAACCGGCGTCTAGAGGGTTGGGGGCACGGTGCGCCTGGGACTGCCCTTCTATCTCGTCCGCATCGGCAGTAGGTCCTCCAGGGCGATCTCCTCGAGGCTCCAGTCCTCTTCGGTCACCTGGTACTCGCCCTGGGCGGCGATGAACTCGGCGGCCTCGCGCAGCACCGTCTCCACCCAGACGCCATCGTGGCCCAGCAGGCTAAAGCCGATCACCTCCCAGGTGTGGTTGTCCTGGCCCGCCAGCCGGGCGGCGGAGACGGGGAACCTCGAGCGCAGCCGCTCGATGGTCGGCTTAACCAGTGCCCGCTTCTCCTTGAGGCTGCTGACCCAGGGCATCTCGAGGCGGGCGGTGTAGAGCCCGAGGTAGGCTTTCATGGGCTAAGTGTACGGCAGCGGAAGGGGGGAGGTCGGCGCGGCTCACCTGGGCGCCCTATAGATCGATGCGCTCGAGGCCGCTGTAGACGTTGAAACTCTCCCGCAGGAAGCCCACCAGGGTCAGCCCGAACGCCTCCGCCACCTCCACCGCCAGGCTGCTGGGCGCCGAGACGGCCGCCAGCACGGGGACGCCCGCCGCCACCGCTTTCTGCGCCAGCTCGTAGCTGGCCCGCCCGCTCACCAACACCATGCACTCCGACAGCGGCAGCCGCCCCTCCATCAACGCCAAGCCAATCAGCTTGTCCAGCGCGTTGTGCCGCCCCACATCCTCGCGCAGCGCCAGCAGGTTTCCTTCCGCGTCGAACAGCGCCGCCGCGTGCAGCCCGCCGGTGCTGTCGAACAGCTTTTGGCCCTTCCGCAGCGACTGGGGCAGGCCCCTCAGCACCCCCGCCGAGACCCTCAGCCCCGACACAATGGGCGCACAGCGCTGTTGTAGGTTCTCCAGCCCCGACTTCCCGCACACCCCGCAGGCCGAACTGGTGAAAAAGTGCCGATCCAGCCCTCCCAACTCCGGCAAGCCCTCGCGCCGCAGCTCCACGTTTACGATGTTGTACTGCTGCGGCTCGCCCGCGTTGGTGCAGTAGACCGCCCGGGCCACCTCCTCCCTCGAGCCGATCACCCCCTCCGCGAACAAAAACCCCAGCGCCAACTCGAAGTCGTGGCCCGGTGTCCGCATCGTCACTGCGACGGTCTTTCGTTCCCCGGCTTTGCCGCCCTTGGCCTCGAGCCGAATCTCCAGCGGCTCCTCTGTCGCCACCTGATCCGACCGGCGCGAGACCCTCCCGTTCTCAACCCGCAACAGCGAGACCTTGCTTCTCGACTTGCGGCGGATGGCGGTGGATGTGGACATAGGCTTCCTTAAAGGCTGGAATTCTGGCCCGGCTCGACCTTGCAGCGGGGTCGAGCAGCACGTTTCCTTCTGGCCAGTGTACCTGCACGCTGCCCGCATGGACATCGGCCAGGTGAACCCGGCCCCTGAGGATGCCGTGGGGGTTCTCAAGCCAGACCTCCTGCCCCTCGACTAGCCCCAGTTGGGCGGCGTCCCTGGCGCTCATGAACACGGCGTCGCGGCCCGCCCCCGTCACCGCATCATTGCGCTCGTGCACCATGCTGTTGAACTGCTTGCCGCGCCGCGTGACCAGCCGGAAGGCCCCCTCGGGGATGCTGGGGGCGGGCAGGTCGAAGGTCTTGAACTGGGCGCGACCGTCCGGCGTGGGGCAGACCCCGTCCGGGCAGAGGTGAGGGCCGCCGTACTGGAACTGGTCGCCCTTCTTCTCGAGCCGCTCGATCCCGGCGTAGGTTGGCACCACCCGGGCAATTTCGGCCCGTATCGCCGCGGTGTTCTCGAAACTCAGCTGCTCGGCCAGGTCCCTCCGGCAGCGCCTGGCTACCTCGAGCATGGCCCAGAATTCCGGCTTGGCCTCGCCGACGCGGTGGCCCGGGATTTCCGGGCTGAAGATCACCCGGCGCTCGGTCGAGGTCTCGGTGCAGCCGCCCTCGATCTCGTAGCGGGTGGTGGCGGGCAGCAGTATCACCTCCTCGCCCTCGACCAGCATCTGCGAGGTGAGGAAGATGTCTTGATGCACCCGCAGCGGGATCTGCTCGAGCTGCCGGGCCACCCGGTCGGGCTGGGGGAGGGTCTCGAGGAAGTTGCCGCCCATGCTCCAGAGCATCCCCATGCCGCCCTCGAGCATCTCCGTCACGGTCAGGCCGGGCCGAGCGGGCACCTCAAAGCCCCACTGCTGGCCCAGCCTGGCGGCGTTCTCGGGGTTCACGCTCAGCCCGCCGGGGAAGGCGCTGGCGTAGGCCCCCATCTCGGCCCCGCCCTGCACCCCGGAGTGGCCCCGGATGGGCATCAGCCCGCAGCCCTCGCGCCCCAGGAAGCCCTGCGAAAGCCCCAGGTTCACGATCGCGCTCACGTTGTCCTCGCCGCAGAGGTGCTGGGTGATGCCCATGCTCCAGACCAGCACCGCCCGCTCGGCCCTGGCGACCATCTGGGCGAACTCCATCATCTCGAGCTTGCTCAGGCCGCTCCGGCGCTCGAGGTCGGCCCAGTCTGCCGCCTTCGCGGCCTCCGCCACCGCCTCAAAGCCGGTAGTGTGGCCCTCGATGAAGCCCTGGTTCAACCAGCCCTGCTCCACCAGGTGCCGCATGACCCCGGTCAGAAAGGCGCTGTCGCCGCCCGGCTGCACCAGGAAGAAGCGGTCGGTGATCTTGGTCCCAAAAATCGCGCTCTCGGGGTCAGAGGGAATCCAGTACTTGTCCATCGCCGGCTCTTTGTAGGGGTTCACGCAGACCACCTGTGTCCCGGCTTTTTTCGCGTAGTACAGGTACTTCATCAGCACCGGCTGGTTCACGGCGGGGTTGGAGCCGAAAAAGACGATCAGGTCGGTGCCGATCAGGTCCTTGTAGCTGCATGTGGTGGCCGCTACCCCTACCGCCTCCTTGAGTGCCACCGTTGAGGGGCTGTGGCAAATGCGGGCGGCGTTGTCGATGTTGTTGGTCCCCAGCGCCCGCACGGCCTTCTGGGCAGCGTAGTAGGTCTCGTTGGGGGTGCCTCGGCTGGTCAGGTAAAAGCCCAGTTTGTCTGGGTGGGTTTGGCAGACCTTGAGCGAGATTCGGTCGAGCGCCTCCTCCCAGCTGACCCGCCTGAACCCTTGCTCGCCCCGCACCCGCCGCATGGGGTAGGGGAGACGGCCCAGCTCGCGCAGCTCGGCCGAGGTCCGGCCTTGCAGGGCCGACAGGTCCTCGAGCCTTCCCGTGTCCAGCGCCCCCATGGTGTTGAGCCGCAGCAGCCGCAGGCGAATGTTGCAGAGGTGAACCCCCTCAATGGTCCAGTCCCGCAGCCCCGAGGTGCCCAGCGCACACCCGTCGCACACCCCGTCGTTCAGCACCCGCCAGGCGTACTCGAGGTTGTCGGCGTTCTCGGCCACCGCCCGGAAGATCTCGAGGAAGTTGTTGGGCTTTTGCAGGCCCCAGCCGAACGGCCTAAGGCTGGCCCAGGTGTCGGGTTTCCACCCTTTGTATACAGGTTTTAGTGCCACCTTCCGCCCCTCCGCAATGCGGCTATTCTAACCGTCGAAGGGCTAGAATGGACTTTATGGCGGCCAAGAAGGTGAAAAAAGAAAGAGAGCCCTACATTACTGGAGTGCATTTGAAGAACATTCGGGGCTTTGAAGACCTCGAGTTGGGTTTTGAACAAGAGGGCAATCCTCGAATGCGGACCTTGATCATCGGGCAAAATGGGACGGGTAAGACCACTATTCTCAGATGTATTGCACTGGCCATTGCCGACTTCCCGGGTGCTGTTGGTTTGATGCAGCTGCCCAACGGGTCGTTGACTCTGCCGAATGACCCTGGTCACGTGGAGCTGAGGATGAGCACGGGTGCCGGTTTTTACATGGACATTCCCGGCTCATACGCCAGCCCTCAGTCACACAAAACAGGGCAAGACGACCTTCGACATCAGTTTGTTGTCGGATACGGAATCAACCGTTCGAGGGTAGGTAAAAGTCGGGCCGAGTCTCGAGGGGATGAGTA
Organism: Meiothermus sp.; assembly: GCA_033762915.1. GTDB lineage: Bacteria > Deinococcota > Deinococci > Deinococcales > Thermaceae > Meiothermus. The sequence goes on along the minus strand of JANRLD010000054.1, from coordinate 7,089 downwards.
CCGGGTATCGGACTCGGTTTTGAGTCTGTTTGACCCCGATGCGCTGTTGACCTCCTCCGAACTGACCCTCCGGCGGCTCAAGGACTATCTCAACGAGCCCGTGTATTACAAAGCCCTTCGGGGCCTGACGAAGGTCTTCAACTTACCTGAGGGCTCACAGATAGACTTCGCCAAGGGTGGCGGCGTACAGATTACGGCCCCTGGGGTTGGGGAGAACATCCCCCTCGAGGGCTGGGCTGATGGCCACCGGCAGACCTTCCAGTGGATCATGGACTTTTACGGCTGGGCCATGCGTGCCGAGGCCTTGACGGAGGACGGCGGAGTAAAGGGAATCCTGCTGATCGACGAGATCGAACAGCACCTGCATCCGTCTCAACAGCTCACGCTGATGAACCGCCTGTCCGAGCTGTTTCCCGAGCTTCAGATTATCGCCACAACCCACAGCCCGCTGGTGGCTCTGGGCGTAGAGCCACACGAGCTGATCGCGCTCAAAAGACAGGGAGACGCGGTTGTGGCGGTCAGGCCGCCCGATTACCGGACGTACTCGGTTGAGGATTTGATCAAGGACGATCTGCTGTTTGATACGCCGGTGTACTCGCCCAAAATGCAGCAGTCGCTGAGTGAGTACCAAAGCCTTGCCGCACGCGGCCCCAAGACCCGCAGCGCCAAGCAGAACAAAGCCCTAGCCCAGCTGGCTCAGGAGATCGCCCCGGCCAGCGACGAGAACGACCCGGTCCTGCAAGAAATCCGCAAACTGCGCGAGGAACTCAAGAAATGATCGCTGTTGACCGGGGCCGAAAGGACAGTCAGGGCAAGGCGATACAGCCCAGCGTGGCCTGGAAAAAACTGGCCAGGGATGCGATTAAGGTGGCCAAGCAGGAGGGCGCGGCGCACCAGGCCCGGGACAGCGTGTATGGGCATGTGGAGGTTCGTAAGGCCCTCGAGGAGCTGTTCTACCGTAAATGTGCCTATTGCGAGACCCAACTGCCCGAGGTGAACTGGGACGTCGAGCACTACCGCCCCAAGGGCCGTGTGTTTGAGCGGCAGGGCCACCCGGGGTATTACTGGCTGGCCTACACCTGGGAAAATCTTCTGCCGGCCTGTCCGGCCTGCAATCAGAGCCGCCGCGACCTTCCGACTTGGACCGACCCCGTGACCGGAGCGGCTGCGGGTAAACTCGACCAGTTTCCCTTGCGCGATGAGTCCAAGCGGGCCATGACCCACACCGACCCCATAGCCGCAGAAGAGCCGCTCCTGCTCAACCCCTGCGACGACGACCCCGCAGGCGAGTTCAAGTTCGACCCCCAGGGCCAGGTCATCCAGACCGGCGCGAACGACCGCCTGACCGCCACGGTTCGCATCTGTAACCTTAGGCGCAAACGCCTTCGCGACGCCCGTTCCCGCATCATCGCCCACACCAAGGAGCTGCTCGAGACCATCCTCGAGGCCAGGGTGCAGGGCAACCAGCCCATCGAGGGCCGCCTGATGTCCCTCCTGGAGAAGCGCTTCTTGCACGATTCCTGCATCCATGCCGCCGTCGCGCGAGATGTGGTGCGAGACCCCGTGCGCTTCGGCATCCTGAACTTTTCCCTGTAGCCACACCCCCACAGCAGAACGCGGACCGCATTCGGCAGGACGGAATTTCGGAAGGCTGCCGCCGGCATGGTCGCGAACAAGAAGTAAACGACAGCCCAGTTGCACACTGGACCCGATGGTTCGCTCCTCGAGACGGGTTTGGCCTAGGCCGTTCACGGTACTTGGCGTCTTGCTGATGTCGCTGGCAGTGGGCGCTGGCGTCTACCTCACCGCGTGGCCTGCCCCCAGGCTAGCCCGGCTCGACGTGAACTTTCGACAGCCCGAAGGGGGGTACGCAGTCCAGCTAGGGCATCACGAGGTGCGGTTGGTGCTCGAGCGCTTCCGGGGGGCCGGGGACAAGGGCCGGGCTACCGTGGTGGTGTGGGTGAACGGCCTCGAGTTCCGGCGGCTGCACAGCAGTTACAACTACGACCTCTGGGCCGACCAGCCGGCGGGCCTCTACTGGCGAACCTGGGTAGACAGCGACCCCCACCCCGACCTGCGCCTGACCCTCAACGACTGGGGCCAGCCCAAGGAATACTGGATTCGCGGGCTGGACGGCCAGGTGCTGCCCTACGTGAAGGCCGGGCCGTGAGACCGCCCGACTGGCGGGAACAGCTCCGCCACGCCCGCGAGCGGGGCCTGACCGAGCTAAGCCTGGAGGTCGGGGAGGCCAGGGAACTGCCCGACTTTGTGCGGGACTTTCCCCAGCTCGAGTCGCTGCACCTGACCGCGCCCCGGCTCGAGCGGCTCCAGCTGTCTTTCGAGTCGCTGAAGCGGCTGCGGGAACTCCGCCTCCACCTACCCTTGCTGCGCGAACTGCCCAACGATTTCGGACAATGCCGGCGACTCGAGCAGTTTGCGCTCCGGGGCAGCGAGCTTTACACCCTGCCGCAGGGCCTCGAGGGGGTCGTGAGGCTTGAGCTGTGCGACAACCCCAACCTGCGCATCAACTGGGCCACCCGCAACTTCCCCCGCCTCGAGCGGCTGGACTTGGGCAATACCCTGGTGCACTACCTGCCCGAAAGCCCTCGAGCCTTTCCCAGGCTGCGAAACCTGGCTATCATGGGGAGCGCGGTCAGCGTGTTGCCCGAGTCGTTGAGCCATTGGGGCGAGAACCTGACCGTGTATGCCGAGAACATCCCGCTTGTCCGCTTGCCTGTCAGCCTGATCAAAACCAGCCGACTCGAGAACCTCTTTTTGCGCCAGACCCCCTTTGCCCGTCTGGTGCAGTGCGAGGAGATCCAACAGCTCACGGTTTTCGAGCGGAGGCTGCGGCTCGAGGGGCGGAGGATTTGTCGGGCCTTGGCGGGGCGGGTGAGGGTTGTTTTGAGGTAGAGGGTGGAGCGAGTGACTGGGTTTTCCCGCAATGCCAAGCGCAGGGCGTTCCCTAAGGCTCCCGAAGGTAACGTGAGGGTCAGGACATCCAACGGCAGGGTTGTCTAGGCTGGGGTTTAGTCCTGGGACCCTGCCAACACGCTGGTGCTGGAAACGTTAGGGGTAGGCCATGATAGACCGAGACGAACTGATCAAACTCCTCGAGCCGCGCTACCCCTATGCGGCCCGACAGGCTCGAGATGGGGCGCATCTGGGCATGGCGGAACTTTCACACGACACCCAAGATGCCATTCGGGCAGGCGACTGGGCGCTGGTGCAAGAGCATTTCGATTTTGTGGGTCAGATTTTTGTGGAAGCCGATGACTATGTGCAAAATGCGATATATGTTTCCTACCTCGAGCATGTTCTGCTCGACCGCACCAGCCCGCTCGAGATGAAGGCCAGATCACTGCTGCCACCGGTGCTGAGTCGGGCGCTGCTGGGTCTCGAGGCGCACTTCAAATGGCTTGGGGGTCAGCGCCCGACCAACCACATCTACCACTTCATCAGCGGGCCTTTGGACTTAACTCAGTCCGAATTTGATCAGCACTATAAACCTGCCATAGATTCGGTGCTGGCGGTGTGCGAGACCGAGGGCTTTGTGGTTGCCGATGCCAGCGGCACCGACACCCTGGCGCAGCAGTATCTGGCCGACAAAGGCGCAGTGGTGTTTGTCTACCACCTGCTCGAGGCCCCCCGGTTCAACGCCGGCTTTCCCACCAAGGGCGGCTTTACATCCGACCTCGAGCGCGACGCCGCCATGACCCTGGCCTCCGACTTCGAGATTGCCTGGGTCCGGCCTGGACGAGAGGACTTGAGCACCCAGCAAAACCTGGCTAGATGCAAGCAGCCATGAACTACTATCACTTGGCGTGCAGCCTCAACCAAGGTGAGGCCTACATCGAGCGCGAACAGACTCGAGAAGGCTTGTCCCTCGACCTGAACTCGGGTCAGCCGCTGCGTTTTACACCGGGCGACCTCGAGCTGTACCACCACCGCAAAGAAAAAAAGCTCACCGACTTGCTGGCAGTGGGTTCGTACTTGGTGGTTTCGCCCAAGATGAAAGAGGTGCTTGAGCAGTTTGATGCGGACTACCTCGAGTTCTTCGAGGTTCCCGTGTTCACTACTTGGAACAAGAAACAGCACCTCTACTATCTGGTGAACGTTCTGGATCCGCTGGACTGTACCGACCTAGAGGTTTCTAGCTTCGACTTTGACTGGGACGGGGAACGTTTGGACGAGGTGCGGCGCTGGATAGTGAAGGAGGAGCGCATTGGCACGCGGCAGGTCTTCAAAGACCGGCGCATTTATGGTGAGGTGTTTGTGGGCGAGGCCGCGAAGCAGGCACTCGAGGCGGCCAAGCTAACAGGAATGCGCCTTGTGCCCAGCCACGCCTACAAGAAGGGTTTTGCGGCTTCTTCGGTCAAGCGGGAATACCTGTTGGACTGCCGCCAGGTGCAGACCGAGGCCGAGTTCTGGCAACTCTACCTGGATGTCACCTATCCCAACCTAGCCGAGAAGTTCGAGCGCACCCTCGAGGCGTTCGAGCAAGCCATCACGGGCGAAAAGCTGCCCGGCTATCCAGGCCAGTGCGACATTCGCATTGTCAACACGGCCCATCTGCGGCATACGCCGTTCTACCAAAAGCTGCAACAAATTGCCGAGTATGCCAATCGGTTCAACTTTAGGAATATTCGGGTTTTGCTCGAGGGGTAGCTATTGGCTTGGTTGGGCTTTTTCGAGAACGCTCATGCGCTTGACCCAAATCAAAAAACCACTGGGCAAAATAAAGGCTGTAACCAAAACTTACAGGAATAGGTATTTTTTCATCGCTGATATTTGTGATTTTCGGAAACCCTGAACGATTGGAACCCTAGGGTCGAATACGTCAAAACCATGAAATGCACCCGAGACAACACACAGCTCACACTCAATACCGCACTCCTTTAGACGTTGAGCATAGGCTACGTCTTCATCGTGAAACAGATCCAATGACCCCACACCAATCCAGGCTGGGGGCAAGCTGGAAAGGTCTGTGCGACGTGCCGGTACGGAGTACGCAGGTACATCCACTTCCCCACATTTTTTTCCCAAATATGACTCCCACCCAAACTGATTGCTCTTGTGGCTCCAGGTGACGTAGTTGCGGTCATTGATCTCTGTGCGAAGAACGGTTCGGTCATCTAACATTGGATAAACCAGCAACTGAAAAACAGGCTTGATCTCTTGCCGGTCGTGGGCAAGTTGAACCAAGGCAGCAGCCAATCCACCACCCGCACTCGCACCGCCGATGGCAATACGCTTTGCATCAATTCCAAGTTGTTGACAATTCAACGCCACCCACTTTAAGGCTGTGTAGCTATCATCCAAACCTGCTGGGAAAGGATGTTTGGGGGCGTAGCGATAGTCCACCGAAACAACCGTGATGCCTAGCTCATCCACATACTGGGCACAAACCCCATCATCTTGTTCCGGCTTGCCCACCACATACCCACCGCCGTGCATCCACAGCAGCACAGGTGTGGGTGCAGCAATGGACTTTGGTTTATAGATTCGCAAGCGGATTTTGCTTTGTTCATTCTGGCCAGGGATGTAGATGTTTTCAACCAAGATATGTTCAGGAACTTTAGGCGAGGGCATCGCCGACATCAGCAGTCTCATAAACCACAGGTTCTGTTTGCTGAAGTTAAACTTCGGACTCCTTTCTGCAATTTGTTGTAGTTCTGGATGTATTTTTGAGAACTCATCTTTCATATTCCACAACTCTACTGGTTCGATGTCTTAGGCGGCAATTTAGTATCTCAAGAAAGCAAGGTTTTGAGCCGATTTATGGCAATCGGTTCAACTTTAGGAATACTCGGATTTTGCTCGAGAGGGTACTACCCAAATGACTCTAGCATCGAAGCAATGTTGGCTTGGAGGAATTGTTAGTCCACGCTCTTTGTGAGAGAGCCAACCTTTGTTTGGTTGTCTTGACTATCCCATAGAACGCAAAAGAATGCCTCGCCGCGTATGGAAATAAAGTGCCCCTCAACAAACAGCCTGACTCTTGCGAGATCTGCCCAAAGTTTCTCCGCCTTCTGCGCGTAGAAATTAGCATGATTCTTGTTTACATAAGGATTGACTTCGTGGAGCCAAACATGTAGAGACTGATAGATACTGATAAGTTCGTCATGTGTTAGTCGTCTCTCTGGAATGCCCTCCAAAACGGCTTTGACGTTGTGTTCACGTTGCTCTTCAATCGTAGCTTGCCGAATAAGGCTGGGGCTAGGGAGGACAGATAGGCTCTTGGACTTAAGACTTTTGAAGATATCTTGCGCATTCCATTGACCTTTTGCGTCTCGAGGCACTTCTTTTAGCCCATTATCAACTGCCACAAGGCATCCAAAAGCTATGGCTTCAACAATCTTGCGGCCATTAAAAGCGGCGGCTTCTGCTCTTGAGAATGGCTCAAAGGATGCAGTCTGCAATGCTTCAATTGCGTCGAAACGATTACGCACCGTAAGCATTAGTGAATGATAGGTGTCACGTGCATCCATGTGCGCAAATCTCCTCCAATAATCTAACTAACAACTATACCGAAAACTTGTAGAGTAGCATTCGGGAAGTAACCCGCTAAAGACTATTTGGGTTGTGCTCGAGCCATCACCCCTCGAGCTTATCTGCATTTGTCAACTGCCTCGTCTGCTTGTCCAGTTCTGTAGTGCCGCGTCCAGTCCAAAACGGTGCGTGGAAAGAGATGCTTGAGCTTGATGTGGGCCTGCCAATTGGTGAAGGGCCAGAAGACGGTTCCGCCCTCGAGGGTACGCCGGTCATGCCAGGTGGAGATCTCTTTGTTGAGCCGGTCAAGGGTGGGGATGCGACGACCTGAACACCGCTCGGCAACTTTTTCGGCAAAGTGTCGCTTATGCGACAAAAATCCTGTCTTGACGGTTGACTTTTGGGCATGCAATGGATAACTTATCCGACATGCGTCGCTTAGAATACAACTGTTTATTACTTCTAAACCTACAGACTCAAGATGGGTATCTGGCCTTGCACCCAAAGGGACCTAAGCCAGGGCGAATGTTCGGGTAGGCGGTGGTCAATCTGACCCCTATGAATGTCGTTTTACTTGCCCTTGCGGCCTCTCCCGCC
>JANRLD010000053.1:0-141093 GCA_033762915.1 Meiothermus sp. | reverse complement strand
CTGTCGCAACCGGACCGGGTCGCGTTCGGGTCGGGGGCTTTGTTTACCGGGTTGTGACCAGGGCTACCCCACACTTTGCCGCAGAGGGCAGGCAGCCCTCGAGCGAAAGGAGAAGTGTATGACTATCAAACAGAGGTTCTCATTGGCGGCGGTGGCATTGGCTCTGGTGGCCTGTGGTGGCCTCAACCCCGGCGTGCCGCAGACGCCCGGCAGCGCCGCCCAGGCCCCCAGCCTCAGCATTGATGGCAAGACCTACCGCTACGAGGTGCGCGACGGGCGGGCCATCTTCGAGGGGGACATCGTGATCGGCAACGTCGAAGACCTGGAGCGCGTCCGTGCTCAGGGCCTTTTCCACGACAAGGAGCGCAAGTGCCTGGTCTTCTACTGCTGGAACGCCGACCGCGACTACCGCTGGCCCGGCGGGGTGGTGCCCTTCGTGCTGGACGGCAGCGTGACCAGCGCCGGGGCGGGCGGCTTGACGCAGCAGGCGATGAACCTTTGGCAGGCCGCCACCCCCGTCCGCTTCGTGCAGCGCACCAGCCAGAGCGACTTTGTGGCCTTCGTGGTCGACCCCGGCATTGAAGGTTGCGGCGAGTCGGCGGTGGGGCGGCAGGGCGGCAGGCAGGAGATCCGCTTCAAGGCCACCTGCGACTTCGGGCGGGTGGCCCACGAGATCGGCCACGCGCTGGGGCTGTGGCACGAGCAGAGCCGCGAAGACCGTGACCGCTACATCAAGGTCAACCTGTCCAACGTGCGCGAGGGCCTCGAGCACAACTTCGAGAAGCACGTCGGCGACGGCCTGGACATCGGCGCCTACGACTTCGACTCGATCATGCATTACGGCCCCAACGCCTTCTGCAAAGACCCCTGCCCCGGCCCCACCCTCCAGACCATCCCGGCGGGTATCGCCATCGGCCAGCGCAGCCGCCTCAGCGCGGGCGACATCGCGGCGATCAGGTGGCTCTACATGCGCAACTGGGTGATCTCAGACGGCGGGGCCAACGCCTGGCGCAGCTTCGGTGACTCCAGCGTCAAGGCCGGCCAGATGGCGGTGGGCGACTTCAACGCCGACGGTCGCACCGACCTCTTCCGCGCCGACCCCTCGGCCTGCGTATGGTACGTCTCCTACAGCCAACTCAGCGGGCCGGTGATCGCCCTGGGCGCCGGCCTGCTGGCCCTCGCCCAGGCCGTGGCCTTCCCGCTCCCGGTCCTCGGCACCAGCTTTGCCGGGCCGTGGACGGTGCTCAGCCGCGGCAAGTGCGAGAGCCTGGGGGTGCTGCGCTTCGGCGACTTCGACGGTGACCGCAAGACCGATGTGTTCGTGAGCAGCGGCGGGACTTGGCACATCTCCCGGGGCGGGGTGGGCTGGTGGGAGGCCGTCAACGCCTCGAGCGTCCCCCTCTCCCAGCTGGCCTTCGGCGACTTCAACGGCGACGGCAGGACCGACGTGTTCCGGGGTGACGGCAGCGCCTGGCACGTCTCGTACGGCGGCACCACCCCCTGGACCTTCCTGAACAGCTCGAGCCACGAGGCAGGCGGCCTGGGCTTCGGCGACTTCGACGGCGACGGGCGCACCGACGTGTTCAAGGCCAACGGCAGCACCTGGGAGGTGTCGTACGGCGGGAGCTCGGTTTGGACTTTCCTGAACAGCTCGAGCCACACCCTGGGCGGCCTGCGCTTCGGCGACTTCGACGGCGACCGCAAGACCGACGTGTACCGTCCCGACGGCGGCGGCTACAAGGTCTCATCGGACGGAACCGGTGCCTGGCAAGACCTTCCCGCCCACCTCAAGCTCCCGCCCTATACCTCGGTCGGCTTCCTCTTCGGCGACTTCGACGGCAACGGCGGCCGGGACGTGTTGGCGGCGGTCAATTGATCGCGTTTCCCACCCATACTCCGCCCACGGTGCTGCGCTAAAGCGTGCGCTTTAGCGCAGCATTGCACTCGGTACGGCGGTTTTTGCCGTACCGAGTGTTTGTGGGAACCGCTCTGAGGGCAGCCGGCGGCGGGGGTTCCAGCGGATCGCTCCCGTGACGCCCCCGCCGGACGTAGTTGCGCCGTAGTGCGTTTGCGAAACCCTCAACTCGACCTCGGCAGCGAGCGGCTTATGGGCGCAACTCCCTAACGGGCTGCCGGGCGGCATTTCGCATCTCAACTATGGGGTACTGTCACAATCTTTTACCAACTTGTGACCGGCCCTCTGGCAGACTCTGGCTCAAGAGGGCGCATAGCCCCTCGAGACCTGAGGAGGCCGGGATGGAACGCTTCGGTTGGTTGGGCAGTCGGCAGGCCGAGACGGCGCTGGCGGGTCGGGTGGCAGGGACGTACACCGCGCAGATGGGAGGGGCACCGGCGGTGTTTAGGCTGTGGTTCAGCCCCGAGGGCCACCTGCAGGGCTCGCTCAGCGCCGAGGGGCAGGAGCTGGAGGTTCGCGGGGGGGTTGCGGGTCGTGGCAGCGCGATTTACGGTTTTTTGATCGAGGTCGGCGGCGCGCCGGTGGCGATGTTCCGCGCCCGACCCGGCCTGCACGGCCTGACCCTTCAGCTCGAGGTGCCCGACTTCGACGAGGCGATGGACCTACTCTCGCCCGAGCGGATCGTGCTCTCGAAGGGCGGCAACTTCCCCGGTAAGGCCGGCGGCCTGGGCTAGGGGGCGGCAGTGCTGCGCGTTCTTCACCGCTTCCCCCAGCCCGCATGCCGGCCGCAGACCGCCCAGGACGGCAGGTGGGTATGAGGCGTCTGCTGCACAAGGACGAGGGGTCGGTCGGGCCGGTTGATCCCTTCGTCGGCACCTACACCGCCGCAGTGGGCGGGGGAGAGTGCGTGGTGGTGTTGGTTCCCGGCCCCGACGGCAGGCTCGGCGGCAGCTTCACGGCCGAGGGGCAGACCCTCGAGGTGAGCGGCATGCCTTCACGGCGCACCGGCCAACTGTCCGGGTTTTTGCTGGAGTCCACCGCCCGTACCCCGGTGGCCCTGTTCCGGGCCCAACTAGAGGGCACCGAGCTATCTGTCGAGATCGAGGTGCCCGACCTCGAGGAACTGCTGGAGCAGTGCCGGCTCGAGGGGCTCGAGTTCAGCCGCCTCGGCCCGCCCGACGAAGGGGCAGGGGGATGAGCCCGCCCCCAGCCCCGCAGACCCCTCCGGCCCGCCCCGTCCCACCCCAGGAGTCCCAGCCATGAAACCGTCCCTGCTCCATACCTCAGCTCTGCTCCTGATCCTCGGGCTGACCGCCTGCCAGGGTCCGGCCGACGCCACCCCACCCAGCATCCTCGCCAGCGTCCCCGCCAACGGCGCCACCGGCGTGGCGACCAGCACCAACCTCGCCATCACTTTCTCCGAGCCCATGAGCCAGGCCTCGGTTACGGTCAGCGTCAGCCCCGCTCTGGGCCTGGGTGCGCCGGTGTGGAACACCCCCAGCGCCGTGGCCTTTGACCCCCCCGCCCTCAGCCCGGGCACCACCTACACCCTTAGCCTCGAGGGCAAAGACCTGGCCGGCAACCCCCTGAGTGGCCCCAGAACCCTCACCTTCCAGACCGCCATGCCCCCCGACACCATCCCGCCCGCCACCCCCACTGGGGTGCGAGCGACGGCGGGCGACGGTGAGTTCTTCGTGGACTGGAGCCCCAGCCCCGACCCCGATCTGGCCGGCTACACCGTCTACGTGGGCACCGCTCCCGGCGCACTGCTTCCTGCGGTGTTCGTTGACAAGCCCGGCACCACGGCCAAGGTGACCGGGGTGGACAACGGCACCCTCTACCACTTCGCCGTCGAGGCCCAGGACACCAGCTCCAACCGCTCCCCCCGCTCGGCCACCGCCACCGTCACCCCCAGGGACATGGTTGCCCCCACCCTGCTCTCGTCCGAGCCGACCAACGGGGCGCAGAACCTCGCACTGGTGCCCGCCCTGCGCTTCACCTTCTCCGAGCCCATGGACCCGGCCTCGCTCGAGATCGGCCTATGCGTCAGCGACACTCCCCCCGCCTCCGCCACCTGCAACTCCCCCAGCCTGGCCAGCTTCGGCGCCCCGGTCTGGAGCGACTCCGACACCCAGGTCCGCCTGACCCCCACCGATCAGCTGCAGAGTGGCAGGACCCACGTGCTGGTGGTGTTCGCCCGGGACAAGGCCGGTAACCTCCTGTCCGGCCCCAACCAGGTGGCCTTCTCGATGCGCTCCACCCCCGACACCGCCGCGCCCGTCGTCCTGTCGCGCAACACCGGCAGCACCCCTGCCACCGGCCTCGGCTTCGTCGAGCTGACCTTCAGCGAGCCCATGGACCAGCAGTCGGTGCAGGCCGCCTTCCTAAGCCAGCCGGCCATCGGCTGCAACTGGACCTGGACCGGCAACACCGCCCGCTGCAGCGGGGCGCTGCAGCAGCTCTCGGCCTACACCGTCACCCTGGGCACCGGGGCCAGGGATAGCGCCGGCAACCCCCTGGCCGCCCCCTACCAGTTCGCCTTCTCCACCCCCAACTTTAACCCCCGCGTACTGGGCTTCACGCCTTCCAGCCGCTTCGGCTCACCGCTCAACGTGTCCCCCACCGCGCCCATCGTGCTGACCTTCTCCGAGCCGATGGAGCAGCCCACCACTCAGTCTGCGTTCCAGGTGAGGGTGGGCGCCACCCCGGTCGCGGGCAGCTTTAGCTGGAACGCCGAGGGCACCCAGATGACCTTCACCCCCGGCCGACCCTACGGCAATGGGGTGACCGTCAGCTGGAGGCTGGGCACCGGGGCGCTAGAGCTGGGCTCAGGCCGCCAGATCCGCCTGAGCCTGCCGGCCGAGGTGAGCGGCTCCTTCTCCACCCGTCCGGTCGTCGGGCCGTAGGCCTCGGCTCAGGACCCCAGGCCCACAAACCCCTGTTCTTTAGAACCCTCGAGGTGAGCGATGAAACGACTGATCCTTCCAAGCCTGCTCTTGCTGCTGGCGGCCTGCACGTCCCCGCCCCAGAACGTGACGGTGGTGCGCCCCGAGACCAAGGTGCTCGGCCCGGCGGTCCGCGGCGCCCTCGAGGAGTTCCGCCCCGACGGCACGCTGGTGTTCCCCGCCGGGACCGCCTTCAAGGCCGGCGACGTGCTGGTGAGCGAGCCCACCGCCGCCGCCCCCAACGGCCTGCTGCTCAAGGTGACCGCCACTGAGCAGTCCGGTGGCAAGACCCTGGTGCGCACCGAGCAGGCCGCGCTCGGCGACGCCCTGCAGAAAGGCCGGCTCTCCGCCGAGCGCGAGCTGACCGAGGCCGACTTGGCTTCGGTGGTGCCGGCCTCCGGGGCCCGGCTGGGGGAGGTACGGGCCCAGGCCGACGGCCTGAAGCTGCCCTTCAGCCTGGTGGTGCTCGACCGCGACGACAACCCCGCCACCACCAACGACCGGGTGGCGGCCTCGGGCGAGCTGACGCTCAAGCCCATCATCAAGGTGGACCTCGACCTCGACTGCGGCTTTCTGTGCGTGGCGGACAACGACCTCGACTTTAAGGGCGAGCTGGGCCTCGAGTTCGTTGCCAAGCTCGGCGTCAAGGCCGACGCGCTCGGTGGGCTGACCCTGAAGAAGACCGTCCCCATCGCTACCCTCAACTTCACTCCCAAGACCTTCTTTATCGGGCCAGTGCCGGTGGTGATTACGCCAAAGCTGGTGCTCGAGCTCAAGTTCGAGGGCAAGGCCGGCCTCAAGGTCGGCTACGAGATCAGCTACACCCTCAAGGCGGTGGCGGGGGCCAAGTACGACGACGGCTGGAAGAACATCTCCGACTTTGTCAGCGACTTCAAGTCCGGGCCGGTGGACGCCACTACCGGTATCAGCGGGGTGCTCGAGGCCAAGGCCAAGGCCGCCGCCCGGGCCGAACTGATGTTCTACGGCGTGGTCGGGCCCACCATCGAGGTCGCCCCGTCCGCCAAGCTCGACCTGATGTACCCGCGCGACCCCCTCTGGAAGCTGTTCGCCGGGATCGAGGCCAACGTGGGGATCAACATCAAGGTGTTGGGGTTCTCTAAGAGCTACTCCACCAACCTCCGCGACGACAGCGTCGAGATCGCCCGCGCCGCCAACACCCCCCCCGATGTCTCCTTCCTTTCGAGCGCCGGCGCCGCCGACCTCGGCACCTGCTGCAACCTGCGCGTCCGGGTCCTCGACGCCGAGGACGGCCCGGCCTGCTGCCAGGTGAGCTTCCGCTCCAGCCGCACCGGCGACGGGGTGGGCGGCGCCCTGGGCAACGCCAGCGGGGTGCAGCCCGAGCTGCCCTACACCTTCACCACCCTGGGGACGCGCACCATTACCGCGACCGCCGTCGACAGCAAGGGGGCTACGCGTAGCGCCACCCTGGAGATCAACGTGGTCAACACCCCCCCCACCCTGGCGATCAGCAGCCCCTTCGGTGGGCAGCAGCTTTTCCGCGGGGTGAGCTACCGGCTGCGCGGGGTGAGCTTCGACCGTAACGAGGCGGGGTTTGAACTGCCCTGCGACAGCCTGCGCTGGACCAGCAGCGTGGCCGGGGACAACCTCTCCGCGACCGGCTGCTCGCCCTCGGCCAGCTTCGCCACCAACGGCCCGCGCACGCTGACCCTTACCGGCACCGACCCCCAGGGAGCCACCGGCACCGCCACGGTGAGCGTCACCGTGGTCGACCCGCCCGCCAACCTGCCCCCGGTGGTGAACCTGACCAGCCCGCAGAACAACATCACCATCGGCCCCGACCAGCTGATCCGGCTCGGCGGAACCGCCGCCGACCCCGAGGGCAGCGCGGTCACCCTCTCCTGGGACGTGACCACCGGCTACAACCCCGCCACCGGCACCGGGGCCCAGACCTTCCCCGTCACCCCGGCAGCCAACGGCGACTGGAGGCCCACCAACAGCATCACCTACACCACCTGCGAGGTGAGCGACACCCTGCGCCTGCGGCTCCGGGCCCGCGACGCCCAGAGCAACGAAGGCTTCGACTTCATCGTGATCCGCGTGAACCGCATCTGCTGAGCAAGGGAGGAACCTAATGAGCAAGAGTTGGAACCTGGCCGCGCTGTTTCTTTCGCTTCTGCTGCTCCTGGCTGCCTGTGGCGCTCCGAGCCCTGGCCCCGGGAGCCCAAACCCTGGGAGCCCAGACCCAGTCGGGGCTGTCTGGGACAGCGGCAAGTGGGATCAGTCGAACTGGCAGTAAAGGGGGGAAGCCATGGGCAGAAATCACACAAATTACTTCGTGGCAGGGGCGGTGCTGGCGGCGGGCGGCCTGTTCGGGCTGGCGGTCAGCGAGTTGGCGGTCTTCAAGGCGGGCGACCCCATCCGCTCGAGCGAGGTCAACGGTAATTTTGCGATCCTTAAGGGTGCGGTGGAGGCTCTCGAGGCCCCCATCGGGCTCTCACGGCTCGAGATTCAGGGAACCGGCGTCAACGGCAAGACCCTCAAGTTCCTCGACGGCGCGCTGGCCTGGGAGGACGACCAGATCGGCACGGGCTCGGGCGGCGGGGACATCAGCGCGGTGGGGGCGGGGACCGGCCTCGAGGGCGGCGGCACCAGCGGCGACGTGACCTTGCAGATCGCGGGGGCCTTCCGGTTGCCCCAGAGCTGCTCGGGCGGGCAGGTACCCAAGTGGAATGGCAGCCTGTGGGCTTGCGCCTCGGACGACGTGGGCACCGGCGGCGGGGGGAGCGGAGACATCACCCGGGTCACTGCCGGCAGCGGCCTGAGCGGGGGCGGCGACAGCGGCGACGTGACCCTCTCGCTGGCCGACAACGGGGTCACCACCGCCCGGCTCGCCAACGGCGCGGTGACCACCGCCAAGCTGGCCGATGGCGCGGTGACCGGGGCCAAGCTGGCCAGCTCGCTGACGATGGGTGGCCTGTCGGTGGTCAACTCCGCGACCACCGGCTTCTCCTTCGCATTGCGCGGCCAGGCTGGCGGCACCGCGGGCCTGAACCTCTCCACCCCGAACGGTCTACTGGGCGAGAGTGCCGGTGGGGTCGGGGTGCTTGGGGGCAGCTCGAGCGGCATCGGGGTGGACGGGCGCAGCGCCAGCCTGATCGGGGTGCGCGGGCAGGGCGGCGGCGGGGCGGGACTCTCCATCTCCACCGCCGTGGGGGTGTTGGGCGAGTCCCCCGGCGGTATTGGGGTCATCGGGGGTAGCCAGAGCGGCATCGGGGTGCTGGGGCGCAGCTCGACCCGCGGCATCGTGGGCACCCAGGGCAGCCTCACGCTGCCCTGCGCGGGCAATTTCGGGGTGGGCGGCTGTGCTGAGAGCGCCACCGGCGTGTATGGCACCAGCTCCAGTTTTCGCGGGGTCGAGGGCGTCAGCAGCACGGGCATCGGGGTGCTGGGCAACAGCAATGCCCGCGGGGTGGTGGGCACCCTTGGAGGCACCTCCTGCCGCGGCGACCTGACCTACGCGATGGGGGGCTGCGCCTCGGGCACCGGCTTCTCGGCGGTTTTTGTCGGGGGCTCCGGCGGTTCAGGCGTCTGCTCCTTCAACGGGAGCGCGGGCTGGAACTGCACCTCCGACCGCAACAAGAAGGAGAACTTCCGCCCGGTGGACGCCAGGGCGATCCTCGAGGCCCTGGCCAAGCTGCCGGTCACCCGGTGGAACATGAAGGGCGACGCCAACAAGACCCCCCACATCGGCCCCACCGCTCAGGACTTCTACGCCGCCTTCGGGCTGGGCGAGGACGACAAGACCATTAACGCCGCCGACGCGCAGGGCGTGGCGCTGGCCGCGATCAAGGGCCTGTACCAGGAGAACCAGGCCCTCAAGGCCCAGAACGCCGAACTGGCCCGCCGCATGGGTGAGCTCGAGGCCCAGATGGCCGGAATTCAGGCCATGCAGGCCAAGCTGGCGAACCTCGAGGCCCGGCTGGGCGGTCGCTGACCTCCAAGGCTTGCCGCCGCTCGCTGTGGGTCGGCGGCACCCCCGAACTGCGGCTCAAGGCCCTCAACCTACCTGGCCACAACCGTGCGGCCTCGAGCCCGCAGCGGCCAGGCCCTCATCCGTGCTCGAGGCGGCCTCGCCGCCCCCCGCACTGCAAGCCCCAAGCGGCAACCGCCGCGCCCCAAGAATAGGAGAGACCCTCATGCACGACTTTGCCAAACGTATCCTCCAGACCCTCGTCCTGGCTGCCCCGCTGGCCCTCGGCCTGGCCGCCGCGCAGCCCGCCTTCAAGGTCATCAAGCTCCCCAACGACGGCGAGCGCGTCACCGGCATCTACTGCTCGGCCCCCGACGCCTGCGTGATCTCCACCGACCGCGCCGGCGGGCCGGGCCGGGTCTACGCCAGCAACGGCACCCAGATCACCGCGACGCTGCTGGTCGGCGACGCCAAGTTCGCCGAGCCGCTGGGCACGCTGGGCGAGGTGGGTTTCCTGGGCTTCACCAAGGTGGGCGATCGGTTGATCGTGCACGTGGCGGGGGCGGGCGCGGCATTCGTGAGCGCGACCGGTGACATCACCAAAGCGGCCTCCTGGAGCGCGGTGAAGATCGGGGTGCTGGACGGCGGGGGTACCTTCGGGCTCAACCAGCAGATGGGCATCGGCTCCAAGGACGGGCGCTGGGTGCTGTTCACCCTGCGCACCCTCTACGAGACCAACGATGCCCCCGCGCCGGGGGCCTTGTGGAGCCCGCTGTGGTCGCCGGTCGCGCCTTCGGTGCCGCGCAATTTCGCCGAGCTGAAGCGGGCCAACCCCAAGCTCTGCGACTCCGACCCCGGCACCGGCATCCTGCCGCGCCTCACCCAGGTGGGCTACGTGGCCCCCGACCTCTCGCTGATCCTCTACCCCAACGGCGCGCGCAACCAGCGCGGCAGCGGCAGCCCCGGCGTGTGCATCTCCACCGACGGCGGCAAGCGCTTCGCCCTGGCCGAGCTTAAGGGCGTGGAGGGCGACCTTGGGCCGCTGGGCTTCGCCTGCCCCACCCCCACCCGCTGCCTCGCCTTCGGCGGGCTGGACAACGCCCCCGCCTCGGCCTATATCTACGTCTCCAACGACCCCCAGAAGGGCCAGGACTCCACCTGGACCAAGGCCACCCTGCCCAACCTGCGCGAGAACACCGTGTTCCGCCACGTCTTCTTCGCCCCGGGCGGGGTCAACGGCTGGGCGGTGGGCAAGACCGACAGCGCTTCGCCGCTGGTGTTCCAGACTACCGACGGCGGGGCTACCTGGCGCGACATCACCTCCTCGGTGCGGGCCTTAGCCTCCAGCGCCCGGCTGCATGCGGGCTTTGCGGTGGACGCCAACCGGGTGTGGATCGGCGGCGAGGGGAGCACCCTGCTGGTGAGCGGCTACTGAGTATCTCAGGGTCTGCACAGTTCACATACGGGATTCTGCCCCAGAATGCCAGGGGCAATTGCGCCAGCGCCCGCACCAGGTCACGCATCGCCGCCTCTGCTAAAGCCGCACACCTGCACCCGGCGCGGCGCGGCGGGCTGTACACCCAACTGATCGCGTTTCCCACCAGTACCTCCCTCGCGGCAGCAGGCAATGTACTCCCTAAAGCAAAAACCGCCCGCTTTAGCGCCGTAGGGAGTATGCGTGGGAACCGCTCTGAGGTCGAACAGCCGGAGACGGCGTCTCGAGCGAACGGCCCCAGTACGCTGACCCCTCGCCCCGAAGCGGTCACCCGAGAAGCGTCCGCTGAAGCAGCGCCATATTGGTTGACGCTTAGCCCGGCCCGATTCAACCTCGACACGAAGGCATTTCGCGCGCCATTGGCCCTTTTGGTGCTGCGATCGGGCCTCGAGCGTCTGGCCCGGCGGGCCGGACGCCACACATAAAGGCGGTTCGCCATCGCCCTGCCGGACAGCCAGGGCGGTGGGGGGAACTGGAGGAGGTGCGACGTGTAACAGAGAACCGTTTGCAGTGGGCAGGGTGGAGCCAGCGGGCAGCGACAAGCGGCGACCGATTCGCCGAAAAGGAGCAGGGTATGGCCAGAATTGCATTGCGGGTTCCGAGGGTGCGGTGCGTGGACGAGACCGGCGGTAGTTTCGCCGAGCGCTTCGGCAACGATGAGATCTACCTGGGCGCGGTCTACGTGCTGGTGAATGCCAACAAGAGCTTTACCGTCACCACCACCGGCTCCAAGCTGGTCGGTAACAACTTCGACGACGGCGAGACCGTCAACTGGAACCGCGACCTCTTCAACTTCGACCTGGGCGACCCCTCTGTGCTTCCGTATCCCAAAGCGGTGGTGGCGGCGCTGGTGCTGGCCGAGCACGACGCGGGCAACGGCCGCAACGCCTTCCTCGAGAAGATGGCCGCGGAGTTCGGGGCCAAGCTGCGGGCCACCAACCTCGACGCCATCATCAGCCGCCCCGCCGGGGGTGGCGGGACGGCGGTGGCCCCGGCGGCGGCCCCCGCCTTTGCGGTTGAGGCCCTCAAGGAGTTCGCCAAGGAGACCATTAAGGAAATCGGCAAAAAGCTCATCAGTACCGCCAGGGCCTGGGTCGGCGACGATATCTTCGAGCCGCAGCAGAAGAGCCTGGACATCCCCAGCCCCACCCACACCTGGAACGGCTCTCGCCAGACCCCCGAGGAGGTGGTGCGCTTTGTGGGGCACAAGGGCACCTACGACGTGACCATGCTGTGGCGGCTCGAGTAAACCTGCGGTCGTGGTGATTGCTTTCCCTAACGCCCCAGCCTACCGGCTGGGGCGTACTCTGCCCATACAAGTTATTTGTCTCGTTACCCAGACGTTACCAGGTCTCAGAGACACTGTTCTCGAGGGAAGGGGAGGGGGCCGCAGTGGCGCCACCCGACCCCTGCAGGTGCAGACTCGAGAGCAGCTCCCACGAATCGCTGAGGCGGTGTTTGCCGTGCAGAGTATTCGCGGGAAACGCGACGATGTGGGTAGACATCCCCCTCATGGGGCAGAGGAGAACGGTATGGAATGCTCGGTATGGCTAGGCACCCAGACGACAGCGGCTCGAATTCGGCGGGCACCCAATCGACGGACGGTCTGAAGGGTTTTGAGCAGGGGAGACCGCCATGAAGCCCTTCAACCTCACACGCTGGCAGCGCTGGCTGCTGGACTGGCAGGAGCGGCTAAGGCTGGCCGCGCTGGTCTCGGGCTGGGAGGACGAAGACCTCGGCCCGCCCAGCGTCCCCGAGCCTTCGGGCTGGAGCCGTGAGGCGCAGTCTGTGTTGGACGAACTCGAGGAGATGGGCTGACCCTGTGCGTCGGAGGCCCGCGCACTTTTCCACGCATCCCATGGTCGAGACGCGCGGGGCGGACCAGGAACTCCCCCTTAAACTGCGCTGCTGCTTGCACCAGCGCGTGGCTGCTACCTTCACCCCGGCGGCCCTAGGCCTTGGCCTGCTCCTCGCGCACCTGGCGCTTGATGCGGGTCAGCACGGCCTGCAGTCCGCGCAGGCGCAGCGGGGTCACAATCTCCTCGAGCTTCGCCAGGGCGTAGAAGTCTTCCGGCACGCCCAGCACTGCCTCCGGCGTCTCCCCCTCGAGGCCCTCGGCGAGCATCCCCGCGAAGGCGCGTACGGTGGGGGCCTCCTTGGGCGCGTCGAAGAAGAGGTGAACCTTGTCCCGGTCCGCGATCTCGGCGTGTACAAAGAACGGGGTGGTGCACTCGTGAACCTGCTCGAGCTGCCCCCGCTCCATCCCCTCGGGCAGCGGCGGCATCTTCTTGGCAAACTCCAAGAGCATCTCGGTCTTGATGACCTTAGGGGCGGAGCCCAGCGTTTGTACGATGGTTTGCAGTTTGGGCGGCAGGGCGGCAAGGTCGGCGCTCATACGGGATAGGGTACAGGGAACAGGGAACAGGGGACAGGGGGAAGGTTCACGTTGGCTCCTGCTGATCGCGCCGAGGGCCATCGCGGGTCGCAGATTAGGGGTGCTTTCCGACCATCGTCCTTGGCCGTTTCTGCATCATTGGTCATTTGACTCCGCCCCTTCGACTCCGAAAACGCCGCAGGGGACGGCCTTCGGCCCCAAGGGGCGGTTCTGGGGAATGCCCGGCACCCCGCAGGTGGGAAGCTCGAAAGGTGTTTTCCGCGCCAGGACCGAGATCCACGGGGGTCTATTGCGAACAGCCCTTCACGGCATACCACCCGCCACAGTGGTGCGTATCGCCGAGAATGTTCATTGTTGTTGCCAGTCTCATGATGGAAGCAATATAGTATCTCGACAAACGATTTCAGTTTTTCGAAGGGCAGCCTTTAACCGGTTTGGGCTGCCGTCGCTCAGGTTCCTATCTGGTATGGCTACAAGTCGGGCGAAGCGGTCCAGACTCGAGGTGAACGGTGCAGAGTTGCATACACGGATTTTCGGGAACGGACGCCGGGCCACCCCGCGCCCCTGGCGTCCGCTGGCAAACGGCAATTCCGGCGATTCACAGGAGGCATAATGTCTGAGAAAGTGAAGGTCAGCATCACCGTGAACGGGGCCACCCACCACGACGAGGTGGAACCCCGCACCCTGTTGGTCTACTACCTGCGCGAGCACCTGGGCCTGACCGGCACCCACGTCGGCTGCGACACCAGCCAGTGCGGGGCCTGCACGGTCCATCTGGACGGCCAGGCAGTCAAGAGCTGCACAATGTTCGCCGTACAGGCCGACGGTGGCAGCGTCACTACCATCGAGGGCATCGGCAGTGTGGGCAACTTGCACCCGGTGCAGGAGGGCTTCTGGGAGATGCACGGCCTCCAGTGCGGCTTCTGCACCCCCGGCATGATCATGGCCGCCGCCGACCTGCTCAACAAGAACCCCAACCCTTCGGATGGGGAGATCCGGCACGCCCTCGAGGGCAACCTTTGCCGCTGCACCGGCTACCACAACATCGTCAAGGCCGTGCAGTATGCGGCGGACAAGATGGCGGGGAAGGTCGGCGCAGCCGACTGATCGTCGCACATCTTGCGTCGTTCGTACGCCAAAGACGGGCCCAAGGTTTTGGCGCATGACGTAAGACCTACGACGTACGAACCATAGAGCGACCGAAGGGAGCCAACATGGACAAACTGTTCGGAAAAGCGGTGAAGCGGGTGGAGGACCCCCGCTTCATCACCGGGACGGGTAACTATACCGATGACCTGACCCTGCCGGGGATGGTGGAGGCGGCGATGGTGCGCTCGCCCTACGCCCACGCCCGCATCAAGGGAATTGACGCGTCCAAGGCGCTGGCTACGCCCGGCGTAATGGCGGTCATCACCGGTCAGGAGATGAAGGACGCGGGGATCAACGGGATTCCCACCGGCTGGCTGCACGCGGGCATTAAAACCCCGCCGCACTACGCCATCGCGCCCGACAAGGCCCGACACGTGGGCGACATCGTGGCCGCCGTGGTGGCGACCAGCCGCCAGATCGCCGAGGACGCCGCCGCGCTCGTTGAGGTGGATTGGGAGCCGCTTGATGCGGTGAGCCTGGGCTCGGAGGCGCTCAAAGCCGGGGCCCCCTCGGTTCACGACGAGGCCCCCGACAACGTGTGCTTTACCTGGAGCCTGGGCGACAAGGCCGCCAACGAGGCGGTGTTCGCCGGGGCCTACAAGACCGTCAAGCTCAACATTCGCAACCAGCGCCTCGTCCCGAGCGCGATGGAGCCCAGGGCCTCGCTGGCCCAGTACGTCAAGGCTTCAGACGAGTACACGCTGTGGACGACCAGCCAGAACCCGCACATCCACCGCCTGCTGATCGCTGCCTTCATCATGGGCATCCCTGAGCACAAGCTGCGGGTGATCGCGCCGGACGTGGGCGGCGGTTTTGGCAGCAAGATTTACCAGTACCCCGAAGAGATCATCGTCCTCTACGCCTCCAAGAAGCTGAACAAGCCGGTCAAGTGGACGGCGCGGCGCTCGGAGAGCTTCGTGACCGACAGCCACGGGCGCGACCACGAGACGGTGGCCGAACTGGCCGTGGACAAGGACCACAAGATGATCGGCCTGCGGGTGGACACCATCGCCAACATGGGGGCCTACCTGACCACCTTTGCCCCCGCCGTGCCCACCTACCTCTACGGCACCCTGCTGGCGGGCTGCTACAAGACCCCCAATATCTACGTCCATGTGACCGCGCCGTTTAGCCACACCGTCCCGGTGGACGCCTACCGCGGCGCTGGCCGCCCCGAGGCCACCTACCTCCTCGAGCGCCTCGCCGACGTAATGGCCCACGAGCTGGGCGAAGACCCGCTGGAGTTCCGCCGCAAGAACTTCATCCAGCCCGAGGAGTTCCCCTACCAGACCCCCGTCGCCCTGGTCTACGACTCCGGCAACTACGAGCCGGCCATGGAAAAGGCCATGGAGCTGATCGGCTACAAGGAACTCCGCCGCCA
This sequence comes from Meiothermus sp., assembly GCA_033762915.1. Taxonomy (GTDB): domain Bacteria; phylum Deinococcota; class Deinococci; order Deinococcales; family Thermaceae; genus Meiothermus. The sequence continues at coordinate 125,861 of JANRLD010000053.1, read as the reverse complement.
GCAGGAGGAGGGCCGCAAAAACGGCAAGTACATCGGCATCGGGGCGATTACCTTCCTCGAGGCCTGCGGGCTGGCCCCCTCGGCGGTAGTGGGCAGCCTGGGCGCCCAGGCTGGGCAGTGGGAGAGCGCCTTAGTGCGCGTCCACGCCACGGGTAAGGTCGAGGTCACCACCGGCTCGCACAGCCACGGCCAGGGCCACGAGACAGCCTTTGCCCAGGTCGTTGCCGACGAACTGCAAATCCCGATGGAGGACATCACCATCGTCCACGGCGACACCGGGCGCATGGCCCACGGCTGGGGCTCTTACGGCTCGAGGTCTGCTCCGGTGGGCCTCTCGGCCATCGTGATGGCCAGCCGCAAGATCACCGACAAGGCCAAGAAGATCGCCGCGCACCTGCTCGAGGCCTCCCCCGACGACATCGTTCACGAGGGCGGCAAGTTCATGGTGAAGGGCGTGCCGGACAAGTCCAAGAGCTTCTTCGACATCTCGCTGATGGCCCACCTGGCCCACAACTACCCCGCCGACCTGGAGCCCGGTCTCGAGGCCAACCACTTCTACGACCCCAAGAACTTCGTCTTCCCCTTCGGCACCCACATCGCGGTGGTGGAGGTGGACCCCGACACCGGAAAGGTCGCGCTCAAGCGATACCTCTCGGTGGACGACTGCGGCCCGGTAATTAACCCCCTGATTGCCGACGGTCAGGTTCACGGCGGCGTCGCGCAGGGCCTGGGCCAGGCGCTCCTGGAGGAGGCCGTCTACGACGCCGAGGGTCAAATTCTCTCTGGCAACTTCATGGAGTACACCATGCCCCGCGCCGACGACATGGTGCAGCTCGAGCACGGCTACACCGTGACCCCCAGCCCGCACAACCCGCTGGGCGTCAAGGGCATCGGCGAGGCTGGCACCATCGCCTCCACCGCCGCCGTCGCCAACGCAGTGTTGGACGCCCTACGCCCCTTCGGCATCAATCACCTGGACATGCCCTACACCCCGCAGAAGGTGTGGAAGGCGATCCAAGACGCCAGGGCGGTCGGCCAAGCGGCTGATTAATGTTTTGCCCCTCCCCCTTGCGGGGGAGGTTGGGAGGAGGGTCGAGTTCCCAGAACTCGCCGATGCTGGGAAGATCAAAGGCATTTGCCTGCGGCTCACCCCCTCCACCCTAACCCTCCAAGCCGCGAAGCGGTCGCAAGGGAGGAGGGGATAAAGGAGGAAAATGTACACATCTGAGTTTGCCTACAAGAAAGCGGGCAGTGTCGCCGAGGCGCTCTCGCTGCTGGCCCAGCACCCCGAGGCCAAGCTGCTGGCGGGGGGGCACAGCCTGATCCCCACCATGAAGCTGCGGCTGGCGGCGCCCAGCGCCTTGATTGACATCTCCAAGATTGCCGAGCTGAAGTCCATCCGCCTCGAGGGCGACACCCTGGTGATCGGGGCCGCCGCCACCTACCACGAGATCGAGAGCAGCGACCTGGTCAAGCAGGCCGCCCCGATTCTCCCCGCCGCCATCCACCTGATCGGCGACCCCATGGTGCGGGCCAAGGGCACCATCGGCGGCTCGCTGGCCCACGCCGACCCCGCCGCCGACCTGCCCGCCGCGATGGTGGCGCTGGGGGCCAAGATGAAGATCGAGGGCTCGGGCGGCAGCCGGGTGGTGGGGGCCGAGGAGTTCTTTAAAGGCATGTTCGAGACCGCCGTGGGCTCGGGCGAGCTGCTGACCGAGGTGCATGTCCCCGCCAACGCGGGCAGGCAAGCCTACGAGAAGTTCCCTCACCCCGCCAGCCGCTACGCGGTGGTGGGAGTGGCGGTGGTGGCTGGCGCCAACGGCGTCCGCGCCGCCGTGACCGGGGCTGGGGCGCACGCCATGCGGCTCTCCAAGCTTGAGGCCAACCTGGCCGGGCAGGCCCTGACCGCCGAAAGCATCGCCGCCGCCTGCCAGGGCTTGGTCTCGTCCGATGGCCTCAACCACGACCTTGCCGCCTCTGCCGAGTACCGCGCCCACCTGGTGGACGTGATGGCCAAGCGGGCCTTGACGAAGCTGCTGTAGCGGTCCTACGCCACAGATCTCACGCCAAAAGCAAAACGCCGGGCGCCCTCTTGGGGCTGCCCGGCGTCTGGCGTTGTGGTGGCCCGGCGTCTGGCGTTGTGGTGGCCCGGCGCCCGGGGTTCCTGGGCTGGACCTCGCGGGGGCGTTTGTGGCGGACTGTCGGCCTATCCTCTGTCAAGTCCATGGATATCCGTCCCTCGCCGTGCCGAATCAATAGGGAAAGTGGGTGGGTTCGTGGGCCCTCGAGGCCATTCGCCCCGGATTTTTGTGGAAGAATGAGGCCATGATCCCTTCCTCCGTCGAGGAGACCCAGAGGCTGCTTGAGCAGCACCGCTACATCGCCGACAAGGGCCTGTCGGTGGCGGTCTTTTTGTCGCTTAAACTGGGCCGCCCGCTGCTGCTGGAGGGCGAGCCCGGGGTAGGCAAGACCGAGATCGTCAAGGTGCTGGCGGACTTGCTCCAGACCCGGCTGATCCGCCTCCAGTGCTACGAGGGCCTGGACCTGAGCAGCGCCGTCTACGAGTGGGACTACGCGAGACAAATGCTGCAAATCCGGCTGCTGGAAGCCAGCGGCGAGCGCGACCAGGCCAAGGTGCGCCACGAGGTATTCGGCCCGGAGTTCCTGCTCAAGCGCCCGCTATTGCAGGCCCTGGAGACCACCGGCGGCAAGGCCCCGGTACTGCTGATTGACGAGCTAGACCGCGCCGACGAGGAGTTCGAGGCGTTTTTGCTCGAGTTTCTCTCTGACTGGCAGATCACCATTCCCGAAGTCGGGACAATGAAGGCCGAGCAGCCCCCGGTGGTGGTGATCACCTCCAACCGCACCCGCGAAATCCACGACGCCCTCAAGCGCCGCTGCATGTACTACTGGATTGACTACCCCGGCTTCGAGAAGGAGTACAAAATTGTCCGCGAAAAAGTCCCCGGCGTGCCCGAAAAGCTGGCCCAGCAGATCGTGATGTTCGTCCAGCAGCTCCGCCAACAGGACTTGTACAAGGCCCCCGGCGTGGCCGAGACGCTGGACTGGGCCTCGTCCCTTATGGCCTTGGACGCTGTTGAGCTGGGCGTGCCGATGATCGAGGACAGCCTGGGCGTGTTGCTTAAATACCAGGACGACGTGGTGAAGGCCAAGAACCAGGCCCAAGACCTGCTGGCCCGGTCGCAGATGCCGACCCACATCTGACCCATGAACCCCCGGCAATCGAGTTCAGGCCAGCTCCTCTCCCACGCCGTGGCCTTCGTGCGGGTGCTGCGCGACGAGGGCATCACGGTCACGCCCGGCCAGACCACCGCCTTCGCCCAAGCCCTGGCCGAAATCTCCATCTTCGACCCCACCCTGTTCTTCTACGCGGCCCGTGGCAGCCTCGTCACCAAGCGCGAGGACTTCGCCAAGTTCGAAGCGGCCTTCAAGAACTTTTGGAAAACACTGGGCCTCGAGCGCTTCCCCTCCGAGCTGCTTAACCAGACCACCATCCCGCCCAAGAAAGACCAGAAGGCCAAGCCCGGCGAGGTCGGACGCGAGCCGAAGTCCGGGCAGCAGAACCAACCGGACGCGCCCCTACCGATCTCCGACCGTGCCCTCACCTTCAGCGCCGACGAGGTGCTCAAAACCAAGCGCTTCGACCAGATGAGCGAGACCGAACTTGAGCGGGCCAGGCAGCTCCTCTACGGCTTTAGCTGGAACCCACCCGAGCGCAAGACCCGGCGCATGAGGCCCAGGGGCGACGAGGCCCTCGACCTGCGCCGCAGCTTCCGGGCCTCGCTGCGCCACCAGGGCGAGCTGCTCGACCTCAAGTTCCGCAGCCGCAAGACCAAGCCCCGCCCCATCGTCTGCATCGCCGACGTCTCGGGCTCGATGGAGCGCTACGCCCGGATGTTGCTGCACTTCCTGCACGCCTTCAGCCTCGAGCAGTCCCGCCAGGGGGTGCGCCGCCTCGAGACCTTTGTGTTTGGCACCCGGCTCTCGCGCATCTCGAGGGCCATGAAGCGCCGCTCGGTGGACGAGGCCCTGCGCGAGGTGGGTCAGCAGGTCAAGGACTGGTCGGGCGGCACCCGGATCGGCGAGAGCCTGCACGCCTTCAACCACGGCTGGGCCAAGCGGGTGCTGGGGCGCGGTGCCATCGTGATGGTGATCTCCGACGGCTGGGATCAGGGCGAGCCCGCGCTGCTGGCCTTCGAGATGGAGCGGCTGCAAAAGTCCTGCCACCGCCTGATCTGGTTGAATCCGCTCATCGGGACGCCGGGCTATCAGCCGCTCACCCGCGGACTGGTGGCTGCGCTGCCTTTCATAGACGACTTTCTGCCCGTGCATAACCTGAACAGCCTCGAGATGCTGGTCGAGGCCCTGGCCTCGCTGGACAGGCGGGCGAGTAACGTTCACTAGGGGCCCACCGAACGCCATGGCCTCTACGCCCAACCCCTCGAGCCGCTTCATGCCCGACGCCTGGCGGCGCTTCGAGCGGCTCAAGAAGCTCGAGCATTTCGCCTTCCTGCTTCTGGCCGACCCGGAGTTCGCCCGGCTGGTGGGCCGGGCCAAAGCCGAGCTCGAGGCCAGGGACGGCCTCACCGCCATCGTCACGCTGCGCAGGGCCGAGGCCCTCTACGAGGCGGTGGAGTGGAAGGGCGCCGACGGCTGAACGGTGACAAAAAAAGGCCGAGGGCACAAGACCCTCGGCCCGCTACCCGCGACGATCTACTGCTTGCTCTCAACGAAGTTGATCGCGTCCTGGACGGTGCGGATCTTCTCGGCTTCCTCGTCGGAGATCTCGAGGCCGAACTTGTCCTCCAGGCCCATCACCAGCTCCACGGTGTCCAGCGAGTCGGCCCCCAGGTCTTCGATAAAGCGGGCCTCGGGCACGATCTTGTCGGCGTCTACGCCGAGTTTGTCCACGATCACTTCCTTGATGTCGTCAATGAGCGCCATGCTTCCTCCGTCGGTGACCGGGTCGCCAAGCGCCCGGCAGCCACAGTGCGGGATTCTACCACACCGAACCGGCCTAGCCTCAGCCCTCCCGCCGCCACTCGCCCGACTTACCGCCGGACTTGTACAGCAGCCGCAGGTCGGTGATCTCGAGACCCTTGCTGGCCGCCTTCAGCATGTCGTAGACGGTCAGCGCCGCCACCGAGACGGCGGTCAGGGCCTCCATCTCCACCCCGGTCTCGCCCTTGGTCTTGATGGTGGCGGTGACGTAGACCTCGGACTGCTCGGGGCGGAACTCGAGGCGCACGTCGGCGCTGCTGATGGGCAGCGGGTGGCACAGCGGGATCAGCTCGCCGGTCTTCTTGGCCGCCATGATGCCGGCCAGCTGCGCCACTGTGAGCGGGTCGCCCTTGCCCACCCCGCCTGCCCGCAGTGCCTCGACCGCCTCGGGCTGCAGCTTAACCGTCGCCTCGGCGGTGGCGACCCGCAGCGTGGCCGCCTTCCCGCTCACGTCCACCATCTGCGGCCTGCCGTCTTTGAAGTGGGTCAGTTCGGACATGGGTATAGGGTATAGAGGGAAGAGGGAAGAGGGAAGAGGGAAGTGGGGCTTGGAGGGAACAGCGCTAATTAAGCCCGAGCCCCCTGCACCCCACGCTCCGTACCGTTACCCGCCCCCGCCCCATTCCCCACATAACCCACCCCGCAAGCGTTACGTCCGTATAATCGCCCCATGACGACCGAAGCAGTGCCCGGCATCGGGGAGGGGCCTGTGCTCGAGGCCAGCGGGCTGGGCAAGAAGTACGGGCGCAAGCCGGTGCTTGAGAACATTACCCTGAGCATCCAGTCCGGCGAGGTCTACGCGCTGGCCGGGCCGAACGGGGCGGGCAAGACCACCCTGATCCGGCTCCTGACCGGGCTGGCCTTCCCCACCTCGGGGACGGTGCGGATGTTGGGGCAGGACCTCTACAACGGCGGCTTCGCGGCCCGGAAGCACCTGGGCGCGGTGGTGGAGGCGCCCGCCAGCTTCTATCCCCATTTGACGGGCAGGCAGAACCTCGAGATGGTGGCCTACCTAACCGAGATGAAGGCCCCCGAGGTGCGGATCCGCGAAGTGCTGAGCAAGCTCGAGCTGCTGGCGGTGGCCGACCAGCCCACCCGCAACTACTCGCTGGGCCAGCGGCAGCGCCTGGGCCTGGCCTCGGCCATCCTGCACGAGCCGCAGGTGCTGGTGCTCGACGAGCCCACCAGCGGCCTCGACCCGCAGGGCATCAGCAAGGTGCACGAGATTTTGGCTGAGCTGGCTTGGAGCGGGGTGGCGGTGCTGCTCTCGACCCACCACCTGCGCGAGGTCTCGGCCTACGCCGACAAGGTGGGGATCATCGGGGGCGGTCGCCTGCTGGACGAGGTGCGCCTGGACTCCAAGGGCGAGAGCTTCCGGCTGCGCAGCAGCGAGCCCGCCAAGGCCGCTGCCTTCCTCAAGACCGTTCCGGGCGTCCAGAACGTCAGTCTGCACGACGTGAGCGTGGTCTTTGAGGGCCAGCCCAACACCGCACTGGCGGCCCTGGTTAAGGAGGGCTACCAGGTGCAGTTCCTCGAGCCCAACTACTTCGACCTGAGTGAGTACTACCGGGAGCGGGTGCGCAATGCTTAGAATCCTGATTTGGGAGTTCGGCAAGCTGATCCGGCTGCGCTCGGTGCAGTTGGGTCTTTTGGTTTCGCTGGTTTTGCCGGTGCTGTGGGCCTTCGCGCCGGGACTGAGGGCGATCTATCAGCTCGAGCTGGCCTCGGGCTGGCAGGTGCCCGCGCTCTCGCTGTTCACCGGCATCGAGTACCTGTTCCCCTTCTTGGTGGCCATCGCCAGCGCTGAGATCCTGGGCTCAGAGGTCAGCACCGGCACCCTCAAGTCGCTGCTGCTGCGCCCCAGCTCGCGCACCCGGCTGCTGGGGGCCAAGCTGATCCTGGTGCTGCTCTACCCGGTGGTGCTGATGCTGGTCAGCCTGATCGGGTCGCTGCTGGCGGGCCTGCCCTTCGGGCTGGGCAGCTTCGCGGGCGGTACCGGCCTGGGTACCACCGGCTTCGTGGGGGAGGGCTTCATCGGCCCCGCGCAGGCCGTCCAGGAGGTCTTGACCGCCCACCTGCTGGCCGCCCTCACCCTCTGGCCGCTGGCCACGCTCTCGCTCCTGTTCGCGGTAATCTTCCTCTCCACCACCTCGGCGGCCCTGGCGGCAGTCTCCACGCTGCTCTTGATGCGCCTGCTGGTGGCTTTCCCCGGCATCCAGTTCTTCCTGCTCACCACCTACCTGACCCTCTTCTACCCCGAGGGCCAGGCCCAGATTGCCGCCAACCTGATCCAGGCGGGGGCCACCTTCAACCCGGCCCAGGTCTTTCCCATCGGGGTGGGGCTGCTGCTCACCTACACCCTGGGCTTTGCGGCGCTGGCGATACTGATCTTCGAGCGCAAGGACATTTGAGCGTAGTACGTCGCACGTCTTGCGCCGGGTTCGGGCGTATGGGCGAAAGGCTCAGACCCTGCTGAGGCCAACCGGCTGGATTGTCGCCAACACGTCGCCATAGCTGTCGGCCTCGAGGCGTTCGAACTCCTCGAGCAGCTCCTTGCGGCGGTATTCGATCATCCCCCTCACGCTGTCGGCCTTCTTCTGGGCGGCCTGGGGGCTGTAGCCGAGCCTCTGGACGGCTGCGATGAACTGGTCTCTGGTCATAGATATTTCCATGAAAGAGCCTCGGCTTGAGAAACCGCTGAGGCTGGCTTGTTAGTACCGGGTAAAATGCCCTGATGACCTCATCCGATCTCGAGCGACAGTCCGCCCGGCTGCGGCGGGAAGTCCTGGACATCCTCGAGGGCGGCCTGATGGGGTTGCTCGAGCGGCAGTTCGGCAAAATCCACCTGGCGGGCAGCGTGGCTCTCGACCTGATGACCTGGCCGGACATAGACCTCTTCTGCCACCTCGAGCACGCCGACCGCACCAAGCTCATGGTGTTTGCGCCGCCCCTCGCGGAGCAGCTCGAGCGGCAGGGCTACCGGCTGTTTCGGGCCAAGTTCAACGACGAGCACCTCCGCCCGGACTCCAGGGCCTCCAAGCCGGGGCTGTACGGCGGTTACGAGTTCCTCAACAACCGAACCCAGGTGGCCTGGAAGCTGGACTTCTGGGGCTGGTCCGAGGCCGAGTACGCCGTGGATCTCGCGGACAAAGCCCGACTCGCCGAGCGGCTGATGTCTGCCGATCGAAGGCTCATCCTCGAGCTGAAAACCGTCCTGCACCATCACCCCGAATACCGCAAAACGGTTTACAGTGTAGACATCTACAGCTTTGCCCTCGAGCGGGCCGGTAGCACCCTGGAGGAGTTCTGGCGCTGGCTTGAGGCGAGAAGAGCGGAGAAACCCTCATGACCCTAGACGACCTTTTGGCCCTCGACCGCTCCGATCCCCTGCACCCCAGGCGCGACCTCTTCCATGTACCCGAGGGGCTGATCTACCTCGACGGTAACTCGTTGGGGGTGCTGCCCCGAAACGTTCCGGCCCGCGTGGAAGACGTGGTGGCGCGGGAGTGGGGCACCGACCTGATCCGCAGCTGGAACAAAAACGGCTGGATGGACCTGCCTCTGCGGGTGGGCGATAAGATCGGGCGGCTGATCGGGGCGGAGCCGGGCGAGACGGTGGCCGCCGACTCCACCAGCGTCAACCTCTTCAAGGTGCTGCTGGCCGCCCTCAAGCTGCGACCCGAGCGGCGGGTGATCGTCTCGGACATCGACAACTTCCCCACCGACCTCTACATCGCCCAGGGGGTGCGCGACCTGCTGGGCGGCTACGAGCTGCGCTTCGTGAAGAAGGACGAGCTCGAGGGCGCCATAGACGACTCTACTGCCGTCTTGATGCAGACCGAAGTCGACTACCGCACCGGCTACCGCTACGACCTCCCTGGCCTCACCGCCAAGGCCCACGCCCACGGAGCCCTGGTCGTCTGGGACCTGGCACACAGCGCGGGCGCTTTTGCGGTCGACCTGAACCGGCACAACGTGGACTTCGCCGTCGGATGCGGCTACAAATACCTCAACGGCGGCCCCGGCGCACCTGCTTTCCTCTTCGTGCCGAAGCGCCACCAGCAGGCCGCGCTGCCCTACATGGCGGGCTGGATGGGCCACAACCAGCCCTTCGAGTTCCGCCCCGATTTCGAGGCCGCCCCCGACATCCGCCGCCTGACTGTGGGCACCCCGGGCGTGCTGAGCATGGCGGCCCTGGACGCCGCGCTCGATGCTTTCGAGGGCGTTGACCTGGGGCAACTCCGGGCCAAATCCCTGGCCCTCACCGACGCCTTTATCGCCCTGATGGAGCCGCTGTGCGCCCGCTACGGCTTTAAGCTCGTCACCCCCAAGGAGCACGCCCGGCGCGGCTCCCAGGTCTCCTTCAGCCACCCCGAGGGCTACGCCATTATGCAGGCCATCATCGAGGCGGGCCTGATCGGCGACTTCCGCGCCCCCGACATCGTGCGCTTCGGCTTCACCCCGCTCTACGTGCGCTACGCCGACGTGTGGGAGGCGGTGCAGCGCCTCGAGCGGGTGATGGCCACGGGCCGCTACAAGGCCGAGCAGTTTCAGGTGCGGGCGAAGGTGACGTAAGACGAAAGGCGAGAAAAGCGGAAAGTGGAAAGGGAAAAGGAAGACCAAAAGCCTTTGACTTTATTATCTTTCCACTTTTCACCTTCCCCGCAGTTTTCCCCACCTCCGCAAGTAGGCACACATGTCCGAAAACACCTACGACAAGGCCCACACCGACTTCAGCGCCTCGCTCTCGTACGGCGAGTACTTGAGACTCGACGCGCTGCTCGAGGCCCAGGTTCGGCTCACCGACGCGCACGATGAGGTGCTGTTCATCGTGATCCACCAGGTGCAAGAGCTGTGGATGAAGCTGACCGTCCACGAGCTCCAGAGCGCCATGGAGCGCATCCGGGCCGAAGACCTCGACCCGGCCATGAAGATGCTCTCGCGGGTCTCGCGCATCCAGGAGCAGATGACCTCGAGCTGGGAGGTGCTCAAGACCATGACCCCCAGCGACTACCTGAAGTTCCGCTCGAGCTTCGGGCGGGCCAGCGGCTTCCAAAGCCACCAGTACCGGCTGATCGAGTTCCTGTTCGGCAACAAGCAGCCCTTCATGATGCGGCCCCACCAGCACCAGCCCGAACACCACGCGCTGCTCGAGGCCGCCCTGAAATCCCCCAGCCTCTACGACCTCAGCTTGCAGCTGGTGGCTAAGCGCGGCCTGCCGATCCCCCAGGAGGTCTTGAGTCGCGACTTTGCCGAGCCGCACCAGCCCAGCGAGGCGGTAAAAAAGGCTTGGCTCGAGGTCTACCGCCAGCCCGAAAAGCACTGGGACTTGTACTACTTGGCCGAGAAGCTGGTGGACGTGGAGGACAACTTCCGCCGCTGGCGCTTCAACCACCTCACCACCGTCGAGCGCATCATCGGCCACAAGACCGGCAGCGGCGGCACGGCGGGCGTGCCCTACCTGCGCCGGGCGCTGGACATTGTGCTGTTCCCCGAGCTGTGGCAGGTACGCACTGAGCTGTAAGTTGCGCCAGGGTGGAAGTACAGAATCGGCGGATAGGGTAGATACCTGCCTGGGAGGAGTGGCTACCCGAGGCCCAATCCCCTACGGGAGCTGGCAGGTGAAACTTCGCATTCCAAATACGAAGACACTTAAGCAAGCGTACAGGCCACGCGCTACGAGTCCTCTACCCCGGTAGCCAGGCCTTTAGGTTGTACTCCCAGGCCCCGTCCACGGTGCCGGGGAAGCGGTAGCAGTTAACCCGGAACAAGAAGCCGGCCACCTTGCCGGAGTCCTGCGGCTTACCGGGCTCGTTTTGGGTGCAGTTGCGGGCGTAGGGGTAGTCGATCTTGCGGCCGGCGGCCAGCTCGACCAGGGCCCTCATGGCCTCGAGGTCTCGAGCACCCAAAGCCTTGCGGTTGGGGAAGTTGGCCTCGAGGCCGATCACCTCCCCGGCCACCGTCTCGACCTGCACTGCCGCGCCGTCCAGCCGGCTCAGGCCGAAGTCGTATTTGTAGATCTCGAGGACCGCGTTGTCCAGCACCCTGGCCTGAAAGGTGCAGCCGTAGGTCTTGCAGAAGGAGGTGGCCAGGAAGCGCTCGAGTTTGGCGTTGGTGTCCTTCACCCCGATGAAGGGGGCGGCCAGGACGGCGCTAAAGATATTGACAAATAGAAGTATCAGCGAGCTTTTCATATTGTACTTTCATCAGATCGCCAGGGTATGGTTCCCCGAGGCGGGTAGGCCCTCGAGCCGCCTCAACACAATCTCCCCGTGCTTGAGCAGGTACATCAGGAAGGGGTAGTGGCGCTCCTGTGGAACCTTGGGCACCAGGTGGCGCTGGAGGCGGGCGAACTGTGTCCCCACCGTGTTCTCCTGGCGCAGCGCGGCGTCAAGGAGCTTGCGCTCGAGGCGTTCGATCTCGTGGCCCACCCGCATGCTGGCCCGGTGACGGGGGCGCTGTAGGGTCGGGTCGGGGAGCAGTTCCTTCACCGCCTCGAACTCGGTCTGGATGTTGCTGAGGTGGCTCCGCAGCTTCTGCACGGTCTCGTCCTGACCGGCCAGGGCTTGCTTAAAGAGCCCGTCGGGGTCGGCCTGGAAAGCCCAGGGCTCGAGGCCGTACTTCTCGAGTATCCGCACCACGGGGGGCTCGAGCACCGTCACCCCCATCCGCCGGATCACGGCGGGGTGGGTTAGGCCGTGCAGCGCGTAGACCCCTCCCAGCTCGCTCACGTATTTAAGCTCGCCCGGCCCCACCACAAAGCCTGCGGTGGGCAGCACGGTATCCTGCACCACCGGGCGCAGGCCCGCCGCCGGGGTGATGCGCGAGGGCGCGGCCTCGAGCAGCCCCAGCAGCTCGGACTTGGAGTAGGTTTTTTCGCCGTCCTCGAAGCGCCCCTCGCGCCAGCGCAGCAGCCGGCGCACCCCGTCGTCGCCCTCGAGGAACAGGTTGGTGGCCGCCTCGCCGCGGCCCAGGATCACCTCGAGGCCGGCCTTGCGCATGGCCTCGGCGGTTCGGTTGATGGCCTCTGACGAATCCAGGGGGTTTTCGATTTCGCGCTGCAGTGCGGGGGCGAACAGGTGGGCCAGCTCGGGGGCCATCGGGTCGAGGATCACCAGCCCTCGAGCGCCCAGAAACTCGGCCAGCAGCCGCGCGAAGACCTCGGCATAGCTCCAGCTGCCCAGCAGGGCCTGGCAGAGGCGCTCGCGCACTTCGGGTAGCCCGCCGAACTGGTGCAGCAGGTCGTGGACCTCCTTGAAGTACGGCGCGAAAGGGATGCGGCCCGCCGGGCGGGCGGGGGGGAGCCCCAGGCTCAGGGCGTACACCCGTTCATCAAAGTCCAGCAGCTCGGCGCTGCGGATTTCCTCGGTGTCGTGGTCCTGCGAGGCCACCCAGAACATCGGGACCACCGGCCGCTCTGGGGTGGTCTGCTCCGCCGCCAGCGTGATGGCCGAGTGCGCTTTGTAAAAGGTGTAGGCCGGCCCGGTCAGCAGCCCGGCCTGCTGCCCGGTCACGATCACCCGGCTGCCGGGATGGGCGAGCTGTTGGGCGGCCTCGAGGCTGGCCCGGGGTGCCCCGATCCGCTTCAGATAGGCCACCAGCCCCGCGCTCAGCTCGGCCCGGGGGGCCGCCCTGGGGGCCTCCAAAATAGCCGGCAAATCCTCGAGGCCATAGGGGAGAAATTGCTTGGATAGGACGGACACGCCCAGATTCTAAAGGGTGAGTAGAGGGTGATACGTAATGTGAGGCAGGAAAGGGGTGAAGGCGGCGAACGGCGGCAAGAGGTGGCAAGCCAGTGACAGCCGTTGGCCGTCAATAAACCCCGCAGCTCAACCAATACCGGTGACATCCTAAGCAGTAAGGAAGCGAAGTTGTGGCAACCCACAGATCTCGGAAAGACAACGGTTAAGGCAAGTCGGCTGACGGCTGATGGCCAATCGCTCACCGCTCACCGGCCCTTTAGCTCCCCGCTAACCGACCGGCGCCGCCTTGTGTGTAAACTAAGGCCCGTGTACGCCCTTTCCCAAGCGTGGCGCTCGCTGTGGCAGCACCCGACCAGCACGCTCGCCACTCTGTTCACTGCTCTGGTGTCATTCTCGCTGCTATTCCTGGTGGGGCTGGTGCTGTGGAACCTCGACCGCGTGGTGGGCACCCTCGAGTCCGAGCTCGAGATTGCGGCCTTCCTCAAGCCCGACGCCAACACCCAGGTCATCCTGAGCGAGATTCAGACCTGGACGGACGTGCCCGAAGTGCGCTTGGAGAGCAAGGAGGAGGCCTTCGGGCAGCTCTTGCTCGACTATCCCTACCTGGCCCAGGCCCAGGAGTTCATTCAGAACCCCCTGCCCGACACCCTGCGGCTCAAGCTTTCTAACCCTGAGCAGGTGCGCGAGATCGCCGTGCGGGTGGGCCGGCTCGAGGGGGTCGATAGCGTGGAGTACGGCGGGGCCCTGACTGAGCAGCTGGTGCGGGTGCTGGCCGGGCTGCGGGTGGCCGCTTACATCCTGATCGGGCTGCTGCTGGTCAACACCCTGTTCAGCGTGATGGGCACCATCCGCCTCTCCATCGAGAATCGCCGCGACGAGCTGCGGGTGATGCAACTGGTGGGGGCTACCAGGGCCTTCATCCAAGGCCCCTTCGTGGCCGAGGGCATCCTGCTGACGCTGTTCTCCGGGCTGGTCGCGCTGGGGCTGGGCTTCCTGTCCTACCGCTTCATCTCCGGGGCGCTCCAGAGCCTGCTGCCGTTCTTCCCCGTCCTGGGTAGCCAGGACCTGGTGCGTGGCATGGTGGCCCTGATGCTCCTGGCCTTTGTGATGGGGGCCTTCGGGGCCTACTTCGCCAGCCGGGCGAACCTCAAGGAGCAGGACTTATGAGGGGGAGAGCAGGAAGGGGGACGAGGGAAGAGAAGGCACGCCTCGAGCCCCGGGCTTGTTCCTTCCTCCTTCCTCTTTTCTCCGTTCTCGCCCTTTTGCTTTTCGCCCCCGCCCTGGCCCAGAACAATCTCCTGGATCAGCTCCGCCAAGCCGCCGAGCAGAACCGGCAGTTGCAGCAGCAGCAGCAGGCCCGGATTAATGCGCTCAACCTCGACCTGGCCAACCTGGACGCGGCCACCCAGCAGCAGCTGGGGCAGTTCCGGCGGCTCGAGGGCGAGATTACCCGGCTCGAGCGCGAGCGCCGCCAGATCGAGGAGCAGATCGGGCTGTTGCAGGGCCAGCAGCGCGAGGCCGAGGCCCGCATCGCCGACCTCGAGAAGCGCCTCGAGGGGCTCAAGCAGCGGCTCTCGACCCTGCTCAACAGCCTGCACCGTGAGCGGGCCGCCCGCTACCTGCCGCTGCTGCGGGCACAGTCCTTCACCGACCTGGCCGTGCGCAGCCGGTGGGTGGGGATTCTGGGCTCGACCCAGACCGACCTGATGGACCAGATCAACAACACCGTGCGCTCGCTGAACGAGGAGCGCGACCGGTTGCAACTGCTGGTCAACAACCTGAATCAGGCCAAGCTCGAGCGCGACGCCCGGATCGGCCAGCTCGCCCAGAACCAGCGGAGCATCCAGCTCGTGGTGGCTAACCTGCGCCAGCAGAGTGTGGGGCGGCAGGCCCTGCTGCGCGAGACCCTGGTGGCCCAGCAGCAGCTCCGGCGCGAGTTCGGGGGCATCCAGGGGCGCATCGGCAGCGAGCTGCGCCGCATCGCCGAGGAGCGCCGCAGGCTCGAGGCGGAGCGCCAGGCGAGGCTGGCCGAGGAGCGCCGCCGCCAGGCTGCCGAGGCCGCCCGTATACGGCGGCTCGAGGAGGCCAGGCGGGCCCAGGAGGCCCGCGAGGCCCGCGCCGCCGAGGAGCGCCGCCAGCAGCAGGCCGCCCAGGATCAGCGCGACATCGATCGCCAGGTCGAGGCCCGGGCGGTGCCGCGTGAGCTGGTGGGGGGCCTGGCTTTCCCGATGCCGGGCGGTCGGATCACGGCGGGCTACGGGGCGGGCGGCAACGACTACCAGACCATCGAGGGCAGCTCGGCGGGGATGCAGGTACTCGCCGCAGCGCCGGGGCGGGTGATCTCGACCTTTTTCGTATCCAATTACGGCTACACCGTGGCGATACAGCACTCCGAGCGGGTCATCACCACCTACACCAACCTGCAAGACGTGCGCGTGAGCGAGGGCCAGCGGGTGGACCGGCGGCAGCTGATCGGCTTCACCGGCGGCGGGGTCTTGATCCCCACCGAGCAACTTTGGTTCCAGGTGGCCATCCTCAACGACGATGGGAACTATTTCTACGTGAACCCCTCGAGGTATTACTGAGGGTCGCAGGTCAGAGTCAATAGCAATCCCAACCTCGGCACAGCCCTCCTCCGCTCGACTTTCGTCGGTTACCTTTGCCGTCGTTCAACCCTCAGCTGTCAACCTTCAACTTCCAACGCCCCCAGCGCCGCCCGGTACAGCCGCTCTTTGTTGGTCTCACCGGTCTCGAGCTGCCACTCAAAAGCCGCCCGCAGCATCTTCCCGAAGGCCTTGTCCGGCGGGTGCCCGCGCTTAATGAGGTCGCGCCCGCTCAAGATGGGCTGGATGGGGACGGGCTGGGGCTCGAAGAACTTCCAGGTGTCCGGGTCGCGGCGGTTCCCGGCGTCGGCGCGGCAGACAGCCTCGAGGGCGGCCAGGTGCTGGCCCGCATCAGCCTGGAACTTGCGGATGTTGCGCCCGGTGGGTGGGGTGAAGGCGGGGTACATGTGCAGCCGTGTGGTGACGATCAGCTCGTCGCGCAGCGCGTTGGGCAGCTTGAGGTCGGCGGCGATGCGGGGGATCAGGTCGGCCCCGACAAACTCGTGGCCGTGGAAGGAGTACCAGCCCTCGGGCTTCCACTTCGCCGTGTCGGCCTTGCCGATGTCGTGCAGCAGGGCGTGCCAGCGGTAGGGCGGCGGGGCGCGGTCTATCACCTCGAGCACATGCGTCAGCACGTCGCCCTCGGGGTGCCAGCGGGGGTTCTGCCAGAGCTGATCGGCGTTCTCGAACTCGGGGATGAGCTGCTGCAAGATCTGCAGCTCGAACATGTAGCGCACGAAGCAGCTGGCGTTGGGGTGGGCAAACGCCTTGTCGAACTCGGCGGTGACGCGCTCGATGGCGACGTGGTGCAGCACCCAGGGGGCGGCCCCCTGGGCGGCTTCCAGGGTCTCCCTCTCGATCTCGAAGCCGTACCGCGCCGCGAACCGCCCGGCCCGGATCACCCGCAGGTAGTCTTCGGCGAAGCGCTGGCGCGGCTCGCCTACCGCCCGCAAGACCTTGGCCTCGAGGTCGGCCTGTCCGCCAAAGGGGTCGAGCACCTCGCCCGCCGGGCTCATCGCGATGGCCCCGATGGTGAAATCCCGGCGGGCCAAGTCTTCGTGGATGGAACCGCCCCACACCACCTTGGCCCTGCGCCCGTCGGGCTCGAGGTCGTGCCGGAAGGTGGTCACCTCGTAGGGCGTGTGGTCGATCAGCACGGTGATGGTGCCGTGCTCGATGCCGGTGGGAACCGCCCCCAGGCCGTGCGCCTGGGCCAGCTCCATGACGCGCTCCGGCGGCGCGGAGGTGGCGAAGTCCAGGTCCTCCGGCGTGCGCCCCATCAGGATGTCGCGCACCGCCCCGCCCACCAGGTAGAGGTCGGGGAGGAAGGAGAGCTGGTGGAGGATTTTGAGGTGGGTCATATATCAACTTCCTAAAACCGATTTGTCCATCGAGTAAAAGTAGATAGCTAGTAGGAAAGCAAAGAAATAAGCCTCAGATGGTATCAGGTTGGCTTCTCCATGCATGATTAGGTTTCTAGTGTGATCGATTCGGTCAGCAATCGACTCAATCCTCCTGGGGTTGCCATTCTCCATAACCTCGTAAGCCTTAAATCCCCGATCTAGCCGCTTTATCCGCTGAGCCAGATCCGACTTGTTTCTAAAGAGCATAGATCTAAGGGCAACTCCTATACGGTTTTCTCGCGTACCTCGTTTCTTAGCTTTTTGCTTGTGCCTCTTAGGAGCTGCAACAGTTTTTGGAATCTCTTTGGTTACAAGTCCTTGAAAGTTTAAGTATGGAGAGTTTATTCGCGTCCATAATTCAAGCTCAGCGATTAGATAAGGGGTAACTACAGCAAAGTGTTCATTGAAAAAAGGCAAACCCAATAGGTTGAGGAAACGGGGCTTCTCTAGAATTATGTTGATTGCTGTTACTAGAGGAATCTTTCTTCTAGTGGCCAATGAGGAGTATGCCAGATCGGTCGCAAAGCCGCTAAGAACCCACGGGATATCTTCATCAGAGATCATTGAGCCCAAGTTCGGGGAGCTATAGATAATAGCAATTTCACACAGCCGCGCTTTTGCATCATCAGTTAGCTCTGAGAAATTTATCGACCTATACAAGCGAAATCCACTACCATCGTCATACCCAAACTTATAGGGTTTCTTGAGACTACCCCACTCCGATTGCAAAAGGGCAATTAGCGCATTTTCATCCATATTTTCTAGATAATAACTACAGCTTATAGGCCTCTTTCAACATCTTATCCAGCGCTTCGCGGTCGGTGTGTTCGCTCAGGACGCTGAGCCGCTCGGCCTCGGTGGCTTCCTCCTCGCGTTGCTCGAGTATTCCCAGCACCGCGCCGTACTCGAGTTCGCCCAGCTTGATGCGGCGGTGCAGGTCGGCGTCCCTCAGCGGGAAGTCCACGCGGCCCTTGGAGTGGAGTTCGATCACCTCGTCGAGCACCCGTAACGAGTGCGAGAGCGCCTTCCAGTCCGCGCCCTTGCCCCGCTCCCCAGCTTCGATGGAGCGCTTGCCGTACGACCCCACCACCCCGCGCAGGGCGGACTGCATTAACCCCAAGGGGGACTCGAGGTAGAACAGCTTGTCCAGCACCTTCAGGCAGGCCACGCCGTCCGGGGCGTTGGCCAGGCGCAGCTTCTGGGGGAACCGGCGCTGGAGGTCCCGGGCGGCGGGGGTGCTGCCGTATTCCTGCCAGAAAGCGCCGACTCGAGGCAGATCGGTGCGGGCGGCGTAGGCGAGTCGCTTGCGCGATTCCGGCAAAGCCGTAACCTCGTAGCGGTTGGCGGCCTCGAGCACCGCCTTGGCGACGGCGTAGTGGTCGCCCTTAGCCCCGTACTTGATCGCCTGGGAGCGGGCGAAGCCGCGCATCCCCATCAGCCCGCGGGGCAGGATTCGGGTGGCCGGGCAGACCTCGCGCAGCCGCCCCACCAAGGGGCTGTCCAGCCAGACGCCCTCGGGGTGGGTGTGGGCGAAGTACAGGTCAATGGCGTTGGTGTCGCCGTTCGACAACAGCCGCAGCCAGAAGGCGAAGCTCCACAGGGTGATCTCGAACCCCTCGTCCTTGACCGTTAGCGAGTCCTTCTGGCGGCTGTCCAGAACGTCGATGAGCGGCGGCAGGTAGATCGCCTTGAAGTCGAAATCCGACTGCGGGCCGTGTGAGCCGAAGAGCCTCGAGCCCTGCAGGGCCATGTAGGTCAGCTCCCCAGGGGCGTGGGCTTTGGCGGTGGTGAGGACGGTTTCGCGGTGCATGATGAGCCCCCTGGCAAGAATCTCGAGGGTAGCACGCGGAGGGGGAAAATCCAAGCTCGAGCGAAGAGGCCGCCGGTAAGGGCGGCCCGACGGAAAAACTGAGTTTTGGCGCAGGACCTACAACTATGACTCTTACCGAATAATCTGCGGCACCACGTTCACCGTCACTGTCTGCCCGCCACGCCAGACCTTGAGCGCGATGGTCTGGCCCGGAGGCTTAGAGGCGAGGATGGCGCGGAGGTCGGCCAGGCTGTTGATGGGGTTGCCGTCGGCCGCCTGGATGATGTCGCCGTTGATGGGGAGCTGGACGGTGCCCTGGGGGGTCTGGATGGGGGTGCTGCGGGTGGCGGCCCGCAAACCGGCCCGCTGGGCGGGGCCGCCCGCCTCGACTTCGGCCACCATGATGCCGTTCTCGGGAAGACGATTCTGGCGGCGCACCTCGGCGGGGTACTCGGCCATCGAGCCGGGCGAGAGCGAGATGCCCAGACGCGGCCTCGAGCGGATCAGCTCCTCCTGGGTCAGGCGGCGCCCGGCCTTGAGGTCGGGCAGGTACTGCTTGGCCAGGTTGATGGGGATGGCGAAGCCGATGCCCGCCGACTGGGCCTGCCCGCCGAAGCCGCCGGAGGTGGAGTAGATGAAGCTGTTAATCCCGATGACCTGGCCGGACGAGTTGAGCAGCGGCCCGCCGGAGTTGCCGGGGTTGATGGCGGCGTCGGTCTGGATCACGCTGGGGACGAAGCCGCCGGTGTCGCTGGGGTTGCGCCGCACCGCCGAGACGATGCCCTCGGTGACGGTGAACTCGAGGCCGAAGGGGTTGCCCATGGCGATGGTCTTCTGCCCCACGCGCACCTGGTCGGAGTTGCCCAGCGGCATTGGCTTGAACTTGGCGCTGGGGGCTTCGATGCGGATCAGGGCCATGTCCAGCGGCTCTGCTGTGCCCACGATGCGGGCCGGGTAGCTCTTGGGGTCGTTGTGGAAGCGCACGGTGATCTCGCCGCCGCCCTGGGCCACGTCCTCGACGACATGGTAGTTGGTCAGGGCCAGCCCGTTGGCCTCGATCACGAAGCCCGAGCCCTCGCCCTCCCGGGGCTGGTCTTGCAGGAATTGGCTGAAGAAGTCGCGGTTGTTGGAGGTGGCCTGGGGGGCCGAGCGCACCGCCACGTAGATCACCCCGTCACCGGTGCGCTGCACCACGTCGATGGTGTTGCGCTCGTTCTCGAGCAGCGCCCGGTTCTGGTTGAACTGGGCCTGGGCGTCCGGCGAGGAAGCCGGGTCGGGGCTGGGCGCGGGGGCTACCGTATTGGGGGCGGTGACGGCGCTGGGGTCTTGCGCGGGCGCGGCGGTGCTGTCCTGGCTGCGGCTGAACCCCCACCAGGCCACCGCTCCGCCGACCACCAGCACCAGCCCCAGCCCGAGGGCTGAGTTTCTTAGCGACATGTGTGGAACCTCCTCATCATAGCTAGTTTAGGGTAGATAGCCGGTGTGAAAACGGCATGAAGGCAAGTTTCTTCCCCCCATGTGCTACACCCGTTTTAACCTCAGACGGCTAGACCGGGGTAAGCGCCTCGAGCCGCCCTTTGTGGCGAGTTTAAGGCCGTCGCCCTTTGCTGGGGCTGTGCTCGGGTTGAAGGCCCGATGACTTCAAGCACGGCGACTGGCCCTCAGAAAATCGCCCGGATCACCAGAATCCCCATCAGGGCGTGGAGGATGAACTTGCCAAACAGCCCCCCGATCATCCCCACCACCGCACCCCAGGCCCCGCGCAGGGCGGCGTCCTGAGCCTTGCCCGCAACCAGCTCGCCCACGAAGGCACCCACAAAGGGCATCAGAAACAGACCTACCGGCGGGAGGATGAAGATGCCCAGAATGCCGCCAACGAAGGCCCCCCAGATGCCCTGGCGGCTACCGCCGTAGCGCTTGGCCCCGACAGCCCCGGCGATGTTGTCTACCAGCGAGGAAAGTACCATCAGCAGCCCCAGCCCCACCCACAGCGCCGGCGAGACCTCGCCGAACCCCACCAGCACCTCGTGCAGCAAAACTGCGCCGCCGATGATGAAGCCTGCCGGAACCACCGGGATGAAGGTCGCGAACAGAGCCACCGCCCAAACCACCACGAAAAGCCAGTCGGCGAAAGCGTTCACCCCCTGAGTGTATTCAACCCCGCGTGAACGAACTGTGAACGGCCCTCGAGGATGAGGGCAAGGTGGGAGGAACCCACCTTTCGCGGGGGGCGGCTCGAGTAAACTCTTAGGCAGCCATGACCCAACGTCTGCGCCGCCACTTTGTCGCCGGGCTGCTCTCGGTGCTGCCCATAGGGGTTACCATCTACGTGCTGGTGGCGGTCTATAACTGGTCGGCCAACCTGATTGGCACCGTGCTGCGCGCCATAGATGCCGAGCCCGCCCGCTGGCTGCTCCCCGTCCTGCCCATCCTGGGCCTGATCGCCACGCTGGGGCTGGTGGCGCTGGTGGGGGCCCTGACCGGCAACTACGTGGGGCGGGTGATCTTGGGGGCCATAGACCGCAGCATCAAGACCATCCCGCTGGTGCGCGAGGTGTACAACGCCGTCCAGCAGATTTCCCAGACCCTGCTGGGCCAGCCCGAGGTCCAGTTCCAGCGGGCTGCCCTGATCGAGTACCCCCGCAAGGGCCTCTACACCCTCTGCTTCATCGCCACTGCCCAGGTCGGCAAGCGGATGCCCCCCCTGCCCGACGGCTATACGGTGGTGCTAGTGCCCACCAGCCCCGTCCCTGCCTCGGGCATGGCCATCATCGTCCCGTCCGCAGACGTGATCCCCCTCGAGATCAGCATCGAGGACGCCCTGAAGTACGTGGTCTCCGGCGGCTTCATCGTCCCCAGCGACCGGGTGGCAGAGTTGAGCGCGGCGAAGGCGTAGCCTCCGCCCTCCCAGTCGTCCTCGACCCTCATCGTAGCCCCTGGGGTTCCTGGCTTGAGGGGGTGGGGGCGGGGGGGCGGGCCTGCTCGAGGTAGGCGATCAGTCCCTGGAGGTCGGCGAAGTGCCGGACCTCGCCCCCTTCGGCGGGCTTGACCGAGGCCTTAATGCTGCCGTCCGAGGCCAGCCACATGCGGACGATTAGAGTCAGGGCCTGGTTGGGCATGCCGTACCTCGCATGTCAGCAGGGTAGCGAAGTCGGCGTTATTCGAGCGTTATATTCGCCTGGCCTGGGGCGGGGCTCCGCCCCAACTTCTTAAACCTTTCCGGGTATGCGCTCGGACCGTCCATGGGACCGAAGTTCGCCGGTCGGGTTTTGGGGAATGGCGGGCCGCTGAGCGCTGCACCCGATGTTCCCCCGCTACCCGCCCCCCGCCGCTCTTGAGTCGGGAGGCGAGCCCGGCGCTGGCTCGAGCTTGAACCAGACCCCCGTGCGGTAGCGCCAGAAGAGTATCAAGATCCGCACCGTCTCCTCGCCCAGCAGACGGCCCAGGAATATCCCCCAGATGCCCATGCCCAGCGGGAAGGCCAGCAGATAGGCCAGCGGCAGCCCCACCACGAAAACCGTCAGAAAGTCGGAGAACAGCAGATAGCGGGTGTCGCCCCCGGTGGCCAGGATGCCGAAGCCGATCATATTGGAGGCCTTCACAGGCATGAAGACGGCGTTGAGCACCGCCCCCCAGATTGCCGTCTGCTGCACGGCGGGGGTGGTGTTGGGGAACAGGAGCGGCACCATCAGCGCGGACAGGCCGAACAGCACCCCCATCCCGATGGCGGCGAAAAAACCGAAACGCCAGACGCTCCCCGACCAGCGCCAGACCTCCGAGGCGTTGGCCTGCCCGATGGCCTTGGCGGTGAGGATGGTGGCGGCGGCGTTGAACCCCACCGCCCCCACGATGAAGATGTTCTCGAGGGTGCTCACGATTTGAAAGGCCGCCAGCTCGGCGGTGCCCAGCCGCTCGGCCAGCAGCGCGAACAGGAAGACCCCGCTGCTGAACACCACCTCGGTGATGAACAGCGGCAGCACCAACGGGGTCATCTCGCGCAGGATCGCCCTGGCCTGGGGCCAGTCTGGCCAACTGAAGCGGATGCCCCAGCGGCTGGCGAACAGATAGCCGGCCAGCAGCCCCACCCGCAACAGCTGGGTGAGGATGGCGGCCCAGGCGGCCCCCTCCGCGCCCCAGCCGAGCTGCGTCACAAAGACCCAGGCCAGCGGCGGGGTGAGGGTCAGGGTGGACATCGTGACCACCAGCGGCAGCCGGGCCCGCCCGATGGTGCGGAAGGTCTGGGTCATCACCACACTGGCGGTGATGAGCGGCAGGGTCAGGGCGTACAGGCTGAGGTACGGCCCCCCGATGGTCGCCAGCTCGGTGCTGGCCCCCACCAGTCTTAAGAACCCCTCGCCCGAGAGGAACAGCGGCAGCGCGATAGAGAGCGAGAGCACGAAGGCAAACAGCAGCGAGAAGGTGGCGATGCGGGCCAGCCCCTCCTCATCGCCCCGCCCCCGGGCCTTCGAGGCCATGATCGCGCACCCCGAGCCCAGCACGTTCAGGCACAGAATCCCGATGAAAATGGCGTTGTTCGACAGGCCCACGGCGGCGATGGTGGCCGTTCCCAGCGTCCCCACGATCACCTGATTGACGAAGCTCAGGGTCAGCTGGATGACCGACTCGAGGCTGACCGGCAGAGCGATTTTTCCGATCTCACGGCGGGTTTCGGCAGTCATAGTGCAGAGATGTGTGAGGAGCGCAGAGGCGGAGGAGCAGAAAAGAAAAATCAAAAAAGTAAAGCCGAAGGAGCCCCCTTTGGGCCAGTGTGTTTACCCTGTAAGGCGCGTCAACCCGGTGGTGATAAGTCAAGGGGCGGAGCGAAGCGGAGGAGGGCTGTGCCGGGGTTGGGGGATCGCCCTTGACTTGGTCTTTGTCCTTCAACCTTCAACCTGCGATTAAAGTGCAGCCCCGTAAGATACCACCAAAACTGTATCTTGGCGTAATATTGACTACCATGATCGCCGAGTATGACACCGAACAACTGGCTGCGCTGGATTTGGCGCACCATTTTCACCCGGTCACCAACCTGCACCGGCTGCACAGGTCGGCCCCGCTGATCCTCACCGAGGGCAAGGGCTCCAAGGTGCGGGACACGGGCGGCAAGTGGTACATAGACGGCTTCGCGGGGCTGTGGAACGTGAACGTCGGACACGGGCGAGCCGAGCTGGCCAAGGTGGCCGAGGAGCAGATGGCCCGGCTGGCCTTCCAGCCCACCTTCTTCGGCCTCGCCACCCCACCGGTGATCGAACTCGCCGCCAAGATGGCCGAGCTGCTACCCCACCACTCGCACTTCCAGTTCACCTCCGGCGGGGCTGAGTCCAACGAGACCGCCCTCAAGGTCGCCCGCTACTACTGGGCCATGCAGGGCCGCAAGAGCAAGGTCAAAATCCTCAGCCGCAAGATGGCCTATCACGGCATTGCCATGGGTGCGCTGGCCGCCACTGGGATTCCGGCCTACCACGCCGACTTCGGGCCGCTGACCGAGGGCTTCCTCTACCTGAGTGCGCCCCTCGAGTACCGCAACAACCCCGGCCTGAGCGAGGCCGACTTCGTGGCGATGCTGGCCAAGGAGCTCGAGGACACCATCGCGCGCGAGGGGGCCGACACCATCGCGGCCTTCATCGGCGAGCCGGTGCAGGGGGCGGGCGGGGTGGTTCCGCCGCCCGAGGGCTACTGGAAGGCCATCGCGCCCATCCTGAAAAAGCACGACATCCTGCTGATCGCCGACGAGGTCATCACCGGCTTCGGGCGCACCGGGGAGATGTTCGCCCAGACCACCTACGGCTTCCAGGCCGACATCACCAGCTTCGCCAAGGGCATCACCTCGGGCTACGTGCCGCTGGGCGGGGTGGGGGTGACGCCAGAGATTTACGCCGCCGTCTCGGCCCCTGACCGCCTGTTCATGCATGGCTTCACCTACTCCGGCCACCCGGTGGCCTGCGCGGTGGGGCTGGCGAACATCGCGATTATCGAGCGCGAGGAGCTGTGGAAAAACGCCGCCGAGCGGGGGGCACAACTGCTGGCAGGCCTGCGGCAGCTCGAGTCCCACCCCAACGTGGGCAACGTGCGCGGCAAGGGGCTGATGGCGCTGGTGGAAGTAGTCGAGGATAAAGCCAGCAAGAAAACCTTCGACGCGAGTGCCGGGGTGGGCGGCAAGCTGATGAGCCTGAGCCGCAAGAACGGTGTGATCGTCCGCTGCAACGACACCGGCTTTGCGATGGCCCCGCCCTTGGTCATCACCGCTGCCGAGGTGGACGAGCTGGTGAACGCGCTGGGAGATACGTTGAACGCTGCACTGAACGGATGAGACAGAGCTAGGTAGGGTTGGCTGTCTTTACCTCTGATTCTTTTAGAGTTTACCTGTCATGGTAGAAAAACCAGCACATAATTCAGTTGATTTGGCACCCCGTGGCCCAGATGTTGAAAGCTACTTTCTAGCCTTTCTGTCAGTTGAGCTTACTGAATTTGAACGGGAAATATTGCGATTGCACTTTCGTTCATCCAAGCAAACCTTAACGTCAAAAGACCTGTCCAATTTGATGGGGTTTGAAAGTGAAAAGGCTGCAAGTATCTTCTATAGAAAGCTGGGAGAGAAGGTGGCAAGACAGCTCAACTGGAGCCTGTTGCGCCCTCTGGAGTCACTGGTCAAACAAGACAAACCTAGTACGGGAAAATGGGTGCTGCGCCCGCAAGTCGGTATTGTGTTGGTCTTGCTTGGGATTGTTGAGGCACCAAATAAGCTGGTAAAGGAGAGAACTATACTGCCAAAAACACGTCGAAGCTTTCGTGAAGGAGACCCTAGAAAGGTACAGATTACCGAATATCGACGTAGCAAAAAGGCTCGTATTGCTTGCATTGAACACTATGGCTGGGCTTGCTGTATATGTGGCTTCGATTTCCTCGAGGTCTATGGTGACGTAGCCGATGGATTTATACATGTACATCACGAAAATCAAATATCGGAAAAAAATCAGGAATACGAAGTTGATCCAGTAAGAGACTTGAAGCCTGTATGCCCTAACTGTCACGCAGTCTTGCATATGGGCGATCCAGTATTCACCATTGAAGAGGTTAAGACGATGTTGAGAAAGTAGATTTGGGTCTGGACAACCTCGAAACATGGCGCATGAGAGCTCTCTACAAGTACTTGAAAAGACACAACTATGCACGATTCTGTGAAAAAAGCTCGAGGCGGGCGGGTCGTCCAGATCCAGCGTGGGCCGTGCCCACCGTCACTCCCACTCGCCGAGCCGGATTCCTGGGAACTCGAGCCCCCCTTTCAAAAACCCTCGAGCGGCGGTAGTTGGGCACGGCTCGAGTTGATCCAGGGTAGTGCGGTGGGCACAGCCCTACCCGGCTCCGTTTGACTCGAGTCCCCAAACCGTTCAGGATAGAGCTTATGCACGATTATGTGAAAAAAGCTCGAGGCGGGCGGGTTGTTCAGACCCAGTTCCTCGAGGCCGATACCATAGACGAAATCCGGCGCGACGCCAGGCTCGAGGGGGTTCAGCTCGAGACCTTCGGCGGGCTGCCGATGGCCGAGCGGCAGGTGGTGGTGCTGTTCCCTGACAACATCCCCGCCGTCTCCGACCCCACCAAGGTGGTGTTCATCGGCTTCGAGGGCGAGATTGAGAACCTCGAGGACAGGCTGCGGGGGGTGATGGAGCCGGGCCTGATGGGCGACCTCGAGGAGACCCGGGGCGGCTTTCTGCTGGCCACGCTGCCCAAGGGGCTGAAGCTGCTGGAGGGCTCGGGGCTCGAGTTCCACGAGGCCACCCCGGACGAACTCCCCAAAACCCGCGAGCGCACCCGCAGCGTGGTGGTGCCCAGTTTGCGGGTGGACGTGGTGGGGGCCAAGGGCTTCGGGGTCTCGCGCAACTACTTCGCCCAAGGGGTCAAGGCGGGCAAGGTCAAGCTCAAGGGCAAGACCGCCACCGCCAAGGACGAGATCGCCGAGGGCGATGCCCTGCTGGCCGAGGGCCTGGGCAGCCTGGTGGTGAAAAAGGTGTTGGGCCAGACCAAGCGGGGGAACGTGAAGCTCGAGGTGGAGGTGATGAAGTAGCTGAGGTGTGCCCTTTTGCGTTTTACGGGGCCTGGCGGGTGGCTAGGCTGGGGCGGTTTTGGCCCTGAACTCCTGGGGCGAAACCCGCTTGGGCTCGCGGAACTCGATGTCTTCCCATTCGCCGTCCTCGATCACCTCGAGGCCTGGGTTCCGGCTGCGGAAGTGGGCCACCACCGCCTGCACCAGGTCGTCGGGGGTGGAGGCCGCTGAGGTGATGCCGATGCTCTTTACCCCCTCGAGCCAGCCCTCCTGAATCTCGTCCACCGTGTTGAGGCGCTCGGCCCTGCCCATGAGGTTTTGGGCCAGCTCCAAGAGGCGCATCCCGTTGGAGCTGGTCAGGCTGGTTAGCACCAGGAAGAGGTCAACCTTAGGGGCGATCTGCTTCACCGCGTCCTGGCGGTTTTTGGTGGCGTAGCAGAGGTCGTCGCGGCCCGGAACGTGCAGGCTGGGGAAGCGGCGCTTTAGGATCTCAATGGTGGCCATGGTGTCGTCGACCGAGAGGGTGGTCTGGGTGAGCACCACCAGCTTTTCGGGGTCGGGCACCTCCACGGTGTGGGGGTCGTGCATGAGGGGGTCGCGCCCGACGTGGGTGTGGACGGCCACCAGGATGGTCTCATGGGGGGCCTCGCCCCGCGTGCCCTTGATCTCCTGGTGCTGGCTGCTGTCGCCAATTAGCAGGATGGTGTAGCCCTCCTTGGCGTACTTCTTGGCCTCGGAGTGAACCTTGGTGACCAGCGGGCAGGTCGCGTCGATCTGGCTCAGGCCGCGCCCGGCCGCCTCGGAGCGCAGCCAGGGCGGTATCCCGTGGGCCGAGAAGACCACCGTCTCGCCGAGCTTCTTGCCCGCCTTGGCCCGCTCCTCGCGCAACACCTCGACCTCGGCCAGGTCTTCCACAAAATGAACCCCGTGCTGCTGTTGGAGCCGCTTGGTCACCACGTCGTTGTGGACGATGGCGTGATACACCACCAGCTCGCCCTCGTCCTTATAGGCCTGGGCGGCTTTCTCGACCGCCTCGATGGCCATCACCACGCCCGCGCAGAAGCCTCTGGGCTTGGCAAGATAGATCCGCTCGACCATGGCAACACGATACCGCGCGGAGGGCCGGACGACTAACGCCCAACGCTCAAATGGGGGCGGGAGGCAGGGGTAGGCGGAAACCGTCTGGCCACGAAGACAGCCCCCGCGTTCGGGCCGCGTTTAGGCCTCGATCGGTTTGCGCAGCTTCTCTTTGGGCTGGGGGCGGGCAATCGCGTAGCCCTGGAGCAGGTGGCAGCCCTTCTGTGAGAGCCAGTCGATCTGTTCGGCCGTCTCGACCCCTTCGGCCACGGTGTGGATGCCCAGGCCCTCGCCCAGGGCCAGGATGGTGCGCAGGATGGCCTCCTCCCTGGCGTCCTTGCCGATGCCCCAGACGAAGGAGCGGTCGATCTTGAGCACATCCACCGGGAGCTGCTTGAGGTAGCCCATCGAGGAGTTGCCTACCCCGAAGTCGTCGAGGGCGATCTTGACCCCCAGCTCGCGCAGCGCGGTGAGGTGGCGGATGGCCCGGGGCAAGTCCTGGATCAGGGCGGTCTCGGTCAGCTCGAGGTGCAGCTCCTGGGCTCTCAGGTTGCCGCCCTCGAGTGCGTCGCGTACCATCTCCACGAAGCCGGGGTCGTAGAGGGTCAGGGCCGAGACGTTGGCGGCCACCGGCAAGCCGAGCTGGCTGGCCTCGAGGCAGGCCCGCCCGAGTACCCAGCGGTCGAGGGCGCGGATCAGGCCGGTCTCCTCGGCCAGGGGGATGAAGACGGCAGGGGAGAGCCTGCCGCGCAGCGGGTGCTGCCAGCGCACCAGGGCTTCGGCCTTGATGTACTGGCCGGTGTGGGTGTCGAGGATGGGCTGGTATTCCAGCACGAACTGGCCCTCCTCGAGGGCCTCGCGCAGGTCGTGCAGCAGCTCGAGGCGCTCGCGGCTGTAGCGGTCGAGTTCGGGGCTGTAGAAGGCGAAGCCGACGCTCTTCTCCTTGGCCTGGTACATGGCCACGTCGGCAGCCCGCATCAGCTCGTCGAGGCCCAGGCCGTCGCGGGGGAAGACCCCCAGCCCCAGGCTGGCCCCGATGCGCAGGGTGGTGTCGGCGATGGTGAACGGCTGGGCCAGCACCGCCAGCACCCGCTGGGCCGCGTCGGCCGCGCCGGTGGGGGTGGTGTCGTGCAGCAGGATGGCGAACTCGTCGCCGCCCAGCCGCGCCAGCAGGTCGCCCTGGCGGATGCAGCCCTGGATGCGCCGCGCCACCTGCACCAGCAGGGCGTCGCCCGCCTCGTGGCCCAGGGTGTCGTTGACCTCCTTAAAGCGGTCGAGGTCGAGGTAGACCAGGGTGGCCTCGTGGGCGTTGCGCTTGGCCTGGGCCAGCACCTGGTCGGACTGCTCGCGCAGCATCCGGCGGTTGGGCAGCCCCGTCATGGCGTCGTGGTAGGCCAGGTACTCGATGGTCGACTGGTAGGCCTTGCGCTCGGAGATGTCGCGCAGGTTGAGCACGATGCCCCCCACGGCGGGCTCGTCGAGCAGGTTCTGCACCCATACGTCGTACCAGGAGGGCTCGTTGCCGGGCAGGGTGGCGTTGATCTCGAGGGTGATGATCTCGCGGGGCTTGCGTAGGCTCTCGGCCAGAATGCCCCGCGCCCGCTCCTGTTCCTCGCCGGGCAGGAAGTCGAAGGCGCTGATCTTCCCGACGGCCTCGGGGGGAATGCGCACCGCGTTGGGGGTGGCGTAGGTGATGAGGCCCTTCTGGTCGACGATCAGGGTCATGTCCAGGCTGTTTTGGATCAGGGCCTTGAAGCGGGCCTCGCTGGCCTTGAGCGCGTCCTCGGCCCGCTTGCGCTGCCCCACGTCGCGCACGATGATCAGGATGGCCCCGATGGAGCCCACCTGCAGGCCGCTGCTGGCCACCTCGACCTCGAGCACGCTGCCGTCGAGGCGCAGGTGGCGCTGCTCGACCAGCGGCTGGGCCTCGCCGTTCTGGGCAATCTGCATCACCCGCCCGGCCACCAGGTTCTGGTAGTCGGGGTGGACGAAGCGCCACAGGAGCTGGCCCACCACCTGTTCGGCCTGCCCGGCCCGCACCATCTGGAGGTAGGCCGGGTTGGCGTAGAGGATGCGACCGAACTCCGGCTCGATCAGCAGCACGCCGTCGGGCGAGACCTCCACCACTGTGCGGAAGCGGTTCTCGCTCTCGCGCACAGCGGCCTCGGCGGCCTGCCGGGCGCTGATGTCGCGCACGATCTGCATGGAGCGGTTGTGGCCGGGAATCTGCGCCCGGCCCACCTCCACCGCCACCCTCTGCCCGTCCACCCTCGCGTATTTCTGTTCGGAGAAGGCTGCCTGGAAGGGGTGGTGGGCCTCCGGGGCGGGCTGGGCGGGGGCGTGAACGTCGGCGGGGCGGAAGCGGCTGATGTTCTGGCCCTGCACCTCGGCGGGGCCGGAGGCCCCCACCAGCCAGGCGAAGGCCGCGTTGGCGTAGAGGATCTGGCCGTCTGGATCGAGCTCGAGGATGCCGTCGGGCGAGGTCTCGACCAGCGCCCGGAAGCGCTCCTGGCTCTGGCGCAGGGCGGCCTCGGCCCGCTTGCGCTCGCGGATGTCGCGCCAGGTGGCTAGGGTCAGCCGTCGCCCGGCCATCTGGACAGGGGAGAGGGTAATCTCGATCTCCACCGCCTCGCCGCGTAGGTTGCGGAAGCTGGCCTCGGTCAGGGTAACGCTGCGGCCCTCGCGCAGGGCCTGGGCGTACTTCCTGAGGTCGAGCGGGGTGCGCCCGCCGGCGCTGACGCCGCCCAGCGAGCGGCCCACCACTTCCTCCAGGTGCTCTGCCCCCACCGCCCTCAGGCTGGCCGGGTTGGTGTAGATCAGGGTGTCGCCGTCGAAGAGGCTGACGCACTCCGACTGGTTGTCCAGCACCAGCCGGTGCAGCGCCTCCTGCTCGCGTAGGGCGTTGTAGGCGCTGGAGCGCTCGAGGGCCACGCTGATCTGGTCGGCCACCGCCACCAGGAACTCGAGGTCGTGCTCGGTGTAGGTGACGGTCATGCTCTCGGCGTTGATCACCCCGACCACCCG
The DNA here is from genome assembly GCA_033762915.1 of Meiothermus sp. Taxonomy (GTDB): domain Bacteria; phylum Deinococcota; class Deinococci; order Deinococcales; family Thermaceae; genus Meiothermus. Next base: position 95,175 of record JANRLD010000053.1, on the reverse strand, counting down.
CCCCCCCGCCCGCAGCGGCACCGCGATCTCCGAGCGGATGTCGGGCTGCATCCCGATGAAGCGGGGGTCGTCCTGGGCATCCGCCAGCCAGATTGGCTGGCCTCGGGTGAAGCACTGGTACATCACCCCCTCGCCCGCCGGGATGCGCTCGAGCCAGAACTCGTAGCCGACCTGGTGCTGCATCACCAGCTCGCCGTCCTCCCACAAGTAGATCGAGAACAGCTCGTAGCCGAAGGTCTGGGCCACCGTCTCGACCACCTGGCGGTAGAGGTCGGGCAGGTCAAGGTCGCTCTTGAGGGTTCGGGCCAGTTTGAGCAGCAGCTCCAGGCGCTCGTTGTTGCGGCGGCTCTGGAGGAGCAGCTCCCGGCTGCGGTTCTGCTCCTGGCGCAACTGCTGCTGGGCCTGCTCGCGCCAGAGGGCCTTGCCCAGGCTGTCGGCGGCGGTGCGCAGCACACTGACTTCGGCCTCGTCCCAGGTGCGCCGCCGTCTCACCGAGTTAAAGCCGATGAAGCCCCACAGTGCCTCGCCGGCGAAGATCGGCACCTCCAGGAACGACCCGATGTCCGCCAGGGCGGGGTGCCTGCGGAAGGGCGCGGGTATGTCCTGGCGGTGGAGCATCAGGATCTCCCCGGCCAGCAGCCGCTGGCGGAAGGGCTCGTAGGGCAGCCGGTTCTGCATGGCGGGGTTGTGCTGCAGGGGGGCCACCTTGTCCGAGGTCCACTCGGCCCGCTGGCTGACCCGCACCTCCCCCCCCTCGCCGGGGTGGTACTGGTTCAGGTAGACCCGATCCACTCCCAGGCCCTGGCCCAGGATCCGCACCACTTCCGGCAATTGCGCCAGGGCGTCGCCGGAGGTCAGGCGGTGGGCAATCTCGGCCACCCCCAGCAGCAGTTGGTTGAGCTTTTGCACCGAGCGTCTTGGCATGGCGGTGTCCCTGGGTTGTGCGCAATGTTTCGGGGGATTTGGCCCACCCGTGGGACGACAGGGGGCGATGCGGAAACGCTGTTAGACTAACACCCCCGGGCCGCCGCCTCGGTTTATTGGTCACAATGCCCCCAGCGGCCGCGGGGCCGAGGGGTCGGGACGGCCTCAAGGCCATCACCCAGGCCCCTCGGAGCTGCTGAAGCCGAATTTATTAAGCTCGAGGCCCTTGGCCCCCACGAAGACAGTTCGGTGGGCTTCGCTGAGGTAGGGGAACTCGAGCATCCCCAACTGCCTGGCCAGCACGTTTTCAGGGACGGCGTGGGCGCGGGTCCGGTTGTTCGCGAAGAACTCGGCTTCCGGAGCCTGGAAGACCACTAGCGTGGTTGCCGCGCCGTAGAGGCGGCCCAACTCGAGGATCGGGGCGCGGAAGTCGCGGCGCAGGTTGGTGGCGTCCCAGACCACCTTTTTGTGTTCTCTAAGGCGGGCCTTGAGCTGCTCTCGGGCGGCCTGCTGCACCCGACCGTTCATGCTCTGGTCGGCCCGCCTGCCCGCGATTTCCTCGCGCAACTCGTCCAGCGAGACGGTCGCGTGGTTGGGCAGGTTCTTGGCGATCCAGGTGCTCTTGCCCGATCCGCTGGGGCCGCACATCACCACCAACTCCCCGAAGCCCCGGCGGAACCTGTAGGAGCGGGCCAGCGCCTCCTCGGGTGTGGAGATCAGCCCGGCGGCGTGGTCCGCGCGGGCCTCGCCCGTTACCAAGTCGGCCAGGGCGCCCCGGCCCAGCTCGGCCTCGAGCGGTTCCCGCCACGCGGCGTACGGGTCGGGTGTCCAGGCCCCATGCTCCTCGGCGAACAGCCTGTAGAGTTCGACAATCTCGAGCTGTTCCCGGTGGTCCGCCGCGTCCCGGCCCCGGATGTCGGCCAGCGCCAGCGGGTAGAGTAGGGCCGGGTTACAGAGGCTGCTGAGCTGCCAGTACCTGCCCCCGGCGGCGGAGCTCTTGACCAGCTTGCGGGGGTCGTGGTGGTGCCCCACCAGCGCCAGCACGTCCAGAACCACCGGATGGGGCAGGCCCAGACCCATCAGCCTGTAGGCCAGGTGGCTGCGCCCCTGCTCGGGGTGGCGCGGCGCGATGATGCGCACGGTGCCGTCGAACACCTGCTCCCTGGTCGTCACCGGCTTGGCGATGTCGTGAAAGACCGCGCCCAGCACCAGGGCCAGCTTTTGCCCCGGTGTTAGCGCTTCGGCCTCGTCATCGAGCGCCCGGTACACCTCGCGCAAGACCCTCGAGGTGTGAACCCGGACGTTCCCCTCGGCGTGCCAGACCGGGTCTTGGGGCGTCTTCTCCAGCTCCAAAAGCAGCGGGAAGGCCGTGCCGAGCTGCCATAAGAACTCCTCGAGTTCGGGCCTCCCGCCCTGCAAGATGTGTTGCAATAGCGCGTGCATGTTGCCCCCCGTAAACCTGCCGATAGCTCATCGCCCGCTGCGGTCGATGGCTATGGGCTACCGGCTTTCCGTCCTCAGTTTGTTGGGCACCACCGCCCGGTTCATCCAGTGCTCGTCGGTTTGGATGTGGTTCGGGCGCACCCACTTGGCGACGTGGCGGGCAAAGTCTTTGTAGGCAAAGCCCTCCACGGTTCGCACCACATAGCCCTCGCAGGTCTGGGTGTCTACCCGGATGGCTCGGATGGTCTTTTCGTCCCAGATCCCACGATAGAACTCCTTAGGGGTGGGCAGCTCGAGCAGCGCCGCCCACTCCCTCACCTCGTCCCAGCTGAGGCAGACGTCGTGTTCGTCCCAGATCGAGAAGAGGTAGAAGTAGCCCTCGAGGTTGTCGTAAAAGATGGAGTGGAGGGCGTACACGTTCTCTCCGACCAGGCGCCAGCCCGGCGGGATGTTGCCCCGGATCTGGCCGTGAAGGGCCTTCACGTAGTCGCGGGAGGGGTGGGGGCGCGGGTTGGTAGAGCGGGCGTGGATGTAGTCGGGGTACATCGAGGTGTTCTCGCCATCCAGCTTCTCGACGACGACCACCTCCTTGCCCTCGAGAAGGCTTGTGGCGTCCAGGGTGACATCGTCGGGCTGTACGCACGGCGACCAGGGCAGGTGCGGCGTGCTGGGGTACTTGCGGTAGGTGCTCATGAATCATCCCCTATGAGGTGTGGTTGCAGGAAAAATCACCCGGCGAACCGGGCGAGTCGGGTAGGGGATGGGCCGGGCTACATAACTACCTGTCCAAGGCGCAGTCTTTCAGGGTAGCACAGGCGGGAACTGGGGTCGACCTTTAACCCCTGGCCTTCAGCAAATCACCCCTCCGCTTTTGCCCGCACCGCATTGGCCTGCTCGATCCTCGAGGCTTCCGCCAGAAACCTCTCGAGCCGCTCGGCGGGCATCGGGCGGGCGTAGAGGTAGCCCTGGCCGTACTCCACCTCGAGGCGGCGCAGCCAGTCGGCCTGGGTCTGGAGTTCGATGCCCTCGCAGACCACCGCCAGGCCCAGCGCCTTGGCCATCTGCACCACCGCCTCGACGATCTGGCGGTTGGAGCGGTGGTGCTGCTGGGCGATGAAGGAGCGATCGATCTTTAGCGCGTCGATGGGCAGCTTGCGGAGGTAGGAGAGGCTGGAGTAGCCGGTGCCGAAGTCGTCGAGGTGGATGTAGACGCCCCGCCGACGTAGCCGCTCGATGTTTTCCAGCACCGTCGCGCTGCCCTCGACCACCGAGTTCTCGGTGATCTCGAGTTGCAGCCAACCGACCCCCAGGCTGTGGGCCGCCAGCAGCGCCTCCACCTCCTCGGCGAAGCCGGCCTGCTGGAGCTGGCGGGCGGCCACGTTGACGCTGACGTAGAGGCCGGGGTGGCGCTCCTGAATGGCCGTGAGCTGGCGGCAGACTCGGCCCAGCACCCACTGCCCCAGCGGGACGATCAGGCCGGTCTCCTCGGCCACCGGGATGAACTCGAGCGGGTAGACCAGCCCCCGTGTCGGGTGGTGCCAGCGCACCAGGGCCTCGAAGCCCCGCACCCGCCCGCTGTTCAGCTCGATGATCGGCTGGTAGTGCAGGGTCAACTCGCCCTGGGCCAGGGCGCGGCGCAGGCTGACCTCGGTCTCGAGGCGCAGGCTGGCCTGGGCGTGCATCTGCGGGCTGTAGCGGCTGACCCCCAGCCGCTCGCCCTTGGCCTTGTACATGGCGGTGTCGGCGGAGCGCAGGTAGTCCTCCACGCTCCCGAAGCTGTTGGCGCTGTCCACCACCCCGATGCTGACCCCGCTGAAGGTCTCGTTGGCCCCCAGCCTGAAGGGCTGCGCCAGAGCCTCGCGGATGCGCTCGGCCACCCGCAGGGCCTCCTCCGGGTTGTGCAGCCCCTCCAGCAGCACCACGAACTCGTCGCCGCCCAGCCGGGCGACGGTGTCGCCGGGCCGCAGACAGCTCTCGAGCCGCCGCGCCACCTCGGTGAGGAGCAGGTCCCCGGCGTGATGGCCCAGCGAGTCGTTGATGACCTTGAAGCGGTCGAGGTCGAGGAAGAGCACCGCGAACTGCCGGGCAGGGTCTCTGGACTGCATGGCGATGGCCCGCTCGAGGCGGTCGTTGAACAGCGAGCGGCCGGGGAGGTGGGTTAGGGGGTCGTAGTAGCTGCCGCGTTCGGCCAGGGCCGAGAGCGAGCCGGCCATGCGGTTGGCCACCCCCCCCGGGCTGAAGTGGGCCACCCCCCGCAGGTTGACCCAGATCCAGCGCCCCTCGGCGTGGCGCATCCGCAGGTCCACCGAGGCCCCGGGCGTCTCCCCGGCCAGATGGTTCTGGGCCGCCGCCGTGGCGCGCTCGAGGTCTTCGGGATGCACGACGGACTCGAACAGCCCCCAGGCCGAGTCGTGGGTGGCCTCCTGCGCCGGGAGTCCAAGGATGGCGCTGAGCCGGGCCGACACGTGCACGCGGTTGGTCTGGAGGTCCCAGTTCCAGATGCCGTCGTTGGAGCCCCGTGCTGCCAACGCGTAGCGCTCCTCGCTCACGGCCAGCTCGAGCTCGGTCTGCTTCTGGTGGGTGATGTCAACCATCAGTCCCAGCAAGCGCCTCGGCTTACCCGGCTCGACGACCACCCGGCACAGGTCGCGGATCCAGACGTACTGCCCCCATTTGGTCATAAACCGGTACTCCAGCTCGTACGAGAAGCCGTGGGGGGCGTGGTCGGCCTGGGCGTTCAGGGCCAGGGTCGTCTCGAAGTCGGCGGGGTGCAGGCGCTGCTGCCAAAAGTCGGGATCGTCCAACCACTCCTCGGGCGTGTAGCCCAGGATGGTCTCGGCCTGGCTGCTTATGAAGATGTTGCCCCCGCCCACCTCGGCCTCCCAGACCACCCCGGGGGTGGTGTCGAGCAGCCGCCGAAAGCGCTCGCGGCTCTCGAGCAGGGCCGCCTCGGCCTCGCGCCGGGCGTGGATGTCGGTGAGGACGCCGGTCATCCCGTGGATCTGCCCGTCCGCGCCGCGCAGCCAGTTGCCCTGGCTGTTGACCCAGCGCAGCCCGCCGCCCTTGACCACCAGACGGTACTCGAGGCGGCGCTCCGCCGACCCCTCTTCGCGGGCTTGGCGGATGAGCCTCACGACGGCGGGCTGGTCTTCGGCGTGGACGAACTCGAAGTAGTGTCGCCCCACGGTCTCGGCAGCGCTGAAGCCGGTCATGTCCTGCCAGGCCGGGTTGACGTAGGTTATCAGGCCCTGGCGGTCGGCCTCCACCACCGCCTCGCCCAGGCTCTCCAGCAACTGCTGCTTGCGCTCCTCGCCTTGGCGCAGGGCCTGCTCGTCCTGGCGGTGCTGGGTGATGTCGGTGAGTACCCTGTTGACCCGCAGCACCCACCCGTCCGCGCCCAGCTCGAGCTGGGCGCGACTGTTCACCCAGCGGTAGCCCTCCGTGGCGTGGAGCAGGCGGTACTCGTAGGAGCTTACCGGCCGGTCGGCCCGCCGGTCGATCTCCTCCATGAGCCGCTCGCGGTCGTCGGGGTGGATGAACTCGACGTACGGCCGGCCCACGCAGTCCGCCGGCCGCATCCCGGTGAGCTGCTCCCAGGCGGAGTTCAGGTAGGTGACGACGCAACTGCCGTCGGTCTGCACCACTGCCTCGGACAGGCTGGCCAGCAGCCGCGTGGCCTCGTCGCGCTGGGCCTTCAGCTCGGCGGCCAGCCGGTAGTGCTTGAGGGCCAGCTCGGCCACCTGGACAAAGCGCTCCAGTACCGCCTCCTCGGCCTGGACGAAGCGCCGCTGGGGGTCGGGGCTGCTCACCCCCAGCATCCCCACGGTTTGCCCCTCGAGGCGGATCGGCACCCCCACGATGGCGTGCAGCAGGCCGTAGGGGAAGTTCGGGGAGCGCAGCTCCCAGCTATCGTAGTCGTCGACCCGCACGCCCTGCCCGCGCTCCCATACCACCCCCCCCACCCCCTGCCCGCGGTTCAGGCGGTGTCCTCTGAGTGGGGCGTGTACCCCCAGGGCGACCTGGCTGACGAGCTGCTCGCCCTTGGTCAGGTACAAGTAGGCGTCGGGGGTCCCCAGCAGCCGCGCTGCCTGCTCCACCAGCCGCTCGAAGAAGGTGGCCTGGTCGGGCTCGCGCAGCAGCTCAAGGCTGCACTCCAGCAGGAGTTGCTCGAGCGAGGGTGTGGGGGAACTCGGATTCACGGACACAATTTAGACTCAGGACAGTATTTCCAGCCGGGGTTGGGGACGAATGCACAGGGCTGGCGGCAGACGGAAAGACTTCTGCACCATTAAGCATAGAACGTGTCTTAATCTAAGCCTGGGTCAAATTACCCAAGAGCCGGGTGAGGGCAGGGTTTCGATGCCGCCGCTGGCTGCCCCTAAGGTGCGCCAGGAAAGGAAGTGTGCCATCGGCGGATACCGTAGATGCGTACCTGGCGCAGTGCCCTGCGGGCGTTGGCGGGCGGCATGTTTCAACTATGGAGACACTAGCCGTTTTCCAGACCCTCCACCGCCCCCCGCAGGGCGTCCGGCACGCGCAGGGGCTTGCGGCTGTGGGGGTCGGCGGAGACGTAGATGATCTCGCCGGTGATGAGGTGGGACTCGCCCCGGAAGACGCCCAGCTTGAAGGTCATGCTGCTGTTGCCGATGCGGTCCATCCGCACACCGATGTGCAACTCGTCGTCGTAGCAGGCGGGGGCGTGGTACTCGAGGCTGGCCTTGACCACGAAGAAGTCAATCCCCAGCAGCTCCACCGGCTTGGGGTACTCGTAGCCCATGGCCCGCCAGTATTCGGTGATGGCCACGTCGCAATAGGTCAGGTAGTGCCCGTTGAACACGATGCCCTGCATGTCGGTCTCGGCCCAGCGGACGCGCAGGGGGTGGAGGAAGCGGAACTCGGACGGGGACATGAGAGGGCAGAGGAAGGAGGGAAGGAGGGCGACTAAACCTCGTCTAAATATCTGTCCCGCTCACCGCGGCCGGGCTCCGACCGGCGTACGGGGTAGGACAACTCCTCAAAGAAGTCTACCGGCCCTCGAGCTTGATCCAGACCTTGCCTTGCAGGGTCTCGCCGGGCTCGAGTACCCGCACCCCCGTGTCGGCGTGGCCCTGGCTCATGAGGTTGAAGCCGTCGGTGGCGTGGGTCACCGGCTCCAGAGCCAGGGTGCCGTCGGGCGCGGTGAACATGACCAGGTGGGAGAAGACCGGCTGGGCCTCAAGGGTCATCTTGAAGTGGCCCCAGTCCGCGCTCAGCCTGCCGTCCCAGCCGGAGAACACGTTGTCGATGAAGGTCGGACCGACGGCCCTGGGCCGGCCAAAGTCCAGATCGGCGGGGATGGCGGCGGCGGGCCCGGCGGGGATGCGGGTCTCGTCGGTGAGGTAGACCATCTCGGCCTTGAACTGCACCAGCGGGTCGCCGCTGCTGCCCAGTCGGCGCATGAAGTAGGGGTGGTGGCCCAGCCCGGCCGGCATCGGCCCGGCGCTGGTGTTGGTGAGCCTGAGGTCTAACTCCAGAACAGGGCCGTCGAGGCGGAAGCCGGCCTCGACGGCGTAGGTGAAGGGGAAGTTGAGCCCGGCGTCGGCGGCGAAGCGGCAGGTCAGCACCTCCGCCGACCGCTCTACCGTTTGCCAGGCTCGAGCGTGCACCTCGCCGTGAATGGTCATCCTGCCGTCGGGCCAGTTGGGCTTGAGCTGGAAGTTCTCGCCGCCGAAACTGAACCGTCCGTCGCGTATGCGGTTGGAGTACGGCGCGAGGATGTAGCTCGAGCTGTCCGGCGAGCTACCCTCCGCCACCGCCGCCACCGACATCGGGCGCATCACCGGCAGCCAGAAGCCCTGGTGCTTCAGCTCGAGGCCCGCGATGCACGAACCCAGCTCAGGCAGCACGGTTAGGCGTAAGGAGTTGTTGTGCAAGACTGCAGGTGTGAGCGTCAAAGGCGATTCCCCCAACCCCCCTTTGCTGTAAACACCGAGCCGACCTGGACTCACAAACGGTTCGGCCCAAAGGGGGGCAGGTCACCGCGGTCTGATTTTGCTGAGGGCCGAGGGCCAAAAGCCTTTCCTTCTGCCCCCTACCTAACCCCCATCAGTAGCTCCATCGTGAGCTGGTCCAGCCGCTCGAGGCCCGGCCCGGCCTCGCCCAGCGCGACGCGGTTGAACTTCTTGGCCTTCAAAGCCTCGGCGTTCTTCTTGCTGAACTTCTTGGTCAGGGCGGATAGCTCCTTGTCCTGCACCTTGTAGGCCTTGATGGCGGCCTGAATCTCCTTGTCGGCATTGAACCGCCGGGCCTTCTCCTTGAGGATCAGGTAGGTGCGCATACAGCCCTTGGCAAACTCCCAAACCCCGGCCTCGTCCTCGGTGCGCAGGGCGTGGGCGTCGAAGTGGCGGGGGCCAGAGTAGCCGGTGTCCTCGAGCAGCTTCACCAGCAAAAACGCCTGCTTGATGTTGTCGGCCCCGAAGCGCAAATCCTGGTCGAAGCGGCCCATCTTCTGGTCGTTAAGGTCTATGTGGAACAGCTTGCCCGCGTCGATTGCCTGGGCCACCGCGTGCAGGAAGTTGAGTCCCGCCATGGTCTCGTGGGCCACCTCGGGGTTCACGCCGAAGAGGTGGGGCTTGTCCAGGGTGGCGATGAAACCCAGCGCCGCCCCCACCACTGGCAGGTAGATGTCGCCCCTGGGCTCGTTGGGTTTGGGCTCGAGGGCGAACCTGAACCCGTAGCCCTGCGACTCGCTGTACTCGGCCAGGAAGTTCATGGCTTCGCGCATGTGGGCAATCGCGTCAAGGGTGTTGCCACCCGCGTCCACCTCGGCCCCCTCGCGCCCACCCCAGAAGACGTAGGTGCTGGCCCCCAGCTCCGCCCCCAAATCCATGGCGTTCATGGTCTTCTGGATGGCGTAGGCCCGAATCTTGGCGTTGGCATTGGTGAAGGCCCCATCCTTAAAGACCGGATCGCCGAAGAGGTTGGTGGTCGCCATCGGCACCACCACGCCGGTTTCCTTGAGGGCCTTTTTGAAGCTGGTCAGGATTTTCTTGCGCTCACCTGCGGTGGCGTCGATGGGCACTAGGTCGTTGTCGTGCAGGTTGACGCCCCAGGCCCCGATCTCGGCCAGCTTGCGCACGATGTACTCGGGGCTCAGGGGCTTGCGGGTGGGGTTGCCGAAGGGGTCGCGCCCGATGTTCCCGACGGTCCATAGCCCGAAGGTGAATTTGTCGGCGGGGGTGGGGGTGTAGTTGCTCATGGCGTCCTCTTTGGGGTGATTGGCCGGTAGCCGTCAGCCAGCAGCTGTCAGCCAGCAGCCGAATCTTTACAAGACGGCATTATTCTATGGGGAAAGGCGCGGAAAACTCTACATCTCGAGCGTAAATCACAGTAATCTCGCTTCGCTTAGCCTAGACTCAGCCTGTGATAACCATGTACTCCACCGGCTGGTGCCCCGACTGCCGCGCCGCCAAACAGGCCCTCGAGGCCCTCAAAATCCCCTACATCGAAGTGGACATCGACAAAGACCCGGCGGGTGAGCAGCGGGTGCTGCAAGCCAACAACGGCAAGCGCTCCGTCCCCACCCTGGTCTACGGCCCCCACTCCGCCTCAATGAGCCGGTTCTCCATCGTCAAGCTGAAGACCTGGCTGCAGGAGGCGGGCTTGCAGTAGCTGGGTAAGGAGAAAGAGGGGGCAGGGCTAAGGTTTGGCCAGGGTATTTGCGAGGCCGCCCCAAGCCCTGAAGGCGTGCCCTGCTGCAATCACGGGCACCCTCTTCCCGGGCGTTTTGGGGTGGCCCGAACCTCGACCCTCCAGACCCTCAGGTGTCGTCTTCTCTTCCCTCCCTCCTCGTTCCGCTCTGCTGGCTCAAGGCAGCCCGCACGCTCCCTCCGACCCGCCCCAAAAGCTCCGCCGCCGCCTCGGCGTCCTGACCCAAGCGCAGCATCACGATGGCCACCTTCACCCGGAAGCCGCAGCGCTCGAGGGCGCCTTTGGCTTCCTCCTCCGAGGCCCCGGTGGCGATCTGGGCCAGGTGAATGGCCCGCCTGACCAGCTTGATGTTGGTGGCCTGAACGTCGACCATCAGGTTGCCGTAGACCTTGTTCAGCCGCACCATGATGCTGCTGGATAAGGTGTTGAGGGCGATCTTCTGGGCGGTTCCGGCCTTTAGGCGGGTGGAGCCGGAGATCACCTCCGGGCCGGTGTCCAGCACAATCGCGGCGTCGCAGCTTTGAACCAGGGGCGTGCCGGGGTTGTTGGCGATCCCGATGGTCAAGGCGCCCGCACTCCTTGCTGCCTCGAAGGCCCCCTGCGGGTAGGGTGTGGTGCCTGAGGCCGCGATCCCGATCACCACATCGCTGGCAGTCGGGCTAAGGGCTAGCACGTCCAGCTTGCCCGCCTCGTGGTCATCCTCCGCACCCTCGATGGCCTTCCACAGTGCGGCTTGGCCGCCCGCCATGCAGGCCAGGGCGCGCTCCCTGGGCCAAGAAAAGGTCGGCGGCAGTTCCGAGGCGTCGAGCTGCCCCAGCCGCCCGCTGGTGCCCGCCCCCGCGTAGATCAACCGCCCTCCGCCCCCCAGCCGCAGGGCGGCCAAGTCGGCGGCCCGAGCGATTTGCGGCGCGGCCCGCTGCACGGCCTGCACCGCGCCCAGCTGGTCATCGGCCAGGGCACGGACGATCTCGAGGGTCTCCCAGGTGTCCAGATCGCGAAATTGTTCGCTGACTTGTTCGGTCGCCAAGATGGGTTTGCTCATCGGCTATGACAATATCAGGGAACAGGGCAGCAGCGGCGAAACAGCCCAAGTGTGGTAAAAGTTGAACTGCGAGATGCCGCCCCGAAACGCTTGCGGAATTGCGCCATGCAGCTATGGTGTAAGCCACTCGGCCCCGGGTAGCCGCTCTGCGGCTATGGCGCAAGCCACTTCGCCCAGGAAGGCAACGGTTACCCTCACAGATCTCGCAGACTCACCCTGGCGCAACTTTGACGTGTGGGGACGTTCGGAAGTGTTTGCCGCCCCTACCCGCTACCGGCCCCACTGTCTGCCCCCAGCGCTAGCCTCGCCGCCGCAAGCGCCCCCGAGGCGTCGCTGGCGGTCAGCTCGAGGCGCTCCCTCGCGCCCCCCTCGATCAGCGGGCTGACCCGCAGTGCCCCGCCGCACAGGGTCACCGGCAGGTCCCCCAGGCGGTACTTGAGGCTCAGGCCTAGCTCGGCAAGTTCGTGCCCGGCCTGACGCAGGATGGTCTGGGCTGCCGCATCCCCGTCTTGCGCGGCCCGGCCCACGGCCGGGGCCAGCGCTGCTACGGCCTGCCGCCCGCCGCCGTAGACGTACTCGCGTATGCGGGGCCAGCTCGAGCCGCCCATCGCCTCGAAGAGGTGGCGGGCCAGGGGTCGTTCCGCAACTTCCTCGCCGCGATCCAGCCAGCGCAGCACCTGCCGGAGCCCGGTCTTGCCGATCCAAAATCCTGCGCCTTCGTCACCGATCATGAACCCTTGTCCGCCTGCCCGGACGATGCCGCCATCCTTGGTCAGGTGGTAGGCCACCGAGCCGGTTCCCGCGTAGACCAGAATTCCCTCGCCCGGCTCGAAGTTGGCCCGGTACATCAAGTCCATGTCGCCCATGATCTGGACCCTGGGCCTCTCCACATCCAGCAACTCCGCGATCCACCGCGACAGCTGCTCCGCCTCACTGCTCTCCCTGTCCAGCCCGGTCACGCCCGCAACCACAGCCCGGGGCGAGTAGGGCCGGACTTGGTCCGCGAGCTCCTCGAGCGCCGCCCGCACCCTGCCGCGCTGCAGGTCGTCGAATAGATGCCCGGTCCAGGGGCTGCTGCGCCCCTCGGCGATGGTGCGGCCCTCGGCGTCCACCACCGCCCACTTGCAACTGCTGGCTCCTGCGTCGAGTCCGAGGTAGTTCATGGCTTGATGAGATACGCCTCGAGCGCCCGCCCCGCGTTCCGCACGTGGGTTCGCATCGCGGCCTCTGCTGCCTCAGGGTCTTTGCCCCGCACCGCCGCCATCACTGCCTCGTGCTCGGCCCTAGAGCCCACCAGCCGCCCCGGAATCGCTGCCGAGCTGTTAATCAGCATCCGAATCTGCCCGTCGATGGTCTCGGCGGTTGCCAGCAATCTTCTGTTGTGCGCCGCCTCCCAAAAAGTCCTGTGAAAGGCCAGATCAAGGTCGCCGTAGCTCTCGAGGTCGCCCTTGTCGGCGGCCTTGTGCTGCTTGGTCAGGAGCTTCTCGAGCTTCGCGACCAGCGCCTGCCCGTCGTTCGCCACTGCCAGCCGCGCTGCTAGCCCCTCCAGCACCTCCCGCAGGTTGTAAATCTCACGGATGTCTTCGAGGGTGGGCTCGAGGACGAAATATCCTCGGTGGGGAATGGCCACCACCAGGCCCTCGCGCTCGAGGGCGCTCAGGGCCTCCTTCACAGGGGTGGGGGAGAGCCCCAACTGCTCGGCCAGCACCCGCACCACCAGCTTCTGTCCGCTGGGAATCGTCCGCCCCAAAATGGCCTGGCGCAAGGTTTTGTAGGCCTCGCGGTTGAGGGTGGTGCGCTGGAGCGTGTGCTCGATCATCTGGGGCCAGTCTAGGCAACCCAGACCAGCCCCGTCAAATTTTAGATTTTTTGTCTACGGCTGAGGGGTGATGCGGTAGACCTCGAGCGAAGTCACTCCGCCAAAGGCCAGCAGACTCCCGTCGCTGCTCCAGGCGGCATCTCCGATAGTGTTGTAGTCGCCATTAGGCATCCGAAGCAACTCGATGCCGTTCAGAGAGATGATTCGAGTGGTGGTGTCGCTAACTAGGACAAGTTGCTGCCCGTTCGGACTCAAGCCGACCAAGCGTTCGCTGGAGGTTGGTTCGCTTTGAGTGAATATCATTTGCCCGTTGGTAACATTCATCACCCCTAACTGGCCTGAGCTGCTGCCGCAGACCAAGCTGTTACCCTGCCAGAATATGCGTCCCATGAAGCACGGCAAGAATCCGCCTGAAGCGGTGACCCGCCGAACAATTCTGCCGTTCTGAGGGTCGAAGAAGACCAACTCGCCCGAGCTTGGTCGCACGATCTGACTGCCATCGGGACTCCAGGCTAAGCTGGTACGATCTATAGTTGAGTCGTTGGGCTGTGTCTCGAGGTCTGCCAAATGGCGGGCGTTCTCCACATCGAATATGCCGATACGTTGCTCGCTGGGCTGGTAAAGCAGCCTGCGTCCGTCGGGACTCCACACGAACCAGCGCCCCTCAATGGAAACGGAGCGAGTCTGCTGCTGGGTAGTGGTATCGAATACCTTTAAAGCAGCGAATCCACTCCGGCTGTCCACCTCGATCCCAGCCACGCGGTTGTTGGGCATCCACGTGACAGTTTGCATCCCCGATGCAGTTATATCGCCGAAGCGGGTGATCTGGGAACTGCTTAGGTTTCTAAAGCTCAGGTTGTATCCCGAAAAGTTGGTGTTGTTGCTACCACTGAGCAGGCGGTTGCTCGAGTCGAAGGCTAGGCTTCTGATGCTGCTGCCGTGATTCCCCAGAAGAAGGATAGGGTTTCCAGTAGCGAGGGAAATCAACCTCGCCACGGTTGACGTGGACGAGATTAAGGCTTGATCCCCCGATGCTGAGAGGGTGATGCCTTGCTGGGTCGCGTCAATGCTGGTGGCGATGCTGTGTAGTAGGGCTCCATCTGAAGTACGCCATAGGTGCAGACAGATACCAGAGTTGGGGTTTAGCGCAGGGCACTGTCTGCTCGAGGCGAGTATCCGACTCCCGTCCTGGCTCCACTGCAATCGGAGCGAGTCTCGGTTGGCTCGGTTGGTGGGGAACTCTGGTAGAGCCTGTCCGTCGCTGACGCGGTAGAGTTGCACCCGGTAGTCATCGGAGCCACTGGTGCTGCTAAGGCCTATTGCCAGGGTGGTCCGGTTCGGGCTGAGGGCCTCGCCAGCCATTCCCCAGTAGCTAGGAATCTGGATGTTCTGCTGGCGGGCCAACGAGCCGTCCGAAACGCGCCAAAAGTTGATACCCACCGGGGTACCATTCGAGTTTATTCCATCCAAAGTGAGCACCTGGCTTCCGTCGGTGCTCCAGCCAAGGATGCGGCTCCCACCGTTGTAGAACTCCGTAGGCAAGCTGATCCGGCGGCGCAGATTTCCGGCGGTTGTTTCATAGATATGCAGTTCGTTGCGGGCTCGAGAGGCGATTTGGGTGCCGTCCGGACTCCATGCAAGCTGATCAAAATCGCCGTTGAGTGCCCGGATAACTAAGCGCTCGCGGGCCGTTGACGAATCCAGAATCCGGATTCTATCCCCGCTGTAGCTGATGAAGGCGATGTCCCCACCGGTTGGACTCCAGCGCATAGCCAGTACCTTGGTACCGCTGTAGGCGTTAATGGCCTGCTGACTCCGCCGCAATGAGCGCCCGGTCTGAGCATCCCAGATGATGACTTGCTCGCCGCTTCCGTAAGTGGCGATCCGGCTTCTGTCCGGGCTCCACTCTGCGTCGGAGAGGGTAGGGTCGTAGTAGGAGCTAGAGCCGCCTTTATGGCTAAACTCGTTATAGACCAGTTCGGCCCGGAGGGCAGTAAAGCTAAAACACTCGAGGCGCAGTGGCACAGTGCGAGTGGGAGTATTGGGGTCGTTGGTGGTGAGTGTGAAAATCCCAGTGAGGGTGTTCTGGGTGCTGCCACAAGTGCCTTCCACTTGAAGGCGTGGGAACAAGCCAGGATCAACGCTGCCGATCTCGTTTCCTAAGATTCTGAAACTACTGTTATTCACCGAGGCTCGATAGGTGAGGGGAGCCGTGCCGCCATTGCCAAAGTTGATATAAGCGCTAGCGGTTCGTCCCGTGCCGGTTGATAGGCTCAGGGTCGCGGGACTCAGGTTGATGAGCCTGGGAGTGTTGGTAGGGTTAGAGGGGGGATTGCTTTGTGTGAAGGAAACCAGCGAGGCCGAGGCATTGGTTTTCTCGAGGATTGTGGGGTAGGGTTGGGTACGCTCGAGGGTGTTGTCCCAGGTGTAGGCCAGCACCATGACGGCGATGTTCTGACCAATCAGATTAGAGGGGATGGTCAGGTTGGCGTTGGTATTCTTGGTTTGCAGGGTCTGCACTACCGAAAGGGTGGGGCCATACAGCCGCACTTCGTAGCTCTGGGCAGCAGCAATCGGTTCCCAGCGGGTTTCGACCCGCCCGGACACCACCTGCGCGCTGATTACGGGCAGCGGCAAGGTAGGGGTCGCGGCGATGTCTACTGTACTGGAAATGTCCTGCCCGTCCGCACTAAAGCGCAGGGTGAACAGTCCGGCTTGGCGGGTTGCAAGGCCGAACATCCCCCAGTTGCGTCCCTCGGTATAGGGGAGCGTAGTGTTAAAGCCGTTGGGGCCGCTGAGGTGGAGGGCTACTGGGCTAGTGGGAACTTGACCATTGCGGCTCAGACTGATGTAAAGGTAGTTGCGGTTGATGGCCTCGGCGATGGGCTGTACTTCGTTGATGTTGTTCCCAATAGCCCCGATGCCGCCACGTACCTCGAGCCTCCATACTGGTTTAGAACCATCGGGGGCCAGCAAAGCATAAATCCCCATCTCGGTGATGGGGGCTTGCACGGTTGAGGCGTTGGGGTCGGCGCTGCTGCCGCCCACCGGCACCCAAGCGCCGTTCGCAAGGAGTGCGACCTCGAGGGTGTTGGCCGCTGCCTGGCTGCTCACGCCCAGTTTTCGCCCTAGGCCCTCCACCAGGGCGGGGTCATACTGGATGCTGAGGGTGCTGGGCTTGGCCAGGGTGGTGCTGGGGGTGCTGCCGAGGGCGTACATCGTCCCCGAGACCAGCACCTTGTCGGCAGGGGCTTTGACGGTTTGATTGCTGGGTGCCAGGCTGAACACCACCGCGCCGCTCAGGGTCTGTCCAGGAATCTGGAGGCTGGCCTTCTCGTCGCTGGAGCGGATCGTGCCGCCCCGGCTGTCGAGTTGGTTGGGATTAATCGGGGTTGCGGGTTGGGTCTGGCCACACCCCGAGAGGAGCAGTGCGGAACCCCCCAAGAGGCCCATCGTCGTGATCCAGTGGTTGAATGCTCCTCTCATAAATTACAAATCTCCTTTTTCGGGGATAGTATAGTGATTTTTGGGAAAATTGCCAGTTGATCCAAACCTAACCTCGTTACGGTCTGTGGCGAGCCTGTACCCGGGTCTTTTTCTGCAGAAACGGGCTTGCTTGACCTTCGGCATTTTTTAGATATAAAATCTATTTGCGTTTAAAACGGAGGCAACATGGCACACCGCGCCTTAGCGCATAAAGTTACCGACGACGTGGCCGTGGCGGTCGCGGACCTACAGCCCGGAGAAGAGCTGGTGATTCAAAGCCTCGAGGGGGGCAAACCCTTGGAGGTCAGGACGCTCGAGGCCGTCCCGCTGGGCCACAAGGTCGCGCTCAAAGATATGGCGGTGGGGCACGTGGTGATCGAGTACGGCGAGAAGGTCGGCAAGGTCACCAAGGCCGTGAAGAAGGGCGGCTGGGTTCACGTGCACAACATTCGGACGCTGCGCTGGGACTACGGCAAGGCGGGCAGCAAGGCCAAGGCTGCTTCCTCCGCCAAAGCCAAGAAAGGGGGCAAGTGATGGCGAAGAAGTCAGGAGCCTCCAAGATGCAACTCAACGGGTATCGCCGGGAGAATGGGGCTGTCGGGGTGCGGAATCACGTGTTGATTCTGCCCGTGGACGACCTATCCAACTCCGCCGCGGAGGGTGTGGCCCGGCTGATTAACGGGACGACCGCGCTGCCCCACCCCTACGGCCGTCTACAGTTCGGCGAGGACCTCGAGCTGACCTTCCGCACCCTCTCGGGCCACGGGGCCAACCCCAACGTCCACAGCGTGGTGGTGATCGGCATCGAGCCCAAGTGGACCGACCGGGTGGCCTCGGCCATCGCCAAGACCGGCAAGCCCGTCGAGACCTTCTCCATCGAGCGCTACGGCGACCTGAACGTGATTAATGCGGCCTCGAGGGTGGCCTACGGGCTGACCCAGGACGCCTCCGAGGTGCGGCGCGAGCCGGTCTCGGTCTCCGAGTTGGTGCTCTCGATCAAGTGCGGCGAGTCTGACCCCACGCTGGGCCTGGCGGGCAACAAGGCCCAGGGCCGGGCGGTGGACCGGCTGGTGGACCTGGGGGCCTCGGTTATCTTTGGCGAGACCTCCGAGCTGACCGGCGGCGAGCACCTGATCGCGAACCGTTGCGCCACGCCCGCGCTCCGGCGTAAGTTCCAGAAGATCTACGACGACTACATTCAGATGATCGAAGACCAGGGCGTCGACCTGCTGGGCTCGCAGCCCACCGAGGGCAACATCAGGGGCGGCCTCAGCACCATCGAGGAGAAGGCGCTGGGTAACATCCAGAAGACCGGCAGCAGGCCGGTCAATGCTGTCCTCAACTATGCCGAGGCGGTGCAGCCAGGCCAGGGACTGGTGTTCATGAACAGCTCCTCCGCCGGGGCCGAGCAGGTCACCCTCTGCGCGGCGGGCGGCGCGGTGCTGCACTTCTTTACCACCGGACAGGGAAACATCGTGGGCCATCCCATCATCCCAGTCATCAAGGTCTCGCCCAACCCCATCACCTGCTCGACCATGAGCGAGCACATCGACGTGAAACTCCCCGACCTGCTGGTGGGCGAGATCAACCTCGAGCAGGCTGCCGACCGCATCATGGACATTTTCGCTCGCACGGTTAACGGCCGCATGACCGCCGCCGAGCTGTTGCGGCACAACGAGTTCGTGATCACGAAACTTTACCCAAGTGCTTGATGGTTTAGCGGTTAGCGGTTAGCTCTTAGCTACCGGCTAACCGCTAAGGGCCAACCGCCATGATCGTCATCCGCGAGTTCATAACCCCTTCCAGCCTCGAGCGAAGACGAGGCGTCGGTCTCATCCTGCCATGATCATCGTTTGCGAGTTCATTACCCCTTCCGGCCTGGAGCGGCTCCGCGCGAGCGGGCTCGAGGTGGCCTACGACCCCGACCTCTGGAAAGACCGGGAGGGGTTGAAGGCGAAACTGCGCACGGCCACCGCTCTGGTAGTGCGGAATCAGACCCAGGTCAACGCAGAGTTGATTTCGGGCGCGTCGAGGCTGAAGGTCGTCGGGCGGCTGGGCGTAGGCCTGGACAACATCAACCAGCCCGACCTCAAGGCCCAAGGCGTGCAGCTGTACTTCGCCAGGGGCATCAACGCGGGCGGGGTGGCCGAGTACGTGATGGCGGCGATGCTGCACCTGGCCCGCAACATCGCCGGCGGGGCGGCACACGTGGCCGGGGGCGGCTGGAACCGGGGTACCTTCGGGGGGTTCGAGCTGGCCGGGAAGACCCTGGGCCTGGTGGGGCTGGGCGAGGTGGGGCTTCGGGTGGCGCGGCGGGCCCGGGCCTTTGGGATGAAGGTGGTGGCCTCCGACCCCGTGCGGCTGGCCTGGGAGAGCGCGGTGGAAGACCTCGAGGTAGAGCTGACCGATGTTGCCTCGGTCCTTTCCCGCAGCTACTTCCTCTCGCTCCACGCGCCCCTCACGCCCCAGACCCGGGAGCTAATCCGCGCCGAGACCATTGCCGCCATGCCCAAGGGCGCGTTCCTGATCAACACCGCTCGAGGCGAACTGGTTCACCAGGCCGACCTGGTGGCTGCGCTCAAATCCGGGCAACTTGGCGGAGCCGTGCTGGACGTGGTCGACCCCGAGCCGCTGCCCGCCGGGCACGTGTTGCGGGGTGTGGATAACCTGTGGATAACCCCGCATGTTGCAGGCCTAACGGCGGAGGCCCAGGAAGCCGTGGGGGTCCGGGTCGCCGAGGGCGTGCTGGCTGTGTTGGGCAAGGCGGGGGGTGGGCGGTGAAGGTCGCGGTGGCCCGGCTCCAGTCGATCCTCTCGAGCCACTTCCAGAGCCTCGGGATGTCGGCGGCGCACGCTGCGCAGTTCGCCGAGATTATCCTCGAGGCCGAGGCCGAGGGCAATGCGGGGCACGGGCTGTCGCGGGTCGCTCAGTACACCTCACAGCTTCAGGCAAAAGGCCTGAACGCTTCGCCACAGATGCGCTTCGAATTGCTCCGCCCGTCGGTCGGGGTTTTGTACGCCGACGGTGCGCCGGGACCAGTGGCGGGCCTGCGCGGGGTCGATGAACTGGTCGGTCTGGCCAGGGCCCAGGGCAGTGCCTCGGTGGCCGTGCGGAACGCCGGACACTCCGGCGTGCTCTCGGCCTATGTCGGTCGATTGGCCCAGCAAGGGCTGGTCGCCCTGGCGTTTGCCAACACCCCGCCCGCCATTGCTCCCGGCCCGGTTCTCGGTACGAACCCCATCGCGCTGGGGGCTCCCGCCGCGCCCGAGCCGGTCATCATTGACACCTCGGTCTCGGTGGTCGCTCGAGGGAAGATCATCAACGCCTCCAAGAAGGGCGAGGCCATCCCCGAGGGCTTGGCGCTGGACAAGGAGGGCAACCCCACCACCGACGCCAAGGCGGCCCTGGAGGGTTCGCTCATCCCCATCGGGGGGGGCAAGGGCTACGCGCTGGCGGTGATGGTGGAAATTCTGGCCGGGGCCATCGCGGGCGACATCCTCTCGCCCGACCTGCCGCTGCCCTGGATGCCGCCCGAGCAGGCCGCGAAGCCTGGGCTTTTGCTGGTCGCCTTCGACCCCGCGGCCTACGGCGGGGGCTACGCGGCGCGAATGACTCAGCTGGTTTCTGCCCTCGAGGCCGCAGGCGGTCGCCTGCCCGGCTCGAGGCGCTCTCAACTGCGCAGTAGAGCCGAAAAGGAGGGCATCGAGGTTAACGAGACAATGCTGGGGGAACTGGGTAAACTAGGGGTGCAAATCAGCTAAAAAAGGTTCTGGCGTACGGCGTGGCACCTACGACGTGCGGCGACCTCGAGGAGGAGACATGAAGAAATGGTTCTGGCTTTTGATGGCGGTGCTGGTAATGTCCAGCGCCCTGGCGCAGCAGACCCGGCTGCGGGTGTTCGTGGGGGGCCAGCAGCGCCCCGATGTGCTGCGCAAGATCCTCGACACCTACCAGCAGCGCAACCCCGGTGTCCGGGTGGACATCGAGGTGGGTGGCTCAACCTCTGACCAGCAGCAGCAGTACCTCACCACCGTGCTGGCCTCCCGCGACCCCAGCATCGACGCGATCCTGATCGATGTGATCCGGCCCGCCCAGTACCAGGCCAGCCGCTGGGCCGACACCCTGGACAAGTACCTGCCGGGCATCTCTCGGCGCAACCTGCTGGCCACCTACCTGCCCGCCTATGCCCAGGCCAACGTCATCAACGGCTCACTGGTGGCGCTGCCGAGCTTTGCCGATGCGCAGTTCCTGTTCTACCGCACCGACCTGCTCGAGAAGTACAACCTCAAGCCCCCCACGACCTGGGACGAGGCCATCCAGCAGGCCCAGACCATCCTGCGCGGCGAGAATAATCCCAACCTCAACGGCATCGGCTTCATCGGTGCGCCGGCCGAGGGTGCGGTCTGCACCTTCATGTTGCCGATCTGGGCGGCGGGCGGCGACGTGACCAACGCCCAGGGCCAGTTCGCCCTGACCGAGGCCCAGGCCCAGCGTTCGCTGGCTTTCTGGGTCAGCCTGATGGAGCAGCGGGTCTCGCCCCCCAACATGGCCGAGAAGGCCCAAGACACCGTCCGCGCCGAGATGCAGCAGGGCCGCTGGGTGTTTGGGACGCTGTTCTCCTACGCCTGGGCGCGCTTCCAGAACGATGCCGACAGCCAGGTCAAGGGCAAGATAGGGGTGGTGCCGCTGCCCGCCTTCCAGGGCGGACGTCAGACCAGTTGCTTGGGCGGTTGGCAGTGGACCATCTCCGACTTCAGCCGCAACAAGGCCCAGGCCTACAAGCTAATCCGCTTCCTGAGCAGCCCTGAGGTCTCTAAGGTTCTGGCCATCGAGGCCTCCAACCTGCCGGTCTTCCCTGCGCTCTACCGCGATGCCGACGTCCTGAAGGCCAACCCCTTCTTCGCCCAGGCCCTGCCGGTGGTGCAGGCCGCCCGCGCCCGCCCGCAGCACCCCCGCTACGCCGAAATCTCCGAGGCGATCCGCACCAACACCAATCAGGTGCTGGCCCGCCAGAAGACCCCCGAGCAGGCCGCCAGGGACATCGTGAGCCGCCTGCAGGCGATCTACGCGGGGCGGTAAAAGCTGTAAGACGGCAGAGGGTCGAAGGGCTGAGGCCGAGGGGCCAGTACACAACGGACTGAAACCTCGGCCCTCGACTTCGACCCAATAGGAGCGGCACGAAGAGCGACGCAAACCTTCGGCTCGCCAAGCCGTCGTCATGCTGAGGGGGCCGGTGGTTGCCCTCGAGGGATCCCCACAGGGCGTCAGTGTGGCCCCTTGATGTTGGCGCCGACCTTCCTGTGCGCAACGCGGACTGCGTGGCCGCGCCTTTCGGGCCTTGACCGGCCGCCGAGGATGACGACGGTTCTTGTCAGGTGTTTTTGCGGCCGTCACAGCGCCGTGCCGGGCAACATGACCTGTCCATCCGCGTGTCTTCAACCGCTCATCCTCAACCCCTATGGCCATCAAAACCCCACCCACCCCATACCGCCGCAGCTTCGGTGATCTGAGCGAGCGGGCGCTGGCCTTTTGGCTGCTGGTCCCGGCGGCGCTGCTGCTGGGGGCGGTGGCGCTGTACCCGGTGGCGCGGCTGATCTATACCAGCCTTTTCCAGCGTCGCCTGACCGACCAGACCGGCGTGGAGCCGGTGTTCATCGGATTCGACAACTTTGTCCAGGCCTTCTCCGACGACCGATTCTGGACCTCCCTGTGGAACACCCTGCTGATCGTGGCAGTGACGGTGCCGGGGGCGCTGTTGGTGGGGCTCGGGCTGGCCCTGCTGGCCAACCTGCCGTTCCGGGTGCGCTGGCCGGTGCGGCTGGGGCTGCTGCTGCCGTGGGCGCTGCCGCTGGTCTTCGCGGGGCTGATCTTCCGCTGGTTCTTCGACAGCCAGTACGGCGTGGTCAACGACGTGATCATGCGGCTGGGCGGGGAGCGGCTTTTGTGGATCACCACCCCCGACCTGCTGTTCTGGGCGGTCTGTTTCAGCATCATCTGGAAGTCCAGCTCGTTCGTGGCCCTGATCCTGTTGGCCGGCTTGCAGGTCATTCCCAAGGAGCTGTACGAGTCGGCGGCGGTGGACGGGGCCACCGGCTGGCAGAGCTTCTGGCGCATCACCCTGCCGCTGCTGATGCCGGCCATCCTGGTGGCCGCGATCTTCCGCACCATCACCGCCTTCCAGACCTTCGATATCCCCTTCGCCATGCAGAACGGCGGCAACGCCTTCGAGACCCTGGCCATGTACGTTCGCACCATGAGCATCGAGAACCTCAACTTCGGCTACGGCTCGGCCCTGGCGGTGCTGATGTTCCTGATCAGCTTCGTGGTGACGCTGGTGTATCTGCGCTATGTGAGGGGGGCGGATGACTAGCCTAAACCCATTCAAGAATCCCCGCATCTGGCTCTGGGTGGCTGCTGGTATCGTGGTGGTGAACGGCTTCTTCCCGGCGGTGTGGATCCTGCTGACCTCGTTTAAGACCGAGGGCGAGCTGAACCGTATCCCCATCACCTGGTGGCCTGCCGCCCCAACGGTGCAGAACTACGTCCAGGCCTTCACCAACGCGCCGATTGGGCGCTACTTCTTCAACAGTGTGGTGGTGGCGGTGGGGGCTACGCTGCTGTGCGTGTTCGTCTCGGCGCTGGCGGCCTACGCGCTGGCCCGGCTGCGGCTGCCCAACAAGACCCTGATCTTCTCGCTGCTGGTGGGCGTCTCGATGTTCCCCACCGTGACCCTGATCGTGCCGCTGTTCGAGACGGTGCTGGCGCTGGGGCTGCGCAACACCTACATCGCGCTGATCCTGCCGCACGCGGCGCTCTCGATTCCCGTGGCGACGCTGGTGCTGGTGAGCTTTTTTCAGGGGATTCCCAAGGACCTCGAGTCGGCCGCGATGGTGGACGGCTGCTCCCGCTTGGGCGCCTTGTGGCGCATCGTGGTGCCGCTGGCCGCGCCAGGGGTCTTCACCGCCAGCATCCTGGCTTTTGTGAACAGCTGGGACGAATTCCTGCTGGCCCTGACCCTGATGCCCTCGCAGGCCATGCGCACCCTGCCGGTGGGGATCAACTTCCTGCAGGGCGAGTACAGCTTCCCCTGGCCCCTGATCTCCGCCGCGCTGATCATCGCGCTGGTGCCGGTGGCCCTGGTGATCGCCATTTTCCAGGAGCGGGTGGTGGGCGGGCTGACCTCGGGCGGGGTGAAGGGCTAAGTCGCCACATTTCGCCCGCCAGCTCCCGCAGGGAATTGCGTCTCGGGTAGCCGCTCCGCGGCTATGGCGCACGCCACTCCGCCCCGGCACGAATTTGCCGCTTCCGCCGATTCCGCACTTCTACCCTGGCGCAACGTAGAGGGAAGAGCGAAGCAACAACTAGCAACGTAGGGCCAACCCTCGTGGTTGGCCTGTGGGTTAGACAATCCTCCTATGAACACACTCCGCATCGGCTTGGTTCCCATCGTCCGCTCGCTGTTCCGCGGCTCGAGGTTCGGCCTCGAGCAGACCTCGAGGCAGGCTCTCGAGGCCCTGGGCAAGACCCACGGCTTCGAGCTGGCCTACGTCGCCGAGCCCGTCGCGGATGCTGCGCAAGCCGAGGCTGTCGCCCGGGCTGCGCAGGCCGCCGACCTCGACCTGCTGCTGGTTCAGCACGTCACCTTCGCCACCGGCGACGCCTTCCTGCCGCTGCTGCAACTGCCCATCCCGGT
This sequence comes from Meiothermus sp., assembly GCA_033762915.1. Taxonomy (GTDB): domain Bacteria; phylum Deinococcota; class Deinococci; order Deinococcales; family Thermaceae; genus Meiothermus. The sequence continues at coordinate 71,079 of JANRLD010000053.1, read as the reverse complement.
AGGGCTGTGGGCGCTGCCCGAGGTCTGGGAGACCGGGCCGCTACCGCAGAACGCGGTCTGTGGGCTGAACCTGGGGGTCTCCCTGCTGGAGAAACCCGCCAAATGGTTCTACGGAGCAGCGGACGACGCCTGGTTTTTGTCGCGCCTCGCCCTGACCCTGTCCGCCCTGCGCGGGGCTCGAGCCCTGCGAAAGTCTCGAGTGCTCCTGCTGGGCGGTCACGCGCCGGGGTTCTTCGCCTTCGACGCCTTCCCGCAGACCGGAATGACGGTCGAGCGGGCCAAGATGGACGAGCTGTTCGAGGCGCTACAGACCGTCACCGATGCCGAGTTAGACGAGATGACCGCGAGCTTCGCCGAGCTCTCGGAGTACCCGGCGGCGCAGCTCCGTGAAACCTTCAGGCTCGAGCTGGCCATCCAGAAGCTGGCCCAGGGCTACGACGGCGTGGCCATCCGCGAGTGGCCTGAGATCCCTGACCGGACCGGCGCGATGGCCTACTCTGCGATGGCCCGGCTGGCCGACCGGGGGCACACCTTCGCACCTGAGGGCGACGTGATGGGGCTGGCCGGGCAGCTGGCGCTGCAAGCCGTAACGGGTCAGCCCTCGATCCTCCTCGATATCTCGCACTTCGGCCCCAAGGGCGTGATGCTGTGGCACGGCGGCGACGCGCCCAAGGCCTGGGCTGCCGGCCCGACGCGGCTGATCCCGCACTTCAACCGCAACCTGCCCGCCATGCGCGACATGGCCCTGAAGGCGGGCGCGGTGAGCGGCTTCCGGCTGCTCAAGGGCGGCAAGGCCGTGGTCCACGGCGGTCAACTGAGCGGCGAGAAGGGCTACGACGGCGACTCGAGCTGGCTGGTGCGCTCGAGCTGGGCCGCCCAGCCCCTCACCCCTCGGCAGTTCCTGACCAGTTGGCTCAACCACCGCATCCCCCACCACATGGCGCTGGGGATGGGGCAGGTCGAGGAGGCGCTGCTGGAGATGTGCACCTGGCTGGGCCTCGAGGTGTTGCCGCCGGCCCCTGAGGAACATCGGTTGGTATGGTAGGCCCCGGGTCGCTCACCCCGCAGACCCCCCCCTCGGAAGCGCGAGCAGGGGAGGGAGGCGGCAGCGCGGGTGGGGCCAGGGTGCTGACCCTCGGCTGGGCCTGTCTCGATCAGCGGTTTTACGTCGAGCACTTTCCGCCCGCCCACAGCCGCACCCCCACCACCGCATACCGCGAGACCCTGGGCGGCCCGGCAACGGTGGCGGCAGTGGCGGTAGCGCGGCTGGGCGGTGCGGTGAGGCTGCTCTCCAGACGCGGGGCCGACCCCAGCGGCGAGCAGCTCGAGCGTCTGCTCAAATCCGAGAACGTCGAGGCCCACTTCACCCTCGGGGCCAGAACGCCCGTGAGCGGGGTTTTGGTCGGGCCGGATGGCGAGCGCTACATCTTCCCCTATCGCGGCGAGCTGCCCACCGCGCCGGACTGGGAGGCCGGGGAGATGCTGGAGGGCGTCCAGGCCGTCCTGCTCGACCACCGCTGGCCCGAGGCAGGGCTGTTGATCGCGAAAGCTGCGAGAGCCCTGGGCATACCGGTGGTGCTGGACCTGGATCACGACCGCCTCGAGGCCTGGCAGTTGGCAGCGCACTCGAGCCACATCGTGGCCTCAGAGGAGCTGATGGCCCAGGTGGGAAGCTTCGAGGCCCTGCAAGACCGCGTGCAGACCTGGACCGCCGTCACCCTGGGGGCCGAGGGGGTGCGGCACCCGGAGGGGCACCTCCCAGCTTTCCGGGTGGTGGTGCGCGACTCCACCGGCGCCGGCGACGTCTTCCACGGGGCCTTCGCACTGGCCATCGCCGAGGGGCAGGGCGAGGTCGAGGCCCTGCGCTTCGCGGCGGCGGTCTCGGCGCTGCACGTGCGGGACGGCGAACCTCCCAGGCGCGAAGCGGTGAACACGCTGTTGGGATCGTAGGGCGACGGGCCTGTCGCCCTTATAGGTGGGAACACATGGGATACGTCCTCGAGCTTCGCCAAACTGTCGGTTCGCGCCCGCTGATTCAGGTGGGTTCGATGGCGATTCCCATAAACGAGCAGGGCCAAGTGCTGATGATTTACCGGGCCGACCTCGAGGTGTGGTCGTTCCCAGCAGGCTCGATGGAACTCGGCGACAATCTCGAGCAGACTGCACGGCGCGAATTGCGGGAAGAGGCGGGGGTAGATGCGCAGCTGTTCGAACTCCTATACGTGGATTCGGGGGCGCACACCTACTTCAAATATCCCAACGGTCACGAGGCATACAACGTCACGGCGGTCTACCTGGCGCGAGGTATCACTGGGATGCTGCGAGCGGACGGCGAAGAAACCTTGGATGTGCGTTGGTTTGATCTTGATGCGCCCCCGGATCACTCGAGGGGTGTGAAGGAAGTCTTACCGTTATTGCTCGAGCGCCGCAGCAGGGGAGAGCTCTAATGGGCTACATCGAGGAGCTTCGTGCCGTCGTTGGCAAACGCCCGCTGTTCGCGGTGGGTGCTGGTGTATGTGTGCTCGACCACCAGAACCGCGTGCTGCTCCAGCGGCGGGGCGATAACGGGCTGTGGAGCTGTCCGGGGGGCGGCCTCGAGCCCGGTGAGTCCTTCGAGCAAGCCGCCCGGCGCGAGCTTAGGGAAGAGGCGGGCCTAGAGGCGGGCGCTTTGCAGTTCTTCTCGCTCACCTCCGGCGCGGACTACTTCTACACCTACCCCAACGGCGACCAGGTCTACTTTGTCTCGGCACGCTTCGTGACCCGGGAGGTTTGGGGAGAGCTCAAGGCGGACGGCCAGGAGACCCTCGAGCTGCGCTACTTCACCCTGGACGACCTGCCCCCCGTCACGGTCAACGACCAGACCCACCTGCCACGCCTGCGCGATAAAATCCTCCGGGGAGAACTATAGATGGGCTACCTATCCGATCTGCGCAAGGCCGTCGGTTCGCGACCGATCTTCATGGTGGGGGCGGGCGTGCTGCTGCTCGACCGGCAGGGCCGGGTGCTGCTGCAGCACCGCACCGACTCCGACGACTGGTCCACCCCCGGCGGGGCCTGCGAACTGGGCGAGAGCCTCGAGCAGACCGCCCGGCGCGAGCTGATGGAGGAGGCCGGCCTCGAGGTCGGCGAGCTTAAGCTGTTCTGCTTGCTCTCCGGCGCGGAGTTCTACTACCGCTACCCCAACGGCGACGAGGTGTACAACGTCAGCGCGATCTTTCTGGGCCGCTACGAGGGCGAGGAGATCACCCCCGACGCCGAGGAGACCAAAGAGCTGCGCTTTTTCGACCTGGACAGCCTGCCGGCCATCATGGGCCCGGTGAATCAGAAGGCCCTCGAGCTGCTGCTCGAGGCCCGCAATCGTGGTGAACTATAAACAGACGTGGAAACAGGAAAGGAAAACCTAGAGCCTCTGACTTTACTTTTCCCTTTCCACCCTCCACCTTCCTCGCCTTTCGCAATCCCCGAATCCCCGAGGTACACGCATGCAAACCACCCCCGCCAAAGCTAGAGCCTATGCCCGTATCTCCGACGGTTCCATGCGTTTCGGAACCCTGGCCATCGACCAGCGCCCGCCGATCTTCAACCTGATCGCCAAGGCCACCGGGCGTGACCCGGAGTCGGTCGCGGTGGAGGCTCGAGAAGTCAAAGGGCTGCTGTCCGAGACCTTGAGCCGGGCGGTGACCGGCATCCTGATCGACCCGCACTACGCCTTCCCGGCCGCCCTGCCCGCCCTACCCCGCGAGACCGGCCTGATGCTGACCCTCGAGCACCACCGCTTCGAGACGGTGGCTGCTGGCTGGCGCAAGAGCGCCCTCATCCCCGGCTGGAGCGTGGAGCAGGCCGTGCGGATGGGCGCGGACGGACTCAAGCTGCTGGCCTGGCACCGCCCCGACGCCCCACAGGAGATCGTCGAGCACCAGCTCGAGTTCGTCCGCCGGGTGGGGGAGGAGTGCCGCAAGGCCGACCGCCTGTTCATCTTCGAGGTGCTGCCCTACCCCATTGCCGGTGAGAGCGAGGCCGAGTACAACGCCAAGCTGCGCGGGATGTCGCTCGAGATCGCCGCCGCCTTTGCCGACCCCAGCTTCCACGTGGACATCTACAAGCTGGCCTTCCCGGGCGCGGCGGCCCTGGTGAAGGAGTTCGGCGGGACTGGCTACTCGCTGGCCGACCTCGAGGCCGACATGGCCGAGTACACCAAGCTCCCCGCCCCCTGGCTGCTGCTGTCGGGCGGGCTGGATGCGAACCAGTTCGTGGCGATGCTCGAGGCCGCCCTGAGCGCGGGCGCACGCGGCTACTTGGCGGGCCGGGCGGTCTGGCAGCACCCGCTGCGGCATTACCCGGATATAGAGGCCACCCGCCAGGCTTTGCTCGAGGAGGGCCTGGGGACCATCGGGCGCCTGAACGGGCTGTTACAGGAGATCAAGCCGATGCACCCCGAGGTGGAGTGGGTGCTCGAGGGTGTGGCAGGATAGGGATATGCAACAAACCCAACCCACCCCCACCGGCGATGCGCAGATTCAGGCGGGACTGATCTGGATGGACGGGCAACTGGTGCCCCAGGTGCAGGCCACTGTGAGCGTGCTCAGCCACGCCCTGCACTACGGCACCAGCGTCTTCGAGGGGCTGCGGGCCTACGCCACCCCTAAGGGGCCGGCCATCTTCCGGCTCGACGACCACACCCGGCGGCTCTTCGACAGTGCGCGGATCATGCGGATGGAGATCCCGTATTCTGCCGAGGCGCTGGGCGCGGCGCACCTCGAGGTGGTGCGGGCCAACCGCCTCCCGGCCTGTGTGCTGCGGACGCTGGTCTGGCGCGGGGCGGGCAGCCTGGGGGTGAGCCCGCTGCCCTGCCCGGTTCATGCGATGGTGGCGGCCTGGGAGTGGGGGGCCTACTTGGGCGAGGAGGCGGTGCAGCGGGGCGCGCGGCTGCTCACCAGCGCTTGGGTGCGGCTGCCTGCCGGGGCCATGCCCGGCAAGGCCAAGGCCGGGGGCAACTACGTCAACTCGGCGCTGGCCCGCATGGACGCGCTCTCGGCCGGCTTCGACGAGGCGCTGCTGCTGGATCAGAACGGCTTCGTGGCCGAGGGCAGCGGTGAGAACATCTTTTTTGTGCGCGGTGGGGTGGTCTACGTCATCGCCCGCAGCGTCAACCTGACCGGCATTACCCGCGATAGCGTAATGACCGTCTGCCGGGATATGGGCCTCGAGGTCGTCGAGACCATGGCCACCCGCGAGGAACTCTACGCCGCCGACGAGGTCTTCATGACCGGCACCGCCGCCGAGGTCACGCCGGTGCGCGAGATCGACTTCCGCCCCATCGGCAGCGGCACGGCGGGCGAGCTGACCCAGGCCATCCGGGCGCGCTACCTCGAGGCTTGTACTGGCCGGGCAAAAGAATACGAGTCCTGGCTGACCTACGTCTGAACAGCTTTCAGCGCTGCAAAATCGGCGGTCTGGGCGAACTGGTGGAGGAAGCTCGAGGCTCCCCCCTGCACCATGTGCTCGAAGACCTGGCCCGCGAAGTAGCGCTGCCGAATCTCGGTAGCTGACATAGAGATTTGCACCGGGAAAATTCGCAGCTCCCACTCCGGGAAGATGCGCAGGTAGTAGGCGCTATCGTCTTTCTCGGCCCCGAAGAGGACGGGTTTGGGGCTGTAGCGCGCGGCGGCGGCCTTGACCCGCTGGCACCATACTGCGTCGTCGGGGTGATCCTCGATGCCCGCGAAGAGGATGCGCTCTGGGGAAACGCCCGCGCCCTCGAGCGAGGCCCGGATCATGCTTGAGCGCTCCTCCACCGTGAAGGGGTTCTTGCGGGTGCGCGACTGCTGGGCGCTGCCCAGGACGAAGAGGAGCTTGTCGCACTGCCGAAGGCTCTCGAGCGCGATCCCCAGGTGCGCGTTGTGGAAGGGCTGGAAGCGCCCGATATAGAGGCCGAGGGTCATCTCGAGGATTCTATCAGCCGCTCGAGCAGCCCCTGGTATAGCTCCTTCCCCCGCAACCCCTCGAGCCAGCGATGGGGGATGCCCTCCAGGCCGTAGCGAATTCCGGCGATGCCGCCCGCCACGCAGGCGGTGGTGTCGGTGTCGTGGCCCAGCGAGACCGCGAGCTTCACTACCTCCTCGTAGCTGCTGCCTTTGCGTAGCGCCCACCGCGCCGAGTGCAGACAGTCCACCACGTAGCCGCTGCCGCGAACCTGGGTTTCGGCATCGGGGCGGATGTGGGACTCGAGTTCCATCCGCTCGGCCGAGTTCCCAGGATAGAGGCTGTGCAGGGTCCGGATCGCTGTCTCCCAAGCCTCGGGGTTTCCCAGAAGCTCCTGCCGCGCCCACAGGCAGTACAGCGCACAGCAGAGCTGCGAGCGCAGGTGTCCGTGGGTGACTTGAGATTGCGACCGTGCCATCTCCACCAGTTCGGCGTCTGGGCCCCGGTGCCACAGGGCCAGGGGCAGCACGCGCATCAGGGAACCGTTGCCGTTGGCCCGCTCTTCCCTCGAGCCGGCCTCGAGCGGCTTACATCCGTTGGTTAGATTTCGGATGGCCTGGCTGGTCTGGATGCCCACGTCAAACACGTTGAAGTCCACGGCCATGTAGCCGCGCTGATACCAAGCCACCAGCCGCCTTGCAAAGTCCTCGAGGTCAAGCCCGCCCTTGTCCAACAGGGAGGCCAGCAGCACCAAGGCCTGTGCCCCGTCGTCCGACCAGGTGCCGGTCGGAACGCCCGCATGGGCGCGGCGAAAGCCAGCGGGCGGAGTGAACTCGAGCTGCTCCAATGGCGGCAACGCCTCTGGCCCGTGAAACTCATAGGGCACCCCCAAGGCGTCCCCCGCCAGGAGCCCGACCAGCCCGCCTTTGACGCGCTCCGCTCTGTCCATGCTCAACCACCCGCGACCCGCCGGTACAGCTCGGCCGGCCGGAAGTCCTTGCCCTGCTCGAGTTCGCCGGTGGCCCGGAGCTGCCCCGAGGCCAGCATCTTGCGCCGGAAGGAGTCCTTGTTGACCCGCCGGCCCAGGATGGCCTCGTGAACCTCCTGCAACTCGCGCAGGGTGAACCTCTCGGGCAGCAGCTCGAAGCCGATGGGGACGTACTCGAGCTTCCCCCGGATGCGCTTGATGGCCATGCCCAGAATCTCGGCGTGGTCGAAGGCCAGCAGGCGCTCGTCGCCCGCCGCGTCGGTCACCTTGGCTGGGCCGCCGGCCTCGCCCTCCCACTCCACCACCACCTCGAGCAAGGCCGCCTGCTCGGCCACCTCCTTGATCCGTCCGAACTCGACCAGCGCGTAATAGGCAACGCTCAAGATGCGCATGCGGGGGTCGCGCTTAACCGCCCCAAAAGTGTAGAGCTGCTCGAGGTAGACATCCTCCAGCCCGCCTTTGTGCTTTAGCACCCTGGCTGCCGCCTCGTCCAGTGACTCGTCCATCCGCACGAAGCCGCCCGGCAGGCTCCACACCTCCTTGAAGGGATGCTCGGTGCGCTGGGTCAGCAGCACATAGAGCCTGTTCTCGTGAAACGTCAGGATCACCACATCCACCGCCACCGAGGGCCGCTCGAACTGGCTGGGGTCGTAGGCCTCGAGGAATTGCTGTTCGGAAGTTTTTTTCATAGGCAGAGTTCAGGGGGTCAGTGGGCAGTGGGGAAAGGTAAAAGCCGGAAGTCTAAAGAGCCGAGCGGGTATGGCTGGAGGCTGACGGTTTGTGGCGGCAGCCTTCTTCTTTCTGTCTCACCGGCTGAGGCGCTCGAGGTTCTTCAGAACCGTTGGGCTCAGCTGGTCTTCGCGCAGTGCCACGCCGAAGCCGATGGAGTCGTCGGGCTTGAGGCGCAGCACAGCCAGTTCGTAGCGCCACTCCCAGACCGAGAGGGTATGTCTGGGCCAGCCCGAGGGAATCTTGCCGGGGAAGCGGTAGGCGGGCTTGCCCAGCCATCGCTCGAAGCGGTCCTTGGCCTCCTCGAGGGCCGCGTCTTTGGTGAAGGCGAAGGCCCCGAAGGGCAGCCGCAACTCGGCGTAACCTTTGCTGCCGTGGGCCTCGCGCCTCAGGTCGTCCACCACATAGCCCAGCTTGCGGGCCAGGACAGGCTCGAGCGCCCCCGAGGGCCCAAACAATGCTACCCAATCGTCGCCCTCGGGGCTCCCGTCGTGCGCCCCTCTGCGGCGCCTCAGCTGGTCGAAAAGCTGCAGGAGTTGCGCGAAAGAGGCGCGGGCGGGCCGCTCGACCTGTCGGCGCAACGACCGCAAATCCTCGAGGTCGACACCGTCCGGGTTTAGCCGCCTTTCGATCGAGCCCAAGGCGGCCTCGAGGGCCGCGTCCTCGGCCTCGAGCTGGTCTTGGCGGGCTTTCTCCTCGTCGAACATGGCTCTTTCCTTATTCCAAACCAGGATATATGCAATTTGCAGATAAGTCAACCGGGGGCCCGCCAAAGGTGACCTCAGGTTTTGCCGGGGAGGCAAGGGCACATCAGGCCGTCTCGCGTCCTGCCCTGGATATCTGCGGCACACCGGTTGGCCGAGCAGGGGGGCAAGTGGAGCGAGGCCGGCCCAACCCTCCCCTTGGGCATGTAGCCTGACCTTTCCTCTTTTCTTCCCTCGCCCTCCGCCCCAATGTGACCTTTACCCCGTTCAATAGACCCTTTCCAGTCCATAATCTGAACACGAGATGAGTATGCCTAGCGAATCCTCGGTGCTCGAGGTACTCAAGACCGTTAACGACCCCGAGCTGCACAAGGACTTGGTGTCGCTCGGCATGGTCGAGAAGATCGTTGTGGAAGGCAGCAAGGTGGGGGTCAAGATCAACCTGACCACCCCCGCCTGCCCGCTCAAGGGCAAGATCGAGGCCGACGTGAAAGCCGCCATCAGCCGCACCGGGGCGACCGAGATCGAGGTGCATTTCGGGGCGCAGGTGCGTGCCCCGCAGAACCTGCCCATTCCCGGCATCAAGCACGTGGTGGCGGTGGCCTCGGGCAAGGGCGGGGTGGGCAAGAGCACCGTGGCTGCCAACCTGGCGGTGGCGCTGGCCCAGGACGGGGCCAAGGTCGGCCTCCTCGATGCCGATATCTACGGCCCCAGCCAGGCCCAGATGTTCGGCACGCAGGCCCACAAGACCCAGGTAGACGCGCAGAAGCGGATGCTGCCGGTGGAGCGCTTTGGCATCCAGCTCATCACCATCGCCAACATTGTCCCGCCGGGGCAGGCCATGGTCTGGCGCGGTCCCATCCTCCACGGCACCCTCAAGCAGTTCTTGCAGGAAGTGGCCTGGGGCGACCTGGACTACCTGATCATTGACATGCCCCCCGGCACCGGCGACGTGCAGCTGTCGCTTTCGCAGCTCACCAAGGTCTCGGGCGCAGTGATCGTCACCACCCCGCAGGACGTGGCCCGGATTGACGCCGAGCGGGCGGTGGACATGTTCAAGCGGGTGCAGGTGCCCATTCTGGGGGTCCTCGAGAACATGTCCTACTTCGACCAGGGCGGTCAGCGCGTCCACATCTTCGGCCAGGGCGGTGGGCTGAAGATGGCCGAGCAGTACAAGACCGCCTTTCTGGGCGAAGTCCCCATCGCGGTGAGCGTGCGCGAGGGCGGCGACAACGGCGTGCCCATCGTGGTGTCCGAGCCCGGCTCGCTCGAGGCCGCCGCCTTCCGCGATGCCGCCCGCAGGCTGGCCGGTCAGCTCTCGGTGCAGTCGTTCATGCTGCTGCCGATGGCGCAGTAGTCGGGGAGGCTGTGATGACGCGACGCAGGGGAGAAAGGAGGGAGGGGGAAGGGAGAATCAACCGCGGGGTTTCCGTGCGCGCTTCCCTTTTTCCCCTTTCGTCTTTCCGCTCTCCGGGGGGGCGCCCGTGCCGCTAGGACTCGGCGAGACCAAACAGCGCATCCTCGAGACGCTGCGCTCGAAGCCCTGCTGTGCGGGGATGCTTTCCGACAGCCTGGGAATCTCCAAGGTGGCCGTACACCGCCACCTCGAGGACTTGGAGCGCGAGGGGCTGGTGCGGGGCAAGCTCGAGAAGGCCGAGGGGCGCGGCAGGCCCAAGCAGGTCTACCAGGCCGTAGACCAGGAGGCCCCCTACGCCCGGATGTGCGGCGACGTGCTGACCCACCTCAAGGAGCTGTTCGGTTCGGGGGCGGTGATCCAGGTGCTCACCCGGCGCAACGCGCAGCTGTTGGAGCTGCTGGCCCCGCACCTCGAGGGGCTCACGCTCGAGCAGAAGATCTACCGCCTGGCCGAGTTCCTGACCGAGCAGGGCTACCAGGCCAGCTTCTACCAGGAGAACGGCCAGTGGTATCTCGAGCAGGGCCGCTGCCCCAAGCTGGCGCTGGCCCTGGAGCACGGCGAGTTTTGCCAGACCGAGAACGAGATGTACCAGCGGCTGCTGGGGGTGGGCGTGGTCCGCGAGGAGCGCATCGCCGCCGGGGCGGACTGCTGCCGCTACCGCATCGGTACGCCGAATTTGCAGAGCTAAACCGGAAGTGCCCACAGCCCTTCGAACCAGCGCAACTCCTCGAGAGTTCCGCTGTAACGGTATCCTTCCAGGAGACTGGGCAGGTAGTCGCGGCTCCCCAGGTTGTACTCCAGTGACCATGAAGCTGCGGCCAAATCGCTGCGATAGTCGGCGTAACGTCCCGTACACCAGTCCACGATGGCGCTGACTTTCTTACCCTGTGCCAAGGCATTCGGGACACAGTAATCCCAGTGGGTGAAAACTATCCTGGGTTGGATCAGGTGTCGGGCCGCCTCGAGTTCATCCAGCACGGCTTGGGCCATCCAGCCCCTAAACGGCCCATGTTCTATTGCCGTGTCTTTGGGGGTTTGTCGCCGGGTAATCTCGAACGACTCGAGCGGGGACTCTCTAAACGCTAAAGTGGGCTGCCAGCGGTGAATCTCCCGTAAGGCGTGGCCCCAACTCCTGACCAGAAGGTGGCGGGTGGGTTCGTCTGCCTGCCGGAGGGCATGAACCAGGTTCTGGCCTTCAAGGCAGGTTTGCAGGCCGTAGATCACCCCCTCGAACTCGAAGAGGCCGACGGGGCGGGGCAGCTCGAGGGCGGTGTCTCGAGGCAAGGTCGCCAGAACGACCTGCTCTCTTCGCAGCCCGTCGGGGTCATGCCCTGGCCTAACGGTTTTGAGGATGAAGCTCCCGCGTCCGGCGTGAACCGTCCATGCCGTTGCATCGTCGCCCTGAAAAGGCTGGGTTAGCTGGAACACTTTACCCGTCAAAGGCTCGAGTTTGTCTTCGATTCCCATACCCTAACTGTATCCAATGGATAAATATCCATAAATCGTTATAATCCCCACATGAAGCAGGTCGCGGACTGGTTCGAGGCGTACAACAGCGAGTTCTTCGACGAGGTGTTCGACCAGGGGGGCAAGTCGCGCAAGCACTACGCCGAGGTGATCTCGAGGCTCGTGGCGCTCTCGCCGGAAGACTTCCGCCGCCGCCAGGCCCTCACCGAGCTGGCCTTCCGCAACCAGGGCATCACCTTCGCCGTCTACGGCGACCCCTCGGGGCCGGAGCGGCCCTTCCCGCTGGATATCGTGCCCCGCATCATCCCGGCGGCGGAGTGGAAGACCGTCGAGCAGGGGCTGATTCAGCGGGTCAAGGCGCTGAACCTGTTCTTGCAGGACATATACAACGGCCAGCATATTCTTTCAGACAACGTGTTGCCGCAGGGTCTGGTGCTAAACCACCCGGCCTACTACCGCCAGGTTCACGGGGTCAGGCTGCCGCACGGAGCCTTCACCCACGTGGCGGGCATCGATCTGGTGCGCGACGAGACCGGGCAGTACCGGGTCCTCGAGGACAACCTCCGTACCCCCTCCGGGGTCTCCTACGTGCTCTCCAACCGCCGGGTGATGAGCCGGGCCTTCCCCCAAATCCTGTCCAAGGCCAAGGTCAAGCTGGTCGAGGACTACCCCGACATGCTGCTCAAGACGCTGCGTAGCCTCTCGCCCCGCGACATCGCCGAGCCCAACGTGGTGATCCTCACCCCGGGGCCGTTCAACAGCGCCTACTTCGAACACATGTTCCTGGCCCAGCAGATGGGGGTCGAGCTGGTCGAGGCCGCCGACCTCTTCGTCGATGACGGGCGGGTCTGGATGCGCTCCACCGGGGGTAGGCAGCAGGTGGACGTGATCTACAAGCGCATCGACGACGAGTTCATAGACCCCACGGTCTTCCGCCCCGATTCGGTGCTGGGTGTGCCGGGACTGGTCAAGGTCTACCGCGAGGGCCGGGTGGCACTGGCCAACGCCGTCGGCAACGGCGTGGCCGACGACAAGGCCCTCTACGCCTACGTTCCGCGGCTCATCAAGTACTACCTCAACCAGGAGCCCATCTTGCCCAATGTCCAGACCTACATCGGCGCGGAGCGGGACGACCTCGAGTACATCTTGGCCCACGCCCACGAGCTGGTGATCAAGAAGGTGGACCAGTCCGGCGGCTATGGGATGCTGATTGGTCCCCACTCCACTGAGGAGCAGGTCGCCGAGTACGTTAAGAAGGTCAGGGAGGAGCCGCATAACTTCGTCGCCCAGCCCACCCTGGGCCTCTCCACCCACCCTACCTATGCCGAGGATACCGCCGCCTTCGAGCCTCGCCACATCGACCTGCGCCCCTTCGTGCTGGTGGGCGAGAAAATTCAAGTCCTCCCCGGCGGCCTGACCCGCGTAGCCCTCAAGCGCGGCAGCCTGGTGGTCAACAGCTCGCAGGGCGGCGGGTCGAAGGACACGTGGGTGTTGTCGTGAGGCGCGATAGGGCAGAGGGGGGAGGGAGGAGGGAAGCCAGGGCCCGGTGCCGCTTTGCCTTCCCTTCCCTACGCCCCCGTTCCCTCTTTCCCTTGCTTGCTGCGCCGTGCGCGGAGGTCACCTGTGCTTAGCCGAATTGCCGAAAACCTGTACTGGCTCGGTCGCTACCTCGAGCGGGCGGAGAACACCGCCCGGCTCCTTGATGTGAACTACTACGCGGTGGCGGAGGCCCCAGTAGAGGGGATCGCGGGGGACTGGTGGCGGCGGCTGCTGAGGTCGCTCGAGGTGGAGGGGGTGGAGCCCAACGAGGCCGCGGTGGTGCAGTGGCTGGCCTTCGACCTCGCCAACGGCAGCTCGATCCGAAGCTGCATCTGGCGGGTGCGCGAGAACGCCCGCACCACGCGCTTTCACCTCAATCTGGAGTTCTGGGAGGAGGTCAACTCTCTCTTCAACCGCTGTTATTACGGTACCGAGAACGTGATGGAACAGGAGACCCTGCACGACTACTGCGTGCAGGTGCGCCTGGCCAGCCACCAGATGATGGGCATCGCCGAGCTGACCATGCCCCGCGACGCCAGCTTCTACTTCCTGCGGATGGGGCGCTACCTCGAGCGGGCCGACAACATGCTGCGGGTACTCCAGACCTACATCGAGGGCGGCGACCTGACCAAGGAGGCCGAGCTGCAGAACCACTTCAACCGCTCGTTGCTGCGTAGCGTGGGGGCTTTGGAGGCCTACCGCAAGGTTCACCACACCACCCTCGAGACCATGCGCATCGGCGACTTCTTGCTCCTGGGTGACGACTTCCCGCGCTCGGTGCACTTCAGCGTCGACGGCCTGAAGCGGGCCACCGAGGCCGCCCGGCGCCACAGCGGCGGGGTGGGGCGGGAGTGCGTTCGCAAGGCGGGCAAGCTGGCCGCCACCATGGAGTACCTCGAGAACGCCGGGCAGGTCTTCAAGAAAAAAGACCCGGACCTCGAAGAGCTGCTGGAGTCCCTGGCGGACATCCACAACGAGTTCAGCAAGGCCTATTTCGGGTATTGACAGCGCTTCTCAGAGCGGTTCCCACGCATACTCCTTCCATATGATTTGCTGTAGAGCGGTTGCCACGAACACTCGGTATGGCGGTTTTTGCCCTACCGAGTGCACTACTTCGCTTTAGCGCACGCTTTAGCGCTTCACACGGTGAGGCCTACATGTCTTCATAGTTGCAATGCGAAATTTCGCCCGCCAGCTCCCGCAGGGAATTGCGCCCCAGGTAGCTGCTCCGCGGCTATGGAGCACGCCACTCCGCCCAGGCACGAATGTGTTGCTTCCGCCGATTCCGCACTTCTACCCTGGTGCAACTTAACGGCGCGAACCGCTGGAGTGAACGGGGAACAGAGGGCCGAAAGGCGGCGAGGCTTTCGTCACAGCAAATGCTCCGCCGTCCCCTGTTGGCGGCTGCCGAGGTAGGTCATGAACGAGGTGCCGCCGGTTCCCACTGCGCCCTGGGCGTACTTGAGGCCGGGCTCGTGGACGAACTTGCCCGCCAGGCCCAGGTGGGCGCTGCGGAAGGCGTTGAGGAGCCTGACGGCGCGGTTGTAGGGGTCGCGCAGCTCGCCCAGGTGGGCTTTACTGAATTCGCGCAGCGACGGGCCGCGCCAGGTCGCCTCGATGAAGCGGCGGTGCGCCACCGGCATGCAGCTGCGCATGGCCTCGAGGTAGCTTTGCATCTGGTCGTGCTCGAGCTCGATGCCCAGCAGGGCGTCGAGGGCGGGGATGACGCTGCTCTGCGCGCCGGTCTGGCCGTGGAAGTGCTGGGGCCGGTCGCCGTAGGCCCCCTCGTAGACCATGCCCTGGGGCAGTTCGGGGTTGTTGAACCAGCCGAACAGAAAGGGGCGGAAGCGGTGGTAGTAGATGTGCGGGTCGCACTTCTCGTACATGCGGTTTATCAGTCCCAGAACTGTCTCGAGCGCGCTCGAGACGGTCCGGAGGCCGGCCCCAATGGCCCCGACGTCGCCCGCCGCCACCGCCGCCTGGAGGGGTGGGATGGCCGCGACGGCGGGGCTCGAGGCGGCCTCGATGGCCACGTGAACCTGCACAAACCAGTCTTCGTCCTGCCCGCCCAGGAAGTTCTGCACCACCGCGAGGTTGCCCAGCTCGACCGGCCCAGCGGGGTCGAGCAGGCGCCAGTTGTGGAGGGTGCTCGAGGCATAGGAGAGCATCGGCTTGCGATCCAGCCGCTCTGCTACCGCCACCCAGGGCAGCGCCAGTTGGCGCGGAAGCCTGTCGACCAGGGGCTTCTCTCCCCACACGTAGGCGTTGCCCAGGAAGGACAAGACCCGCATGGCCGTTTCGAGCTGCCCCTCCTCGAGCCTCCGGCAGTCCGGCGCGGCCAGTTCCCTCACGGCGGCGCGCAGCCGGCCGGCGATCAGCAGCTTGGGCAGGTCGCGGGCCGCCCGCTCCCACGGAGCGAAGTCCGGTGGCAGCGGCGGGGCGGCCTGGGGGGTGGGCAGGAATCCGTTCACGTCTGGCCTCCGAAGGTTCAGTCGTCCGCCGCTCCGCCCAGCGCCTCCACCTCGACCGGGTTGGAGTGGAAGGTCGAGCCCGCGCCCATGTCGGTCAGGTGCTCGCCGGTCAGCCAGTTGATGCCCCTGCCGTCCGGGGCGGGCCGCTCCCACCAGGTGCCCTCGAGCACCACCGTTCCCTGGATGGGTATGGCTCCCACCTTGGCCCTGCGCCGCACCTCGCCGTACCTCGAGCGAATCCGCACGTACTGGCCGCTCACCACGCCCCGCGCCTCGGCGTCGGCGGGGTGGATCAGCAGCACCGGCTCGCCGCCCTCGCCGTTCACCAGCCGCTCGACGTGCCCGTAGGTGGAGTTGAGGAAGTGCTTGGCGGGCGGGGTCATCAGGATCAGGGGGAACTCGGCCTCCGGCTCGGTCAGGATGACCTGCGGCGGCGGGTCGAACTGAATCTTGCCGGAGGGCGTTTCGGCCCCCTCGAGGTAGGCCAGGTGCCCGCGGGGCTTGCCGATGCGGACGTAGCCCTCGGCCTTGAGTCGCTCCAGGGTCACGCCCTCGAGCCAGGGGTGCCGGGAGTCCAGCAGCGATCGCGCCAGCGTCTCGGCGTCCCAGTACAGCGTGGGCTCGTCGAGCCCCAGCCGCTTGCCCAACTCGGCGAACACCCAGGTGTTGGGCCGGGCCTCGCCCTGCGGCCTCATCACCGCCTCGTTCCAGGAGATGTAGTAGTGGCCGTAGGCGGTGTAGAGGTCGGGATGCTCGAGGAAGGTGGTGGCGGGTAGCACGTAGTCGGCGTACTTGGTGGTCTCGGTCATGGCCTGCTCGAGCACCACCGTGAAGAGATCGTCGCGCATCAGCCCGCGCTGCACCAGCTCGGAGCGCGGGGCCACCACCGCCGGGTTGGAGTTGAAGACAAAGAGCGAGCGGATGGGGGGCTCGAGCCGCGTGAGGGCGGTGCCGATCTGGGTCATGTTCACGCTGCGCGGCTGAGGCCTGTCGGTCAGGAATTTACGGCCCGCCAGGGCCTGGCGGTTCAGCGGGAAGCCGCCGCTCGTACTCAGGAGCGCCCCGCCCCCGACGTACTTCCAAGCCCCAGTGATGGCAGGCAGCAGGATCACCGCCCGCAGCATCGACGCGCCCCCCGGGTGGCGGGTCAGGCCGTAGGAGGTGCGGACGAAGCTGGCCTTGGCTTTCGCGAACTCGAGCGCGATCCGCTCCACCGTCTCGGCGGGAACGCCGGTGGCGGCCTCGACCCTTTCGGGCGTCCACGCCTCCGCGACCTCCATAAACGCCTCGAAGCCTCGAGCGGTCTTCTCGAGGTATTCCGCGTCGTGCAGACCGGCCTTAACGATGGCGCGGGCCATCCCGTAGGCCAGCGCGGCGTCGGTGCCGGGGCGGATGCGGATGTGCTCGTCGGTGAAGCGGCTGGTGAGGTTCTCGTAGGGGTCGATGTGGACGATCCGGGCCCCGCCCTGGCGGGCTTGCTTCAGGAACGGTGTGAGGTGGGTGTTGGTGTGCAGACTGTTGATGCCCCACAGCAGGACGAACTTGGCCTGGGGCACGTCCTCGGGGTCTACGCCGAAGCGCGGCCCGTAGCTGGCCTCCCAGGCCGCCGAGCCCGCGCTGGCGCAGATGGTGGTCTCGAGCGCACTCGCTCCCAGGGCCCGGAAGAAGGTCAGGGGGTGCTCGTATTCCACCAGCCCCATGGTCCCGGCGTAGTGGTAGGGCAGCACCGCCTCAGGGCCGTGGGCGGCCACGATAGACCTGACCCTGGCCGCGATCTCGTCCAGCGCCTCTTCCCAGCCCACCCGCACGAACTCACCCGCGCCCTTGGGGCCGACCCGCTTGAGCGGGTGCAGCGGGCGCAGCGGGTGGTGGTTGCGTTCGGGGTAGCGGTAGGTCTTGACGCAGGCGAAGCCCTGGGTGACCGG
Source organism: Meiothermus sp. (assembly GCA_033762915.1). Taxonomy (GTDB): domain Bacteria; phylum Deinococcota; class Deinococci; order Deinococcales; family Thermaceae; genus Meiothermus. The sequence continues at coordinate 53,917 of JANRLD010000053.1, read as the reverse complement.
GTGGGCGGGGTCGCCCTCGATCTTGAGGAGGGTGTTGGAGTCGTCGTCGATGAGGGCGATCAGCGAGCAGGCGTCGGGGCAGTCGAGGGGGCAGGTGGTGCGGGCTTGACGCACGGACATGGCTATAGTTTAGCGCCTCGAGAGGCCCGGCCAAGGCGAAGCCTTGGCCGGGTTGTGGCCTGATATCGGCGGCCCGGACCCCTCGGGCAGTGCGGCGGCCTAGGCCCTGACCGGTTTCCTGCCGGCATAGAGGGCCAGAAGCGCGACCAGCATCCCTACGATGATCACATTCCAGACCGGGGTTCCCAGCCCGCTAAAGCCCAGAATCCAGGGTGAGAGCACCGCCCACACCCCCAGACCGAAAGTGACCCATTCCCCCCAGGTCGGTCCTCCGCCCAGCCCGAAGTAGGCCAGCACCGCCACCAGTGCGCCCACGATCAGGGCGTTCCAGGTCGCGGCTGGGCTGCCGACGTACCCCAGCAGCCAGGGCGAGGTCGACAGCCAGGCCCCCAGGAACACGTTCCCCCAGTCTTGCCAGCGTTGGATGTTCATACCTCCCCTTTGTGGCACGCGGTCGCACGGCGTTCTGCCGTTGCCACCTGCCGTGTGAAACCTATACGCCCACCTTTGTCCGCACCGGGATGGCCTTGGGCTTGGTGGTTTCGGTTTTGGGCAGGGTCAGGAAGAGCACCCCGTCCTCGAAGTTGGCCTGGGCCTTCTCGCTGACAACCTCGCTGGGCAGCACGATGGAGCGCTCGAAGCGGGTGAAGCGGTGCTCCCTGAGGTGGTAGTCGCGCTCCTTCTTCTCCTCGGTCTGCTTGGCCTCCCCGCTGATGTAGAGCACGTCACCCCGCACCTCGACCTTGATCTCCTCGGGCTTGAGGCCGGGGAGCGAAGCCTTGACCATCACCTTGTCGCCTTCCTCATAGACGTCGAGCGGCATGGTGCCCACGTCGGCAAACTCGAGGTCGAAGCGCAGCGGGCTCTGGTCGAACACCCGCTCGATCTCGCGGCGCAGCTTGCCCATCTCTCTAAACGGATCGAAACGGCTTAACATACCTGTCTCCTTTCTGCTCTGAGGCGAGTCAATGATGCAGCCGGGACGTTACCAGAGCATTACCGGACAGGGCGGTGAGCGGCGAGCCGAGGGGCAGAGGCGACCCCCAGGGGCAATTCCTTAGCGAGCGTTTCAGGGCGGCCTTCGGTGTTTCAACCCTGCAGACCCTTAGGGCTGCGGCCATGGGGCCGACGACCGAGGCTGTTGTACCCGTCAGGGGGTATAGGGCCGCCACCTGACATGACCTCCTGTTCCTTTGTACTTGCCGCCTCCGCATCTTCCTAACTCCAGGAACGGGGACGCTTGTCCGCCCTGCCGTGCCATCATGAGCTTGGGATGATTGAACTGTTGCGTGACAATCCGATTCTGCTGCTATTTGTAGTAGCGGCGGTGGGGTATCTGGTGGGGCAGGTGCGGGTGGGCAACTTCAGCCTGGGGGTGGCGGCGGTGCTGTTCGCGGGGCTGGGGTTCGGGGCGGTCTCGCCCGAGCTGCGGCTGCCGGAGTTCGTCTACCTGTTCGGGCTGGTGCTGTTCGTCTATACCATCGCGCTGGCCAGCGGCCCCAGCTTCTTCGCCTCGTTCCGGCGCAGCGGGCTGCGCCACAACGGGCTGGTGCTGGGGGTGCTGGCCCTGATGGCCCTGGCGGTGGTGCTGCTGGGCGGCTGGCTGGGCCTCGAGGCGGCCCTCCGCGTCGGGTTGTTCGCGGGCTCCCTCACCAACACCCCGGCCCTGGCGGCGGCCCTCGAGGCCCTCAAGGCCGGCGGCGCGGGCGAGGACCTTCAGAGCCTGCCAGTAACGGCGTACGCCGTCGCCTACCCGGTGGGGGTGATCGGGATGATGCTGGCCCTGCACCTGGCCTGGCGGCTGTGGGGCAAATCCGAGGGTGCGCAGGCCGAGACCACCCTGGTCAGCCAGACGCTCGAGGTCACCCAGGGCAAGGTGGTGGGGTGGACGCTCGAGCAGGTCAAGGCCGCCTACGGCTGGACGGGCGTCTTCGGGCGCCTGCAGCGTGGCGGCGAGCAGCAACTTGTCACCCCCGCCACCACCCTGCAACTGGGCGACCGGGTGAGCGTGGTGGCCCGGCCCGACGAGCTCGAGTCCATTGCCGAGGTGCTGGGCCAGCCGGTCGAGGAGCGCCTGGAGGAGGATCGCCACAGCCTGGACTTCCGCCGGGTCTTCGTGAGCAACCGCGACGTGGCGGGCCGCACCGTGGCCGAGCTGAACCTGGCCGAGCGCTACGGGGTGGTGGTCACGCGCATCCGGCGCGGCGAGGTGGAGTTTCTGCCCGGCCCGCAGAGCACCCTCGAGCTGGGCGACCGGGTGCGGGTGGTTGGCCCCAAGGAGCGCATCCGGGAGGCCGGGCGCTACCTGGGCGACTCCTACCGCGCCCTGGCCGAAGTGGACGTGGTGAGCTTCAGCCTGGGCATCGCGCTGGGCCTGCTGCTGGGCAGTATCGCCTTCCCGCTGCCCGGCGGCCAGAGCTTCAAGCTGGGCTTCGCGGGCGGGCCGCTGCTGGTGGGTTTGGTGCTGGGGGCCATCGGGCGCACCGGCCCGATCCTCTGGCAGATCCCCTACAGCGCCAACCTGACCCTGCGCCAGCTGGGCCTGATCCTCTTCCTGGCGGGCATCGGGACGCGCTCGGGCTACGCCTTCGCGCAGACCCTGGCGGGCGGTGGCGGCCTAAGGCTGTTCCTGCTGGGCGCGCTGGTGACGGTAAGTGCGGCCTTCCTGACCCTCTGGGTCGGGCACCGCTTCCTCAGGATTCCGCTGGGCGTTCTGAGCGGCATCCTGGCCGGTCTGCAAACCCAGCCAGCGGTGCTGGCCTTCGCCCTCGAGAAGTCCAGCAACGAGCAGCCCAACCTGGGCTACGCCAGCGTGTACCCGCTGGCGATGCTGCTAAAAATCATCCTGGTGCAGCTGATGTTACGCTAGCCCCTTCTCCCGTAAACGCTGCGCCGCCTGCGGGGGCATGTCGGCGGGGTTGGGGGCGTAGCTGGTCTCGTAGACACCGAGGCCCTCGAGGGCCGCCTCGTTGTGGATCCACAGGTCGAGCAGCCAGTTGTTCTGGGGGTCGAGGTCGATGGCTCCGTCGCGGTCTTGCATCAACCAGACCAGCGGCCCCTCGCCACGGGTGAGGCCGAACAGCTCGCGGCGCAGGTGCTGGGCGAAGGGGCTCGAGCCTTCGACCAGCGCCCCGGTGTAGATAACCGTCCCGTCGGTGACTTTCCAATAGGCCATACCCGCCTCCTATGCACCCCACCCTAGCCGGGCGGCCTTACCAAAGCATTACGGGTGGTGCGTACTGCCGGCGCATCGACTTTGCCGTAGGCGATACGCCGTTGGATACAATCACCCCCATGAGCGGATTCCCGGTCAAGACCAGCCTCGAGGTGCGCTTTCGCGACCTCGACCCGCTGGGCCACGTCAACAACGCGGTCTACCTGAGTTACGCCGAGCTGGGGCGGCGGCACTACTTCCGGGCGGTGGAGGTGGACTTCGACGGCGGCAGCATGGTGCTGGCTCGAGCCGAGGTGGACTTTTCGCGGCCCATCCTAATCGACGAGCGGGTGGAGGTGTTTAGCCGTGTGGTGAGCGTGGGCAACACCAGCCTCAAGAACCTCTGCGAGATCCGGGCCGACGGGGAGCTGGCGGCGCGGCTCCTGGGGGTGGTGGTATGGCTGGAGGGGGGGCGGCCGGCCCGAGTCCCCGACGTCCTGCGCGAGCGCATCCGGCGTCTCGAGGCCGCGGTCGGCAATGTGGTCGCGGGTTTGGAGCTATAAGACGTGCGAACGCCTCCTTCGCCCGAGACTGCCCCGGCGCCTGTAACAGGGGCCGTAATGGGCTCGTTAAGCTTGTAACCTCCGCGCCCAAAACCGCTGGCCTGCTCCTAGAATCAGGCTAAGTATATGGACACCCTCCTCGACCAACCCACGCCGCAGCGCGGCTTTCCCTCCCCCTCGGCGGTGGAGATGCTGAAGTCTTTGGGGGCCAGCGGGGCCACCGGGATGCTCAGCCTCGAGCCCTCCGGCCTGCGGGTCTACCTCCGGGCGGGCCGCATCGAGGCCGTGGGGGGCACCCGGCCCCTCGGCGAGGTGCTGTTAAAGATGGGCGTGATTGACGCCGGCAGGCTCGAGGGCTTTCAGCCCCCGCACTTCGCCCCGCTGGGCCAGGCCCTGGTGGATCAAGGCCGCATCGAAATCTACGACCTCTGGTTCGCCCTTAGCGAGCAGGTGCGCGAGGGCGTGCAGCGCCTGCTGCGCCTGCCCGAGCAGCGCTACGTGTTTCTGCCCCGCGACCCCGTCCCCGGCCCCCACGCCGACCTCTCGGTGGAGGAGGCTTTGCTAGAAGCCCGGGGAAGCTAGCGTCTCCATAGTTGCAGTGCAAAGTTTCACCCGCCAGTTCCCGCAGGGGATTGCGCCTCGGGTAGCCGCTCTGCGGCTATGGCGCAAGCCACTTCGCCCTGGCACGTATTTGCCGCTTCCGCTGATTCCGCGCCTTCACCCTGGCGCAACTCTGAAGCCAGCGCCTCCCTGGCCAGGGCCCGGGTCTCTGCTTGGCCGTCATACAGGCACATCACGGGTACAGTTCGGGCCGCAAAAAGGGCGGCAGGGCCAGCTCGAGGGTGTGCCGCCAGAACTCCATGCGCTCGACCCGGCTGAGGGTGAGGATGCCCACCGCGCCCAGTCCCTTCTTGGTGTCCTTGCGGCCCACCAGACTGTCCATCACCGGGCCAAGTTCTTCGCCGGCCCGCACCCGCTCGCCCACGGCCGGCGGTAGCCACACCGAGCCCCCTCGAGCCATCCCCGCCCTCCCGTCCTCCCGCACGATGACGGCCACATTGAACAGCCAGGCCCCATGGTCGTTGAACTCCACGCCCGCCTCGAGGCCCAGCCCCCAACTTGCGCCCTCCACCGCCAGCGCCGCCTCGGCCCGGTTGCGCGCCCCCAGCGCGGTCTCCTGGTAGCCGATGGGCTGGTCGCGCACGCCGCTGGGCACCTCCACGCCGCGCACCTGGAGGCCCGGAAAGACCTCGCCAAATACCCGGCGCACCGGCTCGAGCTTGGCCGGGTTGGTAGAACCGACAGTTACCATGCTGGGCAGTCTACCGTCTGGAGGCCGGGGGCCGGACGGGCCCTGCCGGTGTGGAGCGCACCTGGCGGTTCGGATAGGGGCAGACCCGGGCGGTCCGGCGCACAGGCCGCCAGACTGTCTCGAATCGGTTTTTACCTACAGCCTGGCGCCGATTTTGTGTTAGCATTCACCACTAGCTATGGCGTTAATTGTCCAAAAGTACGGCGGCACCAGCGTGGGCGACCTCGAGCGCATCCACAAGGTGGCCCAGCGCATCCAGCACTACCGCTCCAAGGGCCACCAGATCGCGGTCGTGGTCTCGGCGATGGGGCGCACCACCGACGAGCTGATCGCCCAAGCCAAGCGGGTCAACCCCCGCCCCCCGGCACGGGAGCTGGATATGCTGGTGACGATTGGGGAGCAGCAGTCGGCGGCGCTGCTCTCGATGCAGCTCAACGCGATGGGGATCCCCGCCCGCGCCTTCACTCAGGCCCAGCTCGGCTTCACCACCGACGGGCGCTACGGCAACTCGCGCATCGCCAAGGTCGAGCCGGTGCTGATCCAGGCTGCGCTGGACCGGGGCGAAGTGGCGGTCGTCACGGGATTCATGGGCACCACCCCGGAGGGCGAACTCACCACCCTGGGGCGCGGCGGCTCCGACACCACCGCGGTGGCGCTGGCGGCGGCACTGGGGGCCAAGGAGTGCGAGATCTTCACCGACACCGAGGGTGTCTACACCACCGACCCCCACATGATCCCCGAGGCCCAGAAACTCGCCACCATCGGCTACGACCAGATGCTCGAGATGGCCGCGCTGGGAGCCGGCGTGCTACACCCCCGCTCGGTCTGGTACGGCAAGAAGTACGGCGTGACCATTCATGTCCGCAGCAGTTTTTCCTATAACCAAGGCACCTTAGTGACGGAGGCAGGCATGGAACTCGGACGGGCAGTAACCGGCGTGGCGCTCGACGACGAGCACGCCCAGATTGGATTGGTGGGCATCCCCGACAGGCCGGGGATCGCCAGCAGGGTCTTCGAGGTGCTGGGCCGGGCGGGCGTGGCCGTGGATATGATCATCCAGGGCGTGCCCGGACACGACGCCAGCCGCACCCAGATGGCTTTCACGGTCAACCAGGACTTCGCCGAGGACGCCATGGATGCCCTCGAGCCGCTCCTTAAGGAGATCGGCGGCGAGGCCAACCTCCGCCGCGACATCGCCAAGATCTCTGTCGTAGGCCAGGCCCTGGCCTCTACCCCCGGTATCCCCGCCAAGATGTTCAGCGCCCTCAGCGCGGTCGGGGCCAATATCGAGATGATTGCCACCAGCGAGGTGCGCATCTCGGTGGTGATCCCCGCGCAGTACGCTGAGCAGGCGCTACGGGCGGTTCACGGGGCGTTCGAGCTGGACCGGCCGGGTGAAAAGTAAGGCGAGTAAGGAGGACGGGGGAAAGGGAAGGCATTGACCCAGAGGTTTCACCTTCCGATTTCCTTTTTCTCTTTTCTCCCCTGTGGGGGACCTATGAGCGAAGGCGTAAACTACTCCGGCAAGCAGTACCTCACCTGGCAGGACATCACGGGCTGCGTGTCGAAGCTGCTGGGGCAGTTCAATCCGCTCGAGTTCGACTGCATCCTGGCGGTCACTCGGGGCGGGATGATCCCGGCCTGCCTAGTCTCCGAGGCCACCGACCAGCGCAACATCCTCACCGCCGCCGTAATGTTCTACACCGACGTGGGCGAGACCATCAAAGACCCGATTTTTCTCCAGTTCCCCGCCGACACCCTGATCTACGGCAAGCGCATCCTGATCGTGGACGACGTGTGGGACTCGGGCAAGACGGCGGTGGCGGTGCGTGAGCGGATCAAGATCGCGGGCGGCAAGCCCAAGGTGGCGGTGCTGCACTTCAAGCCCCAGAAAAACCAGTTCAAGGACGACTCCCCCGACTTCTACGCCACCGAGACCGACGCCTGGATCGTATACCCCTGGGATCCGGTTCAGGGCTGGGCGAGCCTGGGCCAGGGGCCCAGACAAGCGTAAAAGAGAGGAGAGGGGAGGGAGAAGGCGAAACGGGTTTGGTTTCTCCTTGCTCTTTCCTCCTTTCTCGCTTTTTCGCCCTGTCCCCTAGACTTTTCCCATCCCTGCCCCTATACTCGCCCGCAAGGTGGCGAACAAGCGTTTGTTAGCAGACCAGGGCTCGGAGAGAAGCTCCGACCGGCGGCTCGAGATTCTCGAGGCCGCTGGGCAGTTGTTCAGCGCCCAGGGGTTTCACGCGACCTCGATGCGGGACCTGGCCCGGGCGGTCAACCTGCAAGGCGGCAGCCTCTACGCCCACATTGCCTCCAAGGAGGAATTGCTGTTTGAGCTGGTTAACCGCGCCGCCGACGGCTTTCTGGGCAGTGCTGAGGCCATCCCCGAGAGCCTGCCGCCCAAAGAGCGCCTCTCATCGCTGATCGAGGGTCACCTTGAGGTGATCGTGCGGGAGCTGGACAACGCTACGGTCTTCTTTCACGAGTGGAAATTCCTCAACCCCAACCTGCAAAAGCAGATCACCGAGCGCCGCGACGCCTACGAGGCCCACTTCCGCCAGGTCATCGAGGATGGTATCGAGGCCGGCGATTTCGAGGTCGACGACGTGCGGGTGGCCTCGCTCTTCGTGCTCTCGGCGCTTAACTGGACCTATCACTGGTACCGCCCCAGCGGCAAGCTAACCTTGGCGGCGCTCTCGAGGCACTACCGCGACCTGATCTTCAGAACGCTCGGGGCCGAACACCAAGACAGCCCTTGATGGCCTCGCAAACCCACCAAAAACCGCCGGCTAAAGGCCTGGAGCGTTCCCCGCCAACACCCCGCACCTAGAGACTCGGATGTGCAGTTACCGCTTCGTCCGGCGCCGCATCGCCGCCGTGACCGTGTTGGACAGCAGCATCGCCACGGTCATCGGCCCCACGCCGCCGGGGACGGGGGTCAGGGCGGAGGCCACGGAGGCGACCTCCGGGGCGCAGTCGCCCACCAAGATGTCGCGGCCCTTATCGTTTTGGCCCACGCGGTTGATGCTCACATCCACCACCGCGGCGCCGGGCTTGACCCACTCCGGGGTGATGAAGCCGGGGCGGCCCACGGCGGTCACCAGGATGTCGGCGCGGCGGGCCACTGCGGGTAGGTCGGCGGTGCGGGAGTGGGCGATGGTGACGGTGGCGTTCTCGCGCAGCATCATCGCGGCCAGTGGCTTGCCCACCAGGTTGGAGCGGTTGATGATCACCACCTCCCTGGCCGATACCGAGACGCCGTAGTACCTCAGGATGCGCATCACCCCGGCGGGCGTGCAGGACTCGAGGGCCTCCTCGCCCATCCACAGCCTTCCTGCGCTCACGGGGGTCAGGCCGTCCACGTCCTTGAGCGGGCTGATGGTCTCGAGCACCGCCTGCTGGCTGATGTGCCTGGGGGTGGGGAACTGCACCAGAATCCCGTCCACCCCGTCGTCGGCGTTAAGCGCCCGGACGTGCTCCAGCAACTCCTCCTGCGAGATGCCCTCGGCGAACACGTCCACCTGGCTGTCAAGCCCGATCTTCTTGGCCTGCCGATCCTTCAGCCGCACATACGACACCGAGGCCGGGTCTTCCCCCACCCGCACCACCCGCAAATGCGGCACATATGGCAGTCCCGCCAGCTTGGCCTTCAGCTCTTCATACACCGCCTCCGCCACGGGAGGGCCGGATAGTTCGATCATGGACGTACCTCGATGTGTGCGCGGGTAAACGGGACCGTACTGGGCGGTTGGCGGTTGGCAATGAGCCCTCAGGTAGAAGCTACAGGCCTTCGGCGTGTGTGCCGCCCGTCTGGGATCGCGCCCGCAGTCGGCGCACAGGGCGACGGCCGATGGCACATCTTATGCGGGCGCAACCTGGTTGCCAATGGCTAGCCGCTTTTCTCCACTGCCGCCAACTCTCCCGCCTCGACCCGCTTTAGCAGCCGGGCCAGCACGCCGTTCACGAAGCGGCCCGAGTCCTCGCCACCGTAGCGCTTGGCGATCTTGACCGCGACTTCGATCAGGGCGGGGTAGGGGGTGGGGAGATAGAGCATCTCGTAGGCGGCTAGGCGCAGCACCGCTAGGTCGGTCTTGGCCATCTGGCCGAAGCTCCAGCCCTGTATGGTGGCCTCGAGCACGCCGTTGATCTCCGCCTCATGCTGCTCGAATCCCTCGACCAGATCAAGGGCGAACTTCAGCCCCTCCTTGTCCAGCGCGTCGTCGGCCTCCTCGTCGGGCTCGAGGCCCTGGGTGGAGTTGTTCCAGGCCTCCGAAAAGCTCGAGTTGCCGAAGCTTTGCTCGAACAGCACCTTGAAGGCGAGCTCGCGGGCCTTACGTCTCATGGGGCCCCCTTGCGGAGGTAGGCGGCAAAGGACGGGGAACAGTGAAACAGTAAATCCCCTTCCCCTGCTGGGTGTTCCCTGCCCCCTCGCCGCTAGGCCGCATTCGGCTCCTTGTACTCCACCGCCACCACCGTCACGTTCACCGAGCGCACCTTGAGGCCGGTGCTGGCGACCAGGGTATCGGCGACGGTCTTTTGGGCCTCTCTGGCCAGGTCTTGGACGGGCTTGCCGTAGTCAATGCACACGCTGAGGTCAACGGTCAGGCTGTCGCCCTCGCGCTCCAGACGCACCGGACGCCCGCGCCGCCCGGAGAGCACGTCGCCCACGCTGCGGGCGCCGGGCTGGGCCAAGCGCAGCCCGGTCTGGCCCTCCAGGGACAGCGTCACCAGGCTGACCAGCGCCGATTCGGAGAGGTCGTAGTCCACCATAGGGGTAGTTTACAGCCTAGGCGGGCATAGACTATGGATTGCGATGGACACTCTGGCCTCGGTTTGGGAGGGCTGGCGGCAGGCCACCTGCATGCCCGGCGGCTGCTTCTGTGAGGCGGTGGGGGAGGGGTGGCTGCGCCAGCCGGTGAACACTTGGTCGTCGCTGGCCTTCGTGCTGGCGGCGGCATGGATTGGGGCGCGGCGGGTGGAGGCGCGGCTGCGCGGCATGCAGGTCGTGTTTGCGGCCTCGGCGGCGCTGGTGGGGCTGGGCAGTGCCTTCTACCACGCCTCGCTGAGCTTCGCGGGGCAGTTCGTCGACGTGCTGGGGATGTACCTGCTGAGCGTGCCGATCCTGCTCTACCGGCGGATCTCGGGTCAATCCTTCGCGCTGGCCTACGCAGTGCTGGTGGCGGTGCTGGCCCTGCTGCTGTGGTTCGTGCCGGAGCTGCGGCGGTGGCTGTTCGCGGCGGTGCTGGTGGCGGGGGTGATCTCTGAGCTGCTCCACCTGCGCCGCAATCCCGGCCTGGACGCCCGCTGGTTCTGGGCGGGCCTGGGCAGCTTTGCGCTGGCCTTCGGGGTGTGGGTTGTGGACAACTCGAGGCTCCTGTGCGCCCCGGAGAGCCTGCTCCAGGGGCACGCGCTCTGGCACCTCCTGGGGGCGGCCGCGACCGCGATGCTTTTCAACCACTACGCTACCGAGAGGCCCCGCCCGGGCGTGGGTTAGAATCGGCACGAGCTATGAGCCGGTTCACCGCCGTATACCACCTCGAGTCTACCCCCGCCGACATCGAGGCCAGGGCCCAGGCCCTCGCCGTCGAGCAGAGCATCGAGATGCCGCCCTCGGCGGTGCGCCAGCCGGAGATTCTCGAGCAGATCCTGGCCAGGGTCGCCTCGATCGAGGAGGCCGAGCCGGGCTACTTTCGGGTCGAGCTGCAGATGGCGGTCGAGACCACCGCCCTCCAGGTCTCGGGCCTGATGAACGTGCTGTTCGGCAACTGCTCGCTGCAAGAGGACGTGGAACTGGTGGGCCTGGAGCTGCCCCCCGAACTGCTCGCAGCCTACGCGGGGCCACAGTACGGCATTGCCGGCCTGCGCCACCTGGTACACGCCCACGACCGCCCCCTCACCTGCACCGCCCTCAAGCCGCAGGGCCTGGGGCCGCTTCAACTGGCCGACCTCGCCCACACCTTTGCGCTGGGGGGTCTGGACATTATCAAGGACGACCACGGCATCACCAACCAGACCTACGCGCCCTTTGCCCTGCGCGTCCCCGCCATCCAGAAGGCCGTGGCCCGGGCCAACGCCGCCACGGGCCTCTCCACCCTCTACGCCCCCATGCTGGCGGGCGGCCCCAAGGTGCTCGAGGCCAACCTAAAGGTGGCCCGCGAGGAGGGTGTCAAGGTGGTGATGATCGCCCCCATGCTGATCGGGCTGCCGGTCTTTCACGAACTGGTGGGCGAACTGGACATGGCGGTGCTGGCCCACCCGGCTTTCGCGGGCAACCGCATTGCCCCGCCGGTGCTGCTGGGCCGGCTGTTCCGGCTGTTCGGGGCCGACGCCACCATCTTCCCCAACTACGGCGGGCGTTTTAGCTACTCCACCCAGACCTGCATGGACCTGGCCGAGGCCGCCCGCGGCCACTGGGGCGGCGTGCGCCCCTGCCTGCCGGTCCCGGCCGGCGGCATGACCGTGGAGCGGGTCGAGGAGATGGGGCGCTTTTACGGCGACGACGTGATGCTGTTGATCGGCGGCAACCTGCTGGCGGCGGGCGACCGAATGCTCGAGCGCACTCGAGAGTTCGTGCAAAAAGTGGCTCGAGTGGCGGTTTGAGCTAAAGGCAATCCCCCAGCCCTTCGGGCAGCCCCCTTGTTAAGGGGGCCATAACCACACCCGTCTTTGGCCCCCTTAACAAGGGGGCTCCGCGTAGCGGTGGGGGATTGCCTTTGATCTCCATTCCTCCTCCCCGTATCCTGTACCCATGAAGACCGCCACCAAGCCCAAGCGAGCCCACCGCGACTACACCTGGGAGGACGTGGAGGTGCTGGAGTACAAGGCCGAGGGCTCTGCGCCCTTCAAGGATGTGACCCGGCAGGTGCTGTTCGAGGACGAGGGGCTGGCGGCGCAGTGGCGCTACTTCGAGGTGGGGCCGGGCGGGCACTCCACCCTTGAGCGCCACCAGCACGTCCACGCGGTGATGATCCTGCGCGGCAGCGGGAGCTGTCTGGTGGGCGAGGAAGTGAGCCCCATCAAGCTCCACGACCTGATCTCGGTCCCGCCCCTGACCTGGCACCAGTTTCGTGCCGCCGAGGGCGAGCCGCTAGGCTTCTTGTGCCTGGTCAACGCCGAGCGCGACCGCCCGCAGTTGCCCACCGAGGAGGACTTGCGGGCGTTGAGGCGCAACACGAAAGTGGCGGAGTTTATTCGGGTCTGAGCTATTCCGTTACGTCTGGATTGAGCAGAGTACAGAGTCAATCTTGATCAAAAAACACGTGTCGCATGCTAAATTTCTACAATGGAACTGCTGTATTCAGAAGAAGATGAGGCGTGGAAGGCAATAATTCAAAAAACGTTCCCACTGGAGCAAATCTTGCTCGAGACGACGGAGTTCCTCGGGAGTGTTTTGGATGAACTCGCAAGTAACACCACTCATCAAGAAGACCTTAGGCGGGTACACGTTCACCTGCTGTGTCGTTTGCTCGATGATTTGAGGGTGATTCACCTTTCCGCATCCATCGGCTATCAAGCACAAGCGATGAGTTTACTCGCGTCTGTGTATGAGCTAATTGCTACGATGCAAGATGTTGGTGTATCTCCTGAGAAAGCTAGGGGCTGGCTTGAACATAAGGACGACGCAAATACTTTCACAAAAAGTAAAGCGGCGCGAAAACTTTGGTTCGAGTTTTTGGGTGTACCCGATGCGAAAAAAGCAGCTGAAGATGAGTATAAGTCCACTTATCGAATGCTTTGCATGTTCAAACACTACAACCCACAAATCCAACAGGGCTTATCTTTGGAACCCTCAGATAAGGGCTTGACTTTCAGTTCCGGGCCTCAAGCGAATAATGCGAACATCGGTTTATCGTGTCTTGCGATTGCACAAGCTTGTGCGTTCGCCATAGAAGGGCTCGCTTGTCTTGTGCGTCTGTTTTCGACTCATAGCGTTGAGGTTCAAACCGTCATGACCCTGCATCGGAAGTTCAAAGGGTTTGAGGCAGAACTACTCGATCTTGGCAGGTAGCTGCCACCCACCAAACGCTACTCGTTACCCGCCTTCTTCGGCAAATCCTCCAATTTCACTCCGTGCCAGGCCTCGAGGTGCTCCTTGTGGGTTGGCAGGTACGACCCCGGCTCGAAGAACTGGTCGTAGTACTCGAGGTCGAGGTGGTGGGTTTGCAGGAACATCAGGCTGTAGATGGTGGGGACGGTGGCGGGGAACTTCTCGAAGGTGTCGAAGAGGTACTGGGCCTGGATGGCCACCACGTCGATCATCCACTCTTCGTGGGGCCGGGCCGCGCCGCGAATCTTGGCGGTCTCCCTCCAGGCTCCGGGGGTGGCTGGGTTGAAGGGGCCGCCTTCGCGGTACTTGCGCTCCACCAACGCCTCTACGGCCGCCCGCATGTCGCGGTGGTGCGGCGGGCAAAAGCCCTCGAAGACCCCCTCGAGGCCGGTGGGGTTGGGCCTCGACCAGCCCGGCTTGAAGTCGAAGCGGAAGCCCAGGCCCGGCACCTCGGGGTCGCCGGAGGCCCCCAGGGTGCGCACCCGGTCCAGGCCGTTGAGCATCCAGCCACCCAGCCCCATGGCCTGCTGCATCAGGTGCCCGGCGAAGACCGAGGCGCTGATCTCGGCCGAGACCTCGGCCAGGGTGGCCTGGTCGAAGGCGCTGAGCGGGTAGGGCTTGTCCACGGCCACGTGGTCGGCGTAGGGCTCGAGGCCCGGGATGCGGCGGTTGTGTACGTCGTCGTAGAGCACGAAGCCGTTCTGGGCGATGAAGAGCAGCTTGAGAAGCTGGTGCTGGGCCACGTCGGCGATGGGCCAGACCACCAGGCTGCCGGGCTTGTTGGCGTTCCAGGCGTTGTGCCCGGCCATGAAGGGCTCGCGGGGCGGGATGAAGAGGCGGCGGTCGGAGAGCTGGTGGATGTGGCGGGTGTGGGCCTGGAGGGTCTCTTTCAGGTCCACCTTGCCGTCGCCATTGCGGTCGACGGGCAGCGCGGCGTCGCGGGTGCGGAAGGTGTAGGTGCCGGAGTCGTCGGTGAAGAAGAGCTGGGTGGTGTGGAAGCCGGCCGCGCTGGGGTAGGTGCGGCCCGCCGCCTGGCCGGAGTAGGAGGGCAGGTAGCCCTGGGCCTTGGCGTGGTGGCTGATGGCCGAGTGCCAGCCGGTCAGGCCGGCGCAGGTGCACAGGATCAGGAGGCGCTCGAGTTCGGACAGCGGATACGGCTCGTAGCGCGAGATGTAGGCCACTGGGCTGTCCTTCAGCTCGCCGCCCAGGGCGAAGCGCCGGCTGCGCCGGCCGAACAGGGCGTCGGTGAGGGGGAACTTGAGGAGGTTCTCGAGGGCCTGGGCCTCGAGGTCGGAGAGTTGAAGATCAGGCTTGACCGACGACATGGGGGTTAGTCTATCGGGTTCGACTAGGGATGAATGTTAGGCGGATAGGCGAAAAAAGACTCCCCACAGATCGTGGGGAGGTAGGCAATGTCGGGGGTCTGTTTCTACCGCCACATCATCGCCATGATTGCCAGTGCGATGACGGTAGCGGACAGCATATTCAAGCCAAGAACCAAGGCGGCATAGAAGGGGCTAGGGTTGGTGGTGTCCTCGAGAACGGCATGGGTGGTTTCAAAGTGTTTCATAACTTCCTCCTGATGGGTTTTAGTATGGGCGGGGCTTGGTAACGTGCTGGTAACGAGCGGTTAGAGTTCTGAATCTTGCCCAACGTTGACACGAAGGATAGGGGTGATGCGGTGAATGCGGGGAAGAAATTTTAAAGAACAAAGAAATGGCACACAAAGGACAAAGGCGAGGGAGAGGGAAGACAGAAGAGGTAAAATGGTAAAAAGTCAAAGCTTTTGCTGATGCCTGACGGCTGACGGCTGATAGCTGATGGCCGAGGGTGTCAGGAATTTTGAGTACGGATTCTATCGATGAAACGGTCGCCAAAGGAAGCGGCAAACCAGTTCAGGCCTAGCTTCTAGTCTCTGATGGGCATGGTCCAGTCGGTCTGAGCGTTCTGGATGGCGAGAAAGAGGACTTTGAACAGGGAGTCCTGGTCAGGGAAAGCCCCGTAGTCTCGACCACCATTTTTGAGAGAGTAATTCAGCGATTCGATCACATTGGTGGTGTAGATGGCCCTGCGAAACTTCGGCCCTCAGCCAGTCCAAGACCAGACAAAGCGGCGACTAGATCGATGAGTGCACCTTTGAGTTTCATGCAGGTCTCCTTTTCGGAAGTCGAGGATCACTTTCCTTCGCTTCAATATTTAAAGTAGTAGGTTTTTCGGAGTGAAAAGTTCTTCGGAGTACAAATAGATTACTCATTTTGTCAACGTTCACTTAATGCTTGCTAGAAAGGCAAATACAGCACACCCAGAGTCCCATAATTGTGGGATTCTGACGAGATGAAAGCAGCCCTGGTATGTCTTCAGCGCAAAGCTTTCAACGCAAGCTTGATCAGCCCTTGCGTCCCAGCTTCGGGGTTCTTTTGGACAATCTCGGCAACACGTCCGAGACCGAGAGCAGCAACTCAAAGCGCTCGAGGCTGCCAGCGAAAGACCCCGCCTCGAGGCGGGGTCTGGCTTGCTCTGGTTCTTCGACCTGCTTGGCGGAGTGGGGGGGATTCGAACCCCCGATGGAGTTGCCCCCATACACACTTTCCAGGCGTGCTCCTTCAACCACTCGGACACCACTCCGTGCGGGCAAGCAACGATGAGTGTACAAGGCGGTTGGGGGCGAGTCAAGCTGGAAAGTCGCGGCCAAGCGCTCCCGGCGCGCCACGAAGGCCCCCGCCGGTAGGGGCAGAGTGGGCCTTCCGGCTGCCGCCGACAGGCCCTCGAGCCGCCCGCCAAAACTGCCTCAAGACCCTATTACCCACCTCATCCCTGCTAAACTTTTAGGGTTATGGGACGTCTGATTCGCGGCCTCGCCGCCGATGGAAATTTGCGGGTGATCGGGCTCGAGACCACCGACATCGCCGAGGAGGCCAGGGCGCGGCACCGCCTCTCGCCCACCGCCACGGCGGCGCTGGGCCGGGCCATGAGCGGGGTGCTGCTGCTGAGTTTCCTGCTGTCCAAGACCCCCAAAGAGCGCGTGACGCTGCAAATTCAGGGCGACGGCGAGATCGGGGGCATCACCGCCGAGGCCGCCCCCACCGGCCTGGTGCGCGGCTACGTCAAAAACCCCCGCGCCAACCCGCCCCTGCGCCCTGACGGCAAGCTCAATGTGGGCGCGGCGGTGGGGCAGGGCGAGCTGAAGGTGGATCGGCTGCTCTCCAACGACGAAATCTACACCTCGAGCGTCGAGCTGGTCTCGGGCGAGATCGCCGAGGATTTGGCCCGCTACCTGTGGCAGTCCGAGCAGATTCCCTCGGCGGTGTTGCTGGGGGTTCGGCTCAACGGGGAGGGCGTTCTGGTCTCGGGCGGGGTGGCGATTCAGGTGCTGCCGGGCTGCCCCGAGCCGGTGCTGGAGCGCCTCGAGGCCAACCTCAAGGGCCGCACCTCGATCACCGACCTGCTCCTGGAGCGCGGCCTCGAGGGCGGCATCGAGCTGCTGACAGAGGGCCTCGACTACGACCCCACCGACCTGAGCGTGGTCGGCTTTAAGGAGGGCCACATCCCCCTGCGCTTCCAGTGCCGTTGCACCAGGGACCGCGCCCTGGGAGCCCTGGTCTACTTCAGCCACCAGGAGCGCGAGGACATGATCAACCAAGACGGCGGGGCCGAGGTGGCCTGCCACTGGTGCGGTCAGAAGTACAAGATCGGGGTGGAGGAACTGCGCGGCCTCGAGTACGGCCAGTCCTTCTCCGGCGAAAACCCCAAAGCCTAACCTCGTGTCCAACACCCGACTCTAACCCCCAAGAGCGGTTCCCACCCATACTCCCTTCGGCGCTAAAGCGGGCGGTTTTTGCTGTAGGGAGTAGATTCCTTGCCACCGCGAGGGAGGTTGGGTTGGGAAACGCGAAGGTCGGAGGTTTTTTGCCTGATCCTCACGCCAAGAGAGGCGCTACCGTGTTGGCTGGGCGCAAGATAGGCAGCTCCTAACCTATTGGCGCAGCGTATGGGTGGCCACCGCTGTATAAGGATCTGGAAGCGATTCCACAAGGTTTACATAACTTTGCAACATCTGTGGTTTACACTGTTATTCGTAAGCGTTTACACATTAGTTCTTGATCTGTGTGTTATCTCCGTATTGTTGTCCCCATGCTCGCCCCAGCCTCGAGCACTTCTTGCTCGCAGTGCCCCTAGTGCTCCGCTACGCAGAGGCTGGGGTTTTTTTTGGTAAGGGCGGTGAGGGGCAGCAAAGACCGAACGCCCATCTCCCCATCCCCCCCTCCCCCCTGCTAGTATCTCCCCATGCGCTTACCCATCGGATTTCGGGCCGGGGCCACCCAGGCAGGCATCAAACCCTCTCGCAAGCCGGACCTGGCCCTGCTGGTCTCGGGGACGCCGTGCAACTGGGCCTTCGTGGGAACCCTGAACGCGGCGGCTGCGCCCTGTGTGACTCGAGGGCGTTCGCTCTACGCGGCGGGAGGGGGCCTCCAAGCCCTGGTGGTCAACGCCGGCAACGCCAACTGCGCGACCGGGCAGCTGGGCGTGGAGACCGACCGGCGGATGGCCGAGCTGGCGGCGGCCGCGCAAGGTTTGAGCGCCGACGCGGTGCTGACCGGCTCGACCGGGGTGATCGGGCAGCCGCTGCCGGTCGCCAAGGTCGAGGCCGGGCTTCCCAACATCCAGCTGGGCCTCGAGATCGACCCCTTCATGGAGGCCATCATGACCACCGACCTGGTGCCCAAGATGGCCGAGGCCACCCTGAGCAGCGGTGCGCGGGTGGTGGGCATCTGCAAGGGCAGCGGGATGATTCAGCCCAACATGGCCACCATGCTGGCCTACCTGGTCAGCGACGCCGAGGTGCCGCAGGACGAACTGAGGCGCGGCTGGAGGGGGGTGGTGGATCGGAGCTTCAACCAGGTCACGGTCGACACCGACACCTCCACCAACGACATGGCTGTGCTGATGACCAACGGGGCAGCCGGCCCGGTAAGCCTGGCCGAGTTCTGGGCAGCGGTGGAGGCGGTCTGCGTGGAGCTGGCCCGCAAGCTGGCCCGCGACGGCGAGGGCGCGACCAAGCTGCTCACCGTAAAGGTCACGGGCGCGGCATCGGACGAGGAGGCCCGCAAAGCGGCCCTCTCGGTGGCGGCCAGCCCGCTGTGGAAGAGCGCCGTCTACGGCAACGACCCCAACTGGGGCCGGGTGATGATGGCGCTGGGCAAGTCGGGGGCTCGGCTCGAGACCGAAAAGGTCAAAATCTCCCTGCAGGGCATCGGGCTGTACGCGGGAAGGGTGCTCGAGTTCGACCGCGCCGCCGCCAGCAGCGCCATGAAGGCCGAGGAGGTGCTGGTCGAGGCCGACCTGGGGCTGGGCCAGGGGCAGGGCCTGGCCTGGGGCTGCGACCTGACCGAGGGCTACGTGCAGATCAACGCGCTGTACACGACCTAGAGCAGTTCCCACGCATAACTACAGCGGTTCACGGAACTGGGCTTGCGGAGGTGTTCGGCTCGGTCTGGTTGCGCAACATCGGCTCCCGGCAGGTCGGTGAGACAACGGACCCGCCAACCCCATTGCCAGACACTGAGCCCCTCCCGCGCGGGTCTTGACCGTCTGCAGGCCCGTCCGGACCTGCGCCCGTCGGGCGGTCTGTGGGCCTTAGCACGGACACAACCTGACTCGGGCCTTTTGTCCAAAACTTCGTATCTTATCATACCTTTGGGGCTTGGATTGGGGAAAAATAACGTTGTTATAACGCGTTTAACAATAAGCTCTACTTGGCAACCAGGCCACGCGGTCAAAATCCAAGCTGGGTTTTTACCCGTAAGATACGTAAGATCAAAGAGGAGGTTGGTTTATGAAGAAAACTGTCGCACCCTTGATCGTCTTTTTTGCTCTGATGTTCGGCTCGCTGGGCTCGGCCCAGTCCAATGGCTTTGGCATCTACTCGGGCTTCCCGGAATGGCTGGGTATTCAATACCAGACCAACGGCCTTCGCCTGGGGGCGGGCTTGTCTTTCTCGGGCTTGGGCGGCAGCGCCGACCTGATCATCCTCGAGAGCCCCCTGCCGGTGGCCCCCGGGTTTGAGCTGAGCTGGTACGCAGGCGCGGGCGTTTCCGCGGGCTTCTGGCTCTTCCGCACCCTCTCGGGCATCTACATCTTCCCCCACGGCCTGGCGGGCATCGAGTATAAGTTCCCTGATCAGTCCTTCAGCGTCTACGGCGAACTCCAACTCGGGATCGGGATCGGCCTGGGCAACCTCTCCGGCGCCTACGGCGGTTTCGACTTTAACAGCCGTGTCGGCATCATTTTCCCTCAGTAAGCCCTCCTGATAGACTGTAGGGGTGCGAAACGCACCCCTACTTTTGTTTGGGCGGCCTCTCTTTCTCACCTTCTTCCTTTCCTTGTCCGCTCTTCTCTCCGCCTGCCAGCGCCCCGGCGACACCCAGCCGCCTCTGATCGGTATCACCCAGCCCAAGAGCGGGGTGCTCTCGCAGAAGGCGCTGCGGGTGGAGGGCTACGCCCTCGACGACACCGGGGTGCGCAGCGTCAGGGCCATGGGTCAGGAGCTGCTGACCGCCCAGACCAGGGGGCAGAAGCTGGCCCGCTTCAGCTTCAAGGTGCAGGCCCCGTCCTCGGGCCAGTTCGAGGTCAAGGTCGAAGCCACCGACAACCAGGGCCAGGCCCGCACTGTACGCCTGAAGCTGGTGCTCGACGCCCGTCCCCCCGCCATCCGGCTCGAGCGGGCCGAGCGGGTTTTCACGGAGGTGCGGCCCGCCCAGACCCGGCGCAACGCCGACGGCACCACCGAGGAAGTCCCGGCCCAGACCGAGGCCACCCTGCAAATCTCTGGCAAGGTTTTGGACGACACCGGCGTGGATCGGGTCACGGTCCAGTACGACAACACCTTCCTCCCGCTCTCGCTGCCCAAGGGCCAGGAGGTGAGCTTCTATGTCGAGCTGCCGGTGCGCCGCGCCACCATCATCGCGGTAGACTCGGCAGGCAACCGCACCACCCAGGTGGTGAGCCGGTAGAGGGCAGGCCACGCTTCAGACCCTGCGGCCGCGGAAGGGTCAGATAAACCCCGTTTCCGGGCCTTGACTTGCCGATCGCTGCTCCAGGTGCCGCCGGGGCTAGCTCATCCGGGACGTCGTAGGTTGTGCCAGGGTAGAAGTGCGGAATCGGCGGATGCGGCAGATATGCGTCTGGGCGGAGCGGCTACCCGAGGCGCAATTCTCTGTGGGAGTTGGCGGGCGGCACGTCGCGTTTCAACCATGGAGACATGTAGCTTCATTTTGTAAAGCCCTCTGTAACACTCACGAGACCGTAATGGCAATTCGGCCGTGAACTTGTCCATAATGGCTGTGCTGTCTCCAATTCGCGGGGGGTGAGTGTGGAGCCAATTCGCTCGACAATTCAAAGGTATTTAAGTGCAGTCTTGTCCAAACGCCCGGCGGGGGCGCTCGGCTTGTGGGGCGAGCCGGGGGTGGGCAAGACCCACCTGATTAAAGCCTTGTTGCAAGAGACCCCCTGCCGCAGTTTCAGCCTGCAAGTCACCGCGCCCGAGGTGGGCCTGACCCGTGTGCTGCCCCAGCCCTCCGACCTCTCGCTCGAGCTGCAGCGCGACTGGGAAAAACTCGCCCAGGGCGAGGGCCTCGAGCCCAAAAAACTGGCCCGCGCCCTGTCCGCCGTCTTGGCCGAGCTGGCCCCGGTGGTGCTGCACCTCGAGAACCTCCACGCCGCCGAGGCCCGGCAGCTGGAGTGGGTGGCGGGCCTGGCGGCCAACCTGCCCAAACTGCGCGGGGTGGGGTTGCTGCTGACGGGCCGCCTGGCGATAGCGGGGGTGGAGGGCTATGAGCTAGGCCGGCTCACCCCGCAAGACTCGGCGGCGGTGCTCGAGGCTGCCTTCAACGCTCCGCTCCCGCCCGAGGGGGCGGAGTGGATTTACGCCCAGGCGCTGGGCAACCCGCTGTTCAGCCTCGAGTACCTCAAGTACCTGAGCCGCCAGGGCTACCTCTGGTCGGACGGGATGCGCTGGCACTGGCGGGTTCCGCCGCGCGATTTCAGGCCCCCCACCCTCGAGGCGCTGGTCTCGGAGTGGGCCAACCGCTACGCAGCGGACGCGGCCACGCGGCAGGTTCTGGAGGCTCGAGCCCTGCTTCCGGAGTCGGCGAGCGAGAGGGTCTGGGCCGAGGTCGCCGAGGTTTCGCCGGGCGAACTGAGGGCGGCCAGGGCCCACCTCGAGCGCATGGGGATGCTGCGGGCTGGGCAGGTCTTTCACCCGGTTTTGCTCGGGGTGATCCGCAAGGAGATCGCCCCCGCGCAGCGCAAAGGTTATGCCGAGCGGGCGCTGGCGGCCCTGGAGCGGGAGGGCCTCGAGCCCTCCGCCGACCTGATCGCCGGCGCGAATCTGGGCAAGTCCAAGACCCTTCAGATCTATCAGCGCCTGGCCGAAGAGGCCAAGGCCAAGAACGACCCGGCTCGAGCCGGGCACTGGCTGGCTCTGGCCTCGGAAGGGAGCGCGGGCGACGAGCAGACCCGGCGAGCGCTCGAGGCCGCCCAGCTCTTGCGCCACACCGACCTGGCCCGCGCCACCGAGCTGGCCCAGACCGCCGCCTACACCCCGCCGCACGACCTCGAGGCCGTTTACCTCTGCGCCGAGCTGTGGGTGGCCCAGGGCAACACCGAGCAGGCCGAGACCCTGCTGGGGCTGCTGCCCGGCCAAGAGCGGCGCAGCCAGCGCTGGTGGGAGACCCTGATCCGGCTGCACTTCACCACCCACGCCAACCACGCTGAGGTGCTGCGGCTGTGGGAACTCCACCCCGAGTTCCACGACCGAGCCGACCCCGAGATCGTGCTCTTCGTCAGCGCGGTGCTGGGACAGCGCGGCCAGTTCGAGCCGGCCTTTGCGCTCTCGAGGCCGCTCTTGCAGCTTACCTCCCTCGAGCCCTTCGTGCGCTGCCGAATCCTCGAGCTGCAGGCGGTGCTGAACTTCTTGCAGGGCAACTTTCTCAACTCCGAGGTCTTCAATGCGCAGGCGATCGCGCTAGCCCGGACCCTAAGCCGCCCCGCCTACCTCGCCAAGCTGCTGCGGAAGTACGCCATCGACGCAGAGAGCCTCGGCAACTTCGCCCAGGCAGTCGAGCGCTACCGCGAGGCGCTAAAGCTGTACGGTGAGCAGGGTTTGGAGCTGGATCTGGCCTACACCCAGGGCTCCTTGGGCAAGGTGCTGACCGACCTGGGGGAGTACGAGGAGACCGAGGTTCTGCTGCTTCAGGCCCAGCAGGTCCTGGAGGCTTCCGAGCAGAAGCTCTACCGCTGCGACTGCCAGGGCAGCTTGGCGGTTTTGTACCTGGACTGGCAGCCGCCGTACGGGGGTGCGCTGGCGCTCAAACATGCTCGCAGCGCGTTGAGCCACGCCAGGGATATCAAGAACCAGCAGATGATCCAGGCCGGGCTGGTCTACCTGGCCCAGGCCGAGGCCCGTTTCGGCAGCCCGCAGGCCGCCCTCGAGCTGGCCGCGCAAGCCGTTGACGAGCAGCACACCGGCCCCTCGGCGGTGCGACGGGCCTGGGGGCAGTCGGCGCTGGCCTGGGCGCTGGAGGCCAACCATAAGCCGCTGGAGGCCTTCGAGGTCTGGACCAAGGCCCAGACCGTGCTGGCCCAACACGGGATGCACAAGATGGCCCACCGCTACGGCCTCGAGGCGGCCCGGCTGACCTCCGACCTGGAGAAGGCTCGAGCCCATCACGACTGGTTCGTGGAGCAGGGCTTGCTGGGTGGCGCGAAGACCGCGCTGCGCTACTTCCCCGACCTGGGGGCCAAGCCCGCTGCGGCCGCTCCCGGGGCCCCCGCTGGGCTGCGGCTGAATCTGCTGGGCACGGCCCAGATCGAGAAGGACGGCGAGCGGGTGGCCTACCGGGGCCGCAAGCGCCTGGAGTTCCTGGTCTACTTGCTCGAGACCCGCGTGTCCGGGCGCTCCGGGGCCAGCCTGCTCGACCTGATGGACACCCTCTACCCCGGTGTGGGCGAGACCGAGGCCAAGGCGGTGATCAAGCAGTTGGTCTACCTGCTGCGCAACCAACTGGGCAGCGAGGCCATCGTCAGCACCAGCGGGGGCTACGCGCTGGGGGCCATCCACAGCGACGTGGAGGATTTCCTAAAAACCGGCGAGGCTGGGCTGTGGCGTGGAACCTATCTGGCCGGCCTCGAGGAGGGCTATTTGCCCGGAGTGCGTGAGGCACTCCTTCACGCGCTGGGGCGGCGGGTGGGCGAGCTAACAGAGACCGACCCCAGCGAGGCGGGCCGCCTAGGGCAGATCTGGCTCGAGATGGAGCCCTACGACCGCGCCGCCCTCCGCCTGACCCTGCAAGCCTACCTCCGTTGCGGCGAGCCCAAGACTGCGGAGCGCATCTACCGCCAGAGCCGCCAGCGGCTGGAGGAGGTGGGAGAGCGTTTGCCGGACTCGAGCCAAGCATTCCTGACAGCCTGATTTTGTGACCGGTTTGTGACCGGGATGGTTAGAAGCTGTATTTGGATAAGGGAGAGGGAATATGAACAAGTTCTTGATGGTGGTGCTGGTGGCGGTGTTGGCAGCCTGTGGGAGCATCGAGGAAAGCTCGGCAGACGCCGGCGAGGTGAGCAGCCAGAACCTGGTGATGTGCCCGATCCCGTGTTGCGGCAACAGCGTGACCTTCAACCTGCCCGGCTGCAACGGAACCATCTTCCCGGCGGGCAATAACGTTCCCGTCTCGACCAACATCGTGGTCCGCTTCTACCAGGCCCAGATCCCGAGCAATATCCGGCTTTCGGTGGCCAGCAGTACGGGTGCGGCGGTCAGCTGTAGTTGGGTGTGGTCGGCCGACAGCACCACCGCCACCTGCTCCCCGCAGAGCCGCTTTGCGGGTCTGCCCGGCCTCTCCTACGGCACCACCTACACCACCACTGTGCAGCGTTGGACCCGGAGTCCACTGCAAAGAATTGGCTACTGGTCGACGGTTGGCTCGGCGACCTTCACCACCACCTACCTGGTGAACGCCCAGTAGCCGCCAGAAGCTGTTCGGTGCATCGGGCCGGGCCTCGAGACTCTCGAGGCCCGGCCTGCCTTGGAGCGCACGCTGACCGGCCCGGTTGCGCCTGGGTCTTTGCTAGTCCGCCGAACGCCCAGTCTGGTTCCCGGGCGTTCGGCCTTGTGCCAGTTTGCCCACGGGCGAGAACAAGGTAGGCTGACGGGCGTGCCGACCATCCGCACGCCCGGCGCAAACATGCCCGTTTTTGCGACGGACAATCCCTTGCGCCGTGGCCCGGTTACAGCGCCGTGCCACGGCGACCTGGGCAGGGGTCTTCTCTGGTCGGAATGACCACCGGAGCGCGCTGTAGACTAACTGCCCTCGCCGTTCCGCCCGGTTTTCACCCCCCTCGAGCTTCAGCCCTTAATCCTCGACATCAGCCTTATGTCAACCGAACTCCTCTCCCTATCCTTCGGCCTCGCCGCCGCATTCGCCTGGGGCCTGGGCGACTTCAGCGGGGGCCTGGCCACCCGGCGGGTCAGCGTACTCTGGGTGATTCTGACCAGCAGCGTCCTCGGCTTTGTCTTTTACACGCTGCTGGGCCTGCTCTTCCGCGAGCCCTTCCCCGCCTGGTCCCAGCTGGGCCTTGGGCTGGCGGCGGGCGTGGTCGGCGGGCTGGGCATCATCGCGCTGTTCAGGGCGATGGCGGTGGGTCATATGGGCATCGTCAGCCCGGTCTCGGCGGTGCTGACGGCGGGGATTCCGGTCGTGTTCTCGGCAGTGTTCCAGGGGCTACCCGGCCCCCTGCAGATGCTGGGCTTCGCGCTGGCGCTGGCGGGGGTGTGGGTGGTCTCGAGGCCCGATGCCACGGGGGCACGCTCGGATGGGCTGCTGCTGGCGGTGCTCTCGGGCTTCGCCTTCGCCGGGTTCAAAATCCTCACCGCGCAGCTCCCCGACGGCTCGGTGTTCTGGCCGTTGGCGGCGGCCAGGGTGGGCGGCGGGGTGCTGATGCTCCTGCTGTTCCTGGGTCTGCGCGACCGCCCCAAGCTGGTGTGGGCCGCGCTGCCCCTGGCGGCCTTCTCGGGGCTTCTGGACAGCCTGGGCAACGTGGGCTTCCTGCTCTCGGCCCAGACCGGGCGGCTGGACTCGGCGGCGGTGCTGTCGGCGCTCTATCCGGCCTTCACCGCCGTCCTGGCCTGGGTGATCCTGAAAGAGAGGCTCAACATTACCCAGATTGGCGGGATCGCCCTGATGCTGGTCGCCATTCCGCTAATTGCTCAGAAGTGATCGTGTTTCCCACCACTACCTCCCTCGCGGCGGCAGGTAATGTACTCAGTAAAAAACCGCCCGCTTTAGCGCCGTAGGGAGTATGTGTGGGAACCGCTCTGAGGGCAGACGGCAGCTCCCAAAAGTGCGGGCATCCCTACCTCCACCGTGCCGGATTTCCGCTCGAGCCGGCGGGGCTGGGTAGTAGAATGCGGCGTATCCAAAAATCGGGGAGGAGATATGCAGTTTGCCGCCACCTACATCGAGCCGACGCCGTCTGAAACCCTGGCCTCGCTGGTCCTGGCCAACGAGGAAAACCCCGACGAGCCTGCCTATCTGGCCCTCACGCGGGCCACCGAGTTCGAGGACAGCGCCTACCACTTTGAGGTCAACGACCAGTCCAACTCGAGCTACGAGGGGCTGGCCTCGGTGCGGCTTTCGCGCACCAGCCTTGTGGTGAAGCTCGAGCCGGACAAGGCGGAGGAACTGGGCAACCCAGACTTCGCCACCATAAAGGTCGAGTTCGATGCGGACGACGCGACCTTTGCGGCCATCAAAGAGACCCTTCGGCAGGTGTTCAAGGGCTTTGACATTCTCAAGGTGGCCTGAGCCTGCGCCCACCCCGGACCAGAGTACCCGTCGTGGCCCTGAACGCAGACAACGCCCTCGACTCCGACGCGTTCGCACTGGGGGTGATCTTCGCGTTCTGCGAGATGGTGGCCGCCGGCGTCAAGCAGCTGGCCCTGAGCGAACCCGCCACCCCCGAGCGGATGCAAGCCATCCTTCCAGAGGCCCGGCGTATGGCCGAACAGTTTAAGGTGGAGCTGTACCTTGAGACCGACCTGATCCAGACCGACCTTTTTCCGGCCTACCAGGCCGGCGGAAAACAGGTGCTCCTGATCTACCGGGGCGATGCGCTGGAACGCTACTTGGCCCTAAAGCGCGAACGTGAGCGCCTATCGCTGGGCCGGGGGTATGCCGGGGAACCACGGCGAAGGCTGGCCAGGGCTTGGGGTAAGTTGCTCTCCTATTCCGACGCCCGCATCAACGAGCTAATGGCCCAAAACGCTCCGACCTAGTGCGATTTGGACACCCTTCTTGGGCTAGACCCAGAGGGCCTCGAGCATCACCCTGTTCTGGCTGGTGATGCGGCTTGCCGCGCCAGTGCGAGGGGGTGTTAGAATCTCACGAAAGGGAATTGATAAACATGCGGTGGTCATTTCGTATCTTTGCGTTTTTGGGTCTGATCCGGTGGCCGGTGGGTCTGTTGTTGGCCTTGGTTGCAGTTGGACTTGCCCTGAACGGCTGCTCACCTACGTTTTCTAAGGTTCTCCTGTACCAGTATGCTGGCATCGAAGACCACCAAATCTTCGCCAAGCGTACCGTGAATGCCTCCACCCCTCAGCCGTGGGAGTTGAGCGAGAACTACAATAAAGCCAGCCTCGAGCCAGCCCTGCTGAAAACCATTGAGAGTTATGGGACGGTGGCTTTACTGGTTATTCAAGACGGCAAAATCGTCCATGAGCGCTACTGGGAAGGCCATACGCAAAACACCTACAGCGCGTCGTTTTCGATGGCCAAAAGCATCGTGAGCCTGCTGGTGGGCGTTGCCCTTGAAGAAGGCAAGATAAAGAGTTTAGATCAGCCCATTGCCGACTTCATTCCCGAGTTCAGGGTGGCCACCAAGGCCGCCATTAGCTTTAGGCATTTGCTTACCATGACATCTGGCCTCGACTGGGATGAGGCCTATACCTCGCCTTTTTCGCCCACAACTGAGCTGTATTACGGTGAGAACCTCAGAAACCAGGTGGTAAACCTGGCGGTCAAACACCCGCCGGGCAAGGTGTGGTACTACTCCAGCGCCGATACGCAAATCTTGGGTATGGCCCTCGAGGCCGCCACTGGGCAGCCCCTCAGTGAGTACGCCAGCGAGAAGATTTGGAAACCCATTGGAGCCGAGCAAGACGCAAGCTGGAGCCTTGACCGCGAACAAGGCACCATCAAGGCCAACTGCTGCTTCAACAGCACCCCTCGAGACTTCGCTCGCCTGGGCCAGTTGGTGCTGCAAAAAGGCCGCTGGAACAACCGGCAGCTCATACCGCAGGGCTACTTGAGCGAAGCCATCGGGCCGCAAAGCGGCCTTCGCGACGGCGAAGGCGATGTGGTGAATTACTACGGCTACCAGTTCTGGATCGCCCCGTTCGATGGTCAGCCGATGCCCTACTTTAGTGGGATTTTGGGGCAGTACATTTTTGTGATTCCACACCTTAATGCGGTTGTGGTGCGGCTTGGTCACCGTGACGACCCCAATTTTGTAGACGCTCGAGCCTACCAGCGGGCGGCCCTGGAGATAATCAAGCAGAACCCCCGCTGATGGCCCTGGGTCGGTTACTTGAGGAGGTGTCGTCCTCCGCCGCTGAGCCAGCAAGTCGTCCACGGCTCGAGCATCCGGTTTTGCTCAAAGCGAGTCTGCCAATCCACACATCATCCAGGCTGGGGGTTTTTCTCTGCCAAGATACAAAATGGGCGATTGTTTTTTATTGTTGGTCAGCCTATATTCGAGCGCTAGAGCGGTTCCCACGCATACTCCCTAAAGCAACGCTGTAGGGAGTATATTACCTGCCGCCGCGAGGGAGGTAAGGGTGGGAAACGCGATGGGGAAGGAGGCGGTTGAGTGGAACACGGTCTCGGCCCCTCGGATACCCACACTGCGGCGTATCTCTTCTGGAACGATGTTCCGCAGGTGTGGTCCAGCCAAAAATATACCCAACCCACTCTATGGAGAGCCTATGAATCTGTTTGCTGAGGTAATGCCTTTTCTGGCTGCTGCGGGTCTCGCTCTGTTTGTTGGTGCGCTGCTCACAGAGGCGATGGTGCTTGTTCCTATGTGGAGGACATTGCCGCCCCAGGAGTTTTTCACCCTGCATGCGGCGCATGCGCATCGCCTGTATACGTTTTTCGCGCCGCTTACTGCGGGTGCAACGCTTCTTGCCGTTGTTGCCGCAATTCTATCGGTCCTCACCAATCGTCCGCTAAGTCCTGCGTCGGTTGTCGCCGCTGCTCTGGCGTTGGTGATGCTTTCCACGTACTTTCTGTACTTTCAGCGTGCCAACGCCAGCTTTGCCCAGGCGAGCATCACGCCTGAAGCTCTTCCTGCGGAGTTGGCACGTTGGGCCTCGTGGCACTGGTTCCGCACCGCCGTCGGTCTCGTCGCGCTGGCCTCGGCGCTGCTGGCATTGCGCGGTACAAGCCTCTAGCAAGTGGCGCGCGCCCAATGGTGAGGTAAACTCGAGCCACAAACGATAGGAGGTCGGGTTGCCGGCTATACGAAACGCAGTTCCCAGCGATGCCAGGGCCCTCGCACAGTTGGCCGAAGATACGTTCAGGGAGACCTTCGGGGCCGCCAACACCCCCGAGGACATGGAGCTGCACTGCCGGGCCAGCTACGGCGAGGCTGTCCAAGCGGCCGAGATCGCCGACCCCAAGCGGCTCACCCTGTTGTGCGAGGAGGGGGGCCGGCTGGTGGGGTATGCCCAACTCCACTGGGGCGGGGCGCCGGGCTGTGTGGCGGCCGGGTCGCCCGCCGAAATTGGGCGGCTGTACGTCTCGAGCGACTGGCACGGCCGGGGGCTGGCCCACGACCTGATGCGGGCCTGTCTCGAGGCGGCTGCCGTGCGGGGGTCGGACGTGGTCTGGCTGGGGGTGTGGGAGCACAACCCCAGGGCCCAGGCGTTCTACCGGAAGTTTGGGTTTGTCGAGGTGGGCGAGCACCGCTTCACCCTCGGCCGCGACCCCCAGCGCGACCTGGTGATGGCTCGAGGGGTCTCGGCCGTCTGACCGGCCAAACTATAGGGACGGCTGCCCACGAGGTCACCGCACATGTCGAAGATCATTCGCCTGCCAGAGTCGGAGATTCCCAGGGCCGGGGAGGTTCTTGCGGGCAGCTTTTTCCACGACCCCATCTGTGTGTACATGTTCCCCGACGAGGGCGAGCGGGCGCGTCTGCTGCCGTGGCATTTCACGGCCTTCGTGCGGTACGGGCACCTGTTCGGCGAGGTCTATTCCACGGCGGGCCGAACCGATGGCGTGGCGGTCTGGTTGCCCCCCGGTGAAGTTGAGATGTCGCCCGACCGCGTAGCACAGGCCGGACTCGACCGGGCCCCAGAAGTTTTGGGCACCGAGCCGTGGGAGCGTTTTAACGGCGTGATGGGTTACCTCGAGCAATACCACCTGCAGGACGTGTCACCGTGGCACTGGTATCTGCCGCTGATTGGGGTTGATGCCTCGCAACAGGGCCGGGGCTTAGGGGCTGCCCTGCTCGAGCCAATCTTGAAGCGGGCCGAAGCCGAAGGGCTGCCCTGCTACCTGGAAACCGTCGAACCGGGGAACCTGCCTTTTTATACCCGGCGCGGGTTCAAGGTGATTACCCAAGGGCTCGAGCCGCGCAGCGGGATCAGGTTCTGGACCTTCAGGCGTGACCCGGTTCAGGGGGACGAAGCAAGACCCTGACGGTGGTACATGCCCGACCGCTCAAATACGGATTGTGATGTTTTGTGGAAGGCTCGAGGCCCTCTGCGAGTACGCCGAGGCAGTGGGGTAGATGAAGAGAGCTGCGGCTGGTGAAGTAAAATTTAACTCCGGTAATGCGCTGGAGGTTTTTGTGGTCATTTTTCTCAATGGTGTCTCGAGCAGCGGAAAGAGTTCGATAGCAAGGGCGCTGCA
Organism: Meiothermus sp.; assembly: GCA_033762915.1. Lineage (GTDB taxonomy): Bacteria > Deinococcota > Deinococci > Deinococcales > Thermaceae > Meiothermus. Next base: position 23,745 of record JANRLD010000053.1, on the reverse strand, counting down.
AGACCTTTGGCGCACACCCCTTCTGCACGTTGGGGTTGACAGCTTTATTGACATGATGCCGACCCGGTTCTGCGGCGACGGCCCGGACGCCCACCTCGGCCTGGAGTTCGCCCCGACGCACACAGAACAAGGTTCCGTGGTCGAGATACGCCAAGGGCCTTATGCGAAAAAACTCTTCGCGGGGATGGTGGGGGCAATCGGCGCACTCGCCCGCGCAGGAAGTGACCTGGTTGTGGATGAGGTGCTCTTTGGCGATGGCATGTTGAAGGAGTATGTCCGAGAGCTGAGCGGACAATCGGTGTATTTTATCGCGGTCAACTGCCCGCTGGAGATCGTTGAGCGTCGGGAACGAGAACGGGGAGACCGTTTCGTCAATTCGGCGAGAGCCCAGTTTCCGCTCGTTCACGGCCCGACCCGCCGATACGATCTCGAACTGGACACATCCCGAACTACTCCCGATCAACTCGCCAGGCGTATATACGAGTACGTTGCATCTGTCGCGCATCCGCAAGGCTTCTTGGCGATGAGATCCGACTTTGCTGCCGCACAGCCTGAAAGTTGAGCGCCGGGAGTTCAGAGCCGTAGGGCGTGCTTGCGTGCCGCACTTCGGCCTCGAGACTGGTGTTTGAAAACTGCCAAAATTGAAGCCTCGAGCGGTTAGCTCGAGGCCCGCCGCGAGACCTAAGGTAGTGGGGTGCGGGCTCGAGGTGAGGCTGCGAAGTGGGGCTCGAGTTCGAGGCTTGTGACCTCGAGGTGGCAGCATATGAGTTTATGGCCAATCTCATAGCGTGCTGCAGGTGCGGTATAATTGCCTACCATGCCCAATCCGCCATGCTGGAGCCTGTTGTGATCGTGCGTATCTCCAAGGGTCGCTACACCAGTGAGTTGCATGCCCTGGTCACTGCCCGCCTTGCGGAGTCGTCCGGGTCGCTGGTGCCCGTAATCCGTGCCTTGCCGGGTTGTCTGGCTTACTATGCTGGTTCGGACGAGGCGTCGTGCACTATGGTCAATGTGAGCGTGTGGGACACTATGGAACACGCAAACGCTATGGCCTCGCTCCCCGAGATGGCCGCGCTTGCTAAGGAGTTCGTCGCCATCGGCGTAGAGTTCGAGCGTCCCATCATCAACTACCCGACTCTGTGGCACTTGGGTGGGTCTTGAGGTTTGGGGCGTTCTTGGTGCACGCCGGTGTTCTACGAGTAAGGCCTAACCCATCGCTCGAGCCGCGGAGTGGGATCAGGTTCTGGACCTTCAGGCGTGACCCGGTTCGGGGTGACGAAGCAAGGCCTTGACAGTGGTATACGCCTGACCGCTCAAATACGGATTGTGATGTTTTGTGGAAGGCTCGAGGCACTTCGCAAGTACGCTGAGGCGGTAGGTACATAAAGGGAGGCATGGCAGGAGGTCTAGAGTTGGAACTCTCCACTTCCGACCAATACATAGCGGTAGCCTTACACCCACTACTAAAATTGCGAAAGAAATGTTAGCTTCCTCATAACAGGTGCTATTCCTATGAGGTATGTATGAATGTCGGAGAGATACAGCCGTCCGCCCAAAAAATCGATAAGATAGTCAATCGTATTAGAGAAGGAGATACCAAGATACCGGCATTTCAGAGAGGCTTTGTCTGGAATCAAGAGCAAATAATCGAGCTTTTGGACAGCATCAATAAAAACTATCCTATTGGAAGTATCCTATTGTGGAACACACATGAACGTCTTAAGTCCTCGAGGAACATTGGAGGCTTGGTATTACCAGAAAGGGAACCAACCTATCCTGTGAATTATGTCCTGGATGGGCAGCAAAGGCTTTCAAGCATCTATGCTGTTTTCACGCTCGACAGAACTTTAGATGCCGAAACTATGGGAATTTCTGATCCAAGTGTTTTCGACATTTCTTTCGATCTTATCGAAGAGGCATTCGTTCCGACACAGGATGTTGAAGATGACCATCCATCCATAAGCCTATCCAGTCTTTTGGATACGAGAGCATTTATCAATTCACTGAAACCTATTGACCAAAATCTGTGGGTCATAGCAGAGAATCTATTGTCCAGGATCAACAACTATGAAATTCCTGTTGTCACTATATCGAAGCGTTCCAAAGATGAGGTGGGAACTATTTTTGAACGCATTAACAGTACTGGTACTACGTTAACTCCCCTTGATCTATTGGTGGCCTGGACTTGGAGTGAGGACTTTCACTTAAGAGAGGCGATTGCTGACTTAAGCGATGTGCTTGATGAGAAGAGTTTTGGTGAGTTGCCAGATAAGATCATTCTCCAATGCCTCGGCGCAGTCTTATCAAAAGATGCTCGAACTAAGACTATTGTGACACTCAGTGCCACTTTAGTTAGAGATCAGTTTGCGAATGTAGGTTCGGCTATCTCAGCCGCCATTGATTTTCTCTCAACCGAGTTTAGGATTCAATCGATTCTGCTTCTCCCTCATCTCCAGCAAGTCGTAGCTCTTTCTTATTTTTTCAGCAAGGCAAAGACCCCCTCATCCGGGCAACTTGTAGGCCTACGGAACTGGTTTTGGAGGACTTCTTTTTCACGACGGTATGCTGCACAGACGGATGACAAGATCAATGCTGATATCTTGTTTATGCAGAAGCTAATTGAAGGTGATAATAAAGGAATTGAGGCATATTCAAGTGAGATCACACAGGATTCACTTGTGAAACTTAAGTTCGTCAAGAGCCATCCCTATACTCGGGCACTACTTCTTGCATTGGCCCAAAAGATGCCTTTGAATCTAACAAATGGAGCGAAGGTTGATTTGGGTGATGCACTCTCTGGCTTCAATCGGAAAGAGTATCATCATATATTTCCACAAGCATTTTTGAAGAGACAAGGATTCTCGACAGATAAAATAAACTCTATGTGCAACTTTTGCTTCTTGCCTGCGGGGTCGAATAAACAGATATCAAATAGAGCTCCATCAGACTACATCTTTACACTTGTTCCACAGTCGCAACTTGTTGAGATTTTTGAATCGAATGTCTTGCCAACCAATCTAGAGATATATTCGGATGATGATTTTGATGCCTTTCTCGCTGAACGTGCTTCCTTGCTCAGCCAACTGATTAGGTCGCTTTCGGCTGAAACTACGGCCACTAGTTGAACTTTGCTCCGGCTTTACCAGCACCGCCCCCTCCCGCGCACTGCTCACCAGCGCGGCGTACCGGGCAAAGAGCCCAGCCTTGTAGTGGGGCTTGGGGGCTTTCCAGGCTTTGGCCCGCTTGGCGAGTTCGGTGGCACTGACCTCGAGCCTAATCCCCGTCACTTAACTCATCTTCAAGCTCGAGGTACTCCTCGAAGGTGCTTTGCTGTACCGGGTTGACCCTCGCCATAGCTGGAATTATACGCGGGTTGGAGGAAGGTCGAGCGTTTGGTTTTGCTCGAGGCTCACGGCAGATACCTCGAGGGGGTTGATTAGAGGCTCGAGGTGCGGCTGGTAAAGCAACTGTAGGTGTGCTCGAGCACCGCACTTCAGCCTCGATATGGCGGTGTGTACCGCACCTTGCTGATTGCCAGTATCCGCGAGCCAATCTTGAAGCGGGCCGACCTCGAGGTGGCGCTGCCTACCCTATACAACTGAAGAAGAAGCATTCTTACTCTGACAGCCATTCAAAATTGCAAGTTGTTTTTTGACGGTAGACGTTCTACATTCTAGCGGTGGAAAAAGAGGCAAAAAATGAGATACGGCTAAGGCCCTCGGCTGCTGACACAGCGGTTTATCTCTGCCCTCGGAGTGATAACCAGCAAGTGCGGTTTAAACAATCGTTAGGCCGCACTCAGGCCACACAGTCCCGCGAGGAGTGGTAACGCACATGCAAATACTTGGCGGATTTTTCGATGGCGGATTTTTCGATGTTAGGCGATTGATAATTTACACGCTCGCGGGATTCTTCATTTACTATCACATACATACTCTCTACGACTTATATCTTGGCTCTGGCACAGATATGTATGACGTCGGAAATACCAGCACATACGATCTATATAGGCATGTACAATCCATTCTTCGCGTTTTAATCATTAGCAGCTTGCTTTTAGTGGCCATGAATTGGCGGCTTGGCTTGTACGGCATGTGGGCTGCCATATTTGCGCTTGTCGCAACGCACTACTGGGCGTATTTCTTTGACCTTCCATTTCGTTTCCTAGAAGGCAAACATCCTCTCTCATACCTGAAAGGATTCATCATGCCTACAGTCATTACCATTCTGTTTTTATCAATTAATTCGCGACGTGATTCTTGAAAAAGTACGGCCTAACATATCGATCAATCCGACCCCACTTCGCAGTGGCGGCTTAACTCAATCGTTAATCCGGCTTTACCAGCACCGCCCCTTCCCGCGCACTGCTCACCAGCGCGGCGTACCAGGCAAAGAGCCCGGCCTTGTAGTGGGGCTTGGGGGCTTTCCAGGCTTTGGCCCGCTTGGCCAGTTCGGTCTCGGAGACCTCGAGCCTAATCCCCGTCACTTAACTCATCTTCAAGCTCGAGGCTTGGCGTGAGGGCGTCCATGTGGAACTTGAGCTGCAAGGCTGCCGCCTCGAGGGTCCCGCGTAGCTCCTGGTCGGAGGTGTCTTTCTGCCACGCCTCGAGCGCCGCTAGATAATCCCGGCAATGCTCGCCCAACTCCTCGAGCAAGATAAGGTTGCTTTGCTTGAGTTGTTCAAGGCTATGGGTAATCATCTGCGGCCTCCAGGCAGGCGCTTAGAGCGACGGCTTATGGTTTTCATTGCAGCACGAATCTCGGTTTCCCAGTGTGCGATCACACCCGAATTGGGCTCAGGCTTGGCTAATTCTTCTGCAATTTTTCGCTCGTGTTGTGCAATATGTTCCTGCAAAGCCTCGATCACCCTACGATTCTTCTTGTTCTCACCCATACTTCGCCCCGGCCGCCCGTTAATCCGGCTTTACCAGCACCGCCCCTTCCCGCGCACTGCTCACCAGCGCGGCGTACCGGGCAAAGAGCCCAGCCTTGTAGTGGGGCTTGGGGGCTTTCCAGGCTTTGGCCCGCTTGGCGAGTTCGGTGACACTGACCTCGAGGTTCAATACCCCCTTGTCGCAATCAATCGAAATCATGTCGCCCTCTTTGATTAGGGCGATGGGGCCGCCCACCTGGGCCTCGGGGGCCACATGGCCGATCATCAGGCCCTTGGTGCCGCCGCTGAAGCGCCCGTCGGTCACCAGGGCCACGTGGGGGCCAAGCCCCTCGCCCACCAGCGCCGAGGTGACGGAGAGCATCTCGGGCATGCCCGGGGCGCCCTTGGGGCCTTCGTAGCGAATCACAACCACGTCGCCGGGCTTGATCTGCTTCTTCAGCACGGCCTTCATCGCGCCCTGCTCGCCGTCGAAGACCCGGGCAGGGCCGCGGTGCACCTTGGTCTCGGTGCCGGCCAGCTTGAGCACCGCGCCGTCCGGGGCCAGCGAGCCCTTGAGGACGCGCAAACCGCCCTCGGCCTTAAAGGCCTTCTCGGCCTTGACCACTACCTTCTGGCCCTTGGTCTCCTTGGCCTTGGAGGTCTCTTGCCAGAGGGTCTTGCCGGTTACCGTCATCTGGTCGCCGTCGATCAGCCCACCTTCAATCAGGCGGCGAATAATCAGCGGGATGCCGCCGGCCTCGTAAAGTTCCCAGGCGGTGTACTGGCCCCAGGGGCGCATGTCGGCGATGACCGGGGTCTTGCGCGAGATTTTGTCGAACTCCTCGAGGGTCAGCTTAATCCCGGCTTCCTTGGCAATGGCCAGCAGGTGCAGCACCGCGTTGGTGGAGCCGCCGGTGGCTGCCACTGCCGCAATCGCGTTGGTGAAGCTCTTTTTGGTCAGGAAGCTCTTGGGGGTGCGGCCGGCCTTGATGGCCTCGGCCAGCACCTTCATGGCCTTGCGCCCGGCCTCTTTTTTCTCCGGCGCGACCGCTGGGATGGCGTTGTAGCCGATGGGGGAGAAGCCCATCACCTCCAAGACCATGGCCATGGTGTTGGCGGTGTACTGCCCGCCGCAGGCCCCCGCGCCGGGGATGGCGGTACGCTCGACCTGCTCGAGCTGACCGTCGTCAATCTTGCCCGCTGCGTGCTGGCCAACGGCCTCGAACACGCTCACCACGGTTTGGGCTTTGCCGTTCAGGTAGCCGGGCGCGATGGAGCCGCCGTAGAGCACCAGGCTGGGCACGTCGGCGCGGATCACGCCCATCATGCCGCCGGGGTTGGTCTTGTCGCAGGCCACCAGCGCCACCATGCCGTCGTAGAGGTAGCCCTGCGAGATCAGCTCGATCGAGTCAGCGATGACCTCGCGGCTGACCAGGCTCGAGCGCATCCCGATGGTGCCCATGCTGATGCCGTCGGAGATGGCGGGAGCCCCGAACTCGAAGGTCTGGAAGCCCGCCTGCTTGGCGCCGATTTTGAGGTCGGCGGCGAGGTCGCGCAGGTGGAAGTTGCAGGGCATGCCTTCCGTCCAGGTGTTCACAATCCCTACCCAGGGAATCTTGAACTCCTCGTCGCCGATCCCCACGGCGCGGAGCATGGCCCTGGCGGGCGACTGTTGCGGGCCTTTCTTGATGATGTCTGAGCGCATGTTTACCTCGTGTTGAAGGTTGAGGCTTAAAGGACGAAGGCGGTTGGCTGTTCGTCTTGAGCTAACTACAATCCGCTAACTGCTACTGGCCTGTGCCCTCGAGCCTCCACCGTCCGATTTTTCCTCGAAAATAATACCCCCAAATCGCCTCTTCTCCCCACTTCCCCGCCCCACAGGCTCACTATCTGTTCTGGGCAGAATGTTAGACTCTTCCGGTTGTGTCAGACCTCCTCTCCTCCCTCAACCCCTCCCAGCAAGAAGCGGTGCGGCACTTCGAGGGCCCGGCCCTGGTGATCGCGGGCGCGGGCTCGGGCAAGACCAAGACGGTGGTGCACCGCATCGCCTATCTGCTGCGCGAGCGTGGGGTCTATCCAGGCGAGATTCTGGCCGTCACCTTTACCAACAAGGCGGCGGGGGAGATGAAGGAACGCCTGCACCAGATGGTGGGCGGGGCCTCGAAGGACTTGTGGGTGAGCACCTTCCACTCCTCGGCGCTGCGGATTCTGCGGGTCTATGGGGAGTTCGTGGGCCTTAAGTCGGGCTTCGTGGTCTACGACGACGACGACCAGGGGAGCCTCTTGAAGGAGATACTCAAAGAGCTCGAGGTCGAGGCCAAGCCCGGCCCCTTCAAGGCCATGCTGGACCGCATCAAGAACAAGGGCGGCGGCCTCTCGGCCTACCTCAAGGACGCGCCGGACTTCATCGGTGGGGTGCCGCAGGACGTGGCCGCCGAGATCTACCGGCGCTACCAGGCCGCCATGAAGGCCCAGGGCGCGGTGGACTTCAACGACCTGTTGCTCCTGACCATCGAACTGTTTGAAGGCAACGAGGGTGTGCTGCGTAAGGTGCAGCAGCGGGCGCGGTTCGTGCACGTCGACGAGTACCAGGACACCAACCCGGTGCAGTACCAGATCACCAAGCTGCTGGCGGGCGAGAAGCCCAATTTGATGGTCGTGGGCGACCCCGACCAGAGTATCTACAGCTTTAGAAACGCCGACATCAACAACATCCTGGACTTCTCCAAGGACTACCCCGGCGCCAGGGTCATCCGCCTCGAGCAGAACTACCGTTCCACCGCCAACATCCTCCAGATCGCCAACGCGGTCATCGAGCAGAACACCCAGCGCCTCGACAAGACCCTGCGGGCGGTGAAGGACGGCGGCGAGCCGGTGCGCCTCTACCGCGCCCCCAACGCCCGCGAGGAAGCCGCCTTCGTGGCACGGGAGATCGCCCGGCGCGGCAACTTCAAGAGCACCGCCATCCTCTACCGCACCAACGCCCAGTCCCGCCTGTTCGAGGAACACCTGCGCCGCGCCAACGTGCCCATCAAGCTGGTGGGAGCGGTGGGGTTCTTCGAGCGGCGCGAGATCAAGGACCTGCTGGCCTACGGGCGGGTGGCGGTCAACCCCCTCGACGCCATCGGGCTGCGCCGCATCGTGAATACGCCCACCAGGGGCATCGGGGCCAGCACCGTGGCCAAGCTGGTCGAACACGCCCAGAAGACCGGCATCTCGGTCATGGACGCCTTCCGCCATGCCGAAGCTGTGGTCAGCCGCCCGCAGCAGGTGCAGGCCTTTGTGGGGCTGCTCGAGGGCCTGATGGAGGCTGCCTACGAGACCGGCCCGGTGTCCTTCTTCGAGCGGGTGATGGACGAGACCGGCTTCCGCGACTTCCTCAAGCAAGAGCCCGACGGCGAGGACCGGCTGCAGAACGTGGAGGAGCTGCTGCAGGCTGCCCGCGACTGGGAAGAGGAAGAGGCGGGTACCCTGGCCGACTTCCTGGACTCTGTAGCCCTCACCGCGAAGGCCGAGGAGCCCCAGGACGCCCCCGAGGAGTCGGTAACGGCCATGACCCTGCACAACGCCAAGGGCCTCGAGTTCCCCACGGTTTTCCTGGTGGGCCTGGAGGAGAACCTGCTGCCCCACCGCAACAGCCAGAACCGCCTCGAGGAGTTCGAGGAGGAGCGTCGCTTGTTCTACGTCGGCATCACCCGTGCCCAGGAGACCCTCTACCTGACCTACGCCGAGGAGCGCGAGACCTACGGCAAGCGCGAGTTCACCCGGCCCAGCCGGTTTCTGGAGGACATCCCCCTGGACCTGCTCAAGGAGGTCTCGGCCTTCGGGGACGCCAATGTGCCGGTGGTGAGCTACGCCCGCCCCTCCGAGCCCAAGCCCCGCACGGTGCTGGCCGAATTCCGGGGCGGCGAGCGGGTCAGGCACCCCAAGTTTGGCGAGGGGACGGTGGTGGCGGCCCTGGGCGGCGAGGTCACGGTGATGTTCCCCGGCACCGGGCTGAAGAAGCTGGCGGTGAAATTCGCGGGCCTCGAGCGGTTATAGCGAAGGCGTTACGCCCCGCATAAGCCCTCGAGAACAGGCTTTCCGCTGTTCGCGCCGTGCAAACCTCTTCCCCGGCGCGATTCCTGAGGTAACGTTTATATGTAACGAAAACGTTACAGGCGTTAATTGTGAGACCTGTGGGGCGACCCCTTGGGCATAATTGGGGGATGCCCAAGCACGGCAATTATCCCCATAAAATCCTCATTTTGGGGGGCCTGCTGCTCCTTGCGGCCTGCGCCTCGAGCCCCCGTAACGCACCCCCCGCCTCCTCCGGCCCGGCGGCCCCGGCGGTGGGGCTGCTGGAGGTCCGGATATCGGGCCTCGGGGGCGGTTCGCCGGTTGCCCGGGCCGGCTGGGCCGATGGCCCCGAGGGGGTGAGTCCGCAGGCGGTTACCCTCGCGGCGGAGCTGCCCGGCTTCACCAGCCGCAGCGTGCAGGTGCTCGACATGTACCGGGACGGCGAGGCCGCCCGCTATGTCACGGCGGTGCTCGAGGTCAGCAACACCACCGCTGCCGCCTTTAGCCCGCTGGCCCTGTACGCACTCAACCAGCCGGGGGTCACGCTGGGCGGGACCGCATTCAGCCGAATCGAGACTGTCACCGGGGCCGCCCTTTCCGACCCCGACTTCGCCCGGCGTGTCCGCCCCGCCCAGGCCATGGCCGGAGCCGGACTCGAGGCCGCCGTCGCACCCGGAATGGCCCACCTCCAGTGGCTCACCCCGGCCGAGGTGCAGGAGGTTGGGGCCGCCCTCCCGGCCCTCGGCCTGAGCGGGGCCGAGCCCTTGCAGTACGCCTTCGCGGCCCAGCCCGGCCGCATCGGCCCCGGTGAGCGCGGCTTCGTGGCACTGGCCTTCGCCTTCCCGCGCCCCCAGGACCGGGCCCTGGCCCCCGATACCCTGGTGCTGCGCTTTGTGGTGGGCAGCGGTCTGGGTCCGGCGGTCGCGCAAAGCCTCGAGGAGCAGAACCTGGGCACGGTGGCGGGCTTGGCCGAGGGCAGCCTGGCCCTCGCGGCCCTCCCCGAGGCCCGCGTCCTCGCCGGCAGCCGCTACGCCGGGGCCAACCGACGCCAGCTCTGCCGGGCGGTCACGGCGGGCAGCCTGAGCGAGCCGCTGGCTGTGCTGGGGGCCTTCCCCGCCGGTCAGACCGCCTGCGCGGTCGCACCGGTCGCCCCGACCCTGAGCAGCACCGAGCCCGGCTACCACCGCCTGACCCTGCGCTGGGAGCCGGTGCTCGAGGCCACCTCCTATACCCTCGAGCGCGGCCTGGGCCGCACCCCCGAGAGCTGGACAAGCCTCAGCCCGGCCGGCAATCGCCTCGAGGAGGTGGGCCTGGAAGCGGGCACCACCTATACCTACCGCCTGCGCAGCAACAACGCCGGCGGCAGCAGCGACTGGGCCGCCCTCACCCTGACCACCAGGCCGGCGCCTTTCACGCAAGAGACGGTGCTCGAGAACATCGGCGACATTCCCTGGAGCCTTAACTTCACCCCCGACGGGGCGCTGCTCTACACCCTGCGCAACCAGCCCAGGCTGCAGCTGGGCCGCCTGGACTTGAGCACCGGCGAGGTCACCCCCGTCTCGAGCGACCCGCCCATCGCGGTGCGGACGGGGCAGGAGGGTCGATACAACGAGGGCGGCGCGATGGGGATGGAACTCGACCCCCAGTTCGCCGACAACCGCCGCCTGTACGTCTGCTATGCCTACTGGCTGGACGGGGTGCAGCGGCCAGAGAACCGCTTTGTGCGGGTCAGCCGGCTCGAGCTCGCCGGCAACGCCCTGACCAACGAGGTGGTGATGATCGACCGCATCGAGGGCACCGACGTGCACTCCGGCTGCCGGGTGGCGGTGCACGACGGCCACCTCTACGCCTCGACCGGCGAGGGGGCTGTCACCGAGGGCTCGCAGCGCCCCGATCGCCTCTCCGGCAAGATTCTGCGGGTCGCGCTCGATGGCACCGTGCCCGCCGACAACCCCGACTGGGACAACGACCCCACCACCCACAGCCCCGTCTGGAGCATCGGCCACCGCAACCCCCAGGGCCTGGCCTTCCAGCCGGGGACGGGGCTTCTATGGTCTACCGAGCATGGCCCCTACACCCGCGACGAGATCAACATCATCCGACCCGGCCGCAACTATGGCTGGCCTCACTGCCAGGGGACGCAGCCCTTTGGCACTTCTTTCACCGCCCGGGAGTGGGGCGGCACCCAGACCTTCGACTGCGTCGCCGGGGCCAGCCCTACCCTCACCGCCCAGAACTACCAGCCCGCCCTGCGCGAGTACGACCCGGCTCGAGGCGTCGCCGTTAGCGACCTGTTGTTCTACCAGGGCGCGGCCTTCCCGCAGTGGCGGGGCGACGTGCTGTTCGTCACCCTGCGCACCGGCCGCCTGTACCGCATGACGGTCAGCGGCGACCAGATTACCGGCGACGAGGTTCTGATTGACCCCCCCTTGCTCCCCGACCCCCTGCTCTCCAACGCACCGCTTAGGCTGCGCGACATCGCCGCTGCGCCGGACGGGACGCTCTACCTCTCGAGCGACAACGGCTCGATCGTGCGGCTCAGGCCGAGATGAGCAGGCAGGAGGCCGTTACGTTGTGCCAGGGTAGAAGGGCGGAATCAGCGAAAGCGACAACTACGTGCCTGGGCGGAGTGGTGTGCGCCATAGCCGCAGCGCGGCTACCCGGGACGCAATTCCTTAGCGGGGGTTGGCGGGCGACATTTCGCATTGCAGCTATGGAGATACGTAGGTTGTAGGTTGCTTTTCGGGGCCGGCGAACGCCGCCTGGCACCCCGGTGCAGGCTCGGGCGCAGTTCCTCCGTGGGCGTTTCGGGGCGGCGTCTGCACCTCAACCACCAAGACACCCCGTCCCTACCTCTGCCCCACTTTCTCCTGCTCTAACCATCCCCTAATTATCGGCCTCGAGACTGGGCCTATGAAGAAAGCCCTCGCGGCCCTCGTCATCGTGTGCGGGACGGCCTTAGCCAGTGGGTTCGACCTCGGCTTCTCGATCCGCAACGGCAGCAACGGCACCTTCATGGGCCAGCTGGGCATCTACCTCGACGGCTGGCCGGTAGACTTCCGCACCAACCTGATCCTGGGCTCCCCCGAGGGCGCGATTCTCAGCGCTGAGGTGCTGTATCCGATCGGAACCCTGCTGTTCGTGACGCCTTACGTCGGCGCGGGCGTCGCCACGGGCCTGACCGCCTACACCGCCGCCAACGAACTGCGCATCCGCTTCGGCGAGCGCTTCTACGGCATGTTCTCTGCCGGTTTGCAGTTCCCCGACCGGGGCTACCGCCCCTACGTCGAGGTCACCCAGTTCGTCGGCTCGGAGAGCTTCACCCGCTTCACCGTGGGGTTTCTGGTGAACGTGAGGCTTTTTTGATCGCAGAGGGAAAAGCGAAGGCGTGAGGCCTCTCCGTCCTCCTCGCCTATAGCCTCCCGCCAGGAAATGCCCGATAATCCGGGGCGAGTATGGTGCGCCCCCTGATTGAACAAGAACGGATCGTGGCCGAACTCGAGAAGCTTGCTTCCTTCTCCGAGACCCCCAAGCCGGCGATCACCCGCGTGATCTACACCAAGCCCGACCTCGAGGCCCGGCTCTACCTTAAGGGCCTCTGCCAGCAGGCTGGGTTGAAGGTGCGCGAGGACGGGCTGGGCAACATCTTCGCCCGCTGGGAGGGTTCCGAACCGGACCTACCCGCGGTGGGGACGGGTTCACACTTCGACGCCATCCCCTATGCCGGGATGTACGACGGCACGGTGGGGATCCTGGGCGGCCTCGAGGCCATCCGTGCCCTCCAGCGTGCCGACTTCAGGCCCAGGCGCTCCATCGAACTGCTGATCTTCACCTCCGAGGAGCCCACCCGCTTCGGCCTGGGCTGCCTGGGTAGCCGCGCCCTGAGCGGTGCCCTCACTGCCGAGAGCCTCTACGAACTGCGCGACGCCGACGACCGCCCGCTGGACGAAGTCCGCCGGGAGGCGGGCTACACCGCGCCCCTCGAGGAGGTGCCGCTGCCCGAGCGCTACTACAGCGCCTTCGTGGAGTTGCACATCGAGCAGGGGCCGATCCTCGAGGACGAGAAGGTGCCCATCGGGGTCGTGACCGCCATCGCGGCCCCGGCCCAGCTCAAGGTCGAGCTCGAGGGGGTCGGGGGCCACGCGGGCGCGATGCTGATGAACCTGCGCTTCGACGCCCTGTGCGCTGCCGCCGAGATCATCCTGGGCGTCGAGGCCTTTGCCAAGAACAGCGGCTCGATCAACACCGTCGCCACCGTGGGCCTGATCGAGAACTACCCCAACGCAGTCAACAGCGTGCCCAGCAAGGTCAAGCTGGGCATAGACGTGCGCGACATAGACCAGAACCGCCGCGACAGCGTGATGCGCAACATCCTTCAGGGCGTGGAGCAGGTCACTACCCGGCGCGAGATTATCCAGGACGTGCAGATCGTCAACATGGACCCGCCCGCAAAGAGCGGCCCCGAGGTGCTCAAGGCCATCGTGGCCTCGGCGGGCGAGGCGGGTGTCAAGTTCAAGCTGATGCCCAGCCGGGCCTACCACGACTCGCTGTTCATGGCCCGCATCTGCCCGACTGCCATGATTTTCATCCCCTGCCTCGAGGGCATCTCCCACCGCCCCGACGAGTACAGCAGCCCTGAGGACATCGCCCAGGGCACCTACATCCTGGCCCTGACCCTGGCCAAGCTCTCGATGGCCGAGGAGAAGGCCATGGAGAGCCGGGACGACCCGCTGGTGGTGCAAGACTGATGCCTTAGGTGGAGGGCGAGAGACCGCCGAAGCTCCAAAGGCGACGCACGAAGGTCGCGGCCCTCGACGCCTTGGCCCTTTGCCTCAACAAAGTGTCTCCAAAGCTGCGATGCGAAATGCCGCCCGGCAGCCCGTTGGGGAATTGCGCCGGAAAGCCGCTCGCTGCCCCTGTCGCGTGGAGGGTTTTGCAAACTCAGAGCGGTTCCCACGCATACGCCCTACGGCGCTAAAGCGGGAGGTTTTTGCTGAAGGGAGTACATTACCTGCCGCCGCGAGGGAGGTAAGGGTGGGAAGCGCGATCACTATGGCGCATAGGCCTTCGACCCTCAACCATCCTGTATCATTTTCCGAATATGCCGAGCCTCGAGGAACTCCAATTCTCTGTGGATGTCGCGATGGGGCGCAAGCCCGCAACGGTGCTGCTGAAGAACGCCCGGCTGGTCAACGTGTTCAGCCTCGAGGTGCAGGAGACGAACGTCTTGCTGGCGGGCCGGCTGGTGGCCGCGGTGGGGAGAGAGTTTGCCGATGCGCCGGCCGAGACGGTGGTGGATCTGGAGGGCCGGTACGTCGCGCCGGGGCTGGTGGATGGGCACCTGCACCTCGAGAGCTCGCTGGTCACCCCCACCGAGTACGCCCGCGCGGTGCTGCCCAGGGGCGTGACCGGTTGCGTGGCCGACCCGCACGAGATCGGCAACGCCTCCGGGGTGGCGGGCATCGAGTGGCTGATCGAGGCCAGCGAGGGGCTGCCGCTCGAGGTCTGGATCTGCGTGCCCAGCTCGGTCCCCGCGACCCCTTTGGAGACCACCGGGTACAGCCTGGGTCTGGCCGAGATCGAGCATCTTCTGTCCCACCCCAGGGTGGTCGGCGTGGCCGAGCTGATGAGCTTTCCCGCCATCCTCGCCGCCGACGGCCTCGAGCTGGCCAAAGTCCTGCTGGCCGAGAAGTACGGCAAGACGCCCGAGGGCCACGCCCCCACCTTGATGGGCCGGCCCTTGCAGGCCTACCTGTCCACCGGCATCGTCTCCGACCACGAGAGCACCCACCTGGCCGAGGGCCGGGCCAAGCTCGAGGCCGGCTGCTTTCTGATGGTGCGGGAGGGCTCGACGACGCGCAACCTCGAGGCTCTGGTCAGCCTAATCGACCCCAAGCACGCCGACCGGGTGGGCCTCGTCACCGACGACCGGCTCCCCTCCGACCTCTTGAGCGAGGGCGGGGTGGACTTCCTGGTGCGAAAGGCCATATCGCTGGGCGTCGACCCGGTGTTCGCCGTCCGCGCCGGGAGTTGGAACGTGGCGCGGCACTACCGCCTGACCCGCCGGGGCGCAGTGGCTCCCGGCTACCAGGCCGACCTGGTGATCCTCGACGACCTCGAGCGCTTCCACGCGGTGGCCGTCTACCACGCCGGTCAAAAGGTGGCGGAGAACGGCCAGCTAACCGTCAGCCTGCCCAAGACCAAGCTCTCCGAGGTGGTCTCCCACACCGTCAAGCTGCCCGAGCTAACCCCCGCCGACCTGCGGATTCCCGCCGTGTCGGGCGAGGTGCGCGTGGTTCGGGCCATCCCCCACCAGGTCCTGACCGCCGAAGACCGGGTTGTGCCCACGGTTGAAGACGGCGCCATCGTGGCCGACCCCGGCCGCGACCTCGCCAAGTTGGTCTGCCTCGAGCGCTACGGCAAGAATGGCCAGGTGGGGAAGGCCCTGGTGACGGCCTTCGGCATCCAGCGGGGCGCACTGGCCTGCACGGTCGGCCACGACCACCACAACCTGATGGCAGTGGGGGTCTCGGATGCCGACCTGATCACTGCGGCCAAGCGCCTCGAGGCCCTGGGGGGCGGCATGGTCGCGGTGGCGGACGGCGAGGTGCTGGCCGAGCTGGCCCTGCCCATCTCCGGCCTCATCACCGACGAGCCGCTGGATGCGGTGAACGCCAGGCTCGAGGCCCTCAACGCCGCCGCCACCTCCCTGGGCGTGACCATGCCCGACCCCTACATGGTGCTCTCGTTCCTGGGCCTGGCGGTGATCCCCGAGCTGCGCCTGACCGATTACGGGCTGGTGGACGTGCTGAAGGGGGAGTTGGTGGGGTTGGAAGTGTAGCTCCAGGGCCAAAGCTCTGAACCCGGACCCACCTACGGCTATTTTCGCAGGATTTTCTCGAGCACCTTTTCCTTCAGCTCGTCGCAAGTCATAGTCGTTTCTGCCGACCGCGTATAATTTCCAATCATGCCTCGAGCCAACCCGGTTCAGCAGACCACGTTTGAAGAGTACCTCGAGCTTGAAGACCGCGCCGAGGTTCGGCACGAATTTGTGGACGGGTTCATGTTTGCGATGGCGGGCGGAACCTCTGACCACAACCGGATTGGGGGCAACATCTATCGGAGGGTCGCCGATGCGGCTGAAGATGCCGATTGTGATGTCTTTTTTGCCGACATGAAGCTGGTCACGCCTTCCAGAAAGAGCTACTACCCCGACGTTTTTGTGACCTGCGAGCCTCGAGAGGGCAAGGCCAAGTACAAGCGCTCGGCATGCTGGATCGTAGAGGTTCTGTCTGATTCAACCGAGAGCATTGACCGGGGCGAGAAGTTGCATAATTACAGGGCCATACCTTCCCTCAAGGCATATGTGCTGGTCTCACAAGACCAAAAGCTGGTGGAGATATACAGCCGCCTGGACGACAACTCCTGGCGCTACGAGACCTTTGAGCCCGCCGACAACAAGCCCCTCGAGCTGCCCTGCATCAACCGCCCGCTCTCCCTGGACGAGATTTACAAGGGTGTCGAGTTCTGAACTTGGGCCCACCAACCGCTACTTTCGCAGGATTTTCTCGAGCGTTTTCCCCTTTGCCAACTCGTCGATCAGCTTGTCGAGATAGCGTATCTTCTGCATTAGCGGGTCTTCGACCTCTTCGACGCGCACGCCGCAGACCACCCCGGTGATGAGCGTGCTGTTGGGGTGGATGGACGGCGCTCGAGCGAAGAAGGTCTCGAAGTCGGTTTGCTGCTCGATCTGCTCCTCGAGCTCTGCCTGGCTGAAGCCCGTCAGCCAGCAGATGATCTGGTCAACCTCCGCCTTGGTGCGGTTCTTTCGCTCGGCCTTCTGGACGTACAGCGGATAGACACCCGAGAACTTGGTGGTGAAGATTCGATGTTTCGTCATGACCTCTCCTAGGGGCTGGGTCCAAGTCGTTCATCCCTGTTGTTCTGCGAGCCGTGTCCAGTGGCCCTCGGAGACGACTTCAACGGCTCCGCCCACCACCTGGATGGCGGTCTCGTCGTCTATCGCGTAGGCCGGATTTCCCAGACCCGCCGCCCACTTTTCCGCGTTGGCCAGGGTGTTCTCGGGCAAGTCCGGGTGGCCCAGGTGCGGGAAGATCGAGAAGTCCACCAGTCCCAGGGTGCGGTCGTCGCCCCTGGGCGCTTTCCACCCCACGAAGGCCTCGCCGATGCGTGGGGTCATCACCATGCTCCCGGCGCTCAGCCCCACCCAGACCGCCTCGAGCGACGGTAGCATGTCTGCCAGCCCGGACTGCCGCATCCAGTGACACAGGTACAGCGCGTCCCCGCCCGCGACCAGCAGCACGTCGGCTTCTCGGACCTTGGGAACCCATAGCTTTTCGTCGATGCTGGGCAGCGCGGTGAGTTCCAGCACGCCCACGGACTTCCACTCGAGTTCGCACATGGGTGTGCCGGGCTCTCGCCCGCTGATGAACCGCCACGCCCCCGCGCCGGGGCCGACCCAGGGGTGCCCGTACATCGCGGTGGGGATGCAGAGGGCGCTAGACTCGGCAATCGGCTTGCCCAGGAGGCTCACCAGCGCTTCGCGGATACTCGAGTTCTTGATGCCAGCGGAGGTAAGCAAAAGCTTCATCATTTCCCTGAGGTCTTTCGTGAATCTTCATCGGGGTGTGTTATGTATAAATCGTATTTCTACCGAATATTTGCGTTTTATAGTAACATGCGCCTGTCGTACGGGCAAGCGCTTGTGGCGGCCTGCGTATCTGCCGCTCGAGCTTGCATGCCGCGTTGTACCTCGAGCTAAAACAACAGCCGCCAGCCTCGAGAGCTGGCGGCTGAAACCTGATCGATTACTGCGCCGGGGTCGTCTTGAGGCGCTCGACTACGCCGCGGTCCTCGAGGGTGCTGGTGTCGCCCTTGATCTCCTCGCCCGAGGCCACCTGGCGCAGCAGGCGGCGCATGATCTTGCCCGAACGGGTCTTGGGCAGGGCGTCGGTCAGTCGGATCTCGTCGGGGCGGGCGATGGCCCCGATAGCCTTGACCACGTGGGCCTTGAGCTCCTTGGCCAGCTCGGGGCTGGCGGTCTGGCCGGTCTTGAGGGTCACAAAAGCCACGATGCCCTCGCCCTTGATGGGGTCGGGCTTCCCGACCACGGCGGCCTCCGCGACGGCGGGGTGGGCCACCAGGGCGCTCTCGACCTCCATGGTGCCCAGGCGGTGCCCGGAGACGTTGAGCACGTCGTCGACCCGGCCCAAAATCAGGTGGTAGCCGTCGGCGTCGCGCCGCGCCCCGTCGCCGGTGAAGTAGTTGCCGGGGTACTGGGCAAAGTACTGCCGCTCGAAGCGCTCGGGGTCGCCCCAGACGCTGCGCAGCATCCCCGGCCAGGGCTTCTGGATAATCAGGTGGCCGCCCACGTCGGGGCTGTCGACGGGCATGCCGGTGGTGTCCACGATCTCGGTCTGGATGCCGAAGAGGGGCCGGCCCGCGCTGCCCGGCTTCATCGGGTGGACGCCCGGCAGGGTGGTGATCATGATGCCGCCGGTCTCGGTCTGCCACCAGGTGTCCACTACCGGGCAGCGCTCCTTGCCGATGACCTTGTAATACCACAGCCAGGCCTCGGGGTTAATCGGCTCGCCCACCGAGCCCAGCAGCCGCAGGCTGCTCAGGTCGTACTTGAGTGGCCACTGCTCGCCCCACTTCATGAAGGCCCGGATGGCGGTGGGGGCGGTGTAGAGGATACTCACCCGGTACTTCTCGATGATGTTCCAGATGCGCCCCTCATCGGGGGAGTTGGGGGCGCCCTCGTACATCACGCTGGTTGCGCCGTTTTGCAGCAGCCCGTACACCACGTAAGAGTGCCCGGTGATCCAGCCCACGTCGGCGGTGCAGAAGTAGGTGTCCGACTCCTTGAGGTCGAAGACGTGCTGGGCGGTCAGGTAGGTGTAGACGCTATAGCCGCCGGTGGTGTGCAGCACGCCCTTGGGCTTGCCGGTGGAGCCGGAGGTGTAGAGGATGAAGAGGGGGTCTTCGGCGTCCATCGGCTCGGCGGGGCAGTCTGCCGAGGCGTTGACCATCAGCTCGTGATACCAGTGGTCGCGGCCCGGCTCCATGTGTACGTCGTTGCCGCAGCGTCTGACCACCACCACGTTGCGGAGGGTCGGGGTGTCGGCCAGGGCTTCGTCGGCGTTGGCCTTTAGGGGCACCACGCCGCCGCGCCGCCAGCCGCCGTCGGCGGTGACCAGCACAGCCGCCTTGGCGTCGTTGATGCGATCCGCCAGCGCCGAGGCCGAGAAGCCCCCGAACACCACCGAGTGCACCGCGCCGATGCGGGCGCAGGCCAGCATGGCCACGGCGGCCTCGAGCACCATCGGTAGGTAGATCGTTACCCGGTCGCCCTTCTTCACCCCCAGCCCCTTGAGCACGTTGGCGAACTTGCTGACCTCGCGGTGGAGCTGCTGGTAGGTGACGGTCTGGGTGTCGCCTGGCTCGCCCTCGCAGATCAAGGCGGCCTTGTTGCCGCGGGTGGCCAGGTGGCGGTCGAGGCAGTTGTAGGAGAGGTTGGTCTGGCCGCCCACGAACCACTTGGCGTCGGGGGCCTTCCACTCCATCAGGGTGTCCCACTTCTTGAACCAGTGCAGTTCCGAAGCCACCCGGCCCCAGAAGGTCTCGGGGCTCTCGAGGCTCTCCTTGTACAGCGCGTCGTAGTCGGCCAGCTTGGACAGTCGGGCGGCCTGCTTGAAGGCCTCCGAGGGCTCGAAGACCCGCTCCTCCTTCAACACCGCTTCGATGCGTTCGTTAGACATAACGATTCCTCCTGGGGTCGTGGGCAGCGTTGGTTTGAAGCATAGACCGCCGACGGAGCCACGGTCAAGAAAGGGCCGCATTTTTGCCATCCGCAAATCTTCTGGGTTACTTGACATAAATGTAGCTCGGAGGGGAATCTAGAGCCATGGTACAAGCCGGGGCGAAGGCCCCCCTCCGCCGGAGGGGTCTCGAGCGGCTGCCTTGCGGGGGGATTTGAATGGCCCAGAACCGCAAGCTGAGCACCGTCCAGGCCGCGCTGAAGGTCTTGGCCTATCTGGCCCAACACCCGGAGGGCCTCGAGGCCGCTCGAGTGGCCTCCTTGCTGGGCAAGAGCTTATCCACCGCCTATGCGCTGCTCGCCAGCCTGGTCGCCGAGGGCTTCGCCGAGCGCGATGGCACGACCTACAAGCTCGCCCAGGACGCCCTCGCCCCGGCCCCGGCGCCCCAACTCGCCCAGCCCGAGAAGCTGACCGACGCCCTGGAGGAGCTCTACCTCCGCACCCGCGAGCGGGCGTTTCTTGCGCTCCTGACCCGAGAGGGCAAACTCCGCCTGAGCAACCGGGGGCGGCAGGGGATGCCCAAACCGGCGGGCCTCGAGGACGAGCTCTCGAGCGGCCTTCACGCCATGGCCCTGGGCAAGGCGGTGCTGGCCCACCTCGACGAGACCGCCCTGGCCCCCCACCTCCAGGCCCTGCACCCCCGCACCGCCCTGACCATCACCGACCCCCTGACCCTCGAAGACGAGCTGGCTAAGGTGCGGCAGATGGGCTTCGCAGTGGAGATGGAGGAGTTTTTGGAGGGGCTCTCGAGCCTCGCCTCGCCGCTGTTCGGCTCCGACGGGCGGGTGATCGGGGCCTTCGGGGTGGTGGTGCCCAGCCGGAGGTTCCCCTATGCCTTCACGCGGCTGTTGCAGGCCGTGCAGGAGGTCGCCCGGGCCGCCTCGAGCTGTAGCGTGGAGGCGCCCCTCAGGGCCGAATCTGCCGCCCCCAGGCCGCTGGAGGCCGAAGGTGCGGGCGACAGCGGAATGCCGGGGGAGGTTTGGGAACGGGGTAAAGCCCCGTCTGCGCTCGAGCCCGCCCACCTGGGGCGCTCGGTCGAGGAGAGTAAAGTCTACGCCCCCAAGGCGCTGCGCGAGGCGGCCAACCTGCAAGACTACGCCGCCGAGTACGCCGCCGCCCAGGCCGACCCCGAGGGCTTCTGGGCCGACTGGGCGGGTCGCTTCGAGTGGTTCAGGGGTTGGGAGGCGGTGCGCGAACTCCAGCCGCCCCGGCACGGCTGGTTCTTGGGCGCACAGACCAACCTCACCCACAACGCGCTCGACCGCCACGCGCGCGGCCCCAAGCGCAACCAACTGGCCCTGGTGGCGCTCTCGGGCGATGGCAAGACCCACAAGCTGACCTACCGAGAACTGCTCAGCTTGGTCTCGAGGCTCGCGGGCGGGCTGGGAAAGCTCGGGGTCGGGCCGGGCGACCGGGTGGGCGTCTACATGCCCAGCGGCCTCGAGGCCGCCGTGGCTATGCTGGCCTGCGCGAGGCTCGGCGCGGTTCACGTGGCCGTCTCGGCGGGTATGAGCGCTGCCGCGCTGCGGGAGCGCCTCGAGGACACCGAGGCCAAGCTGCTGATCGCCGCCGACCGGCTCTACCAGAACGGGCGTCCCATCCCCCTCGAGCCCATCGTGGAGGAGGCCATAAAGGGGCTGCCGCTGCGGGTGCTGTGGCACTCGCGGGGCGCTCAGAGCCACCCCCTCGAGTTCTGGGAGCTGCTCGAGGCCCACGCCCAGGGCACCCCCGCCTTCCCGGTCGACGCCGAGCACCCGCTGTTCATCCTCTACACCTCTGGCTCCACCGGCAAGCCCAAGGGGGTGGTCCACGTCCACGGCGGCTACATGGTCGGCATCACCTACCACCTGCGCCAGCTCTACGACCTCAAGGACGGCGAGATCGTCTGGTCCACCGCCGACCTCTCGTGGATCGTGGGGCACAGCTACGGCCTGTATGCGCCGCTCTTGGAGGGCCTCACTACCGTTCTGCGCGAGGACCGCCTGGACTTCCCTGACCCCTCGAGCTTCTACGAGACCCTGGAGCGCCACGCTGTGGATGTGCTCCTGACCAGCCCCACCTGGCTGCGCACCCTGCGCCGGCACGGCGCGGAGTGGGCCGAGCGCGGCGAGCCGCGCAGCCTGCGGCTGGTGTCCAGCGTGGGTGAGTACCTTGCGCCCGAGGTCTGGCACTGGGCCTCCGACCACCTGGCCTATGTGGTGGACAACTGGTGACAGACCGAGACCGGCGGCCCGGCCCTCTCCAGCCCCCTCTGCCTGCCCTCCAAACCCGGCAAGGTGGGGGTGCCGCTGCCGGGGGCCGAGTTCGCCGTGGTGGACAGCGCGGGCCGGGTGCTCCCGGCCGGCGAGAAGGGCCACCTGGTCATCAAGCAGCCCTTCCCGCACTTCATGCGCGGCTTCTGGAGAAAGCCCGAGCAGTACCTCGAGCAGTGGGAGCGCATCCCCGGCCTTTACGCCACTGGCGACCTGGCCGTGGCCGACGCCGAGGGCTACATCGCCCTGCTGGGCCGCTCCGACGACGTGATCAAGGCCGGCGAGCAGCGCATTGGCACTGCCGAGATCGAGGGCGCGCTGCTCTCGCACCCGGCGGTCGCCGAGGCCGCCGCCATCGGGGTGCCCGACCCCATCCAGGGCGAGGTGATCAAGGTCTACGTGGTGCTCAAAAACCGCGAGACCGCCCCCGAGGTACAGAAGCTCCTGGCCGACAAGCTCTCCACCCATCTGCGCCGCCAGCTCGGCCCGCTCAGCGCCCGCACCGAGGTGGAGTTCCTGGGGGCGCTCCCCCGTACCAAGAGCGGCAAGATCATGCGCCGCGTCCTCAAGGCCCAGGAGCAGGGGGCCGACCCGGGGGATTTGAGCACGCTCGAGCTGTAGGGCGCAAGGCGCAAAGCGATTGGGGTGGGCGCAGCCCACCCCAACCCTAACTTCGCCCCCTACCCCGCCGAGACCTTGTACTCCTTGAACTGCTCCCGCAACTGGGCCTTCATGAACTTGCCGGTGGAGGTGCGGGGGATCTCCTCGACGAAGGCGTAGGCGTCGGGCAGCCACCACTTAGCGAACCTGGGCTCGAGAAAAGCCCTCAACTCCTCTGGCGTGGCGCTTGCCCCTTCCTTCAGCACCACCGCCGCCAGCGGGCGCTCGTCCCACTTGGGGTCGGGGACGGCGATCACGGCGGCCTCCTTGACTGCCGGGTGGGCCATCAGGGCGTTCTCGAGGTCGATCGAGCTGATCCACTCGCCGCCCGACTTAATGAGGTCTTTGGTGCGGTCGGCGATGCGGATGTAGCCCTCGGGGTCTATGGCCACCACGTCGCCGGTGCGGAACCAGCCGTCGGCGGTCCACTTGTCGGATTCGGCCTCGAGGTTGTAGTAGCTGGCCGCCACCCAGGGGCCGCGAATCTCGAGTTCGCCCAGCGTGGTGCCGTCCCAGGGCACCTGGCCGTTCTCGCTCGAGGCCCGCAGCTCCACCAGCGGGGAGGGGAGGCCCTGCTTGGCGCGGTAGCTGTACTCGGTATCGAGGTCGCCCGTGAGGCCGCGCTTGACCCGGCTGGTGCTGCCCAGCGGGCTGGTCTCGGTCATCCCCCAGGCGTGCAGCACGGTCAGGTTGAACTGGTCGAAGGCCCGGATCATGGCCTCGGGGGCGGCGCTCCCGCCCACCACCATCTCCATCGGCTCGAGCTTCCAGCGCTGCGGCTCCTTCTGCAAGGCCCCCAGCACGCCCATCCAGATGGTCGGGACGCCCGCCGTCTTGGTCACCTTCTCGCCCTCGTAAAGGTCGAGCAGGCTTACCGCGTCGAGGTGCGGCCCCGGCATCACCAGCTTGGTGCCCATCATCACGCTGGTGAAGGGCAGCCCCCAGGCCATCACGTGGAACATCGGCACCACCGGCAGCAGCACGTCCCGCCCGGAGAGGTTGAGCGCGTCGGGCAGCGCCGAGCCCAGTGAGTGCAGCACCATCGAGCGGTGCGAGTAGA
>JANRLD010000052.1:0-7097 GCA_033762915.1 Meiothermus sp. | reverse complement strand
GCACCCTGCTGAGCGCCACCACTCCCTTCCGCACCTATCAATCGTACCCCCGTACCTTCCAAGCCCCCGACGGCTCGGTTTTCATGGCCGGCCCGGACGCCCGGATGTACAGCATCAGCACCAACAGCAATGGCAGCGTGGTGGATCGGGGCTTTCGCGACGGGCAGTACCGGGGGAATGGTGTGAGTGTCATGTACGACATCGGCAAGATTTTGGTGGCGGGCGGCGGGCCACAGGCCAACCTAGCCGACGCCATGGTCATTGACATCAACGGCACCCTCCCCGTGGTCACCCGCACCACCAGCATGCTTACTGGCCGCCACGAGGCGAACGCCACCGTGCTGCCCAACGGGCAGGTGCTTGTAACCGGCGGCATCGCCTCGACCAACCGAAACCAAATCGCCCAAGCCGTCTACAGTGCCGATACCTGGAACCCAGCTACGGGGCGTTGGACCCAGGGTGCTAGCGCCGCCCGCATCCGTGTATACCACTCGATCTCGCTCCTGATGCCCGACGGCACCGTGCTGACCGGCGGCGGCGGCTCACCTGGCCCCCAGACCAACCTTAACGCCGAGATCTACTACCCTGAGTATCTCTTCGCCAAGGACGGCTCCGGCAACCTAGCGGCCCGTCCGCAGATCCTCGAGGCCCCCACTGCCCTCTCCTACGGGCAGCGCTTCGTGGTGCGAACCCCCCACTCCGCCGAGATCGCCTCGGTCAGCTTCATCGCCCTCGGATCGGTGACGCATAGCTGGGACATGAACCAGCGCTTCGTGCCCCTAAGCATCGCCGGCCGGGGCAACGAGCAGCTCGAGCTGACCGCCCCCACCAGCGGCAACATCGCCCCTCCGGGCTACTACATGCTGTTCCTGGTGGACACCAACGGAGTGCCATCGAAGGCGCAGATCGTGCGGATAGGGTGATGGGACAAAAACTAGAGGTAAAGGTTAACAGTCGTAAGCAAGACCGCAGAGGCGCCTCGCCTTAACCGCCATAAGTCCAAGGTCCAGCCGAGCTCAGCTCGCTCGGCTGCCCACCGGTCCAAGCAGCCTTGCTTCCGGTCTCGCCAGCACGTTTACCTCAGCGTCCCCAGTGCCTTTCCGCAATCCCGCCCGCGGGCCGGTCTACACCGGGGTTTGTCCGCCCCGCTGCCCTCAAGAAGACTCGACCCCCGGCCCTAAAGCGGATTTCGACCCGGATTCGGCCAAAACCCCTCAAGGCTCCCCCAGAGCGGCCCTCCCGGCGCGCGTTCTGGTGGGGGCCGTTCCGCAGGGCCGAATCCGGTCCCCCGCCGTGTTCGCGGGTTCGATTCCGGGGCATCGAACCCGCGAACCGCTGTAACCCTCGATTCAGCGGAAGTAGAAATTCCAAACCAGACCCAGCAAGATCAGCGTCCAAAACCACTCGAGCCGAGTGCGGGCCTGCCTCCGCTGGAGCTTCACCCAGCCCCGCCGCCCAGACCTTTTCCGCGCTCGAGACACCACCTCAAGGTAGGCGGGGATTCCAAAACATACCGTCCAGTTTGGGCGTTACGGTTGAGCGGAGCGTTACGGGTAGGCCAGCCCTCGAGCGCGCGAACTCCGGGCGGCTGGCTCGAGTTGCCCTGAGTGCACAGTAGTTGAACTACGAAATGCCGCCCCGAAACGCTCGTAGAAACTTGGGCCCCGGGTAGCCGCCCTGCGGCTATGGCGCAAGCCACTCCGCCCAGGACCGCAAAGGGTGCCCCGCTGATCTCGCAGACTCCCCTGGCACAACTTGGGATGTTTGGATTGAGGGCAACTTTGACCCATTTTAGAAATTCCGTGTTTTGTAGCGAGTGCATACATTACTCAGGTCTGATGTGTAGTGTAAAAAAGTTTGAAGTCAGGTGCGTTCTACTCTATATCGAATTACACAACTCCCGAACGAACCGTACGGCTGCATACTATATGCATCCACTTATCCAGTGGCGCTCTCAAACCCGACAGCCCAGCGGTGCGATCCACCGGAAGCTTTAGGACACCCAGACCAACCCCAGTTGGCTGGTGGCGTTATACCCATTGGAGGAATTATGCCCAACCGTCTAAGCCCGCACATGAAACTCGAGGCCGAGCAGCTGCAAAAAGCCTGGCGCATTGACCCCCGCTGGCAGGGCGTCAAGCGCGACTACGACGCCGAGGCCGTGGTGCGCCTGCGCCCTTCAATCCTTCCCGAGCAGACCCTGGCCAAGGTAGGCGCGGAGCGGCTGTGGGATTTGCTGCACGAGCGCGACTACGTGAACACCTTCGGGGCCTACACTGGGGCTCAGGCGGTGCAGATGGTAAAGGCGGGCCTCGAGGCCATCTACCTTTCCGGCTGGCAGGTGGCGGGCGACGCCAACCTCGGCGCACAGACCTACCCTGACCAGTCACTCTACCCCGCCAACTCGGTGCCGGCGGTAGTCAAGCGCATCAACAATGCCCTGACCAGGGCCGACCAGATCGAGCGCGGCGAGGGCAAGCATGAGCGCAACTGGTACGTCCCCATCGTGGCCGATGCCGAAGCCGGGTTCGGCGGCCCGCTCAACGCCTTCGAGCTGATGAAGGGGATGATTGAGGCTGGGGCGGCAGGCGTCCACTGGGAGGACCAGCTGTCCAGCGAGAAGAAGTGCGGCCACCTGGGCGGCAAGGTACTCATCCCCACCCAGCAGCACATCCGCACCCTCAACGCCGCCCGCCTGGCCGCCGACGTGGCGGGCGTGCCCAGCATCATCATCTGCCGCACCGACGCCGAGGCCGCCACCCTGCTCACCTCCGACATTGACGAGCGCGACAAGCCCTTCGTCAAGCCCGGCGAGCGCACCTCCGAGGGCTTCTACCGCATCCGCAACGGCCTCGAGCCCTGCATCGCCCGCTCGCTGGCCTATGCCCCCTACTGCGACCTGATCTGGATGGAGACCTCCACCCCCGACTTAGGGCTGGCGAGAGCGTTCGCCGAAGCCATCCACGCCCAGTTCCCCGGCAAGATGCTGGCCTACAACTGCTCCCCCAGCTTCAACTGGCGCAAGAACCTGAGCGACGAGACTATCGCTAAGTTCCAGCGCGAACTGGGAGCGATGGGCTACAAGTTCCAGTTCATCACCCTGGCGGGCTGGCACAACCTCAACTACCGCACCTTCGAGCTGGCTCGGGGCTACAAGGAGCGCGGCATGAGCGCCTTCGTGGAGTTGCAGCAGCTCGAGTTCGCCGCCGAAGGCCAGGGCTTCACCGCCGTCAAGCACCAGCGCGAGGTCGGGGCGGGCTACTTCGACGACGTGCTGATGGCCATCACGGCGGGCCAGGCGTCTACCGCAGCGCTGACCGGCTCGACCGAGGAAGCGCAGTTCCATTAAGCCGCGGGCACAACGACATAGACCTTCGGTCCTCCGCCCCAGGCAAAACCCGCAGGTCACCCTAGTCGCCGTCATTCCGAAGACTACGGGTGGCCCCATTCGCCCCGCAGCCCCGCCCCGAGGAATCTCTCGCGCCCGGGCCGCCCAATCAACCCACCCGACTCGCCCCAGGCCGCTAGACCACCGTTCAAAGTTTCCCGCCGAGGTACCCTATGAATGCCACCCTTGAACAACCCGCCGAGACCAGTGCCGCGCAATCCGTCACCTGTCTGCCCCGCGAGCGAATGCGGAACGAGGCCAATCTGAGTCAGGTCTGGGCGGAACTGCTCGAGATGTACGACCTGCCCAGCGAGTAAACGACCCCCTCCGCCGGGCCCCGGCCGACTTAGCTGGCCGCCATGCGCTCCAGGCTCATGGCCACCACCCGCTCCCCCTTCACCCCCACGCAGACCCGCACGTTCGGGCGGTTCTGCCAGGGGGGGAGGTGGGGGCGGTCGGCTTTGCCCAGGTCGGGCCAGGTCTTGCCGCGCCCCAGGCCATAGCCGGTGTCTACGCGGACGGGCCAGTGCTGCACCTCGAAGGCATCGGGCTCGAGCAGATAAGCGACTGCGGTGGAGTCGTGGACGTAGATCCCCCCCATGCCGCTGCGGTCGAACATGAAGTCGCGGTAGAACTTAACAATGGCGGTGGTGAAGCGGGCCATCGCGGTCTCCATGCGGGCGATCTGGGCCAGGTCGGCGTCGGTCATGCAGACCTTATGGGTCACGTCGAGCCCCACCATGGTGATGTCCCAGCCCGCGCCCAGCACCACGTCGGCGGCCTCGGGGTCGTTGTAGATGTTGGCCTCGGCGGCAGGCGAGGCGTTACCGGGGCACAGCGCATTGCCGCCCATCAGCACGACCTTGGCGTGGTGGGCGATGCGGGGCTCGAGCCTCAGCGCCAGCGCAACATTGGTCAGCGGCCCGATCGGAACCAGCGTGATCTCGCCCGGCTGCCGCATAACCTGCTCGACGATGAACTGCGCCGCGCTGATGTCCAGCGGCTTGCCCTGCGCGGGCGGCAGGTGCACGTTGCCCTGCCCGTCGTCGCCGTGGATGAAGGGCACCGCGCCCTTGTACGGGACCGCGACGGGGTTCTCGGCCCCATGCGCCACCGGTATGTCTGGGCGTCCCGCGACCTCGAGCAGCCGCAACGCGTTGGCGGTTGCCAGGGGAGCCTCGACGTTGCCGAATACCGTAGTGAGGCCCAACACCTCGAGTTCGGGGCTCTGCAGGGCCAGGAAGATCGCCATCGCGTCGTCTACACCGGGGTCAGTGTCTATGATGATTTTTTGCTTGGTTGACATCGGATGAATCATACCTTGTCGGCGAAAAGGGCGTCGGGCAAAGAGGGCGACAGCAGTCCATTTCTCTCCCTGCCTCCTCTATTGCCTCACCCCGGCTGAGTTGCGCCCGCCCTAGATGCGTATATCGCAGACGTCCCACAGGCAGTCTGCGGGCACGATCCCCACTTGGCCCGTGGTTGGGCTGTGTGGCAAAACACACGCCGGAGGCGGCTAACACCTTCCCACTTTCCCCTTCCCTAGGTATTTTGTAGAGGCATGAGCCGCCGGCACATCGGCAAGCATCTGCTGCGCCCTGGGGATGAATACGGCCCCGGCGGGCGCAGGATTTGCCGCTACGTCAACTGCCGCAACGAGGTTCCCAAGGGGCGGCGAACCTGGTGCAGCGACAGGTGCGTGCACGAGTATCGCCTGCAAGCCGACTGGAAGTATGCGCGACAGCACCTCCGCAA
Organism: Meiothermus sp.; assembly: GCA_033762915.1. GTDB lineage: Bacteria > Deinococcota > Deinococci > Deinococcales > Thermaceae > Meiothermus. Next base: position 1,954 of record JANRLD010000052.1, on the reverse strand, counting down.
GCGCGAGAAGGGCGTATGCCAGGCCTGCGGCGCGAACGCGGTGAAGCTCAAGGGTACGCTGATGAAGCCCTGGAAGCTGGCGGTGGGCGTGGCTCGAGCCAACCGGCTGCACAAAAACCTGTACTCGCTGGCCGAGTACCAGCTGCTGAGCCTGGAATACAGCGCCGCCGCGCACGCCCTCGCCGCCCAGGGTTTCCATGGCTTTACACCCGAACTGCCCAAGAGCTGGCGGCCACGCAAACTCTGGAAGGAGCCCCACGACCTCTGGGAAGCCGACCACATTCAGGCGGTAGTTCATGGGGGAACCCACGAGCCCGCCAATTTGCGGACACTGTGCCAGCCGTGCCATAAGAAGGCCACGCTGGAGTTGGCGCAGCGTAGGCGGCGAAGCAGGGTTGCCGGGGGCGAGAAGCCGGGGGCCGAGGCCCGCAAGTCAGACGGCGAAGGCGGGCTATCTGCGCCGGCAGCGTCGCGCAAACGCCCCGGCTCGACCGCGGCGAAGTCGGTGGGTGTTGAATGTCGGGCTACTTCCGCTGGAGTAAAACCACCGCGAAAAGCACCAGGACCGCGCCCAGAATCTGCAACGGCGACAGCCGCTCGCCCAGGATCAAAAAGCCCATCGCCACCACGAAGACCGGCTCGAGGGTAGATAGCAGCGAGACCTGCGTCGCGCTCAGCCGCGCCAAGCCCGCATACAGGAAGACGATCGGCATCACTGTAGCGACGGAAGCGACCCCCAGCACGATGCCCCAGCCCTGCAATCCCTGCGGGATGTCCAGCCCGCCGCGCAGGGCCAGCAGAATCCCGATCGAAATCACCACCCCTACGAACAGCGAGGCCGAGGTCAGCAGGGGGTCGCTGTGGCGGGCTACCCTCGAGCTGACCGTCAGATAGATCGCGTACCACATGGCGGTCAACAGGGCGATCACCACGCCCAGCAGGCTCACCTGGCCCGAGAGGTCGGAGGCCAGCACGATGCCGAGGAAGGCCAGCGCCATCGCGGTCAGGGCGGCGGCGCTGGGTGGGCGGCGCTCGAGCCACCAGGCCAGCAGCACCACGTGGATGGGGTAGGTGTAGAGCAGCAGCGCGGTCAGGCCCGCAGAGAGACGCTCGAGGGCGGCGAAATAGAGCAGCACCTGCACCGTCATCCCCACCGCGCCCAGTCCGAGACCGACCCAAACCGCGCGCCACGCTGCTCGCCGCGCCACCTGCGTCCCGCCTGTGGCTGAGACACCACCCTCGGGCCAGCCCCTCAGCGCGATAACACCCCACAGCAGCAGCGCGGCCGCCAGGAAGCGCCAGAAGAGGGTGGTTTGGGAGTCCCAGCCCTGCTCGAAGGCCAGCTTGCCGAAAATGCCAAGGGTGGCGAACCCAAAGGCCGAGGCGACGATGAGGGGAACGCCGGAACCGAGCACCCGCCAACTCTATTACGAATTGGCGGGTGCCGGGCAGGGCTAGGGATGGGGTACTCGAGCCCTCACTCGCAGGTCTGCTGTCCCCAGCGGATGGTGGTCGAGAGGCTGGCCTCGCGGTCGGCACTCACCGTGAACTCCTCGCGCCAGGGGTCGGCGTAGTAGTAGGCGTAGGTGCAGGGCGCAGGACCGTAGGTAACGCGGTAGCGGCCCACCGGCAAGCGGTAGGTGACGCTGGGCCGGGCCTCGGTCATGTATCCCACGTACCCCACCCCGAGGTGCTCGACGTAGGTGGGGGCCTCGCGCCAGGTGCCGTCGGGGAGTTGCCACTCGAGGCGGAAGGCCTCGCCGCTGATCTTGTAGCTATACCACTGCGGCGCCATCCAGGTGGTGAAGCTGGCTGCGCCGAACTCGTTGGCCTTGGGGGCCGGGGCCAGTGGCGCGGGGGCGGGCGCAGGCTCAGGGGGGGTGACGGCGGGTGGGGCACTGACGTAGGGGTCGGTTGGGGCCGACACGGTCTGAGGGGCCTGAGAGCAGCCCAG
>JANRLD010000051.1:0-13517 GCA_033762915.1 Meiothermus sp. | reverse complement strand
ATGGCGAAGGGCACTTTTGAGCGGACGAAGCCGCACGTAAACGTGGGGACGATCGGACACGTGGACCACGGGAAGACGACGCTGACGGCAGCGATCACGTTTGTGGCTGCGGCAGCGGATCCGACGATCGAGACGCAAGCGTATGATCAGATCGATAAGGCGCCGGAAGAGAAGGCGCGTGGGATCACGATCAACACGGCGCACGTGGAGTACCAGACGGCGAAGCGGCACTACTCTCACGTGGACTGCCCTGGGCACGCGGATTACGTGAAGAACATGATCACTGGGGCGGCTCAGATGGATGGGGCGATCCTGGTGGTGTCTGGGACGGACGGACCGATGCCTCAGACGCGGGAGCATGTGCTGCTGTCGCGGCAGGTGGGGGTGCCGTACATCATCGTGTTCCTGAATAAGGTAGACATGGTGGACGACGCGGAGCTGCTGGACTTGGTGGAGATGGAGGTGCGCGACCTCCTGAGCGCCCAGAGCTTCGACGGGGAGAACGCGCCGATCGTGCGTGGGTCGGGGCTGCAGGCGCTGGAGGCGATGCAGAAGAACCCGAAGACGCAGCGTGGGGAGAATGAGTGGGTAGACCGAATCTGGGAGCTTCTGGATGCGGTGGACTCGTACATTCCGACGCCGGAGCGGGAGGTAGATAAGCCGTTCTTGCTGCCGGTGGAGGACGTATTCACGATCACGGGTCGGGGTACGGTAGCGACCGGGCGGGTGGAGCGTGGGAAGATCAAGGTCAACGAGGAGGTCGAGATCGTGGGCCTGTCGGAGACCAAGAAGACGGTGGTGACCGGGGTGGAGATGCACCGGAAGCTGCTGAGCGAGGGGATGGCGGGGGATAATGTGGGCCTGCTGCTGCGCGGGGTGGCGCGGGAGGATATCGAGCGTGGGCAGGTGCTGGTGAAGCCGGGATCGGTGAAGCCGCACACCAAGTTCGAGGCGTCGGTGTACATCCTGAAGAAGGAGGAGGGCGGACGGCACACGGGCTTCTTCGCGAACTACCGGCCGCAGTTCTACTTCCGGACGACGGACGTGACGGGCGTTGTCGAACTGCCGAAGGGTGTGGAGATGGTGATGCCTGGGGACAACATCACCTTCACGGTGGAGCTGATCAAGCCCATCGCGATGGAGGAGGGCCTGCGCTTCGCCATCCGCGAGGGCGGCCGTACCGTCGGCGCGGGCGTCGTCGCCAAGATCGTCGAGTAAGGTTTTCGGGGCGGCCCGGAGGGCCGCCCCTTTCCCGTTTCGGTGGGCACTGCCCACCCTGCGGCGGTTGATGTGCTAGACTGTTCCCTTGTGTCGGCTGGGTCTGGCCGCCGGAGTAGGTGAGACTATGGCAAGCGAAGTCCGAATCAAGCTGCTGCTCGAGTGTACCGAATGCAAGCGGCGCAACTACGCGACGGAGAAGAACCGCCGCAACACCACCGCCAAGATCGAGCTGCGGAAGTTCTGCCCCTGGGACAATAAGCATACGGTCCACAAGGAAGTCAAGGTCTAAGGGCGGATATGGCCGAGAACGCCGCACCCAAGCGCACCCCCCTCCAGCGGATCACCAACTACTTCCGCGAGGCGCGGGCCGAACTCTCGAGGGTCACCTGGTCTACGCGCCAGGAGATCATCGAGTACACCCAGCTCATCACCCTATTCGCCATCGTGGGGACGCTGCTGCTGGGCGGGATTGACTCCCTCTTCCGCTGGCTGACGCTATTCCTTAACCGCTAAAGGCAGGCCGCATGAGCATCGAATGGTACGCCGTCCACACCTACGTGGGCTACGAGGACAAAGTTAAGCAGAACCTCGAGCAGCGCGTCAAGGCGTTGGGGATGCAGGACAAAATTTTCCAGGTGCTCATCCCCACCGAGGAGGTGGTCGAGCACAAAGACGGCGGCAAGAAGGAAGTCGTCCGCCGTAAGCTCTACCCCGGCTACATCTACGCCCTGGTGGACTTGGGCGACGACCTGGCCGAGGTCAACGAGGCCTGGGAGGTGGTCCGCAACACCCCCGGCGTGACCGGCTTCGTCGGCACCGCCACCCGCCCCGTCCCCCTGACCCCCGACGAGGTGCAGCACCTGCTGCAAATCGCCGGTCTGGCCGCCAAGAAAGAGAGCAGCACGCCGAAGCCCCAGGTCACCTTCAAGGAAGGCGACGTGGTGCGGGTGGCGGCCGGTCCCTTCGCCGACTTCACCGGCGTGGTGGGCGAGGTCAACCTCGAGCGCCAGAAGGTCAAGGTGCTGGTCAGCATCTTCGGGCGTGAAACGCCGGTAGAGCTGGAATTCTCACAGGTTGTAAGGGCATAGGTCATACAGCCGCAGGTCTAGGGTCGCAGGCCAAAACGCCTAAAGACCAGCGGCCTTAGACCCGAGGCCTAAGACGGCGCGAGAGCGCCAGGGCGCTAACACCGCGAACTTTGCGGGAGCCAAGGAGAAACAAATGAAGAAGATCAACGCAATCGTCAAGCTCCAGCTTCCGGCTGGCAAGGCGACCCCTGCGCCCCCGGTTGGGCCCGCGCTGGGTCAGCACGGCGCGAACATCATGGAGTTCGTGAAGCAGTTCAACGCGGTGACCGCCTCTCAGGGCGACGCCATCGTGCCGGTGGAGATCACCATCTTCTCCGACCGCTCCTTCACCTTCATCACCAAGACCCCTCCCGCCTCCTACCTGATCCGCAAGGCCGCCAAGATTGATAAAGGCTCGGGCAAGACGGGCCGCGAAAAAGAGGTCGGCACGCTTACCTGGGATCAGTGCCTCGAGATCGCCAAGGTCAAGATGGCCGACATGAACGCCAACGACCAGGTCGCCGCTGCCCACATGATCGCCGGTTCGGCGCGTTCGATGGGCGTGAAGGTTACGGGGGTGCCCAATGCCTAAGCTTTCTAAACGCCGCAAGGCCATCCTTGCCAAGGTGGACACCGCCAAGACCTACTCGGTCGAGGAGGCCGCCGCCCTGATCCCCCAGATCAAGTCGGCCAAATTCGACGAGACCGTCGAGGTCCACGTCAAGCTCGGCATTGACGCCAAGAAGTCCGACCAGAACGTGCGCTCCACCGTGGCCCTGCCCCACGGCACGGGCCGCAGCGTGCGCGTCCTCGCCATCGCCAAGGGCGACAAGGTGCGCGAGGCCGCCGACGCGGGCGCGGATATCGCGGCGGGCGAGGAGATCATCCAGGAGATTATCGACGGGCGCTCCGACTTCGATGCCGTGGTGGCGACTCCCGACGTGATGGGCGCGGTGGGCTCCAAGCTGGGCCGCATTCTTGGCCCCAAGGGCATGCTCCCCAACCCCAAGGCCGGGACCGTCGGCCCCAACATCGGCGACCTGATCCGCGAGATTAAGGCCGGTCGAATCGAGTTCCGCAACGACAAGACTGGCGTCGTCCACGGCCCGGTGGGCAAGGCCAGCTTCACCCCCGAGAAGATCGCCGAGAATGTGCGGGCCTTCATCCGCGCCGTCGAGGGGGCCAAGCCCGAGGCCGCCAAGGGCACATACCTGCGCTCGGTGTACCTGACCACGACGATGGGGCCGAGCATCAAGGTCAGCCCCAGCAGTAGCGCCTAACGTCGGACGCTGCTCTAACCCTCGAGCGCCCCCGCAAGGGGGCGTTTGTGTTCACGAAAGGCGTCCGCAGCCCGCCGTCCCTACCCCAGGCTGCCCTCGAGCTGCCCCATGAATTTGTAGTTGGTGTAGTCCAGGCTGACCGGCGTGACCGAGATGTAGCCGCTCTGCACGGCCCAGAAGTCGGTGCCCTCTTCCAACTGGGCGGTCGGTTTTCCCGCTACCCAGTAGTAGGGCCGGCCGTCGGGGTCTTGGCGCTCGACGATGGTGTCCTCATAGCGGTGGGTGGAGAGACGGGTGATCCTGAGGCCCTGGGCGGGGCGGTTGGGGAAGTTGACGTTGAGCAGGGTGTTGGGCGGAAGGCCGTGCTCGAGCGTCCAGCGGGCAATCGGGACGGCGGCCTGAGCGGCGGCCTCGAACCCCAGTTCCTCGCCCGAGGCGTCGAGGCTGAAGGCGATGGAGGGGACCCCGATCGAGGCCCCCTCGAGGGCCGCCGCAACGGTGCCGGAGTGGGTCAGGTCGAGCCCCATGTTCACCCCGATGTTGATCCCCGAGACCACCAGGTCGGGTTGGCCCAGCAGACGGCTGCCCAGCACCACGCAGTCGGCGGGGGTGCCGTCGACCCGATAGGCCGGAATCTCTCCGAAGCCTGCCGACTTGGTGTGCTTGAAGCGCAGCGGGCGGCGGAAGGTTATGGAGTGTCCCACCCCGGACTGTTCCACGTCCGGCGCGACCACATTAACCTCTCCCAGGCTCTTCAGCGCGAAGGCCAGGGCCTTGATGCCCGGCGAAAAAATTCCGTCGTCGTTGGCGACCAGGATACGCATAGTGGGATTAGCCTACCCGTTGAGGGTTGAAAGGGGAAGGAAAACCGGGCGTTTGCGGTTGGCGGGTGACTTTTTGCCGACCGCTAAACGTCAAGTCCTGAGTGCCTTTTGTTTGGGAGGCCGGCCTTCAACCGCTAAACTGTCGTCATGAACCCCTACCTCCAGCGCATGCTCGGCCTAGTCGGTGACCGCAGCCCCGTGGAGTCTATGCAGGAGAGCCTGCAGCGCATCGAGGCCCTGGCCCCTCGGTTGAACCCTGAACTCAGCTACGCGGAGGGGAAGTGGACGGCTCGAGAGATCCTCTGTCATCTGGCCGACTGCGAACTGGGGATGGGGTTTCGCATCCGGCAGATTCTGTCCGAGGATAACCACACCGTCCAGCCCTTCGAGCAGGACGACTGGGCCAGGCTCTACAGCGATGTGTCCATGACGCAAGCCCTGCACGCCTTCAAGGGACTGCGGCGTTGGCACCTGGCCCTGATCGCGGGCCTCAGCGAGGAGCAGCTCGAGCGCACCTACTACCACCCCGGACGCGGGGAGTGGGAGAGCCTGCGCACGCTGGTCGGGTTCCTGGCGGGCCACGACCTGAACCACCTGGCTCAGCTGGAGGCTATCGCTGGGCTGTCGGAGGCTGCGCAGCCTTAAGGGGGTCATCAGGGTTTGCCGGTAGGTCTCGAGCTAGACTCAGGGTATGAGGACAGCCGGGTGGTGGGTAGTCTTGGTGCTGGCGGGGTGTGGCGGCTCGAGTCTTCCGGCCTCACCCCTTACGGGGGTCTGGCGGAGCATCGAGGCTGAGCTCAGGCTGACCGAGCAAGGTGGAACCATCGTGTACGGCTGCGCCAATGGAACCATCAACCAGCCGGTGCGTCCGGACGCTCGAGGGGAGTTTAGGGTGACAGGAACCTACACCCAGGGCTATCCGGTGGAGGGGCCGGGGGTCCCGCCGCGAGAAGTCAAGCCGGGGGTCTACTCCGGTAAGGTGGTGGGCGACACGCTGGTGTTCGGCTTTGAGTTTGCGGACGGGAACAAAAACGGCAACATCACCGTGGTCAGGGACGGAAGACAAAACGTCCTCTTCTGCGCCTGAGCCCGGCATTGCCGCCGTGCTGCCTTGCGGGTAAACTCGCCCCAAGAGGAGCCCCTATGTCGCTGAGTCCGCTGGCGGGCAAGCCCGCGCCCCTGAATATCCTGACCTACATCCCCCGCCTCCTGGCCGACTACTACGCGCTGCGCCCCGACCCCGCCAACCCCGCCCAGCGGGTGAGCTTCGGCACCAGCGGCCACCGGGGCACCAGCGGCAATGGCACCTTCAACGAGGCCCACATCCTGGCGGTCGCGCAGGCGGTGGCCGAGTACCGCGCCGAGCAGGGCATTCGCGGGCCGCTGTTCATCGGCGCCGACAGCCACGCCCTCTCCGAGGCGGCCTGGGTGACGGCCCTCGAGGTACTGTGCGCTAACGGGGTGGACGTGCGCTATGCGAAGGGGCGCGGCTTCACCCCCACGCCCCTGGTCTCCCACGCCATCCTGAGCCACAACAAGGGAAGAACAGAGGGCTTGGCGGACGGTGTCGTGATCACCCCCAGCCACAACCCCCCCCAGGACGGCGGCTTCAAGTACAACCCGCCCAACGGCGGGCCTGCCGACACCAATGTGACCAAGGTAGTTCAGGAAAGAGCCAACCAGTTGCTGGCCGACGGGCTGCTCGAGGTGCGGCGCGAGCCGCTGGCCGAGGCCTTGAAGCAGGCCAAAGAGTTCGATTTCGTCACCCCGTATGTGGGCGAACTCGAGCAGATCGTGGACATCCAGGCCATCAAGAAAGCAGGCATCAAGATCGGCATCGACCCACTGGGCGGCAGTAGTTTGCCGGTCTGGCAGGCCATTCAGGCGCACTTCGGGCTGGACCTCACCATCGTCAACGAGCGGATCGACCCCAGCTTCAGCTTCATGACCGTGGACAAGGACGGCAAGATTCGGATGGACTGCAGCAGCCCCTACGCGATGGCCTCGCTGCTGGGCCTCAAGGACAAGTTCGACATCGCCATCGGCAACGACCCCGACGCCGACCGCCACGGCATCGTCACCCCCGACGGCCTGATGAACCCCAACCACTACCTGGCCGTCTGCATCTTCTACCTCTACCAGAACCGCCCGCAGTGGGGCGCCGAGATGGGGGTGGGCAAGACCCTGGTGAGCAGCAGCATGATTGACCGCGTGGTGGCTGCTCTGGGCAGGACCTTGGTCGAGGTGCCGGTGGGCTTTAAATACTTCGTGGACGGGCTGGCCAACGGCACCATCGGCTTCGGTGGCGAGGAGAGCGCGGGGGCCAGCTTCCTGCGGATGGACGGCTCGAGCTGGTCTACCGACAAAGACGGCATCATCCTGGGGCTGCTGGCGGCGGAGATCCTGGCCAAGACCGGCAAAAGCCCGAGCCAGCACTACAAGGATTTGGAGGCCCGCTTCGGCTCCACCGCCTACAGCCGCATGGATGCCGAGGCGGGCGGGGCGCAGAAGAAGGTGCTCTCCAACCTCTCGCCCGAGATGGTCACCGCGACCGAGCTTGCGGGCGAGAGGATCATCGCCAAGCTGACCCGGGCCCCCGGCAACGACGAGCCCATCGGCGGCCTGAAGGTGGTTACGGAGAACGCCTGGTTCGCGGCGCGGCCCTCGGGCACCGAGGACGTGTACAAGATTTACGCCGAGAGCTTCAAGGGCGCGGAGCACCTCTCATCGGTGATGAGCGAGGCCAAGGAAGTGGTGAGCGCGGCCTTCAAGGCGGCGGGTGTTTAATGGGAGCGATGACGAGCCTTGATCTAATCCTGGAAGCCTTTAAGCGCAACGCCCGCGTGACCGAGTTCCTTCTGGACGCCCTCACCGACGAAGACCTGGCCCTCTCGGACGGGAAAGGCGGGATGACGGTGGCCCACATGCTGAGCCACATGGCGGTGTCTCGCGGCGGCTGGTTGGTGGACATGTCGCCCGAGTACGCCGCCTCTACCAAGGCCCTGGTGGGTGAGCAGTCTATCTGGGCATGGCAGACCAACGACCGGGCGGCGATAAAGGCCATGTTCAAAACAGGCGACGAGGCGGCTACCCAGGCTGTACAGGCGCACCTGGCTTCCGGCCAGCCCTTTGCCGACCCGTGGAAGGTGGGCACATACCCATCGAGCCCCGCACACTTTTTGCTGCAAAACATTGTTCACGACAGCCACCACAGAGGCCAGATCATTGCCCTTTTGCGTCAGAGCGGGTACGGCAAAGAACAGCTGGACAAACTGGAAGAACACTGGGATATCTGGCGGGAGTAGGGGCTTGTTGGATGAAAACCTTCGCCCTGGGGCTCTCGAGGCGGGCGCCCGGGGGTGGCCGAAGCCGCACCCGGCTCAGCCGGCTGGAACGGCCGGCTGGGTGTCTACTTCCACGCGGTTTCTTCCAGAGTTCTTGGCCCTGTACAAGGCCGTGTCGGCGCGGTGGAGCAGGCTGCGGCTGGTGTTGTCGATGCTGGCCTGGCCAATCCCGAAGCTGGCGGTCACCGTCCCCACCCCCTCGAAGGGCAGTGCGGCTACGGCTTCGCGCAGGCGCTCCACCGCATGAACCACCCCCAAAACCTGATCGGCCCGCATCAGCAGCAGAAAGTCCTCGCCGCCCCAGCGCCCCAGCGAGTCGCCCTTGCGCAGCTTGGCCCGCAGCCGCCGGGCCGTCTCTTGCAGCACCTGATCCCCCACGGCGTGGCCGAACTGGTCGTTGATGCGCTTGAAGTGGTCGATGTCCAGCAGCACCGCGTATAGCCCCTCGGGCTTGAGGATTTCCACCTCGAGGGTCTCGGAGATCGCCATCCGGTTGGCCAAGCCGGTGAGCGCGTCGGTGCGGGCCAGCATCTCGCTGTGCTCCATCTGGCGGCTGACCAGGATCAGGCGATCCTTGATGCGGGCCATCACGTAGAGCAGTAGCCCCATGCACAACAGGCGAATCTCGGCCCGGATAAAGGCCTGAAATAGCTCGTTGGGCTGGCCCGCCACGGCCTCGGGTACAAACCGAAACAGCCCGGCCGCGAGGGTAAAGGCCGTCACCCCCATCGCCATCCAGACCCCCCGGCGGGCGTCAAACACCATGTAGAAAATCACCATCTGAAAAGCCAGATTCCAGAAGGCGTCCTCGACCTCAAGCCAGGAAGCGCGCAGGTCGGGGGCGAACAGGTAGAAGAGAAACTTTCCGCTGAACACCACCGTCAGCCCTACTGCTACCTGCTGCTCAATCCGCTCGAGGGGGGCCGATAGCCGCAGTTGCACACACCAGTAAATGAACACCAGGGCCAACGCGGGGTTGATGTAGCGCACATAGGGGTCGGCGGGGTTCAGCAGCCAGACAAACATCAGCCCCACAACCCCGAAGCACAGTCCCCAAAAATACACCGTACGTTTGAGCTCCTGAAAGGCCATCCCTCCGAGCCAGTGCATTTCCACAACCTTACCGGATGCGTGGGCTATGTTTTGTGAATTTGCCTGGGGCGGGCTTGGCCTTCGTCTGCTCGAGGCTCACAACGGCCTGCAGGGCGGGGTGCGGCGCCCTAAAACCCGTGTGCCGAGGCGCTACGTCCCGGCCACAATCTGCTATCATAGGTATCGACCTATGGAATCTTCCGGCATTCTGACCTTCAGCTCACCGCAGACCGATGTGGCCCCGGTCACGGTCATCGCCTCGCCGGCCCTCGAGATGGCCTACGCCTATTACTTTCTCAGCCGTCCCGACAGCAAGGCCCGGGCGGCGGAGCTGCCCTGGCTCGAGCTGATGTACGCCAAACACGCCGATCTGGTCGCTCAGCTCAGCGCCTTTCGGGCCGAGGTCGGCGACAAGAACGACGGCTTCGACGTGTTTACTTTGGTGGCCGAGTTCGATTGGGGATACGCCCGCGACCCTGGCCTCGAGCGCTTCTTTACCGACTTCGAGCAGCTTCCGGCCAAGGCGGTGGCGCAGATGAAGGCGGCGCGCCAGAAAATGCTGGCCAAGACCAAGAACCTCAAGGGCCCCCACGCCGACAAGGAGCGTCATATGTACGACGCGCTGATGGACCACTTCGAGGTCATCAGCGACCCCGCCTTTTGTGGGCGCTACCGGCGGATGCTCGAGCAGTTCTGGGCGCTGCTCGAGCCCTTCTGGCGGAAGGAGGGCCGCGCCGCAGCCGAGGGGGCCGCCCGGGCCTTCCTGGCCAAGTACGAGGAGACCGGCAGCGTGCTCGAGGCCCTGCCCACCCACCACTTCACCCAGTTCGAGTCATCCGCCCAGCACATCCGCAAGTCGGCGGAGAAGGGGCGAGTGGTGGTGGTGCCGCTGTTCTTCGCGGCGGGCGGCGGATTTAACTTCGACTTCATGTCGGCCCATTACATCGGCTACGGCATCCAGAGCGAGCGCTTCCACGCCCACACCGCCGCCCGTGTGGAGGCCGCTGCGAACCGCATCAAGGCCGTGGCCGACCCCACCCGCCTGATGCTCCTGACCCTGATCGCCCGCTATAAGGGCTTCGACCTGACCGTGAGCGACTTCGCGGCCCAACTGGGGGTCAGCCAGCCCACCGTAAGCGGCCACCTCAAGCTGCTTAAAGAGGCCGACCTGGTTGCTCTTGAGAAGAAAGGTAACAAGTCCATCTACAGCCTCAACACCGAGGCCATCCGTGGGTCGCTGGCCGAGTTCGAAGCGCTGGTGCTGGGTGCGAGTAAATAGCCTATTGACAATATAGCCAATCGCCTATATCCTATTTATATAGGAGGTTGGCTATGTTGAACTACCTAAACCAACTCGAGACCCAGGCCAAGGCCCACACCGATCAGCTGCGCCAGGAGGCCGAGGTCGAGCGCCGGCTGAGGTGCCGACGCCTCTACAACTGGGCTGTACCCGCGCTAAACATCATCCCCCCCTTCAGGCTATGGTTCCAGCCCAAGATCAAGAGCTACCGCTAGGTCGGTAGCTCTTTTCGCCCTTACAGTATCACCGCCCTAATAGGCATCCACCGATAGTCTGTCCCCAAGCTCCAACCACCAGCGGTATCGCAGAGCTGCCCCTCTCTCCAAAAATCTTGCCAGTACCTTCCTTGCGGCGGACCTTAACCCGCCCCGAGCCTATCGCCACGGTGGGATTGCGGAACCCCCGGTACAGCGCCCGTGGTGCCCCGGGCGGTTTTCACAAAGTCGTCGTGGAACTTGGGCGCTTGGCGCTCAGTGCACAAAACCAGGAGGTTGTTGATGTCGGTCAAAGCCCAGGAAGTCGTGCTCTCGCAGAAGGTTCAGGCCCCCGTTGCGCAGGTCTATCAGGCCTTCACCACCGCCACTTGGCTGTGCGAGTGGTTCTGCTACGATGCCCAGCTCGAGGCAGTCCCCGGCGGGCGTTTCTACGCCTACTGGCGGCAGGAGAAGTTCTACCTAATGGGCGAGTACCTCGAGGTGCAGCCGAACAAGCTGATCTCGATCCGCTTTCAGGCCAAGGACGACCCCGAGCCCAGTAGGGTCGAGGTGCGCTTCGGCGAGAAGAAGAACCAGACCGAGGTTAGTGTGGAGTTCAAGGGCAGGGTTTCGGGGCAGCTCGAGGAGCTCTGGAAGAACGCCCTGATCAACCTCAAGACTACCCAGGAACGCGGCCACCAGGCCGAACTGCTGGGCCGCCCGATGTTGGGGGTGTTGTTGGGCGGCAACATCAGCGCCGAAAACGCCGCACAGCACAATCTACCGGTAAGCCACGGCGCGCTCATCTCCGGGACGATGGCCGGTCTGTCGGCGGCGGAGGCGGGCATCCGGCGGGGCGACGTGCTGGTGGGCCTGGACGGGGCGGAGATCGCCAAGTTCGAGGACATTGGGCCGGTGCTATCCCGCCGTAAGGTGGGTGACCGGATCGAGGCGGTCTTCTACCGCAACGGCAACAGGCACACAGTTGGTATGGAGCTAAAGCCGCGCCGCTTTCACCCGCACCCCGCCAACCCTGCCGAGTTGGCCGACCAGCAGGCCCCGGAGCGGGCAAAGCTGATGAAGGAACTCGAGGCGCTCTTCCTGGGCGTCGGCGAGACCCAGGCCGCGCACAGGGCGGCCCCCGAAAAGTGGAGCGCCAACCAGGTGGTGGCCCACCTCATCAACGTCGAGCGCGACAACCAGACCCTGCTGGCCTCGCTGGTTGTGGGGACGGAGCTCGAGGTCTTCACCGGCAACATGGAGGCGCGGGTGGCCGCCACCCTCAAGCGCTTCCCCAGCAGCAAGCTGCTGATCCAGGCCCTCGAGGACACCTATCTCGAGACCCTCGAGCTGATCCGTGCCCTGCCCGAGAGCTTCCTGACCCACAGGGCCAGTGTGGCGCGGTTGCAGCTGTTATTCGAGGCCGACGCCTTTCACACCCGCCACCACTTCGATCAGATCAGGACGGCCCTCGAGGCGGCGCGGGGCTAAGCCCGCCCAGCACGGCGCCCCTGGGATGGCCCTGGGGGCGTTGCGTTTTTTGGACTCGGGCGTTCGGCGTAGTATAGACAGCATGGATTTACTGGTCATCGTCCCCCACCCCGACGACGAGGTGTTCGGTGCAGGCGGCACCTTAATTCAATACGCCGAGCGCGGTCTCGAGACCGGCCTCATCACCCTGACCAAGGGCGAGGCCGGGCGCACCCTGGGCCTGTGCGAGGCGGAAAAGCTGGGCGACTTCCGGGCCGAGGAACTGCGGCGGGCGGCGGAAATCCTGCGGGTGGGCAACCTCGAGATATACGACTACCCCAACGGCCTGCCCAACACCAGCCGTGAGGGCGAGGCGCGGGGGCATGGCTTCGCCACCGCCAGCGGCGTGGCCGACCACCCCGAGATCGCCGACCTGTTGCTGTGGCGCTTGGAAGTCCTGCGACCCCGCGCCGTCATCACCTTCGCGCCCAACGGCTCCAACCGCCACCCCGACCACGTGGCCACCCACCGCTTCGTGCTGAAGGCCGTGGAGAGGTCGGGCCAGAAGATCAAGCTGTTCTATTACGCTGCGCCCAAGCCGATACCGGAGTACCTCGAGGGCTATCTCCCCCCCAACCACTTCCGCCAGTTGCCGCTGGAGGTGGTGCTGCAAAAGCTCCGCGCCATGGCCCAGCACCGCACCCAGGCCCTCTCGGTGCTCAACTTCATGGACAAGTTCGGCACCCGCCTGGCGACGGAGACGTTTCACCTGGTGGGCTACGCGGGGCCGGCGCGGGACGAGCTGCTATGGTATGCGCGCTGAAGGGCGGGCCGCCCCTGAAGCCAGGAGTAAGGGCTAACCCCGCAGATTGGCCGCAGTTCTCGAGTTGATTCTGGCCCGTAGGAGGGGTTCTTGCGGGCGCCGCACCGGTGGGAAAGGCGGTAAGTTTTCATCCCTCGGCCCCGAGCGCCCAGCACGTCTGCCGACCGCCCCCAGCCGATGCCCTGTGCCGCCTCCTAGGACAACTGCCCCTTACATACCCCCCAGGGGTAATTGTAGAGTGCCGGAAAAGAGGAGGACGTATGAAAACCATTCTCGTGCTGGGCGGGAACTTTGGCGGGATGACCAGCGCCTTCGAGCTGAAGCGAAAGCTGGGCAAGGAGGCCCGGATTGTGGTGGTCTCGAGGCAGCGGGAGTTCGTCTACATCCCCTCGCTGATCTGGGTTCCCTTCGGGCGGCGCAAGCTCTCCGACATCACCTTCGACGCCGAGTCCACCTTTCGCAAGGGCGGCATCGGATTCATCCACGGCGAGGCCACCCAGGTCAGCCCCGAGAAGAATCAGGTCACCCTCGCGGACGGCTCGGTGCTGGACTACGACTTCCTGGTGGTTGCCACCGGGGCCAAGCTGGACTGGGAGGCGGTTGCGGGGCTGGGTCCTAAGGGTTACTCGCACTCCATCTTCACCCCGCCCGACGCCGAACAGACCTACGGGGCCTTCCAGCGCTACCTCGAGAATCCCGGCCCGGTGGTGATCGGGGCGGTGCCCGGCGCAAGCTGCATGGGCGCAGGCTATGAGTACTTGTTCAATTCCTTTGGTGGGTCCGATTCCCCGCCGCTTGCGGCGTTCATCTGTGTATAAGCTGATGCGGTGAGCCGCAGTGTCCGAAAGAGCCACAACGTCAGCGTGCTGCTATACCACTTGGTGTTTCCCGCGAAGTACCGT
>JANRLD010000050.1:0-95331 GCA_033762915.1 Meiothermus sp. | reverse complement strand
ACAAAACAACTCAAGTAGAGATAAACTCATCTCGACCTCCTTTAGGTTTTGGGCAGTTGCTAGGCTGCACCCTTAGCCTATACGGGGGTCTTCCTTTGCTCAACAGCTTTTTTCCTACTTTTCTATCTCCGAACTGACGTTCTGGTAGAGGACCAGCGCCATTGGTGGACAGTCTCTGCGCCAAGACCTCCATGCGTTAGGTGTCGGTCGGCAGTGCGATGATTCCCCGGGCGTCTTTTGGCCCCGCGCATGGGGGCAACATGCGAGATTAGGGGCGCACGGTAACCTCGTGGTCGCCCTTTTGCTTTTCACACCTCTCCGACCGCTTTGGGGTTAACTGTGCCCATGGTCGTGCGCCGTCTTGTGTGGTTTCTGCTGCTCGCCTTCGCCCCCGCCCTGGCCCAGTCCGGCCTGTACATCCCCGCCGCCAAGCTGGGCCTCCGCATCGTGGAGGACGGTACCGGCGCCAACCGCTTCGCCAAGAACGGCACCACCCTGGCCTACGTGCCGGGCGTCGGCTGGGCAGACCCGCTGCCGGCCACCCTGCCGCCCCCGCAGGGCGACCGGCTGCCCCTCGAGGTGGTCCGCGCGGCGGGCTTCATCGCCGCGCCGGAGGCGGGCGTACGAACCTCCGTGAACACCGACCGGATGCGGCTGGTGGTGGACCTGCCTCAGGGCGCGGACGCGCCGTCGGCCGACCTCCAGCCCTTCGGCGAGAGGCTACAGCTCACCCTGCCCTTCTTCCTGCCGGGCCTCGAGGGCTTCTCCAGCAACATTGTCGGGCTGGCGGCCGCGTACGCTCACAACGGCACCCAGCTAACGCTACAGCCGCCCCCCGGGCGCCTGCACCGCTACCGCATCACACGCCTCGAGGCCCCCGCCCGGCTGGTGCTGGACGTGTTCTACCTGGCCCAGGAGATAAGCGAAACCGTAGCCCCCGGCTTCACCTACCGCGAGGTCTGGGGCTATCCTGGAGCAAGCTCTGGAACAAGCTCTGGCGAACCTGTGCGGGTGTTTTGGCTCGAGGCCGCCCCCAACCGCTGGCGCTTGCAGCCGGTAGGCCGCCCCGGCAACCGCGAGCCGCTGGGCCGCCTGGCCCCGCAGGCCCTGGCCCTGCTCAACGGCGGCTACTTCGACGTGCGCAGCGCGACCCCCATCGGGCTGTGGGTGGACAACGGGGTGACGGTCAACCTGCCCTTCGGGCGAAGCACCCTCTTCTGGGACGACGACAGCCTCTTCACCGCCCGCCCCAGCGTGAATGCCAGCGTGCGGGGCCCCTCGGGCGTGAGTGTGCGGGTGGGCCTCAACGCCAACCGCGCCCGCTACACCGCCTACACCATCCCCGGGACCGTCGGGCAGAGCGGCGAACAACTCTACCTTATCCAGAACAACCGAGTGGTTAGCGTCCGCAGCGCCCCCGGGGACTTGCCGCCGGGCTTCTGGGCCCTGGGCTTTCCCCCCAATGCCCCCCTCGCCGCCGTGGGCGAGGAGTTGCGGCTGAGCGTGAGCCTCGAGCCCGCCGCCACCTATGCCCTGGAGGCCGGGCCGCTGCTGATCCTGGCCGGAAAGAATGTCTACAGCCCCGACGCCGAGCCCTTCCGCGACCGCTCCCCCCTGGTCGCCTTCACCACCCAGTCCGCCGTGGCCTGGACACGCGAGGGCGCACTGTGGCTGGTCGTCACCGACTCGGGCAGGCCCGAGACGCTGGCCCAGATTCTGCTCGAGCGCGGAGCCTGGGGAGCCATCAGGATGGACGCGGGCAGCTCGGCCCAGCTCTGGATACGGGGCCAACTGCGTGCGCCGTCGGAGTTTGCCCGGCCGGTGGTAAACGGGCTAGCGGTTTTTCCCAGATAGGGCCGGCGGGGAGGGCCGGGGAAACGCAGATGGCGGTCGGCAGGACCAAAAGCCCGCGCTGCGCGAACGGCGCTGTGCCTTGGTTGCCCCTGCTCAGAGCGGTTCCCGCGCGTACTCCCTACAGCGTTGCTGTAGGGAGTACATTACCTGCCGCCGCGAGGGGTGTAATGGTGGAAAACGCGATCAGGGGGTCTTGATCAGCTCGGGCATCGCGGCCAGTTGGCCCAGGGCGAAGTATTGGCCGGCGGCCAGACGCAGGTCGAACCAGGTGTTCCGGCCGACCTCGGACCGGGCCAGCTGGCCGCCCACCGCAATCAGCTTGCGCCCGGCGTGGGACTGTTTGTGCAGCAGAACCCTGAGCATTTCGGGGTGGTTTTCCGGGAAGGTGAAGACCTGCACCCCTCGCTCGGCCCCGCCCTTATTGGCCCTCGAGTGAGTACCGCCGGACACCTCGGCGAAGGCGTCCACCTGCTTGTCGGACTGCTCGCGCAAGGCCAGGACGGCCTCGTAGAGGGCAGTCAGGATGGAGTGGGAGAACTGACTAGCCCCTTTCCAGGCGGGCATGCTGGCGGGCAGTTTAGCCGGGGGCAGGTAGGTCAGGTCTTGCTGGGCCTCGAGGGCCGCCTCGTACCACTGAATCGAGGTCTGGTAGTAGCGCAGCAGCAGGCCGTGCAGGTGGGCCGGGGTGAAGCCCTCGGTGTAGGGGTCGAGTTTCGAGTCGGCCTCCTGCAGCCGATCGGCGAACAACTGGAGCGCGAAGGCGTTCCAGGCACACAGCCGCCCCGCCCCCGCGCCGGGCGGCTCTTCCCATAGGCCCCTGGGCTGCTGGTTGAGCAGGTCGTAGATGCGCGCGCCGCGCCGGCGGTAGGCCTCGAGGGGGCGGCTCGAGGTTTCGCCTTTGAGCAGTGCCAGCACAGCGCGGAGGGGTCGCATCTCCCCTATTTTGGCCTACCCCCCACAAAGCAGGGGCGGTCTTTTGACCTGAAGCGGCGCGACAAGGTCAAAAGTTGAATACCAAGACATTAGCGAGCAGCCACAGGCAGCCAATAGCAAAGCCAGAATAGACAACAAACCGACTAAAGAGCACTTGTTCATGATGGAACTTCCTCCCCAATGCGCTTACGACTCGAGGCCACACTGGGAAGGAGTCCAGACAAAGGGATCGTAATTTCAAAACGGAAACAAACCAAACTATCTGTAATTTCGTTTATCATATACCCCCGCCTTTCAAGATTCTTCCGTGCGAAAACTGGCGTATTCTGTGGCGGTATGTCTGTTTCAACTTCTTTAGCCCTCTACCTGCCCGGCGAATCTGCGCCCCCCAGCGCAAAACCGCTTGCCGAACTGCCCTTCTTAATCCTGGTGGGACTAACCGGGGTGGGCAAGAGCAGCCTCTTGGAGGCCCTCCACCACCCCACCCTGCCCGACCGCCGCGAGGTGGTGGACCGCTACGTGTTGCCGCTATACGGCCACAGCGCCCAGAGCCAGCTCGACCGCGCCGAGCGCTTCGCCCTGACCCGCCGCTTCCGTGCCGAGCACCCGGGCGGGGTGGCTGAGGTCTTACTGCACGGCAAGATTCAGCCGGTCTGGCCGGTGGTCTTCGACGGCCTGCGCGGCGAGGACGAGGTGCGGTTCGCCCTCGAGCACCTCCCCCTGGCCCGCTTCGTGCTGCTGCAAGCGCGGGACATCACCCGGCTCTCGAGACTTCTCCGGCGCGGCGACAGCTTCGACCGGGTGCGCATAGACCAGATTGACCTCGATTCCGTCCGCGCATTGGCCGAGGGCGTGCTGAGCGAGGGTGAACTCGAAGAAGCCCTGAGTTGGAACGTCAGCGCCGAAGACCTCAGTGCCAAGCTCAAGATCGTCGCCGAGGAGCGCAAGAACTACGATCCCGCCGGGGCCGGGCGGGTGCTTGAGGGCAGCTCGAGGGCGCTATTTTTGGATACCGAGACGTTGAGCGTGGAGCAAGAAGCAGAGGCGATTCAGAGGTTCATCCGTGCGTAGAGGAAAGAGGGGGGGAAAGCAGGAAGATTTTGCTTCCCTCTTCTCCCCTTCCCCGCTCGACATTTTTCTTTGACTCAAAGGAAAGAGGTGCACATGGCAACCATTAAGCGCATCACCCCCCGCCCCTTCCGGTTGCCGTTGCGCGGGTCGCTGAGGTGGGGCAAGTCTTCGGAGTTGGCGGCGTTGGAGCATGTGCTGTTGGAGGTGGAGCTGGACGACGGCTCGGTGGGGCGGTCGGAGGTTCCGCCGCGCCCTACGATTTATGGTGAAACAGTGGGGACGGTGCTGGCGGGTCTGGAGTATCTGCGCCCTCAGTTGCTGGGCCTCGAGGCCGAGGACACCGAGGCGGTACAGCGGGTGCTGGCCGGTTTTCCCAACAACCATACCCTCAAGGGCGGGCTAGACCTGGCGATCTGGGAAGCCTGGGCGCGTTCGGAGGGGCAGGAGCTGTGGCAGGTGTTGCAGCCGGCCCAGCAGCGTGTCCGGGTCAGCTACATCCTGGGCATCGCGGACGAGAAGGAGATGCTAGAGGACGCCGCTTCGGTCTACCGGGCCGGGGTGCGGGTGCTCAAGGTCAAGGTGGGGCGTGATCTGGTGGCCGACCTGAGCCGGATCGCCTTGCTGCGCGAGCACTTCCCCGACGTCGAACTCTACGCCGATGCCAACGAGACCCTGGAGCCCGCCAACGCCGAGGTGTTCATGCGGGCCTGGCAGCAGGCGGGGCTGCTCTACGTCGAGGAGCCGCTGCCGGTGGGCGAGGTGCTGGCGCGCAAGCGGCTCAAGAAGGCCGGGCTGCTGCCAATCATCGCCGACGACTCAGCCTTCACGGTGCGCGACCTGTGGCGCGAGTGCCAGCTCGACACCTTTGACGTGCTCAACATCAAGCCCGCCCGCAGCGGCTACACCCAGAGCCTCGAGATGCTGGCGCTGGCCCGTTCGGAAGAGAAAAAAGTCATGCTGGGCTCGCAGGCCCTGAGCAGCTTCGGGGCCTTCCAGACCGCGCTGCTGGCCTTTCAGGAGGGAGTTGGTGAGCCCTGCGAGCTGGCCTTTCACCTCAAGGCCGAGGGGAGTTTTTGCCCCTTTCCTGCGCTACAATCAGGGTGGCTCGAGTGGGCCGACCTGACCCGCTGCCGCTTCGACGAGGCGGCCTTTGGGCAATTCGCGCTCTAGGCCAACTCTAGCCGGCCCGGCATGAGGCTGGCCGCCGGGACGGACTTTCCCGCGCTTGCCCTGTTCCAGAGGGTTTCGGTCGCGCATAGAAAGGAGCCCTCGAGCGGTCACCATTGGGAGCTTTTATATTCGACTCGAGGCAAGACGCAGGTCCGAGCAGGAGAGTTGATGTTAATCATCCCCGACGCGCTAACCAGGGCCGTCAGCCTGATCTACCCGCGCCTCGACGACGGCAAGACCCTCTGGGCCATCGCCGGCAGTTTGGCCATGGCACTGCACGGCCTGCCCGCCATGCCCAAGGACATAGACCTGATCACCAATACGGCAGGGGCCGAGAACATAGACCAGCGGCTAGCCGAGTTCCGGGTCTTCGCCCCCGGCCTGCACCAGGGCGACCACGCGCTGCGCTACCACGCGGGGAAATACCGCCTCGAGGGGGTCAGCGTGGAGACTTTGAGTCAGCTCGAGTACCTACAGCCCAGCGGCGGCTGGAAGCGGCCCCGCGACTTCCTGGAAGGCCGGCAGGACGTACGCTACCTGGGCATGAGCCTCCCGGTGGTCTCCCTCCAGTGGCTCCTCGAGTTCTACACCCAGACCCAGCGGCCCGCTCGAGTGGTCTTGATCAGGTCCAAGCTGGAGGGGAAATGACCCTGGGCGATATGCAGTGAGGAGGGTTTGGCCGGGGCTGCGAAGCGTCGGACGGGCCAACCATGCGGTTACCAGAGCACCGGTGCCGCGTCGAGTGTGGCTCGAGCGACTCCTGCATTTGCGGTGTAGGTCGGCAGCGTATTGGACGCTGGTCGCTGAAAAACCGTCTTTGGCTGGCTGACCTTGATCTGTCCCCTTAAGCCCCACTACCCCGTCCGGGCCTCCGCGTGCGGGCTGTAAGGGCGGGCTGTAAGGGCGGGCTTAAACGGTTTTTGCACACCGTGTCAGTAGACTGGATTGAGTCGGAAGTGAACTTTGTTGAGTCGAAAGTAGACTTCATTGAGTCAGTTCTGTAATCTTGTGACTATTCACTCATCGGTTTCTCCGATCTCCCTGCCCCATATGGAACTCAGCATTCTCGACTACCAGCGCGAGCAGCGCATCCGCACCATCCTCGAGGCCATTCCCGACGACCTGATGATCGTAGACCGGGAGGGGCAGATCCGGGAATACAAGGCCGGGCGCAGCGTCTCGCACCTGCCGATGGACCAGTTTCTGGGCACCCACCTGGGCGAGCTGCTTTCGCCGGAGATGGTGGAGAAGGTCAAGGAGGGGGTGCACAAGACCCTGCTTGAGAAAACTGCCTCGCTGGTGCAAATCAGCCTGGGAAGCCTCGAGTTCGAGGCCCGGATCGTATCGCTGGAGGACGAGGTGGCCTTGATACTGTTCCGCGACGTAACCGCCCAGCGCGAGGCCGAGCGGCTCAAGGCCGAGTTCATCGCCTCGGTCTCGCACGAGCTGCGCACCCCGCTGGCCTCGATCCTGGGCTTCACCGAACTCCTGATTAACCAGATGTACGCCCCCGACGAGCACGGCGAGTTCCTCGAGAACATCCAGCACTCCACCCTGCGCCTCAAGGACATGGTGAACAACCTGCTGGACGCCAGCCGCCTGGACGCGGGCAGCTTCTCTGTCCACCCCATCGCGGCCAGCCTGCGCGACATCCTGCTCCGGACCGGGCGCAGCTTCGCGGGGGTGGCCAAGCTGGCCGGGGTGGAGTTCGTGTGGGAGCTCGAGGCCCTCCCCACGGTCTGCTTCGACCCCGAGCGCATCGCCCAGGTCACCGGCAACCTGCTCTCCAACGCGCTTAAGTTCTGCCCACGTGGCGGGACAATCTGGGTGCGTTCGAGGCCCCAGGAGGACGGCGTGCTGCTCGAAATCCAGGACACCGGCCCCGGCATCCCCCTGGCCGAGCAAAACCGGCTGTTCCAGCGCTACGCCCGCTCCTCCAACGCCATCCAGCGCGGCATCGCGGGCACCGGGCTGGGGCTCTACATCTCCAAGGCCATCGTGGAAGCCCACGGCGGCTACATCTGGCTCGAGTCGGACACCGGCCTGGGGGCCAAGATTTCGGTCTGGCTACCGACAAACCCGTAGCCAAGTTCTGATAATCTAACAGCCGTATGGTCACGCGGGCGGTGGGGTGGCTCTGGCTGTTCTATTTGGCAGCAATTCTGGGGATCGGGCTGTTGCAACTGCCCTGTCAGTTCACCTTCTGCGGGGAGCCCGACTTCTTGTTCTATCTAGGTACAGGGTTAGGGCTGCTGGGCTTCGCGCTGGCCTCGCTGTGGCGGCTGCGCCCCCTGGCCCCCGAGCTGTTCCGCCGGCCCCGGCTGGCAGAGTTCGGGCTGCCGCTGTGGAGCATCCCGGTCTCGCTCTCCTTCGCGATCTTCGCCTTTAACGTCTTGCCGCAGGCCGAGGGCAACATCGCCCTGCCCCAGCAGGCCGGTTGGGACGTGCTGCTGCCGATCTGGCTGGTGGTGGCGGTGGTGGTGCCCTTAGCCGAGGAGTCGCTGTTCAGGGGCTGGCTGCTGCGTGGCTTCCGCCTTAATGACGGGCTGGGCACGGCGGTCTGGCTCTCGGCGCTGCTGTTCGGGCTGGCCCACCTGCTGCCCGCCGTGGTGGTCTACGCGCTGGGGGCCGGGCTAATCTGGGGGCGCTACATCGCCTGTGGCGGCTCGATCTGGGCCACCGTCTTCGCCCATGCGGTGGGCAACTCGGTCCCCTTCCTGCTGATCCTGTTGGGCGACTTCCAGCCTTCCGGCGCGGCTCAGGTCGCCCAGCGCGCCCCCGACCCCCTGATCGGGGTGGGCTTCCTGCTGTTCGGGATAGCGCTGGTCTGGCTCTACTTCAGCCGTAACCCCCTGCCGGCACTGCAAGCCCCCGCCGCGGTCAAAGACCCCACCCAGCCCTCGGTGGAGCAGACCTTCGTCTGGGAGCCCGCGCCGCAGCCTGTGGAGAAGCCTGCGGAGCAGCACAAGGGCGAGTTCTCGGTGGCCTTGCTGATCACCGTGGCGCTGCTGCTGGCGGGGTGCGTGATCGCGCTGGTGGACACGCTGGGCTCGAGGTAGATGTGGGCGGCTCGATGGGCGTCTGGGGTGAGCACCCAAAGAAACTTCAAGCCTACCCTCGCTGGAGCAATTCCCAACAGGCGCGTTTCAGGCTCACGCCGTGCCCTCGATCATGGCCTGACTGATCCGGTTGTGGCGCTGGAGCACCGGGGCCAACTCGAGGGTGGTCAGCCTGCCCCGTTCGACCACCACCCGACCATTAATCATGCTGAAGTCCACACCCCTGGGCGCGCAGAACAGCACCGCCGCCAGCGGGTCGTGTAGCGCCCCTGCGTACTCCACCCGGTTGAGGTTGACGGCAATGAGGTCCGCAGCGAAACCCGGTGCGAGTTGCCCGATGTCGTCGCGCCCCAGCACCTCAGCCCCGCCCCTGGTCGCCATCCACAACGCCTCATAGGCCGAGATGGCTTTGCGCTGTTTTTGCTCTCCTTCGATAAGGGGCGTTGGGGGAGATTCGTACATAGCGAAAGACTCGTCCGTCACCCGCTGCAAGAGCAGGGCCTGGCGGGCCTCGAGCAGCAGGTGGTTCCCGTCGTTGCTGGCGCTGCCGTCCACCCCCAGCCCCACCTTGACCCCGTTCTGCCACATCAGCCGGATAGGCGCGATGCCCGAGGCCAGGCGCATGTTGCTGCTGGGGCAGTGGGCCACCCCGCAGCCGCACAGGCCCATCTTGTGCAGGTCAGCGTGGGAGAAGTGGACGCCGTGGGCGTACCAAACATCGGGGCCGAGCCACTCGAGGCTTTCCAGGTAGTCCAGGGGACGCTTGCCGAACTTCTCGAGACAGAACCGGTCCTCGTCGTGGGTTTCGGCCAGGTGGGTGTGCAGCATCACCCCGTGGCGGCGGGCCAGGCGGGCGCTCTGAAGCATCAGTTCGGGGGTGACCGAGAAGGGCGAGCAGGGGGCCAGGGCAATGCGCAGCATAGAGAAGCGCGAGGGGTCGTGGAACTCTCGGATGGCTCGAGCGCTGTCCTCCAGGATGAAGCCCTCGTCCTCGGTGGCCCGGTCGGGCGGCAGCCCGCCCTTAGACTCGCCCAGCGACATCGAGCCGCGGGTGGCGTGGAAGCGGATGCCGACTTCCCGCGCCGCGCGAATCTCGTCGTCGATCCGGCAGCCGTTGGGATAGATGTAGAGGTGGTCGGAGGCGGTGGTGCAGCCCGAGAGCATCAGCTCGGCCAGGCCGGTCAAGGCGCTGGTATGAACCGCCTCGGGGGTTAGTCGGAGCCAGATCGGGTACAGCGTCTTGAGCCAGTTGAACAGCCCGGAGTCCTGGGCAATGCAGCGGGTCAGGGTCTGGTAGAGGTGGTGGTGGGTGCTGACCAGCCCCGGCAGCACCAGGTGGTCGCGCAGCGAGACGCGCTCGAGGTCGGCCAAGCCTCTCGACCCGACCTCCGCCTCGGCCTCCGCGGCCTTCCCGACCCAGGCGATCCGGTTCTCGATCACGAGCAGCGCCGCGTCGCGCAGGACGGGCGCAGGGAGGTCTCGAGCCCCCGTCATGGGGACCAGGCAGTGAATGTCGGTCAGCAGTGTCGGCATCTAAAACCTCGGCGCTGGCAGCCGGCATTGGGCCGGCGCTCCCGTTCAGGGTTTCACAAGTCGGTGGGTTCGTCAAAACCATTAATGGCGGGCCTTGCGACCACAGGTTGAGCGCCTCGGGTCACGGGTTGGAGGTCTGCCGTGGCAGGGCTGCGCAGCCCACCCCACCGAGATTCCTTGCGGGAATCAAGGCCCCTTAGCCCCCTGGGCGATCCAGGCGGCCAGGGTGGCCTTCTGGGCCTCGGTCAGGGCAGTGACCGGCGGCACAACCAAAGGCATGTAGCTCGAGTCCACCGCCACCTGTTTGATCTTCTGGGCCTGGCCGACGATCTCCTCCGGGGTGTCGAATTTGACCCCCGCCGGGGCCGAGGCGAAGCCGGGCTGGGTGGGCTGGGCGGCGTGGCACATGTGACAGTGGCCGTCGATAATGGCCTTGACCTCGGCGAACTGAACCTGTGGCGCATCGGCGGCCACAGCGGTGCTGCGGGGCGCGGTCAGGTAGAAAGCCAGAAGCGCCAGCGCGGCGGCCCCCACCAGCATGTAGGGTATCGCCCCGCCCTCGACAGAGGTTTTGTGGTGCTCCTTCTCGTTGACGTTGATGAAGTGGCGCACCGCCACCCCCGCGACAAACAAAATGATCAAGATCAGCCAGTTGGCCCCGCCGCTGTAGGACATGGGGAAGTGGTGGGCGATCATGGTGAAGAGCACCGGCAGGGTGAGGTAGTTATTATGCCTCGAGCGGAACTGCACCCAGCTCACGAAGCTGGGGTCCAGGGTCTCCCCCTTCTGCGCCGCCGCCACCAGCTTCTTCTGCGAGGGGATGATGACGAAGAAGACATTGGCGGCCATGATGGTACCCAGCATCGCCCCAATGTGCATGAAGGTCCCCCGCCCGCTGAAGACCGTGCCCAAGAGCCAAGCCGCCAGCGCCACAATCACCCCGCCCACCAGCAGGAAGAGGTCGGGCCGGTAGAGCAGGGGGGTGCTCGAGAGCCCCACGTAAATGAACCAGGCGGCCACCAAGCTCCCGACGGCAATCGCAACTGCGGCGAAGCTCGACAGCTCGCTGCCCGGGGCCAGCAGGATGGTGCGGGGGTCGGCGTAGTAGACGATGATCAGGAGTAAGAAACCCGTCACCCAGGTCAGGTAGGCGTCCCACTTAAACCAGTGCAGATACGGCGGCAGCTTGGGGGGGGCCGTTTTAAACTTCTCGAGGTAGTAAATCCCCCCGCCGTGGATCGTCCAGATGTTGCCCGCGAGGTCGGCCCGCACGCCCTGGCGCTCGAGGCTGTTCTCGAGGAAGATGAAATAGAAGCTGGCCCCAATCCAGGCAATGGCGTAGATGACGTGCAGCCAGCGCACCAGCAGGTTGAGCCACTCCCTGGCGTGGGCCTGCCAGCCATTGGCCAGCGTGAGCGCGACACCGACGCCCAGGATTAGCAGAATGGCGACAATCCATGGCCACCGAACGGCCTTCAGACGGTCTTGATGGATGGGGTCAACGGCCATTATTGATTCCTCCGAGGGTGGCGTTTCGCGGTCAGGAGCCGGCTAAAGGCTAACCGCCAATTGCCAGCAGCCTTCAACCCTCAACAACCAAGTCCTTAAGCCGAAACAGCGCGATCTTGTATATCTGCTCGAGGGCCGTTCTGAACTCGGTGTCGGGGTCGTTGCCGACGCGCTGTTCCATCGAGGCGAAGACCTCGAGCTTGGTCTTGCCCTTGACGGCAAAGATGAAGGGGAAGGCGAAGCGCTGGGTGTACTGCCGGTTGAGCTGGGTGATGTGCTCGAACTCGGCCTGGGTGAGCTGGTTCAGGCCAGCACCGGCCTGCTCCTGCACCGAGGCGTCAGCCATCTTGGCCCGGCTGCCCAGGTCGGGGTGGGCACGGATTAGGGCAAGTTGGGGCTCGAGGCCGGCCCCGTCCACGCACCGGGTCATGGCCTGGTGGAGTGCCTCGAGCGAGGCGAACGGGCGCGCAGACCAGGCACACTCGGCCACCCATGGCGAGTGCTCGAAGACGGCCCCAAGGCGGGCTATGAAATCGGCCTGAGAAAGCTGGTTTAGATCGTGGAGAGTCATGTTTTTTCCCGGTTTACCTTCGGCGTTTGACCTCTGTGCTACACTCCTCGCCCCGCCGTCAAATGCGCCTGCCGGTACACCGTCCGGCCCGCCCGGTACACCTCGGCGATGCAGTCGGCCCCGGCCAGAGCGAATATGCCCGAGAGGGCGCGTTCCAGCGAGTCGGAGTGGCGCAGCACCGCCTCGAGCGGGCTGCCCTCCGGCGGGCGCAGGTACACCAGGTCGGCGGACTTGCCGGGCCTGAGGTCGCCGGTCTGGTCCTCGAGGCCCAGTGCCTCGGCCCCGGCCCTGGTGATCAAGTACAGCATGTGCGCGGGGGACATTAAGTAGCCCTCGCCGCCCGGCATCACGCTTTGCAGGAAAAAGGCTTGCAGGGCCTCCTTGAGCAGGCAGAAGCCGGTGCCGCCGCCGATATCGGTACCCAGCGCGACGCGCACCCCGGCCCTCAGATGACGGCGCAGGGGGAAGAAGCCGCTGCCCAGCGCGGCGTTGCTGCACGGGCAGTGGGCCGCCGTGGCCTGGGCCGCGCCCATCCGCTGTAGCTCGGAGTCGGAGGGATGCAGGTTGTGGGCCAGCACCGAGTGGCGGTGCACCAGGCCGAAACGCTCGTAGGTGTGGAGATAGTCGCTGGCCCAGGGGAAGAGTTCGCGCACCGTGGCGATCTCGAGGCCGTTCTCGTTGATGTGGCTGGTGAAACGCAGACCCGCGTGCTCCTGCTGCAGGGTCTGGCAGACCTCGAGGATGGCTTCCGAGGCCGAGAGCGAGAAGCGCGGGGTGACGGCGTAGAGCAGGTCGTCTTTGCCGTGAAAGCGACGAATCAGGGTGCTGCTGTCGGCATGGGCTTGTTCGGGGGTCTGGTGGAGCTCGGGCCGCAGCAGCCGATCCGAGAGCACCATCCCGCTCACTACCCGCAGCCCGATCCGCCGCGCCTCCTCGAAGAGCGCGGCCTGGGCCTCGCGGAAGTGCGCCCCGAAGACCAGGGCAGTGGTGGTGCCGTGCGAGGCCAGCCCGTGGACGAACTCCCGGGCCACCTCCTGCGCATACCCCGCGTCGGCCAGCCGGGCCTCCTCGGGAAGGGTGTTGGCCTCGAGCCACTCCAACAGCGGCATCCCCAGCCCGCCGATCACCCGCACCTGGGGGTAGTGGACGTGCGTGTCCACGAAGCCCGGCAGGAGGACGCCGCCGCGCAGGTCGCGGGTTTCAACCTGTGGGTGCTGCGCCCGAATCTCGGCGTAGGGGCCGAGGGCCCCAATCCGCCCGTTCTCCACCAGCAGCCCACCGTCCGGGTACACCTCGAGCGCCCCCTCATCGGTAAAGGGGTTCTTCGGGGTGTGCAGGATGGCGGAACGAAGTAGGGGCATGGTCACAGTAGCATACGGCTTTGCGGCATCTGCCGGCTTGCCGGAGGGCGGGACGGGCGTGGGTGTTCGGCAGGGCCCTAGCCAATCCCCAGCTGGGCAAAGACTGGCCGGCCATCCACGAAGACCTCGCCCATGTCGGCCTCGCTGCACATGGTGAACGCTACCGCCAGCATCCGCTCGGGGGATTGGTCTCTGGCGTGATCGAGCGCGACCGCAAAGCTGCTGTTTTCGGCCGGCCGCACATACACCACGTCGGCGGCCTTGCCCGCCGAAAAGTCGCCGACCTCCTCGGCCACCCCTATGGCCTCGGCCCCAGCCAATGTGGCAAGGTAGAGCAGGTGGGCGGGCTCGAGCCGCACCCCGTCTTGCATCAGGTTTTGCATCTTGTAGGCCTCGAGTCCCTCCTTCAAGATGCCAAAGCCGGTGCCGCCCGCGATGTCCGTCCCCAGCCCGAAGCGCACCGCGGCCTCGAGGTGGCGGCGCATCGGGAAAAAGCCCGCGCCGGTGTAGGCGTGGCTGCACGGGCAGTGGGCGACCGAGGCTTTCGCCGCCCCCATCCGCTCCAGCTCCGAGTCGGTGGGGCAGATGTTGTGGGCGAAGATCGAGCGCTGGCCCAGCAAGCCGTAGTGCTCGTAGGTGTGAACGCGGTCACGGCTCCAGGGGTACAGCTCGCGGATGATGTCTGGCTCGTCGAGGATCTCGTTGAGGTGGGTGTGAAGGTAGAGGTCGGGGATCTCCTGCATGGCCTCCCGACAGGCTTCCATCATGGCCTCTGAGCAGGAGATGGCGAAGCGCGGCTCGAGAGCATAGCGCAGCTTTCCCCGACCGTGCCACCTGCGGGCCAGCTCGAGGCTCTGCTCGAGGGCCTGTGCTTTGGAGACGTGCAGCTCGGGCCGCAGATTCCGGTCCGAGATCACCATCCCAGAGACAGCCCTAAAGCCCGTCGCCTCGGCCTCCCGGAAAAATTCCTCCATCGCGCCTGCGAAGTGGGCCCCGAACACCACCGCCGTGGTGGTTCCGTTGCGCAGCATTCCGCGCAGAAACTCCTTGGCCTGGGCGCGCGCGAATTCCACGTCGGAAAACCTGGCCTCATGCGGAAGCGTGTTGTGCTCCAGCCAGTCCAGCAGCCTCAGCCCTAGCCCGCCAAACAACCTTACCTGCGGGTAGTGTACGTGCAGATCCACAAACCCCGGCAGGATCAGACCGCCCCGCAGATCCACCACCTCGCCCTGATAGGCCTTGGCGATTTCGGGATAGTCGCCCAACTCGAGCACCCGCCCGCCCTCGACAACCAGGCCGC
This sequence comes from Meiothermus sp., assembly GCA_033762915.1. Classification (GTDB taxonomy): domain Bacteria; phylum Deinococcota; class Deinococci; order Deinococcales; family Thermaceae; genus Meiothermus. The sequence goes on along the minus strand of JANRLD010000050.1, from coordinate 80,970 downwards.
CGTCGGCGAAGGACTCGAGCCGGCCGCCCTCGAACGGGTTTTGCGGCGTGTGCAGGATGGTTCCGCGCAGGATGTGTCTCATAACGCCTCGGAGGCGGCGTGCCGCGGGGCCTTCGGTACAGGCCAACCCGCCGTGCGGGGGTTGGACACGGGGCACCGACCCTTCAAAGCCGCCCCACCTCGAGCAAATCCCCGCCGGTGCCGGCGGGGATTTGCTTTGGGCCCTTGGCCTTTAGCTTACAGCCTGTAGCGTCCGCCCCGCCTTACTTCGGCTCGTTGGCCCACTGGCCCACGATGCCCTCGACGGCGAACTCGAGGCTGGCCAACTGGGGAATGGTCAGGCTCTTGCCGGCAGGAACCTGCAGCTTGCCGTTGCGGTCCTTGATGGGGCCGGTGAAGGCGCTGTAGCGGCCCGCCTTGATGGCAGCCACGCGGCTCATCACCAGGTCGTAGGCGTTGGTGCGCTTACCGGTGAGCTTGTCGGTGACGATCTTGGCCCTCAGCGCGGGGATGAAGCGGGGGTTGATGGGCACACCGTTGTCGTAGCCCATGTAGGTCGCGCCTTCCTTCATCACCCACCAGTAGTCCACGTTTTGGAGGTTCTTGGCGGTGTAGGTGCCGTTCCTGACCTTGGTCAGGAAGTCGATGTAGATCTTCTCCCAGTAGACGATCTGGCCGGAGGGGATGGTGTTGGGCGAGGACTTGGCCATCGAGGAGTAGTGGCCGAAACCGGGGAAGTTGCGCTTGGCGGCGGCCTGGATGGTGGCGGGGGTGTCCTCGGTGAAGGCGAACACGTCGGCGCCCTGGGCCATTAGGGCGTTGGTGGCCTCGGTGGCCTTGGCGGGGTCGAACCAGGAGTTGATCCAGGTCACCAGCACGGTGGCCTTGGGGTTAATCTCGCGCATCCCGAGGGTGAAGGCCCCGATGTGGCGCTTGACCTCGGGGATCGGGAAGGCCGCGACGTAGCCGCCCTTGCCGCTCTTGGAGAGCGCACCCGCCACCAGGCCGTTGAGGTAGTAGATGTCGGTGAAGTCGGCCAGGTAGGTCATCACGTTGGGGGCGCGCTTGTAGCCAGTGGCGTGGCCGAAGATCACTTCGGGGTGCTTCTTGGCGGCGTTCAGGACGCCGTCGCCGTAGCCGAAGCTGGTGGCGAAGATGACCTTGCAGCCGTCGCTGACCAGCTTATCGATGGTCGGCTCAACGTCGGCCTCGGGCACCGACTCCACGATCTGGGTCTCGAGCCAGGGCAGGGCCTTGACGGTGGCGGCGCGGCCCAGATCGTGGGCGTGCGTCCAGCCGTAGTCGCCCACCGGGCCGACGTAGATAAAACAGGCCTTGAGCTTGTTGGCCTGGGCCAGCGCGGGCTGTTGCAGGGTGTTGACCCCCACGAACCCCACCGCCCCCAGCGCCGCTAACGTGAGTGCTGCTAACAGTTTCTTCATCCCACTCCTCCTCGAGCACTGCCCCAAAAAAACCGACCAACTGTTAAGGTTTTTCCCATCACTTGACCAGCATACGGATTGGTTTTCGAATAACTTCCAATCCAGCGAGATGATTCTACCAATTTTCGTAGCGCATGTTGCAATAGAGCCCCAGGCCCGACGACCCCCGGGCCTCGCAGGTGAGTCCCAGGCGGCGCCGCCCGAGCGACGCGGCCCCCGCACTGCCGACCCCGACGCAAGGGATACCTCGAGGGAGGACGAGAAGCGCGGGGCCAGGACTCATCACGCGGTCCCGAAACCCACCCCCAGCTCCCGCAACATCGTCCGGTAGGCGATCGCCACCCGGTCGGAGCGGAGGTGGAGTTCGGCCTGCAGGTCGAGGGGGAGGCGTTCGGGGCGCTGGGACTCGACAATGGGGAGGTCCTGGTAGGCCACGGTGTCCTGAAAGTCGCGGATCTGCTGGTCGGTCATCTCGCCATAGTTCATGGCGACGTAGAACCAGCCGCTGGACTCGAGCTCGCCGTGTGGCGTGACCGCCATAAAGATCGAGAAGACCTGGCCGCCCTCGTCCTTCTTGACGAAGTAGGCTGCCAACGGGGCCAGCACCTCGTAGGTGTAGCTGACGTAGCGGCCCACCCCGGTGCCGTCGGGGTTGGGCTGATACACCTTGATGTCCTTGGCGACGATGTGCGGGCCGTTCACCGCGACCTCGTAGTCGGGAATCTCGGGGAACTGGGGGTCGCCCAGATAGCCCTCGTGGACGTAGGGGAAGTGGGCCACGTCGAGAAAGTTCTCGACGACCCTGGGAGCGCTGGCCTTGAAGCGGTAAGGGCCGCACATGACCTGCTTAAAGCCCGGCTGGCCCCACTCGTAGAAAGGCGGAAGCTCGGCCTGGGGCTCGCCCATAGAGACCCAGACCATCCCGTAGGCCTCTCGAGTTGCATACACCTTGGCGGCGGCCTTGGCGGGCGGGGTCTGGTTGGCGTGGGCTGGGAAGCGCAAGCAGCGGCCTCCCGAGCCGTACACCCAGCCGTGGTAGGGGCAGGTCAGGCGGCCCTCGGAGAGCTTGCCCAGCGAGAGCTTGGCCCCCCGGTGAATGCAGAGGTCCTGCCAGACTTCGGGCTTGCCGTCCATCCAGACCAGCACCACGTCCTCGTCCAGCACTCGAGCCGCGATCTTGCCCTTGGCCTGAAGCTCGGCGGACATCGCCACAGGCAGCCAGTGGTGGTGAAGCACGTCAGTTTTCATAGGGTTGGGGGGCGGGCTTCGCAGCCCTGCCCACATTCTTTCAGTTTTGAGATGAGGTGGCAAGGGCGGTCTCTCAGCCCCGACCCCACTCGAGCCGGCGACACGGCAGGTGCGGAGCTGATTCAGGCCGTACCAGTCCCCGCAAACGCCGCACCACCCAGGATTCGCAAGACCATCAGGAAGGCCATCCGGCAAGGTTGGCCCTTCGACTGTCTCTGGGCGAAGCCCCTCGATCATCTCTGCGGATGATTCGGGGGGAGGGCTGTGGCCCTGGCGGGGACGGCCCCACTACACCTGCTGGGGGAACTGCGCCCCGTTCGCCCTGCGCAGCGGCAGGCCAGCCACACCGCCCAGGCCGGTGGCCGCTTTACCCTGGGGCAAAGCAGAGCGGGTCACAGGCCCCAGCGCCTGTTCGCCCGCGAGGGTTGCCCTAGCGCTGCCCTCGCTGGTAGGGCAAGCCCAGAGCCTCCGGCGCACTGCCCTGGCCCCGCCGCAACGAGACCAGGGTCAGCACGACGATCACCAGCGCGTAGGGCAAGGCCTGCAGGAAGACCGAGGGGATGGGGGTGTTTTGCAGCGCGAAGGACAGGTAGTAGAGCAACCCGAAGAAAAACGAGCCGAAGATGGCGCGGATGGGCTGCCAGGAGACAAAGATGGTCAGCGCCACCGCGATCCAGCCGAGTTGGTTGGTCATGCCCTCGGTCCAGCTCGAGCGGTAGCTCACTGCCAAAAAGGCCCCCGCCATGCCCGCGAACATCCCGCCGATCGCCACGGCCAGGTAGCGCACCCGGGCCACGTCAATCCCGAGCGCGTCGGCGGCGGCGGGGTTCTCCCCGACCGAGCGCAAGGTCAGACCTGCGCGGGTCACATAGAACACGAACCACACCGCCAGTGCCAGCAGGATGGCGATCGGGGTGAAGACCAGCTCGGGGATCTGCACGGCCACGGGCTGCCCCTCGTAGCGCTTGCCCAGCAGCCCCGCCAGCCCGATCCCGAACATCGCGAGCGCCAGGCCGGAAACGAACTGATTGGCCCGCAGGGTCACCGAGACGAAAGCATGCAGCAGGGCCGCCAAACCACCCGCCAGAACGCCCGCCACGACCCCCAGCACGGGGTTGCCAGTGCCGTTGGTGACGGCGAAGGCTGCCAGCGCCCCCACGGCCATCATCCCCTCCACCCCCAGGTTCACCACCCCCGAGCGCTCGGCAATGATCTCGCCCAGGGCCGCTAGCAGAATAGGGGTGCTGAAGATCAGCATCCGCAGAAAGGCCGCGGTGACTTCATCGAGTTGCATCGGAACCTCCCCGCCGGAGGCGGTAGTTGGCTAGGGGTTCGCTGGCGATCAGGAAAAGCAGCATCAGGCCGCTGAACACGTCCACCACTCGGAAGGGCATCTGCAAGGAGATCTTCATCTCGTCGCCGCCGGCGAAGATGACCGCCATCAGGAAGGCGGTGAAGATGGCCAGGACGGGGTTTCCTCGGGTGAGGTAGGCCACGATGATGGCGGTGAAGCCCATCCCCAAGGTGATGTTGGAGGGGTCGAGCAGCTTCTTGTGGATGCTGGCCACCTCCCCCACCCCGGCGAGGCCCGCCAGCCCGCCCGAGAGTAGCGCCACCAGCAGCACCGTACGCCCAATATTGATGCCCGCGTACTGCGCAGCTTTGGGGTTCTCCCCCACCACCCGAATCTCGTAGCCGAGGGTGGTGCGGCTGAGCAGCAGCTGCAGCAGCACCGCCAGCACCACGCCCAGGATTAGGGTGGGCCAGTGTACCAGCGTGCCCGGAATCATGGGCAGCACGGCCTGGGGGGGGAAGCTGTCGGTGAAGGCGAAGCCGAAGAGGCTCTTGCCCCGCCACGGCCCGGTCACCAGATAGATCACGATGTAGTAGGCGATGTAGTTGAGCATCAGGGTGGTGAGGATCTCGTTCACGCCCACTCGAGCCTTGAGGTATGCCGCGATCAGGGCGTACAGCCCGCCCAGCGCGAAGCCCGCCAGGAACATTGCCGGCAGCGTCAGGGGCGCGGGCAGCGGCACGAACAGCGCAACCCCCGCGCCCGCCATCGCCCCCATCGCCATCTGCCCCTCGGCCCCGATGTTGAAGAACTGCCCGCGAAAGGCCAGCGTCAGCCCAACCCCGATCAGCAGCAGCGGGATGGCCCGCCGCAGCACCGTGGCCCAGCCGTTGGGGTCGGCCAGGGTGCCCTCGAAGATGGTCGCGTAGGCCCTGACGGGGCTGACCCCGTAGGCCCAGAAGATCAGGCTGGCCGCCAGCAGCGCGGCAAGGATGGCCAGGGCGAAGACCAGGGCCACGCGGGAGCGGGGCGGGTTGGGGTCGTACTCCAGCCGAAGGCCGGGGAAAGCTTTGTTCATGCCCTGGCCTCCCGCCCCCCGCTTCCCGCCTCCTGCGAACCGGTCATCAGCAAGCCCAGCTCCTCTCGGGTCACCTCGCCCACCGGGAACGGCCCCTTTAGCTCGCCGTGGTACAAGACCGCAACGCTGTCGGCGAGCTGGAGGATCTCGTCCAGGTCTTCCGAGACCAGCAACACCCCCGCGCCCTCGTAGGTTTTGTCCAGCAGAACCTTGTGGACCTGCTCGGTCGCGCCCACGTCGAGGCCGTAGGTGGGGTGGACGGCCAGGATCAGCTTGGGCTGACCGGCCAGCTCCCTGGCCAGAATCACCTTCTGAATATTCCCGCCCGAGAGCAACCTGCTGGGGGTGTGGATGCTGGGGGTGGCGACGGCGTACTCCCTGACCTTGGCCTGGGCGTTGGCCTCGAGGGCGCTCGAGTCGGACAGGATGCCCCGGGCCAGCGGGGGCTTGGCGTACTCGCGCAGGGCCAGGTTCTCGGCCACGGTCATGCTGGGGACGGTGCCCATGTGGATGCGGTCCTCGGGAATGTGGGCCACGCCCGCCGCGAAGAGCTGGGCCGGGCCGGCGCTGAGGGGCTGACCCCCCAAGGTCGCGGTTCCCCCGTCGATCTTTCGCAGCCCCGAGAGTACCTCGACCAGCTCGCTCTGCCCGTTGCCCGCCACGCCCGCCACCCCGATGATCTCGCCGGAGCGCAGTTGCAGGTTCACCCCGCGCAACGCAGGCAGACCCCGGCTCGAGCTGGCCTTCAGGCCGCTGAGCTCGAGCAGCTTCCCGCCCAGCCTCGGCTCGGCCCGCTTGCGATCGAAGCTGACGCTGCGCCCCACCATCATCTCGGCCAGCCTGGCCTTGCTGGCCTCGGAGGTGGGGATGCTGCCCACAACCTTGCCGCGCCGCAGCACGGTGCAGCGGTCGGAGATGGCCAGGACTTCCTCGAGCTTGTGCGAGATGAAGATAAGGCTCTTGCCCGCCGCCCGCAGCCCGCGCATCACCGCGAACAGCGCCTCGGCTTCCTGGGGCGTCAGGACGCTGGTTGGCTCGTCGAGGATCAAGACCTTGGCCCCGCGCAGCAGCGAGCGCACGATCTCCACGCGCTGCTTCTGGCCCGGAGACAGGGTGTGGATCGGGGCCTTAGGGTCTATTTGCAGCCCGTAGGCCAGGCTCATCTTCTCGATCAGCGGGACGATGCGCTGGCTGGGGAACAGGGGGTTGCCGATGCCCAGGGCCAGGTTCTCGGCAATGGTGTGGCGGTTGACCAGCATCGGATGCTGCGGCACCAGCCCGATACCTAACCTGAGGGCGTGGGTGGGCGAGGCGATGCGGACGGGGCGGCCCTCGAGCAGAATCTCGCCCTCGTCGGGGCGGTAAAGACCGTACAGGATCGAGATTAGCGTGGACTTGCCCGCGCCGTTTTCGCCCAACAGCGCCAGGACCTCGCCGGGGAATACCTCGAGGCTCACGCCGTCGTTGGCGACCACCCCTGGAAAACGCTTGGTGATGTTGTGCAGTCGCAACAGCGGCTGACCCATTGGGGAATCATAAGGAGAATTCCCAGAAGTGGGAAGGGGCCACAATTGGGGCCGGCGGAGCGCGGGCGGTGGGGTCTGAGCTCTGCCGCGGTCGCTCACCGCCCGCCGCCGTTCACCGACCTCTGATTCTCGACAGCGCCCTCGAGAATGAACGGGACCAGCTGCGCCGCCACCGCGACCGCGATGGCCTCGGGGGCCTTGCTCCTGATGTCGGGAATGCCGATGGGGGTGGTGACTCGAGCCAGGTCCTGGTCCGAGAAGCCCTGACCCTTCAGCTTGCGCCGGAAGTTGGCCCACTTAACCGAGCTTCCGATCAGGCCGACGTAGCCGAGGTCGGCGCGGCGCAGGGCCGTCTCGAGCACGAACAGGTCCTCGGCATGGTCGTGGGTCATGATGAGCAGGAGCGAGCCGGCTGGCAGGTCGGTCACCACGCCATCCAGGATGGGGGCGTGGTGGACCTTGAGCTCGGCCTGGTCGTGGCGGAGGGGCTCGAGGCGCTCCTCGGCCAGCATCTCGGCCCGGCTGTCGACCAGCCACAGCTCTATCGAGAAGATCGAGAGCACCTTGGCCAGCGCTAACCCGACATGCCCGACCCCGAAGACCGCGACGGCGGGACGGCTGGAAAAGACCGGCTCCAGCAGCAGTTCGACCTCGCCACCGCAGCACTGCACCCCGAACGGGCCGTCGGCCTTATCGGTGAGGCGGAGGGTCAGGGTTTGGGGCTGCCGCCCAAGGGTTTGGCGCATCTCCCCTGGGCCAACCCCCAGGATCGCGCGGGCCTTTTCGACAGCGGTGGCCTCGAGGTTCCCCCCGCCCACCGTCCCGAACACCCCGTCCGCCGTGACCAGCATCTTGGCCCCGGCCTCCCTGGGCGCGTGGCCGCGCACAGAGACGACCGTGACCATCACCAGCGGAACTCTCTGTTCCGTGAGGCGGGCAAGGTGCTCGAACCAGCGCATAGTTTGGGGCAACGGGGAGCGGACGAAGGGAAAACTCGTCCCTCAGTCTGCAGCCACGCCTTGGCGGGCGCGAACGTTCTCAATGGCCCAGTACACAGCCTCGGGGGTCGCGGCGGAGGCAAGCTCCACGACCCCGCCGCTCCCGAACGCGGCCACGGCGTCGCGCAGGGCCTCTCGAGCCGAGATGGCCAGCATCAGGGGCGGCTCGCCCACGGCCTTAGAGCCGTAGACCACGCCCGGCTCGGTGGCCCGCTCGAGCAGCTTCACGTTGAAGACCGCCGGCAGCTCGCCGAAGCTGGGTAGCTTGTAGGTGCTGGCCGTTCGGGTGGCGACTTGGCCCTTGGCGTCCCAGCGCAGGTCCTCGAGGGTCAGCCAACCCAGCCCCTGGATGAAGCCGCCCTCGACCTGCCCCAGGTCCACCAGCGGCGAGAGCGAGTCGCCCACGTCGTGCAGGATGTCCACCCGGCGGAAGGTGTAGTGGCCGGTGAAGCGGTCCACCTCGACTTCCGTGACGGAAGCGCCGTAGGCGTAGTAGTGGAAGGGCTTGCCGTACATCCGCTCCTTGTCCCAGTGCAGCCCCGGCGTGCGGTAGAAGCCGTCGGCGAACAGCTGGACCCGCTGGCTATAGGCTCTCTTGACGATCTCCACGAACTCGAGCTGCCGCTCGGGGTTCCAGATGCTCCAGACCCTCCCCTCTTCAAAAACCACATCCTCCGGATTGACCCCCAACTGCTGGGCCGCCACTGCCGCCAGCCGGGCCTTGAGTTTTTCGCAGGCGTCCTTGACCGCGCCGCCATTGAGGTCGGCCCCCGAGGAGGCGGCGGTGGCGGAGGTGTTGGGCACCTTGTCGGTACGGGTAGGCATGGGGCGGACGGCCTCGAGCCTGACCCCCAGGGCCTGAGCGGCCACCTGGCGCATCTTGGTGTAGAGCCCCTGCCCCATCTCGGTGCCCCCGTGGTTGAGCTGCACCGAGCCATCCTGGTAGATCAGCACCAGCGCCCCGGCCTGGTTGAAGGCCGTCAGGTTGAAGGAGATGCCGAACTTGACCGGGGTGATGGCCAGGCCGCGTTTGAGGTTGGGGCTGGCGGCGTTGAAGCGGTCGATCTCGGTGCGGCGCTCGGCGTACGCGCTGCTGGCCTTCAGCTCGTCCCAGATGCGCTGGATGCGGCCGGCGTCCTTGACCGGCTCGAAGTAGTGGGTCTCCTGGCCCTCCTGGTAGAAGTTGCGCGCGCGCACCGCGTCGGGGGGTAGCCCCAGGCTGCGGGCCACCCGGTCCACCACCTCTTCGATAAAAACCATGCCCTGCGGCCCGCCGAAGCCCCGGAAGGCCGTCTGAGAGGTCTTGTGGGTCTGGCAGACCTTGCCCAAAACGTCCATGTGGGGGATGTAGTAGGCGTTGTCGGAGTGGCAGACCGCCCTGGCCAGCACCGGCTCGGACAGGTCTTGCGACCAGCCGCCGTCGGCGTAGAGCTCCATCTTTAATGCCAGCAGTTGCCCTTCTGCGGTGTAGCCGACCTTGAACCGGGCGTAGAAGGGGTGGCGCTTACCGGTGAGGGTCATGTCCAGCAGCCGGCTGAGGCGGATACGCACCGGTCGCCCGGTTAGCTTGGCCCCCAGCGCGGCCACACAGGCGTAGGGGTTGGCCTGGGTCTCCTTGCCGCCGAAGCCACCGCCCATGCGAAGGCACTGCACCACCACCTGGCTCTTGGGCAGGCCCAGCGCGTAGGCCACGACAGCCTGGGTCTCGCTGGGGTGCTGGGTCGAGGAGTGGACGAAGAGCGTACCTGCTTCGTCCAGGTAAGCCAGCGAGGCGTGGGTCTCGAGGTAGAAGTGCTCCTGTCCACCGATCTCGAGTTCGCCCTCCAGAACCTTAGGCGCGTCCCGCAGTCCCTGATCGGCGTCGCCGCGTCTGGCGTGCAGCGTGGAGCCCTGGAAGCTACCCCGGGCGATGGCCTCCTGGATGGTCAGGACGGCGGGCAGCGGCTCGTACTCGGCCACGACCTTCTCCGCACCGAGGCGGGCGGCCTCCTCACTCTCGCCCAGCACCCAGCAGACCGCCTGGGCGTGGTACATCACCTCGGCGGGAAAGATCGGCTCGTCACCCTTGAGGAAGGAGTCGTTAACGCCCGGCACGTCCTCGGCGGTGAGGACTTTGACCACGCCGGCCACCGCGTACGCCGCCGAAGTGTCCAGTCTGGTGACGCGGGCGTGGGCGTGCGGGGCCTGCACCGGCCAGCCGTGCAGCAGACCGGGGTACCGACCCGCCAGGTCGTCGGTGTAGATCGCCGCGCCGGTCACGTGCAGTTCGGCGCTCTCATGCACAACGGGCTTACCAACGACCTTCATCTCGACACCTCATGTCCAGCAGCCCGACCGGCGACCCTGGTCACACCCGCCCGCCGGGGAACGGCCCCGCTCACGGCCCTCATGCCCGCACCTCCGAGGTCTCGGCGTAGAACTTCTCGAGCAGGCTCCCCAGCATCGCGGTGCGGTAGGCGGCGCTGCCCCGGTGGTCGTCGATGGGTCTGAACTCGGCCCGGATGACCTCGGCGGCCCGGCCGACGGCGCGGGCGTCCCAAGGCTGACCCAGCAGGGCGGCCTCGGCCTTGTAGGCCCGTACCGGGGTGGCCGCCACGCCCCCGAGCCCGATGCGGATAGCCTCCACCGCACCCCCGCGCCCGCGCCGCATCGCCACCCCCATCGCCACGGTGGAGATATCGTCCACGTGGCGCTTGGCCACCTTGTAGAAGCGGGCCTCGGTCATCAGGGGCAGGGGGACACGCACGGACTTAATGAGCTCGCCGGGTTCGAGCACGGTCCGACGGTAGCCGACAAAAAACTTGTCCAACTCCACGACCCGCTCGCCCGCCGCGCTGGCCAGAACCAGCGAGGCCCCCAGGGCCAGCAGCGCGGGCGGCGAGTCCCCGATGGGCGAGGCGGTGCCGATGTTGCCCCCCAGGGTGGCCCGGTTGCGGATCAGCCTCGAGGCGAACAGCGGCAATAGCTGGTGCAGCAGAGGGACACGGCCCGCCAGCCGGTGCTCGACCTCCGAGAGGGTCAGGCCCGCGCCGATCTCGAGCTCATCGTCCGCCCAGCTCAGGCCCCTTAGTTCGGGAACCTGCGAGAGGTCTACTTGGACGGGGGCTCTGGAGTAGCGCTGGTTAACTTCGACCACCCAGTCCGTCCCCCCCGCGACCAGTTTGGCGGTCGGGAACCGGGCCAGCAGGTCAAACACCTGCGGCAGCGCAACAGGCCGATGGAACTGTGGGGCTTGCGCGGGCGGCGGGCCCGCCCCTACGGGGTCGGCGGTGTAGTCCAGGTTATGCGGCGTAGGCGCCGGTTGTTCCAGACGCCGAGCCAGCACGTCATCCCCGCCGGGCTTGCCCAGCGAGTCTGCCGCGTCTTTGATGGGGCGGTACCCGGTGCAGCGGCAGAGGTTGCCCGACAGGGCCTCGAGGTCGAAGCCCTCCCGATCCTTGCGGTAAAACTCGGCGGCCATGCTGACCACGAAGCCGGGGGTGCAGTAGCCGCACTGCGAACCGCCTTGCAGCATGGCCCGCTGGGCCGGGTGCAGTTCGCCGTTTTGGGCCAGACCCTCGACCGTCCAGACCTCGAGCCCCGCCACGCTGGGCAGCAGCACCAGACAGCCGTTGACCGACTCGTATCGGGAGCCCGCGCCGTCGGGCCGCAGCAGCAATACCGCGCAGGCCCCGCACTCGCCCTCGGCACAGCCCTCCTTGCTGCCGGTCAGGCCGCTTTGGCGCAGCCACGACAGCAGCGTGGTGTGGGGGTCTTGCCCACCCACTTCGACCTGTTTTCCGTTGAGTTTAAAACTGAAACCGCTCATAGGTATTCTTTCCAAGATACAACCTCGAGACGCTCAGCGGCTAGCGCGGGGGGCGGTGGTTCGCAGCTGGGTCAGGAAGGCGGTGTGGCCGACCTGCTGGAAGTGCGGGTGGGCCACCGGCGGACGCACGTCCCACTCGCGGTGGATCACCTCGAGCGTCCGCTCATGGCGCAGCGGAAGCCCCAGGCGTTCGACCTCCTCGAGCAGCCGCACCGCTTGGGTGATGTTGGGCAGGTAGGTCACAAGGCTGCGATCCGGCTTTAGCGCCCGCGCGACCGCCTCGAGCACCAGCCAAGGCTCCATCAGATCGAGCGCCGCGCCGTCGAAGTTACCGGCCCCCAGACCCCCCGAGCCCACGTCGCCCTCGACCCAGGTCACGTTGCCCCAGTCCTCAAACGCCTCGAGGTTCCGCCTCGCCCGGTCCAGGTGCCGGGCCTTGAGCTCGTAGCTCCAGACCTGACCTTCCCGGCCCACGGCTCGAGCCAGGTACAGGGTCAGCCCACCCGACCCGGAGCCCGCCTCGAGCACCCGCATTCCGGGGGCCAGGTCGAGCATCGCCACGATAGCCGCAGCGTCTTTGGGGTAAGTCGGGGTGGCCTCACGGCGCATGAGGGGGAGGTAGTCCTCGAGCGTAGGGCGGTGCACCGAGAACGCCTCTCCTTGGGCGCTCGTCACCGTTCCCCCGGCCCCGGCCTCGAGCAGCGCCGAGTGCAAAACTGTCCCCCGCTGGGTGTCAAACCGCCCTCCTTCCTTAAGGTGAAACAAGTACTTCCGCCCCCGGCGGTCTTGCAGCAAGGCCCAGTCGCCGTAGTTCATGCCCGGATTGTAAGTATCTGGATAGGTGGAATGCGAGCCACCGCCCCACATCGCCAGGAACACCTTTGACTTTTTTCCCCTCCCGCCATCTCCCTTCTACAGCAGATTTCAACCAACGGCCCGCAAAAACCTTAGGGCTGATCGCGTTTTCCTCCCTTATAGCGAAGCATGAAGCGCCCCAAGTGTCTTCATAGTTCAACTGCGAGATGCCACCCGCCAGCTCCCGCAGGGAACTGCGCCTCGGGTAGCCGCTCTGCGGCTATGGCGCACGCTACTCCGCCCTGGGTAGCCGCTCCACCCAGGCAAGTATTTTCCGTATCTGCCGATTCCGCACTTCTACCCTGGCACAACTTGAAGCGTTATCGACGGCTGATCACCACTGCCCGGATCAGGCTCGAGCCGAAGTCGCTGGTGTCCGGGTTGGCGAGTTCAGCGCCCCCCTCGAGGGACAGGGGCTGGGGGGTCTCGAGGAAGGCGGCGGAAGCGCTGCCGCGCAGCCTGCCCCGACCGTTCCAAACCAGCTTGCCCTCGGCCCGGTAGACGCCGTCGAGGTTCTGGGTGCTGCGGTGGGTGATGCTGCCGCAGGCCAGCACCGCCAGCCCCACCGGGTCGTGGCCGTAGGCCGACCCGGCCACCACGGCGACCTCGGCATTGTTGCGCGCCGCCAGGGTGTTGGGGCCGGGGCGGATCAGCGGGAGTCCGTCGGCGGTAGAACCCAGGGTCAGGTTGTTCTCGGCGAAGACGCGGCTGTTCTGCAAGGCCGGGGCGTACTGGCCCAGATTGCCGAAGCTGAAGCGGTTGGCGTTGAGGCGGCTATCGCTCACCGTGACGGCCGCAGTCGAGCCGGTGGGCCGGGTGAAGCGCACCTCGAAGCCCTCAACCACGATGGTCACGTCGCTGAGGACGATGTTCTCAGTAGGGCTGAAGCGCAGGTTGGCCCCGGTGATGCGAACCCTCGAGCCGCTGGGAAAAAAGCTGTTGGCCTCGGCCTGGGTGCGGATCGGGATGTCGGAGCCCGCGGCGCGGGGGTAGTTCAGCGTAAAGCCGCCGAGGTCGGTGGGGAAGTAGCGGGCCTTCTGGCGGGCGTAGTTGAAGCCTTGGGCGTTGGCGTTGGGGCTGCCAAGGGGCTGCTGGCAGGCGGCGGTGGCGCGGGCGGCGGACTCCGGGTCGGGCACGGCGGAGAAGGCAGCAGACCGGCTCTGGGCCTGGATGACCGCGCTGGCGGTGAAGCTTGAGGGCCGGGCCCCAACCCCCACGGCGCGGCTCTGCACCGCGCACTGTCCCTCGCCCAGGGCCGTGCGGCGGATGGTCAGGGAGTATCCACCCACGCTGAGGCTGTGGGTTCCGGCGCAGTTCCAGCCCAGGCTCAGTTCAGCCGCCGCCTGGTCAATCCCGCCCTCGGCGGCGAAGCGGGCCTCGGTGGCCTGGCGCAGGTTGGAGGCGACCTCGAGGGTGCTCTGGGCCATGAAACTGGATGAGACGCCCAGGATCAGCACCAGGGCCGCGACGCTCAGCGCGGTGACGAGGACGAAACCCGGGTTCCTCACGGGCTCACCTCGTAGGCCTGGGGGTTGGGCAACGCGACGGTGACGAAGCGCTCGAGACGGCGGTAATTGCAGTTATCGCCGCCGTAGGTGTACTGCCGAATGCCCAGGGTGGCGGCGTCGGCGGGGAGGGCCTGGGGACTGGGCCAGACCCCGCAGTTGGCGGGGCCTTGCGGGGCGTCCGAGCGCATCCGCAGGTAGATCCCCACCGCCCGCACCGAGCCCGGGCTCAGCGCCTCGGGGCGGTTGTGCCAGCCTCCGGCCTGATCCAGGAAAGCCACCTGGAAGTCCTCGACGTTGCCGACCAGCGGCTGGGGCGAGGCCAGGCCGGGGCCGGCGGTGGGCTGGCAGTTGTTGTTGTTAAGGTTGAAGGATAGGGCCCCGCTGGAGCCGACCGTCTGGGGGAGGCTGAGCCAGAGGTTCTCCGAGCGGCGCAGGCTCAGCTGGATAACGTCGAGGTCGTAGAAGACCCGCTCGAGACAGATCTGGGCTGCGCCCGGTGTGCCACTGAGGCCCTCCACCCAGGCCAGCTCGAGTTCGTCACGCGTGCTCGAGGCCAGCGAGCCGTCGCGGAACTGGCCGCCCAGGCTCTCGAGGGGGTTGGCGGCCTGGCGGAAGTTGACTGTGGACACGGTGGCCTGCCAGGCCTTCTGCGTCCAGCGCAGGGCGGCGGCCTGATCGGCGGGAAGCCAGCTCCCGCGAAAGGCCTCGAGGTCGCCCCGGAATCCGGCCATTCGCAGGTCGGACTGCAGGATGTGCAGCGCCGCTGCGAGGTTGTGCTCGAGGGCACTGAGGTCAAGCTGGGCCTGTTGGGCCTGCTGGGTTGAGCGGGTGAAGGCCACCAGCGCCAGCCCAATCACCCCCGAGATCGCCAACACGATCAGCATCTCGACCAGACTGACGCCCCTGTTTATCGACCTTGATGCGCTCACAAAACCCCTTCAAAATAGCCGCCCAAATCTGTCCAACCAGTTGCGCTCGACCTGCGACCTGCGACCCGCTACACAATCAGCCTACGGCTGCGAAACCACCGTGTTCAGATTCAGATAGGTCTTCTCGCCCCGGCGCACCTCGAGGCGCACCAGGTAGCTGGGCGGGCTGCTCTGCAGGCTGCTCAGGCTGCAGTCCACGGTGAAGCCCTGCTGGCTGCTCCGCACGCACTGGCTGCCCAGGCTGCCTGAGGCCGATGCCGCCCGCAGCCGCCCGACAGCGGCACTGCCCAGGTCGGTAGCCTCGCGGATCAGGCGGGCCTCGCGGGAGATCTGCAGGCTGGTGTTTTGAATGCCCGCGATGGCCACCACCGAGACCGAAACAATCACCGTAGCCATCAAGACTTCGATCAGGGAAAATCCGCCTCTTCTCACTCCGCCTCCTCAATTCCTTACTGACAATTGACCAGCCCCTCGTTCGCAGCGGCGAGCCGCCGCAGCCGCCCCGCCGCGCTCAGGCAGAGGCGAAGGCTCTTGCTGTTGTTGTAAACCGTGATGCTGCCCGCCGCGAAGCCGTCTGTGCCTGCCTGGATGGGCAGGCCCTGGGGGCTCCAGCGGAAAGCCGTGGCGCCGCTGATGCTGGCCTCGAGCCGCAGGTCCGGGCCGTACTCGGAAAGCTCGAGAGCCCGCTCACCGCCGCTCAGAAGCCCGTCGCTGTTGGTGTCCACGAAGGCTTGTGTCTGGGAGAAGCGCAGCAGCACTGTCTGGTTGCCCCGGATGGCCTCGAAGCGGGCGACCTGGATCAGGTTTTGCAGGTCGCCTAGGGCGCGGTTCAGCTCAAGGCCGCGCCGGTCCAGCACCCAGGCCCCCACCGACAGCAGTACCCCGATGATCGCAGAGGCCACCAGCATCTCGAGCAGGCTCAACCCCCCCCGCTCGAGCAGCGGGCTCGAGCGGGGCCAAGACGAGACGGCTTTCATTGGGGTGAATCTAACAGATGGATTCGCCCCACCCAGCGTTATGTCGGGGCTAAACTCAAGTTACAAAAAAATCTAGGCCCGGACGGCCGAAAGACCGTCCAAAGGCCATGTTTCGCACGAAACTCGGGGGTTGCAGAGCGGGGAAGATACAAATAATCACAAGTCTATGAAGGGCAGATATCCCTCTCACCGACGCGATAAAGAACCCGTAACGCGGTCACTCCGGCTTCGCCCGGTTTTTTCACCCCTAGCGACAGCCCTCGAGCCGCCAGGGCCCCCGAAACAGTACAGTCGATTTCAAGCTCGACTCGGCAAACCCCAGGGGCCGAACTCCTCCGGCCGCGCTCACTGGCCCGGCAAGGCCGGAGTCCCCTCGAGGACTGCGGCGGCCCACCCGTACCACCCTCGCCGGTGGTGCCCAAGTGTCTGCACAGTTAACCGCCACAAAACACCCGTAGGGGACTGCGCCCTGGGTAGCCGCCCCGCGGCTATGGCGCACGCCACTCCGCCCCGGGTAGCCGCCCTGCGGCTATGGCGCACGCCACTCGGCCCAGGAACGCAACCGTTGGCCCCGCCGATCTCGCAGATTCACCCTGGCACAACCCCAAAATCCGGAGGTCGTGCTCCCATCCCGGCGCTCCGTGCGGTACACCCAACCCAGTTCAGATGTAGCCCAGCGCCCTGGCCCGCTCGAGGGCTTCGACTTTGTTGCGGGCGTCCATCTTCTCGTAGAGGCGCAGCAGGTGATCCTTGACGGTCTCGGGCGAGAGGCCCAGCTGCTTGGCGATCTCCTTGGTGGAGAGGCCTTGCACCAGGTAACCCAGCACCTCCTGCTCCCGCGTGGTCAGCCGGGGCAGCTCGGGGGGGCGCAGCCGGGGCTCCTTGCCCTCCCTCAGCAGGTGCAAGCGTTGGGCCACGGCCTCGGGGGGCAGTTCCTTCGACCAGTAGGCGTCGGCCCCAGCCTGGGCGGCCTGCTGCACCAGCACCGGCTCGCTAAAGGTGGTCAGCAGGGTGATCAGGCCGCCGAAGCCCTGGGTGCGCAGGGCCTTGGCGACGGCGATGCCGTCGAGCTTGGGCATCCGCACGTCCAGGATGATGCCCTCGGGGCGCAGCCCCAGCCCCAACCGCAGGGCCTCCTCACCGTCGCCGGCCTCGGCAAGTATCTCGAAGCCCTCACGCTCGAGGGCGGCCCTGAGGCCCATGCGGAACAGAGGGTGGTCGTCGGCGATGATGAGCCGCATACCCCGATTATGGGGCAAGCTGGCCCTGATTGCGGGCCAAAACCTCCGACCTTAGCGAGTCGCTGGTGCCGCCGAGCTGGATGGTCCGCCCCTGTACGCTGCGGCTGAAGCGCAAGTCCAGCACCACCCGGAAGGGCGCGGCGGTGCCGATCATATCGAACGGCTGGTAGTTGCTGAAGGTCAGGCTCGAGTTGACCGGCACCACGTAGTCGGCCAGCAAGTCGGCCCGGATGTCCCAGAGGCTGGCGGGGGTGACGGTCACGCTGGTGCTGCCGGAGGTCACGGTCCCGCTGGGGATGAACCCCCGGTACTGCATCAGCACCCAGGCCCCGGGGTTGGAGGGGTCGCTGATCAGCCGGTCGTTGGCGCGGTTGCTGGTGTTGCTGACATAGCTCGAGCGGGTGATCGAGTAGTAGGCGAAGAAGCGGTAGCAGCCCCTGGTGTCCGTGCTCGAGCAGGTCTGGCCCAGGTTGGTGGGCGGCAGGACCATGGCCATGAACGGTTCGGTGGCGCTTTCCACCGTCCAGGTGGTGCCGCCGCTGGGCTTGGTGATCATCCAGGCCGCGGTGTGGCTCAAGGCGACGGAGGTGCCGGGGGGCAGGAGGTGCCAGGCCTCTTGCAGTCGGGCCGAGATCAGCTGGTGAGCGATCTGCCCTTCGGTCACCAGTTCGCTGCGGTTGTCGATGTCCTGGGCGGTCTTGAGGCTGCCCACAAAGAACTGGATGAAGCTGACCATCAGAATGCCCATCACCGCCATGGCGATGATGATCTCGAGGAGGGTGAAGCCGCGCGTTTTCATAGGGCCTAGGGGCGCACCAGGTCGAGGGTCAGGCGGGCGGTTTCGTTGCCGCCCCGGTTGGTGGCCACGATCACCCGCTTGACGGTGCCCGCAGCGTTCGCGTTGGCGGTTGCACAGGTGGCGGCAGGGTCGATGATGCTGGCGGTCAGCGCGCTCCCCAGTGCGCCATCGCTGGCGGTGGAGAAGACACTGACGCTGGCCCCGGCGGGCAGCGTCACCCTGACGCAGTTGGCGTCGAAGGCGCCACGGCCGGCGGTGCCGCTCCACTGCTGGCGCACGGTCTCGATGAGGTTGCGGGCCACGGTGACGTCGCTCACCGCCCCGCGGGCGTTCTTGGAGGTGTTAAACATCGTCGCCAGGGCCCCACTCGAGGCTGCCAGCAAGGCCCCGAGAATGGTGATGGCAATCAAGATCTCGATTACGGTGAGTCCTTTGGGTTTGAGCATGTTAGTAGACCACGACCTTTCCGGTGAGCCCCACCGCGCCCACCGTCACGCCCACACTGCTGTTTCGAGAGGATTCGAAGCGGATAGACAGGCCTGTGCTCACCACTTCGCCGTAGGGGGCCTGGTAGGTCAGAGTGGTTTCCCCCCCGCTGACGGCAGCTTTGGCCCGCACCCCGCTGGGCATGGTGTAGGTCTGGGTCACGCTGCCGCTTGAGCGCACCTGGGTCAGGCTGTAGCCGCTGGCGAGTCCGCCGCTGAGTCCGGTGAGCTGCACGGTGACGTTGGCGTTGTAGCGCTGGGCCAGGGTGCGGGCCTGGCGCAGGATCACCGCGTAGTCGGTGGCGGCCTGGCGCACACCGGTGCGCTCGCGCAGGCCCTGCAGGCTGACCGTGGCCACGCCCATCAGCAGCCCCATGCCGGCCAACACGATCAAGATCTCGACGAGTGAAAAACCTGCGCGGCTATGCATGATGCCTCTCGGAGGGCTGGGCCCTCAGTTCTGCGGCGGAACCACCTGCCAGAAGCCGCGCTGGGTGGGGGTGACGACGGTGGCGTTAAAGCCCCAGTTGCCCTGGCTGAAGCTGGGGAAGGCGGGCGGCGCGAAGCCGCTCAGCATGCGGTTATCGTAGGTGTAGTTGCCCACGTACCCGCCGGTGACGGTTCCGTTATTGACGCAGTTGGTGGCCCCCAGGGTGTTCTGGATCAGGCTGCCCCTGACCGTGAAGTTGCCCTTGGTGGCGAAGTTGCAGGAGGTCACGTCCCGACCGTTGTTGCCCTCCCAGTCGAAGCCGCCCGCCCGGATGGAGCCGGTCTCGGCCATCATCACCGCGTCCACCGAGCGCCCCGCCGTGGAGGCCGAACCCCGGTTCCAATCGGTGAGCATGATGTCGTTCTTGGCGTAGATGCCCAGCAGGTTTTGGGGAGGGGTGCCAGAGGTGGGCATGGGGTTGGACTGGTAGGTGATGTCGTCGTTGAGGTAGATGGAGTTGTTGCTGGCGACTGTGAGCTGCTGGTACGAGGCGATGTCGGCCCCGGAGCCGCCCTCGAGGTGGAAGTTGCCGTTTCGGAACAGCACCCCGTTAAAGGTGGATGAGCCGAACGTGCTGCTCACGCTGGTGGACTGGGCGGTGGCTAGGGCGGGGTGGGTGCGCACCGTGAGGGTGTTGGCCGTGGTGCGGTCGGGCAGGATGGTCTGGGTGCTGGTGACCGAGCCGGTGTTGTTGGAGACCATGCGGATGCGCCCGGCGGTGTCCACCTCGTACACGATGGTCAGATTCTCGTTGGTGTTGTTGTTGTAGTAGCGCGTCGCGCCGGTGGCGTTCGCGCCGGTGGTGGTGTTGGTGGGCCGCCCGGTGGAGCGGTCGATCACGACCTTGTTGCTGTCCCCATCGTCCTGGGTCCAGTACGCCCACCAGCCGTTGGGGGTGTTGCCGTTGCGGCTCCCCCAGGTGCATCTCCAGGTTGAGCTGTAGGTGGTGTTCTGGGCCAGCGCCGTCGAGCCGAAGGTCAGGGCGCTGCCCAGGGCCTGGAAGAACTCGCCCACCTTGGGGGCCACCCTGGTCCAGAACTTTTTCAGCTGCGGGGCGTCGGCACCCCCGACCCCGCCGCCGCCGCCCCCGCCGCCGCCCCCGCTGCCGCCGCAGTCCGGGCTGATGGCCAGGTTGTAGCCGCGCACCGCGTTGGCCGAGATGGAGATGCGCTGCAGGCCGGTGGTCGGGTCGATGCTCAGGTCCACGGTCGGGCGCCCCTCGAACCTGCCGATGCCGTCAATGGCGCTCTGCGGCAGCGGCATGCAGCTGGAGTTGGTGGAGGTCACGCAGATGTTGGTATAGCTGCTGAAGTACCTCCCGCCGGCCGTCCAGGGGGCGCTGAAGTCGGTGGAGTTGACGGTGATGCCGCCGCTGGAAGCCCTGGTCTGGAAGTTGGAGATGGCGGTGTCGGGCATGGTGATGGGCGAGCGGTCCCAGTTCACGTCGCGCACCTTCCGGCTGTCCGGGTCGGAGGCGGTACACTCGTACTCCGCGCCGCCCACCGTGGCGGAGCACAGCTCCCTACCCAGGCTGTTTCGCTTGATGGCAAAGCTCGGGGCGATGTTGCTCAGGCCGCTCCACTGGGCCGACGAGGAGACGGCCCGGCTGGTCCCGGTTCCGATCCCGCTCACGTGGTACTGCTGGGCTTTGCTGGCACAGCTCCCCCCGGAAGGCACCCCATTCTCACAGCCGGCGCTGCCGAACTGGCTCGAGAAGGTCGGGGCGGCACCGCTGGCGAAGACGAACCGCCCGTTGGTGAAGGCCGGCCCGTTGACGCGCAGGCTGCTGGTGATCAGGGTGGCCTGGTTGTAGGCCGCATCGGCGGGGTTAATGCTCTGCCGGTGGGTGTTGTAGAACCAGGCGAAGGAGGCGAAACTGGGCGCCGACATGGCGATGGTCGCGGGGTTGGTGGCCAGGGCCTGGGTGATGGTGCGGGTCGCCAGAACCGTCGTGCCATTCATCACCTCGCCCACCGAGATCAGTCCCCGGCTGGGGTCGCCCAGGATGATGTCGTAGCCGCCGTCCTGCCGGATGCGGATGTTGCGCGGGCTGAGGTCGAGGCTAAGGCGTACGCGGTCGGAGAGGCCGTTGGGAGCGGTGCTCAGGACGATGGGGGGGTTGAAGGTTCCTTTGGCGACCTGCCCCCAGTAGGTGGCCTCGGCGGCGTCGTTGGCAAAGCGGCTCGAGGGGTCGTAGGCGGTGAGGGGGATGTTGTCCTTGATCAGGGCCATGCGGGTGTTGCCCACAGTTTCATCCGAGTCGGACATGTTCACCGGGGCGATGGTCCCCGTGCAGATGTTCTGCCCCTCAGCAGGAACCCCGGTGGGCTGGATATTAAAGCTGCTCGGGATGGTCTGGTTAAGCGGGCCGCCGTAGCAGAAGGAGTACATTTGGGCGCGCAGGGTGGCCATTGCCGCGTCTAGCTGGGCCTGGTTGTTGATCCCCGAGGAGAGGTTGAGGTTAGCCCGCTTCAGGTCGTTCTCGATCAGCGTCAGGTTGGCCACCCCCCGGGCCAGACCCGACTCGGCGGCAAACTGCGCCCTCTCCGCTAGGCCCTGATTTCCCGCCGCTTGGCGGTTGCCTACGGTCAGGCTGGTGGTAATCCCCATCAGTGCGATCATTAACACCATCGAGACCAAGATGGTGACAATTAGGACGTTGCCTTTGGTGTTGACGTTAAGACGTTGCATGGCACCTGCCCTCCACGTTTCCTAAAGGGTAGTGTCCCAACTTTTGAGCGGCAACAACACCCCCGACTAGGGGGTGTTTTCGTTATCAAATTAGCGTACCAGGGCCACAATTCTAGCGTTACGATAAATTGGCCGTTGGTGACAATTGCAACCGCAGACGCGTCCCTGGTCGGGGCGGTCCCACCGTCTCGAGCTTCCCGCCGTGCACCTCTGCCACCCGCCGGGCCACGTACAAACCCAGCCCTGCGCTCCCGGCCCGGATGCCGTGCAGCCGCGCCGAGCGGAAGGGCTGGGTGAGCGCATCCAGCGACTCCGGCAGTCCCGGCCCGTCGTCCTCGACCTCTAGCCAGCCCTCCCCGGCCTTGAGCACAACCCGGCTCTTGGCGTAACGCACCGCGTTGTCGGCCAGGTTGGCAAAGGCCCGCTCGAGCAGCAGCCGGTCGGCCTTGGCCTGGCCTGCCCCCTCCACCTCCAGCAGCAGCCCGCGCCGCTCGGCCTGCTGCGTGTAGCGCAGCCGGAAGTCCTCGAGCACCGCCCGCAGGTTGAGCTGCTCGGGATGGATGCGCTGGTTCTCCAGGCGGCTGGCAGTCAGGAGGTTCTCCACCAGCAGGTAGCCACGCCGCAGCTCTCCCTGTAGCTCGCGCAGCAGCTCCTTGCGCCGCTCCGGGCCGATTCTGTCGGCCTCCTCTAGGTATTCAAGCGCCCGCAGACTGGCCAAGAGGGGGGTCTTGAGGTCGTGGGTGAGGGCCGCGTAGGTGGCCTCCCTGGCCTCCAGCAGCTCGCGCAGGTGCTCGAGCAGATCCTCAAAGCCCTCGCGCAGCTGCCGGATTTCCGCCGGGGGGCGCTCCTGCGGGGTCGGCAGCGACAGCTCTGCGAGCGTGCGGTTGCTCCCACGCAGGTGTACCAGCCCCCGCCGCATCTCCTCCACCGGGCGCAGCAGCGCGCTCGCCAGCAGGTATCCCACAAACCCCGCCACTCCCGCCAGTACCAGAATCCAGCCAATCAGCAGAAAGTTCTGCCCCGACTCCCGGTTCGCCAGACCGAACACCAGCACCACCACCAGGTTGGGCAAGAAAGCCAGCAACCCGATCACCCAGGCCAGTTGGCGCTTGAGGGACATGGGATAAGCCTAACGCCTCGGGCCAGATGCCCGGCACCAAATGCACACTGCACGCAGAGCGCGGAGCCTAGAAAGTGAGGAAAAAGCCGTTGGCGTCGGGACTTTTACCGATCTACTCTTTGCCCGCCGACAGCACCGCCAGGAAAGCCTCCTGGGGCACGTCCACCTTGCCGATGGACTTCATGCGCTTCTTGCCCTCTTTCTGCTTCTCCAGCAGCTTCTTCTTGCGGCTGATGTCGCCGCCGTAGCACTTGGCCAGCACGTCCTTGCGCAGGGCCTTGACCGTGCTGCGGGCGATGATCTTGCCCCCGATGGCGGCCTGGATCGGCACCGCGAACTGCTGGCGGGGAATTACTTCACCCAGCTTGTCCACGATCTCGCGGCCGATGCCGTAGGCCTTGTCCTTGTGGGCGATGAAGGCCAGGGCGTCCACGCCCTCGTCGTTGACCAGGATGCCAACCTTGACCAGCTCGCCCTCCTGGTAGCCGATCTGCTCGTAGTCCATCGAGGCGTAGCCCCGGCTGATGCTCTTGAGCTTGTCGTGGAAGTCGTAGAGGATCTCGCCGAAGGGCACGCTGTAGATCAGCTCGACGCGCTTGCCCAGGTAGTTCATATGCTCCATCTTGCCGCGCTTCTCGACCAGGAGTTGCATGATGGAGCCCACGTACTCCTCGGGAGTGTAGACGGTCAGCTTGACGTAGGGCTCGTAGACCGCCTCGAGCTTGTCGGAGGAGGGCAGCTCGGAGGGGTTGTGAATCTCTAAGTCCTCCCCACTGGTCATCGTGACCCGGTAGATCACGCTGGGGGCGGTGGCGATAAGGTCGAGGTTGAACTCGCGCTCGAGGCGCTCCTGCACGATTTCGGCATGCAGCAAGCCCAGGAAGCCGCAGCGGAAGCCGAAGCCCAGCGCCTCGGAGGTCTCGGGCTCGAAGAAGAGCGCCGCGTCGTTGAGTTTGAGCTTCTCCAGGGCCTCGCGCAGCCGGTTGTACTCCTGGGTATCGGTTGGATACAGGCCGGCGAAGACCACCGGCTTGGCCGGCTGGAAACCGGGGTACGGCGCGGAGCAGGGGTTGGTGGCGGAGGTGATGGTGTCGCCGACCTGGGCCTCGCCGATCTCGGAGATGCGGGCGGTGATCCAGCCCACCTCGCCGGGGCCAAGCGAGGTGACCGGCTCGAGCACACCGGGCCGAAAGACGCCCAGCTTGTCGACGTTGAACTCGGTGCCGGTGGACCAGATCCGGATGCGGTCGCCGGGCGAGATCTCGCCGTCCATCACCCGCACGTAGGGGATCACGCCCTGGTAGGCGTCGAAGATCGAGTCGAAGATCAGGGCTTGCACGGGGTTGGTAGGGGAACCCTTGGGCGGGGGAATCTTGTGGACGATGGCCTCGAGGATGTCCTCGACGCCCTGGCCGGTCTTGCCCGAGGCGAACACGCAGTCGTCGGCGGAGATGCCCAGCACCTCCTCGACCTCGATGGCGGTCTCGAGGGGCTGTGCGCCGGGGAGGTCGATCTTGTTGATGACCGGAATGATGACGTGGTTGTGGGCGGCGGCCAGGTAGTAGTTGGCGATGGTCTGGGCCTCGACGCCCTGGGAAGCGTCCACCACCAGCAGCACCCCGTCTACGGCGGCCAAGGCCCGCGAGACCTCGTAGCCAAAGTCCACGTGGCCCGGCGTGTCAATCAGGTTGAAGGTGTGGGTTACGCCCGTCTTGGACTGGTAGAACAGCCGCACCGCGCTGGCCTTGATGGTGATCCCGCGCTCGCGCTCGAGCTCCAGCGAATCCAGGAATTGCTCCCGCATCTCCCGGTCCGAGACCGCCTTGGTGGTCTGGAGAATGCGGTCGGCCAGCGTGGACTTGCCGTGATCCACGTGGGCGATGATGGAAAAGTTTCTGATCAGCGCTCGATCCTGCACAAGTAGCCATTGTATCCCATCGGGACGCAAACTCTGTAACGGCAGAACAAGTGGGTTTTTTGAACGGTGACGGCAAAAGCCAAAGACGTTCCCCCTACCCCTCTTTGGTGTAGGCAACAAATCGTTTGCGTACCTTGGTTGCGCATGCTGAACGCCCAAGGGAGAGCTCCCTCGCCCTCGGCAGATCCAGAGCAGCAAGGGAGCCCCCTTTGGGCCAATTGGCTTGTGGCTCGAGGCCCGCTGACGCGGTGGTGAGAGCACCCCAGAGGGGGTCGGGGGAACGCTGTTGAGGCTCAGACCAATACCAAGCCCAAGCTAGGTCGAAGTCTGTTAGGCTGAGTGTCGCAGGTGTCTTGATGACGGTTCCCGCCCAGCTCGAGGTCGCCCCCAGCCCTCAGCCCCCCATTTCACGCGAAACGCCGGTTTTTCGCGCCCAGGACACCCATGTTCAGACTCGATACGTCCCGCCTGCTGATACTTCAAACCACCCTCGAGGTCGTCGAAAAGCGCCTCCTGCAAGACCAGTTCACCGCCACCCTACAGGGTCTGGAAGTTCACTTCCCGCCCGAGTGGCCCGGCGACGCCCTGCCGGTGTTCGCTGGCTGGGCCGAATACCTGCGGCAGAACCCCCAGGCCGAGGACTGGGGCGGAATCCTGGTCGAGCGGGCCACGCGGACTGCCGTGGGTCAGATGGGCTGCAAAGGTCTGCCCGACCTTGAGGGAACAGTAGAGATCGGCTACGGCCTCAACCCCAGCGTTTGGGGGCGCGGCTACGCCACCGAGGCCGTACAGGCCCTGGTGGCGTGGCTGTGGCAGCAGAACCGCGTCAAAAAGATCAAGGCCGAGACCCAGGTAGAAAACCTTGCCTCGAGGCGGGTGCTCGAGAAGTGCGGCTTCGTCCAGGAAGGTACCCGGCAAGACCCCGAAGACGGTGCCTTGATCGTCTGGGAGCACCGCCGCTAGGTCGTACGTCATACACAAAGACCGGGTTAGTCTTCGTGATTGCAGGGGCGTAGTTTGAGGGCCTCGCGGCTGATACGCCCCTACGTCAGACCCAGATGTACTTTGGCATCATCGGCGAAACCCGCCCAGTCCAGGAGGGCGCGGGCCAGGTCCGCGTACCCCCGCGTGGTGCAGACTTTCCCGCTCCAGTGCACCGGCCCCTCGGCTAGGGTCAGTGCGGTTCCGGCCAGCGCCTCCCTGGCGAC
The DNA here is from genome assembly GCA_033762915.1 of Meiothermus sp. GTDB lineage: Bacteria > Deinococcota > Deinococci > Deinococcales > Thermaceae > Meiothermus. Next base: position 55,355 of record JANRLD010000050.1, on the reverse strand, counting down.
GGGGTGGACCGCAACCCGGCCGGAGACCCGCCCGGCCTCGAGCAAGAACAGCGCCCCGTTGGCCCCGCAGAACACCGCCTTCTGCCGCTCCCAGACCTCGGCCAACCAGTCCTGGTGCTGCTCGTCGCGGCCCAGCTTGCTCATGCTGGCCCCACCCGGAACCACCAGCACGTCCGGCTCGGGCCGCGCCACGAAGGTGAAGCGGGGTGTCCAGACCGCCCCCGCCGCCCCCTCGAGGCTCGTCCGGCCCCGCGCCACCGTAAAGCTCTCCCAGCCCAGCAGCCGCGCCGCCTCCAGGGTCAGGGCGGCTTCGGCCTCGAGGAAACCCGGGGAAAGAAGGACGGCCAGCTTCACGGCCATATTCTCGAGGGTCGAGGGGAAAGATGTCTAGGGTCGGGTACAGGGCACACAGCGGGTGGGAACCGCTCTGAGCTCTTAGCTCTGGGCTCTTGACTCCTGACCCCCGACCCCTGACCCTAATGCCGATGAGGTGGAGCGCGGCAGTGCTGGCGGGAGGCAGGTCGAGCCGGTTCGGGCAGGATAAGGCGCGGTTCGACTTCGCCGGCAGGCCGCTGATGGGCTGGGTGCTGGGCTCACTCGAGGCCGCCGACGAGCGGTTTATCGTCTCGAGCTCGGACTACCCCGAGTTCGGCCTGACCACCCACCCCGACCTTCTCCCCGGGGGTGACAGCCTGTCTGGGCTGCACACCGCGCTCTCCCTGGCCCGCAACGACTGGGTGGCGGTGGCGGCTTGCGACCTCCCGATGCTGAGCGGGCCGTACTGGGAACACCTGCTGGGCTGGGCAAGCCCCGAGGTTCGGGCGGTGGTGGGGGTCGGCTCGAGCGGCCACATGGAGCCACTGGCGGCGCTCTACCACCGCTCCCTGCTGAGCGAGGTCGAGGAGCGCCTGCGGAGCGATCGGCTCAAGCTGCAGAGCTTGCTCGAGGCCGCCCCAGTCCGAAGGCTCGAGTGGGCGGGACTCGAGGCGCGGTTCGGCAAAGACCTATACCTAAACGCGAACCGGCTCGAGGACTTGCCTTAAGCTCGGACTCCCCGGCCCCCCGCCAAAGGCGCGAGAGCCGCCTACCGGTGCATCGCGCCCAACACCACCTGCGCGGTCTGTGGCTCGGTCTTCCGAGTGCCCTGGGTTTGCCTGACATCGATCAGGGTGATCGCACCCATCCGACTGCGCACCGAGCGCCACCAGCGCAGCGCAGGGCCGGCGGCGTCGGCCCCGTCGGCAAAGTAGAGCGAGGGAAGGTTTTCGTCGGCGTAGGCCAGGAGGTGCTCGAGGAACCGATCGCGCTGGAGCGGCGTAGTCTGGGCAGTGTGAAAGTGAAAGCGCACCCCCCGCTCGGCGGAGAAGGAAACGATCATGGGTAGGCGCTCGGGGCCAAGTACTGAGATCGAGAGCATCGACTGCGGCAACTCCACCCGGTCGTCTTGCGGCAGGCCCAGCTCATGAAGGATTTGCGCCGCCAAAAGGCCCTCGAAGCCGTCCACGCGGGCGAAAACGCGGTCGAGCAACTCGGCGGTGCGGGAGCCCTCCAGGCCCTCCCCCTCGCCCCACCAGATGGCGTACTGGCCGACGGGGGCCTTCTCGAGGCGGCGCAGAAACAGGCGCTCGCGGCCCGGCAACGCCGGCACTTCCTCGGGGTAGATCTCGAGCAGGCTCGCCGGGCTGTAGAAGAGGGGCCTGAAGCCGGGGTTGCGCTCGGCCAGGGCCAGCAGGGCGAAGAAGTGGGCGGCGGCGGCCTCGTCGGCTTGCGGGTAGAAGAAAACCGCGAAGGCCCCGTCGCGCCCGCGCACCTGGATCGGCACCTCGAGCGCACCGCCCTCCACCAGCACCGCCTGGTTCATCTCGCTGACGTAGGAGCCGGCCGGCTCGAGGGCCGCCTGTAGCCCCTCGAGGAACAGTTCCCGGCCCTCGGCCTCCGTGGCGAAACGCGGAATCCGCAGCCGGGGCCAGTGGGTGGGGGCATTGGTGTGAAGCTCGAGCATGGCTACTTCTTCTCCACCTTTCCTACCGCCCCGATGGCCTGCTCGGACGGGGTCTCGCGCAGGCGCTGGCTGAGCCTGCGCCACCACTGCATGGGCGGGGTGTCTAGAAGGGTGTGGGGCTTGGAGCCAAAAGTCTTTTTCCAGAGTTTTATACGCTCGATAAGGAGTTGCAGGAAAAGGTCGCGGTACTCGTGGCTGGTGCGCCCGGTGTGGAAGTGGAAGCGCAGGCCCCGCTGCTGCGAGAACGAGACAATCATGGGGACGCCCTCCGGCCCCTCGAGCGGAATCTCCACGTTGCGGTCTTGCAGCGAGGACTTGCTGACCTCCTCCTCGTCCTGGATAATCCCGATTTCGGTCAGGATCACCGCGAAGGCGCTGAACTCGAGGCCGCTGACCTCGCGGTAGAGGCGGTCGTAGTGCTCGAAGGTGGGGCTGTAGTGGAACTGCTCGCCCTGCTCCCGTGCCCACCACATCGCGTACTCCCCCTTGGCCGGGAACAGCGCCGCGCTGAGGTAGAGCTTGTCGCGCCGGGCCACACTGTCGACCGGGTCGGGGAAAACCATGGAGAGGTCGTCGTTGGAGTAGAAGACCGGGCGCAGCCGCCCCAGCGAACGGCCCGCCAACTCGCACAGGGCCTCGTAGTGCCCGGCGGCCCAGGGGTCGGCGTCGGGGTAGAAGAACAGGTCGCGCTGCTCCTTCCCGGCCTGCACCCGCAGGTGCACGTCCACCACCCCCTTGGCGGTGATGCGCAGAACGTTGGCCTCGAGGGTCTGCACCCCGGACTCGCGGAAGGCGGCCTCCGCCGCCGTCACGAAGCGCAGCACACGCTCGGCCCGACCCGCCTCGGCGTTGTCCCCCAGCGCCGCCGCGTCCACCCGAACCTCCGGCCAGTCGGCAGGAGCGTCGGTGGTGAGGAGGACGGTCTGGCTGACTTTGGACATTTCGGCAACTCCTGTGGGTGTGGGGCGGCTGGTGGGCGACTGACGGGCGCGACGGGATTCAACCCCAAGCGCAAACCAACCACCGTCGAAGGTCGAAGGCCGGAAGCCGTGGGCTGCAAGTCCAGAAGATCGGCGGATCGGGTCACTGATGAGCCACCGGCCGAACGATCTTCACCATTTATTGCCCGCCGCCCGCTATCTCTTCACCGAGCCCACCGCCTGGATGCTCTGCTCGCCGGAGGTGAAGCGCAGGCGCTTGCCCAGTTCGCGCCACCAGATGTACGAAGGGGAGTCCAGACGCTTGATGTGCTCGAGGTTGGCCTCCTGCTTCCAGGCCTTGATGCGCATCAGGAAGAGGTTGAGGAAGAGGTCACGGGCCTCGGGGCTGGTCAGGGTCATGTGGAAGTGGAAGCGCAGGCCGCGCTGCTGCGAGTACGTGGCGATCATGGGGATGCCCTCGGGGCCTTCGAGGGGGATCTCCACGGTGGTGTCGGTCATGGTGCCAGAGGTGAACTCGTACTCCTCGTGAATCATGCCGATCTCACGCAGGATCAAGGCGTAGGCCCGCATCTCGAGGCCGTTCAGCTCGCGGTAGATGCGGTCGACCAGGTCGAAGGTGCTGCTCTGGTGGAAGCGCTCGCCGCTCACATTGGCCCACCACATCGCGTACTGCCCCTTGGGCGAGGCCTGGGCGGCGGTGAGGTAGAGGCGGTCGGTCTGGGTGATGGGGAGCGGCGAGGGGTTGGTGTCGGGCAGAGTCTGGGAGCTGTAGTAGACCGGGCGCAGGCGGCCCCACTTCCGGGCCAGCTCGCTGACCCCGGCGAAGTGGGCGGCGGACTGTTCGTCGGCGACGGGGTAGAAGAACACGTCGTACTCGCCGTCGGCTGCGCGGACACGCAGGGGCACCTCGATCACGCCCTCGCGGGTCAGGCGCTCGACGTTGGCCTCGAGGACCTGAAGACCCCCGCTGGCGGCGCGGAAAGTGGCTTCGATGGTGGTAGCGAAAGCTACGCTGTTGGCGGTTTTGGCCTCGGGGGCCAGGCTTGGTATCAAGCCTTCGAGTCGGACTTTAGGCCATGCGGAGGGGGCGTTGGAGAAGAGTTCTGGCATAAAGGTCACCTAAGCACCTTGCAGGGTGCCGCTTGGTTGTGGTGCGCCCAGCTATAGGGGCTGGCGAGCTAAGGGTAAGACTAGTGACTTAATGCGTAACACCCTGTGATATTTACCGTTCACGGGCGTTACCCCGTTATCGCAAAAAGGCCCCAAGGTTAACGTTTAACGCTTTACCCCCGAGCCTGTGCGGTTCGACCATAACTTCCGGGCTTTCCACGCCTTTCAGGCCAGTTTCGGTAACGCCCAGTTGGGCATCAATAACAGCCAGTTAACGGGGGTGCAACCGGGCATGTGCTGAGGGGCAGTGATGCGCGAACTCTAGAGCGGTTCCCACGCATACTCCCTACGGCGCTAAAGCGGGCGGTTTTTGCTGTTAGGGAGTACATTACCTGCCGCCGCGAGGGAGGTAATGGTGGGAAACGCAATAGGCAGGCGCACTGCCACGCTTCCCGCATCTTGCCGCCAAAAAGCTCGGAGACGACCCACTCGAGGGTCGCCCGACTCAAGTCCCAAACCAACAGATCGGGGGCAGAAAGCACAAGCTCGCCATGGCGTCGGGGCTAGCCTCGTCAGGCCAGTCCTACCCGAACGGGAGAAAGCCGAACGTCCAGACCTTGGGCGCACCGCAGCACTCGTCTTCCGTCCTCACCAGCGGGTTGCAGAAGTTCTCGTGTTTGCGGTTGGCGCACTGACCAGGGTCAACCTGCTCGACCTCGATCTACAGGGAAAACTTTGGCCAGTCGTCCATACATCCAAGTCATTTCAGCCAGACAACTTCTCCCCCGCCGTCTGCTCCCCCCGCCCCTGGCTCGAGGCTCCCCGCTCCACGTCCAGCAACCCCGCCCACAGCGGAATCACCAGCATCAGCACCATCAGCACTGCGAACGAGACCTGCAGCGAGCTGGCGTGCCCGATCAGGCCGATCAGCGGGGGGCCGGTGAGGAAGCCCATGTAGCCCAGCGTCGCCACCGAGGCCAGCGCCACGCCGGGGTTGATGCCCGGCACCTTGCCCGCTGCGCTGAAGACCAGCGGGAACAGCGAGCAGAAGCCGAAGCCGGTCAGCAGGAAGCCTAGCAGCGCCACCCAGGGCTGGGGCGCCAACACCAAGGCCAGCAGGCCCGCAATCGCCACGATCCCGCTGCCCCTGGCCAGCCGCACCGGCCCGAAGCGGTGGGTGAACCAGTCGCCGGTCAGGCGACCGATCACCATCGAGACCGAGAAGACCGAGAAGGCCAGCGCCGCCACCGCCTCGCTGCTGCCCATCACCTGCCGCATGAAGACCGCCGCCCAGTCCACCATCGCGCCCTCGCCCAGCCCAGTGCAGAACAGGATCAGGCCCAGCCCCAGCAAGACCCCCTTGGGCCAGGCGAAATGCACCCCGCCCGGCTCGAGGGGCGTCTCCACCAGATAGCGGAACGAGACCAGCACGATCAGGAGGGAGACCACCATCATCAGGGAGAAAAAGGGTAGCGGGGTCACGCTCAGCGCCGCCGCAACGCTGCCCAGCCCGGCCCCCACCAGCCCGCCGAGGCTGAACAGGGCGTGGAAGCTGGACATGATGGGCCTCGAGTAGCGCTTGCCCAGCTCGACCGCCTGGGCGTTCATGGAGATGTCCATCGCAGCCTGTGTGAAGCCAAAGGCAAACAGCACCGCCGCCAGCGCCCAGCCGTTGGGGGCCAAGGCCAGCAACGGCAGCACCAGGCAGTAGGCCACCGAGGCCGCCATGTTGACCCACTTGCTGCCCAGCCGGGCGATGCCCCAGCCGGTCAGCTGCATCGAGAAGACCAGCCCGATGGGCATCCCCAGCAGCACCAGCCCGAACTCGCCCACGTTGAGGCCGAGGTGCTCCTTGATAGCGGGAATCCTCGAGGCCCACACCGCGAAGGCGAATCCACAGACGAAGAAGATGGCCGAGATGGCGGCGCGGCTGGCGACCAGGCTATTCATGCAACTCCCTAACGACCGCCTCCCCCACCCTGAACCCTTCGAAGCGCACCTCGAAGCCCGAGCGTTGCGGCGAGCAGCACATCATACCCGCCTGCACGACAGGCGCGTCGGGCAGGTAGGCCAGCCGCAGCAGGGCCCACCTCGAGCCCTCGAACGAGTACTGCACCCGCACCGCGCTGCCGTGCCGGGTCAGGCGCAGCCAGACCTTAGGCGGGCTGTGCGGCAGCGGCAGCACCGACCAGTCCGAGAAGTCTCGAGTCACCACCGCGCTGAGGTGCGGTAGCCCATCGGTGAACTCGACCCCGGCCTTGATCCAGTTGCGCTCGTCGAGGCGCACCATCAGACCGGCCTGGTCGTAGAGGTGCTGGTACTTACCGACAATGCCGACCTCGACACTGAAGTCTCCCGCCACCTCCTGATAGAAGAAGTGTCCGTCGTCGCGGACAAAACCGTAGTGGGTCTCGCGCCAGAAGTCGGTACGGTCGGCGGTTACAACCTCGAGGGCAGCGGGCTCGAGCTTCCAGCGGGGGGGTTCGTTGAGCCAGTTCATTGGGTGTTGGGTAGTTGAGGGTTACGGGGTTATGGGTTGACGGTCAGATACTGGGGCAACAGGCAGCGACCTTGGTATATGCAGGACCGATCCCTTGGAGTTGGCCCCAAGCTGCCCATACTGAGGCGGTTTCGCAAGCCGATTGCGGGCGGCACAGACGCGGGAGGCCCTTGGCTTATCCCCTTCGCGCTTCCTCCCGTCCTTCCTGCCCCCTTACAGGCTCACCGGCTTTCCCTTCTTGGCGCTCTCGTAAGCCTTGAGCACCAGCCGCACCGATTCCATCCCGTCCTGGCCGGTGCAGACCACCGGGGTGCCCTCGCGGATCGAGCGGATGAAGGCGACGATCTGGCGGGGATGGCCGCCCTCGTCGGCGTAGGTGTAGACGGTCTCGTCGAGCTTGTCCCAGGTGGTGCCGCTCGAGTCCCGCCGCACGTGCCTGAGGGTGCGCTTGCCCAGCCGATTGGTACACTCTATGGCGCCCTCGGTGCCGTAGATCCACCAACCTTCCTCCCAGCCGGTGGCTGTCCAGGCGTTCTCCACACTGCCCAGGATGCCGCCCTCGAACTCCAGCTGCACCAGGCTGGTGTCCTCCACCTCGACCCTGGTCGTCCAAGCCCCCAGCGTCCCCATCATGGCGCTGAGGCGCCTGACGTTGCCGCCGAAGTGCCGGGCCAGGTCCATCATGTGGCAGCCGTTGTCCAGGAGCGTTCCACCGCCGGAGTTCTTCAACAGGCCAAAGGACTCGCGCACTGCCTTGTTGCCGCCCCAGTCGTGGGCCTGGCGGAGCCGCATGAAGGCCACCTTACCGATCTGCCCCGAGGTGATGAGTTGCTTGGTCTTCTCCACCAGCAGGTTGGAGCGCAGGTGGTGGCCGGTCTGGAGCACCACTTTGGCCTTCTTGGCGGCGTCAATCATCTGCTGGCACTCGGCCAAGCTCATGCTCAGGGGCTTCTCGCACAGCACGTGCAGCCCGGCCCTCACTGCCGCCACCGTCGCGCCGTGGTGGAAGGCGTTGGGCGAGCAGACCGAGACTGCCTCGACGGACTCGTTGGCCAGGAGTGCCTCGAGGGTCTCGTAGCCCTTGACCCCCCACTCCTTCTCCCTGGCCAGCCGCGTGACCTCGTAGGGCTCCACGAAAGCCACCACACTGGCCTTCGCCGCCAGGTACCCCCGGTAGTGGGTGGCAGCGATTCCCCCCGCCCCCACCAGCGCCACCCGCAATGGCTCACCCATGCTAGAAGCCGCTGGGCCTCCGTAGGTGTTTGGCATGACGGGAGTCGGTTTAGCTGCGGGCCTGGGTTTTTGGGCTCTGGTCTTTGGCATGGTAGCTCCTGCGGGTCGAAGGTTGACGGCTGAAGGCTGAGGGGAGGGGCTCGAGGCTAACCTTACGTTGGCTGGCAGCCAAGGGCCGCTGACGGCCAAAATCCCACCCCCTTTACCCTCGACGGTCAGCTCGCAACCCTCACCGTATCGTTTTCCCTTAAACGGCCCACCGTCAACGCCTAGCCGACCCATCTAAATCGTTTCAGTAGTGTACCATAGCCGCAATGTCGGTCAAGGCCAAGGGCAAGACCAGCCTCAAGGACGTAGCCCGTTCGCTGGGGGTCTCACCCGCCACCGTCTCCAACGCCTTCAACCGGCCCGACCAGTTGTCGCCCGAGCTGCGCGAGCGCATCCTCCAGACCGCCCGCAGCCTGGGCTACTCGCCCGACCCGCTGGCGCGGGGGCTTCGGCGGGGGCGGGCCGGAGCGGTGGGGGTGCTCTACGCCGACCGGCTGCGCTACACCTTCGCCGACCCGGTGGCGGGGCTCTTCATGCAGGGGCTGGGCCAGGTGGTGGAGGAGGCCAACCTGGGGATGCTGCTGGTGCCCAAGCGGATCAACCAGGAGTCGCTGGTAGCCCAGGCGGCGGTGGACGGCTTCGTGGTCTACTCGATCCCCAACAACAGCCCCACCATCCAGACCGTGCTGGCCCGCAGACTGCCCACCGTGGTGGTGGACTACCCGCCCATCGAGGGGCTACCCGCCGTCAACGTGGACGACTTCGGCGGGGCCAGGCAGGCGGCGCAGCACCTGCTCGAGCTGGGCCACCGCCGCATCGGAGTGGTCTCGCTGGAGTACACCGTGGACGCCAAAGGTGGCTTCGCCAGCCTCGAGCGCCAGAGCATCCCCCAGCACACGGCAGTGGTAAACCGGCTGGACGGCTACCGCAGCGCACTCGAGGCCGCCGGACTGGACTGGGCACAGGTGCCGGTCTGGGAGGTAGCCGAGAACCTAATCGAGGAGGGCGAGCGGGGCGGGCTGGCCATGCTGGAGCTCAGCCCCCGACCCACGGCGCTGCTGTGCATGAGCGACCAGGTGGCCTTCGGGGTCTACCAGGCCTGCCGGGCTCGAGGGATCCGCATCCCCGAAGACCTCTCGGTTGTCGGCTTCGACGACATCCCCGAGACCGCCCGCACCGCGCCGCCACTCACCACCATTCACCAGCCGCTCCTCGACAAGGGCCTGTGGGCCGGGCGGCTGCTGATGGCGGCCATCCGGGGGGAGCCGCTCGAGCTGTCCGGGCTGCTGCCGACGCGGCTGGTGGTGCGGGGCTCGACTGCGCGGCCCGAGGAAGGCGTCGGCCAGCCAAATCGATAGGCCGCTCGCTCAGCCCTCCGTGATTAGTCTCGAGTGAACCGCCCGATCAGCTCGGCGTGCTGCGGGTACAGGCGCGACAGCTCGGCACGCTCGGCCAGTTCGAAGTCGGCGTAGTCGAAGCCGGGGGCCATGGTGCAGCCGACCAGGGCACAGCCGTCGGGCTGGGCGGCGAACCAGGTGTTTTTGGGCACCAGGGCCTGGAGGCTCTGGCCCTGGGCGGGGTCGGCCCCCAGCCGCAGGGTGGCAAGCTGGCCCGAGGGCTCGATGACCCACAGGGTCAGGGCCGAGCCCCAGTAGAAATGCCAGAGCTCGTCGGACTGCAAGCGGTGGAAGGCTGAGAAGTCCCCCTGCTCGAGCAGGAAGTAGATCGAGGTCCCGGCGGGGCGGGGCCCCCTGGCGGTCTCGACGGTCTGGGACGAGCGGTAGAACTCGGCGAAGTAGCCGCCCTCGGGGTGGCGCTGGAGGCCGAAGTGATCGATCCAGAACTGGGGTTCGGACATAGCCGCGACCAGCCTACCAAAAAGTGCCGCTGCGCTTTAAGCTCGCGGTTTGCCGGCCTGCGGGGCGGCGGTTGGCCCATCATTGCGCGGGCACGGCTTAAGTTGCGCCAGGGTGCAAGTGCAGAATCCGCGGATACGGTAAAAACGTGCCAGGTCGGAGTGGCGTACGCCATAGCCGCGGAGCGGCTACCCGGGGCGGAGTGGCGTGCGCCATAGCCGCGGAGCGGCTACCCGAGGCGCAATTCTCTGCGGGAGCTGGCGGGCGAGATTTCGCATTGCAACTATGAAGACGCTTAGCCGGCCCTGCCGTTCGCCTGCCGGTTCTGCCGCCAGATCGGGCTCGCAGAAGCCGAAAGCCTGGGGCCAGACCGCCCAGTCGGCTGATCGCCCGCCGGGGAGGCTACCGATTGGCTCTGCGGCGGCCCGCGCTGTGTCGGGGGCAGGGGGTGGAGGCCCAGTCTGTATAATCCCGAGGAGTCGGGCGACGCGGGGCCTCGAGCCCAAATCCCTAAGCCCTAAACACCAAAATATGCCTGAGTACAGCGAACAGACCAAGCAGCGGATGCAGAACCAACAGGCCCTCGTCGATGCGGGCTTCGAGAAGTTCCCCTATTCCTTCGAGCAGACCCACCACGCCAAACAAATCCTCGAGGCCCACACCGGAGCCGAGCCGCAGCAGGAGTGGCCCGAGGAGCAGGTCAAGGTGGCGGGTCGGGTTATGTTGTTCCGCCACATGGGCAAGGCCAGCTTCGCCCACATCCAAGACGGCAGCGGGCGCATCCAGGTCTACTTAACCCGCGACAACACCCTTCACTACGAGCTGAGCAAGAAGCTCGACATCGGCGACTGGGTGGGCATCGAGGGGACCGTCTTCACCACCAAGACCGGCGAGATCACGGTCAAGGTGCAGCGGTTCACCCCGCTGGTCAAGGCCCTGCACCCGCTGCCCGACAAGTGGCACGGCATCTCCAACGTCGAGACCCGCTACCGCCAGCGCTACCTCGACCTGATGCAAAACCCCGAGGTGCGCCAGGTCTTCGAGACGCGCAGCAGAATTGTGCGCTACATCCGCCGCACCTTCGAGGACGCGGGCTTTTTAGAGGTCGAAGGCCCCACGCTCCAATCCATCGCCGGGGGCACCGAGGCCAAGCCCTTCAAGACCTTCCACAACGCCCTCGACCACGAGTTCAGCCTGCGCATCGCCCTCGAGCTACACCTCAAGCGGCTCCTGGTGGGCGGCTTCGAGCGGGTCTTTGAGATCGGGCGCAACTACCGCAATGAGGGCATCTCAATCAAGCACAACCCCGAGTTCACCATGCTCGAGGCCTACTGGGCCTACGCCGACTACAACGACATGATGGCCTTCATCGAGAAGATGGTCTCGGGCCTGGTGCAGCACGTCCACGGCACCACCACCATTCCGTACGGCGACCTTACCCTCGACTTCTCGCTGCCCTTCCGGCGGATCGATTTCGTGGAGGCGCTGAGGGAGAAGGCCGGTCTGGACTTCGACCCCACCGACCTTGAGCGCCTCAAGGCCTGGAGCGATGCCAGGCACCCCGAGCTGCGCGGCGTGCCGCCCTACAAACTGCTGGACAAGCTGTTCGGCGAGTACGTCGAGCCCACCCTGATCAACCCCACCTTCGTCAAGGACGTGCCGCTGGCAATTTCGCCCTTGGTCAAGCGCCACCGCGACCCCGCCAAGCCAAGCCTCACCGAGCGGGCCGACCTCTTCGTGGCCGGGGTGGAGCTCTCCCCCATCTACTCCGAGCTCAACGACGCCCTCGACCAGCGGGCGCGTTTCGAGGAGCAGACCGCGAGGCGCGAGGCCGGCGACGACGAGGAGCCCGAACAGGACGAGGACTTTCTGCTGGCCCTGGAGTACGGGATGCCCCCCGCCGCCGGCATGGGGCTGGGCATCGACCGGCTGACCATGTTCCTGACCAACCAGCACTCCATCCGCGATGTAATTTTGTTCCCCCTGCTCAAGCCGCGCAAGGCAGGAGAGGTCGATGAGGAGGAACTCGAGCAGCCCGGCGAGTGAGGTCGTGTGCCGCCGGCCCCGCGGCGCAGGGATCGGGGCTACTTGGGCAGGGTTTTCCAGCGCTCCAGCAGCGCCAGCAGCGCCCTAGGCGGGTTGGTGGGCGGAGGGTTGCCGGCCTGGTCTCGCTCGTTGAGGCCGTGGCAGGAGGCGCAGACGCGGATCTCGCCCGGCTGGAAGGTGATCCAGTAGCGCTCGCGCACCACCGGGGTTCCGCCGGGATCGGTGAGCTGCCAGCTGAGGGCGCGGCGGGCGGGCACGAAGGCTGCCACCGAGCCGTCGCCTGCTACTGCCACGCTGCCCGCCGGGCCGCTGACCGGAGGGTTGCTCGAGAGCGCCTTGGCCTCGTGCAGCGGCTGGGCCAGCACCCGCCGCCCGGCCTCGGGGCTGGCGGTTCCGCCGTAGCCGCGTACCTGGTCGGCCTGGAAGATCTGGAGGTGGGCGACGCTGTAGATCTTATCGCCCGCCTTGTAGCCCGAGCCCAGCGTCTGCACCCCACCAGGAACCCGGAGGTTGAAGGGCTGCTGCTTGTCGGCGGTATCGCGGGTAGTGACGTTGCGCATCACCGCCAGGGCCAGGTCGTTCTTGACCAGGTAGGCCCGCAGCGCGGCCTCGTCCACCCCGGCCCGCTGCAGCACGCTCCTCTCCACGCTGGGCAGGGGGGCGGAGAGGCGGGCGGGGCGAGCGCGGGGCCGAACCTCCGCCGGCTGCAACTCCCATAGGTTGCCGCTGTAGGTCACGCGCTCGTCGGGGCTCCAGAAGCTCAGGCTCTTGGCAATACCCCGGGTGAGCGGCTGGTCGGCCGCCCAAACCCCGCTCGAGTTTTTCCTCAGCGTCTTCAGGCGGAAGGCGTACCTCGAGGCGACCAGCGAAGCGCCCGCCGCGTCGGCCCGGGTCTCGGGGGTGTGGGCGGCGATCAGGGTTCCGTCGGAGAGCGGCAGGGGGTCGCGGTAGAGGCCGGAGTGGCCGGTAGGGGCCTTGGCCCCGTCCGGCACCGCGCTGGCGGTGGCGGGGTCGGTGAGGTTCTGGATGGCGATGCGGTTGCCTGCCAGGCTGGGCGGTGCGCTCAGGCTGACGACCTGCCCGCTGGCGTGGGTGCCGAACTCATCGGCGTTGGTCCCGAAGTAGGTTCCCGGCTTTAGGGGGTCTTCCTTGATCTGAAACAGGTTGGTGATGTAGTTGGCGTTGTCGGTGAAGGTGGGCTGGTCGAAGGTCTCGAGGGCGGGGTCGTCCTTTATGCTCGGCTCGATGTAGAGCCGCTGGTCGCCCGCCATCAGCTCGTGCCGCCCGGCGTGGTTGAGGGTCTCGCCCTCGGTGCCGTCCTCAAAAATGGTCCAGGGGAAGAACTGGTTGATGTCGTGGGCGTTGAGGTTGCTGCCCGCCAACTCCTGCTCCACTCGAGGCTCCGGGAAGACCTCGGTGCGGCTGCTCAGGCGCCGAGCGCCCTCGGCCTCGGAGGCGAAGTTGAAGCTGCCGTTCTGGCCCCCCGCGTACTTGTCGGCGTCGGCCTGCTGGTCGCGCTTGAGGTGATCCCACTGGGTGAACACCACCCGCCCGAAGCTGTCCAGGATGGGGGTGAAGTTCCCGGACGGGGCGTGGTTTAAGAGCCTGAGGTCGCCGGACCTCGGCTCGAGGCTCCACAGCCCCGTCACTACCGCCGTGGACTCGTACTCGTCGCGCTGTGGGTACAGGTGGGCCTCGCCGCCCCTGGGGCGGTCGGAGGTGAAGATGATGCGGTCATCGGTCGCGTAGATGGGGCTGACGGTGTTGTAGTTGGGCTGGTTGACGACCTTGGTGATGACCGGGGTCTCGTCTTTACCCAGGCCCGTAATCTCGTAGAGCTGCCAGCGGAACTCCCTGACCTCGTACTGCCGGGCGGGGGCACCAACCACCATGCTAAACACGGCCTTCTTGCCGTCCCAATGAACGCTAGGGTCGCGCACCGCGATGGCCTTGTCGCCCTGCTGCCCCTCCATCCCGAAGCCTGCAGTTCTGGTCAGGTTCTTCAGGCTACCGTCGGTGTAGCGAATCCACAGGTCGCCGCCGCGGCCCACCTGCTGCATGCCAGCGCCGTGATTGGCGAAGGTCGAGCCGATGGTGGCGAAGTCGGGGGCGATGGGGACTTGGGTCACGAACAGGATCGGGAAGCTGCCGCCGGGCGCAGACTGGTTGGCGCCCACCAGCTGGGCACAGGCCGCGACCACGCTCCAGACCACTGCTGCCCATACCATCGGCCGGAAGATAGGATGCTTCGGTTGCATACGGTTGTCCTTTCGGGCGGTCGGGCCGCTTCGCGGGATACTTGGTGCCTGCTCGAGTTTACGGGCTATAGCCGCCGCTGCGGGCTTGCTGCATTCCCCACAGTACGGCGAAGGAGGGGGCGCCGAACCGTACTCGGCAGGGCAAACGCCGCCGCGCGGAGGGTACTGGTGGGACACGCAATCAGAAGATCTGTACGGTGACATTGGGCACCGCGATGGAGAAGTAGGGCAGGTTGCTGTACTGCCCAGTGTAGATGTCGGGCCGGGGGGTGACCCCGTTGAGCCGGGTGGCGCTCAGCGTGAAGACCACCTGCCCCAGCCCGCTGACGTAGAGCCGGATGTCGGAGATCTGACCCAGGGCGGCGCTGTTGCCGCGCAGGTCGTTGTTGCCGGGATCGGTGAAGGTGCCCAGGTCTACCTTGGTCGGTGAGCGGCTGACCGTAAGTCCGGCCCCCCGGTTGTCGCGCAGGGTGCTGCCGCGCAGGGTCAGGCTTCTCCCGCCGAACTCGAGGCCCGAGGTGGCGTTGGCGTAGAACTCGCAACCGCTCACCCTAAGGACGGAATCCCCGTTGGCCAGCACTCCCGTGGCGCGGTTGCTGTGGAACTGGCTGCCCTCGAGGGCGGCCTCAGCCTGACCCGAGACCTGCATCCCTGCGCCGTTGGCGTAGGCTGCGAAGCCGCCAGTCACCCTGAGCTTGGCCGCCCCGGAAAGGGAGACCCCGGTGCCGTTGTCGTGGGCGGAGCCGCCCACCAGCTCGGCGTCAACCGTCCCAAAGAGCAGCAGCCCGACGGCCCCGCCACTGAACTCGGAGCCGGCCACCCGCAGGCTCCCGCCGTCGGCCTTGACCCCACCCCCGCCCAACACAGACTGAACCGCGACGTTCTCGAGGCTCACGCTGCCGCCGACGCGAAACCCGGCGGTGAAGCCCCTGGCGGTGAGGGCCCTGGCCCCGCCGCCGCCGGAAAAGGCCAGGGCCACGCTGGTGGCAAGGGTGTTGGGGCCGCTGAGGATCACCCCTGCCCTGCTCTCGCCCTCCACCATCACCCCGGCAGGCACGTTGGGGATAACGGTGGTGCCGTCGTCGCTGGCCCAGGTCTCTCCGTTTACCGCGCTATAGGTTCCGTTTAGGAGCCGCACGGTGTCGCCGGTCGAGCTTTGCGAGAGGGCCCTCTTGAGCGAGCGGTAGGGCCGCTCGGGGGTCCCCGCACCGCTGGCGTCGCTCCCGCCCGGCCCCGAGGTGATGGGGGTGACGGTCAGGGCCAGCAAGTCGGCATCGCCGCCCTCGGTGGTGAGGACCAGGCGCTTGGCTCCCAGCGTCGCACCGTGTGGGACCCTGACCTGCAGCTCGAGCCCCGTCGGCGTCCGGCCAGGCAGCAGGGCGGTCTCGAGGTCGCCCACCCTGAAGGCGGTCACGCGCTCGAGGTTACTGCCCTGAACCTGAAGGGTCACACTCCCGAAGCCCTGACGCACCTGGGCGCTGCCACCGCCCTCCTTGACGGTTACGCTCGAGACCGCCGCCACCGCCTTGGCGACGCGCAGGGTCAGGGTTTCGGACTTGGTAAGGGCTCCTGCCGTGCCCACCACCACCGGGAAGCTGGTGCCGGTTTTGGCGGCGTCGGTGACCTTGATGCTCAGGGAGCCCTCGCCGCCGAGGACCGTGACGGGGGCAGACTCGAGCCCGGTGTTCTCCCCGCCCAGGCTGAGTATCACGGGTGCCACGAACCCGCCGCTGCGGCTGACCGTGACCTTGAGGGTAGCGGTCTGGGTGACGCGCAGCTCCAAGACCGGAGACTCCACGCGCAGGGTGAAGGTGGGCTGGGCCGGGGCGGGCGCGGGGCCGCCGCAAGCCGCTAGGTTCAAGAGCAGAAGTGTCGCTAGGCGTCTCACCTTAACCTCCTTGGGTGGTGGAATGTGGGGCAGTTGGCTCACCCGATGCCCCAGCGCTCGCCTCACTTGACACAAACCCCCGCCACGTAGCGCACGTACTGGCTGAGCGGATTGTTGCTCGAGGCGCCGTTGCTGGCGGTGACCTGGTAGCGCACGCGGCCGGTGTACTCGCGCCCCACTCCGGTAGTTACGGTGCCGTCGGCGGCGGGGGTGAGGGTGCGGGCGGTTCCATTGGGGTAGAACTCCTGCCAGAGGTAGGTCACGGTTCTGCCGCCGGGGTCGGTAGCCCGGGCCGACAGCCGCACTGTATAGGCGCAGGCCACCTCCACCTCGGTCTCGCTGGGGATCAAGCGGTTGGCGGTGTCGCGTACCTCGAGGCCCGGCGGAATCTGCCAGACCGGCGGCGGGACCACCGGCGCCGGGCCGACCTGCACAGTGAAGCTCTTGGGCTCGCTCAGGGTGCCCTGAGGGTCGCGGGCGGTGGCGAGGAGGGTCTGGGTGCCGGGCTGAGGGAAGGTCACGCTGTAGCGGCAGTCGCCGCCCACCGCGCTTATGGTCTGCACCGCGAAGCCGCTGAGGGTGATCGCGCCGCAGTCGACCGGGCCGGTGTTGGGGTCGAGGGCGGCGACGCTGAAGTAGGCCGGGACGGTGGCCTGGATGGTGGAGCTGCCCAGGTTGCCGTAGACGGTGGGCGGGGTGTTGACCACGTTAACGGCGAAGCTGGCCTGCGCGGTGGCGCCGTTGGTGTCCCTGGCCACCACCGTGAGGGTGCGGGGGCCACTGCTCTGGAAGGTGTGGGCGGGCGGCAGGGCTCCGTCACGGCTCGAGGTCACCGTGACCGCCACCGAGCAGCCGTCCTCGGCGTCCCGCGCTGCGTAGAAGTAGCTACCCAGAAGGTCGCAGCCGTTGCCGAGGCCCACCGGCAGACCCAGCGGCACGTCGGGCGAGCGCCCGGTCAGGGTAAGGATGGGCGGCCGGTTGGGCGAGCGGCCCAGCTCCTTTTTGAAGGTGAGCACCACCTCGCTGGTCTCGGAAAGCCGACCGAAGATGGGCAGGTCCACGATGAAGCTGACGTAGCCCTCGAGGTATCCCGAGAGAATCCAGACCGGGTTGCGGGGCACCGCCCCGTCGAGCTCGAGGCCCGCCTTGACGCCCACGGTGGGGCCGCCAACGCCGTAGATCATGAGGGCGCCCTCGGCGCGGGTGAAGACGCTGGCCTTGAGCCCCGCGTTGACCACGAAGTTCTGGTCGAAGGTGGCGTCGTAGCGGGGGGTGGGCTCGAGCTTCTTCCAGCCGTCGCGGTTGGTCCACTTGGTGCCGATCTTGGCGTAGGAGGTCTGCACTGCGGAGTAGTCGAAACTCAGGCTCACCTCGCCGCTGGCCCCCACGAAGATGTACAGCGTGGGCACCACGCAGACCGGCACCGGCCCGATAGAGAAGCATTTGGGCGCGAAGCGCTGCTCGGCTACCTTGATGTCCTTGGAGAGCTTGGCGTTGGCGTCGCCCCAGATGCGCAGGCTCGAGCGCTGGTCGAAGCCGACCCAGGCCTCGAGGCGGGTCAGGGCCGGCAGCCGGGGCGGGATCAGGCTGGGGCCGCGGATGCTGAGGCCGAAGTTGTAGCCCGCGTTGAAGTAGGCCGAGCCGGAGACCTGCACCTTGACCTTAACCGGCCCCTCGTTCACATCGAGCACGGTCCTGTCGAAGCTGACCTTGAACTTAAAGCCATCGCCGATGTCCAGTTGGGAGTTCACCCCCGCCGCCTTGGGCTCTGCCGCACCTACGGTCACGCCCGGCAGCAGCGCCACCGAAGAGCGCAGATCGGCGGGCGTAAGCTCGCCGCTGGCGTTGAGCGAGCCCTCCGAGATGGCCTCGGGCAGGCTGGCCTGTACGGTCTCGAGCACCACCCCGCCCCCCTCCTTGCGGATGGCCTTGACCTTGCGCAAGTAGCCATCCGGGGCCGCGCTCGAGGGCTCCGAGGCCAGCACGTCGTCGGGCTGAAGGCCGGCCAGGGCGGGGGTGCTCTGGGCAAAGCGCATCGTCCCACTGGCGGGGTCGTAGGCAGTCAGGGCGGCGCGGGTGGCGCTGTCGCTCACCTTAGTGGTGGGCGGGATGACCGGGGGAACCGGGGCGTCGCTGTCGTCGGGTGGGGTTTGGCCCCCGCAGGCGGTTAGAACAACCAGCGTCGGCCCAATGAGCCATCTCAAGGCACCCATATTCAGTTCTCCCTCCGTCCCAAAGTCTGAACAAACTCGAGCCCGCACGCGCCGCAAAAACGGGCATACGGGCTGGTGATGGCGGCCCCGCAGTGGGGGCAGCCCTCCATCATCCGGGTGCCATCGTTGATGCAGAAGCGCTCCTCTGAGGACACGGGAACGGCCCTCGAGCAGCGCGGGCACAGCCGAAAGCGCAAATCTGTCTTCGTCGCATTTCCCACCGCCCACCTCCCTTTCTCTGAGGATCAGGATGCGGCAGGGCCGGTCAGACGGCGATCGGATTTTGCGGGGTTTTTGTCCGCTCGAGCCCTGGTACGGCTCTTGCACAGGGCGCGGGTACCCCCGAGCGGACCGACGCCCTCGGGTCTCCGCGCCCACGCCCTGATGTCGGAGGGGCGGGCGTACGGCTGACTCGAGCCCCCCAGAGCCCCGGACAAAACCTGGCCTATTTCCGACCGCCGTCTGACCGGCGCCGAGCGATCCTTAGGCCAAGGAGAACGTCATGACCAGACTAAACTCGACGATGGGCATGCTGTTGCTGGGGCTGGCGGGGCTGCTTTCGGCCTGCGGTGCGGGCGGCAGCCCCGAAGGCAGCCTTCAGATAACCCTCAGCGCCCCCGGGGGCGTCACCCCGAGGGTCCTGGTGCTCGGCCCCAACAACTTCCGCCAGACCCTCAGCGCCAGCACCACCCTTTCCCCGCTGGCGGCGGGCAACTACTACCTGCTGCCGCAGAGCGTCCGCCGTACGGGCGGAACCACCACCGACACCGCCTTCAGCGCCGACCCGCAGACCGTCGCGGTGAACGGGAGCGCCAGCGCCAACGTGAGCTACGCCCAGGCTCCCGGCAGCGGCAAGCTGTGGACCGGCTTGAGCTTTATCAACGAAGGCACGCCGCTTCTGCTGGGCTTCGACGCGGGCGACCTGGCCTCGAGCAGCACCGCCCTCAGCGCCAGCGCCCGGCTGGGCCAGGACGCCTCAGTGGACAGCCCGCAGGACATCGCCTTCGACGCGGGCGGCAACCTCTGGGTCGCCAGCTTCCGACAGAATCGGTTGGTGCAGTACAGCGTCTCCCAGCTCGGCAGCCGCGACCCCGCCCTCAGGCCGCTGCGCGTCCTGAGCAGCCCCGACCTCGACGGACCCTGGGGCCTGGCTTTCGACGGCGAAGGCGGGCTGTGGGTATCGGGCGGCGGGAAGGTGGTCTACTTCTCGGCCCACACCCTGGCCGCCGCGACCAACAGCCTCCGCGCCGACCGCACCCTGAGGGGCTTCTCGAGCCCCGCGGGGCTGGCCTTCGATAGCACGGGCAACCTCTGGGTGGCCGACTCCGCCACCAGCCGCAGCCAGGTTCTGGGCTTCGCGCCCAGCAAGATCGCCGGCAGCGGCAGCCCGACCCCCGACTTCAGCCTCACGGGGGGCTCCGCCACCAGCCCCATCGCCCCCCAGGGACTGGCCTTCGACGCCTCTGGCAACCTCTGGGTCAGCACCATAGGCTGGCTGTTCCGCTACCCTAAGGCCCGGCTCGGCAACACCGCCGCCCAGCCCGACATCCAGCTCCAGACCGACACCCCCAGCTTCCTCTTCGGCGCGATGGCCTTCGACAACGGCGGCAACCTCTGGGTCACCGATTTCAACGGCAGCCAGAACCTGATCCTGATGTACGCCCCCGCAGCCCAGCGGCCCGGGCTGGGCCAGCAGGTCAGGCCCACCCGCAGCTTCAGCGGCCCCGACCTGTCTCGAGCCCCCTATGGCCTGGCCTTCAACCTCGCCCCCAGCGGCCTACCACTGCGGTAGCGCCGCCTTTGGGGCAGCAGAACGGCGAGAAGGGGCGCATCACCCATACGCCCTGCCGTCCTCCCTGCCCGGCGGCCCCTTTCCCCCGGCCCCGCCTACCCACCCGCCACGAACTCGGCCCAGCTTTCCGGCAGCCGCTCCCCCACCTCCAGCCAGTTCTCCTTGGCCCTGGCATACGTCCGGCTCAGCCCCTTGTGGTTCTTGAGTGCCTGCAGCGCGCGCAAGGTCAGGCGCAGGCTTTCGGGCGAGTAGGGATCGGCCTCGAGCAGAATCTTCCCGACCCGCACGGCCTCGGTAGGGTCGGCCTCAAGCAGCGCCTCGGCGCGGGCGCGGAGTTTGAGGTGCAGCGCCTCGCGCACGGTGTCGCCCGCCTCGAGGCCGACGCCCTCAAGGTAAGCACCCCGCCACAGCCTGGTGTCGCCCGACCGCAAGAACAGCTCGGCGTCCGACCCCACCTCGCCCAGCGCATAGCCGCCGTCGGTGGTCTGGACCAAGCCCTGCCCGAAGAGTTCGCGCAACTGGTACACCATGTCCCTGAGCGCGGTAGCGGCCTGGAGTTCGTCGGCGCCGGGGTAGAGGGCCTCGAGCAACTCGAGCTTGCCCGCCTCGCGGCGGCCTGAGACGCGGGCCTCAAGCAGCAGGGCCAGAAGCTCCCGCCGCTTCTGGCCGCGCACCGGCTGACCGCCCTCCCCACCGACGATCTGCATCGGGCCGAGCACCTCGAGGCGCACCCCCGCCTCGCCCCGAACCGGCCCGGGCTGCGCGGCGAGTTCGGGGAACAGGCGGTGGGCCAGGTTGGCCCCGTTCATCAGGCCGTTCGCCTCGAACCAGCGCAGGTGCTCGCGGGCACTGCTGAGGTCGTTCTCGAGGCGGGCCAGCTCGAGGCCGATCTTC
This sequence comes from Meiothermus sp., assembly GCA_033762915.1. Taxonomy (GTDB): domain Bacteria; phylum Deinococcota; class Deinococci; order Deinococcales; family Thermaceae; genus Meiothermus. The sequence continues at coordinate 34,574 of JANRLD010000050.1, read as the reverse complement.
CCGACCTCGTGTCGAGCCCCCACCTGCCGGGCGTGCTCCTGGGCCTGCCGAAAATCCTCGACCGCCTGCCGGGTCTGACCCAGCGCGGCGTGCGCCGTCGCCCGTGCGCACAGGGCCTGGCACAAACCCATCGGCTCACCCAGCCCAGCGGCCGCCGCGTAGCCCTGCTCGGCCAGCGTCAAGGCCCGCTGGGGCGAGCCGAAGCGGGCCTCGGTCAGCGCGGCGCCGCGGGTCGCGCCGGCGGCGTAGCGCCGGTCCTCCAAGGTCTGGGCCAGCCGCAGCGCGGCGAAGGCGTGCTTCTGCGCCAAGACCTCGGCGTGCGGCAGGGGCCAGGCGCGGTACAGCTCGCCCAGCTGGAGTTCCGCGTCGACCTGCCAGCCGCCGAGCCCGGCCTGCCGGTAGTGGGCATGGCAGGCTTGCAGTGCCTCCTCGGCGCGGTCGTAGTGGCCCTGCTCGGTCAGCACGACCCCCAGGGCCAGCTGGGCGTTGGCGTAGAACAGCGGCTGAGCGCCCTCGGCGGCCAGCTCGAGCGCCCGCTCGGCGTCGCCCCGCGCCTCGGCGAAGCGGCCCAGCGACAGCCGGGCAATGGCGCGGTTGAACAGCAGCGAGCCCGAGCGGTGGGCCTGGCCATCGGCCTCGAAAAGCGCGATGGCCTGGTCGTAGAAGCCTTCAGCGGCGGCGAAGTCCGAGCTGTTGCTGCCTGCAAAGCCGCAGGCCTCGAGCAGCACCACCCGCTGAAGCACCGTGAGGTCAGGCCGAGCCAGCGCCTCCTGGGCCAGCGCCGTCGCACCGGCGGGGTCACCCAACGCGGCCTTGGCGTAGGCCACGTTGCGCAGGATGAACGGGGAGATGCCCGCGTGCAGCTCGGGCTTGGCCTCCCACAGCCTGAGTACCTCGGCGTAGCGGTCGAGGTAGTGCCAGGCGTGCAGGGTCAGCATGAAGCCCCGCTGGCTGTGGCGGTCTTCGGCGGGGAAAACCTCGAACAGCCGCTCCACCTCGGCCCTGCGGCCCGCCTCGGCCAGCTCGACCAGCAGGTGCTTGTAGACCTCGAAGTCGCCCGCACGCACCGCCCAGGCGGCCTCGAGCAGCGCGATGGACTGGCTCAGGTCGTAGGGGTAGAGCGCCACCGCGGCCTCTAAGGCACGCCGCCCGCGCTCGGCCTCGTCGGCGATGTAGGGAACTGCCCTGGCCTTCAACCGCCCGGCCTGCAAACCGTCGCCCGCCGCCTGGGCGGCCTCGGCCGCACGTTCAAGCCAGGCCCGCGCCTGGGCCGGGGCCAGCCCGGCGTCGTCCAGGAAGGCCGCCACCTGGGCCGGGTGTTTCGCCAGGGAGGCCAGCGCCCGCCTCGCCAGTTCAGCCCGGCGTTCGCGCGGCAGGTTTTGCAGCAACACCTCGCGCAACAGTGGGTGGGCGAACTCCCCGCGCAGCAAAATTCCCCGCGCCTCGAGCAAACGCAGGCAATTGGCCAGCACCCCAGGAGCCATACCCGTGACTTCGGCCAGCGCGGTGTCTTCTGCCCCCAGAAAGGCCTTGGCCTCGAGCAACCCTTCAAGTTCGGGGGTATCGGCGGCCTCACGCAGCCTGCGCTCGAGCAGCGCCTCGACGGTGCTTGGCATCTGGTGCTGCTCCGGTGCGCGCCAGCGCCAGCGCCGGCCGTCGTTCCAGAGGTTGCCCATGCGCGAGAGGTGGCGAAAGTACTCGAGGGTGAACAGCGGGTTGCCCGAGGCCCGTGCGAAGATCCACCCGATCGCCTCGGCGGGCAGTTCCGCGCCGGCCTGGGCCTCGAGCAGCCCCCTAGCGTCGAGGGCGGACAGGCGCTCGATCTCGACGGCATCGAGCGCGGCCGGCAACCCACCCCGGCTGGTGATCAGCAGCCCGACGCCCTTGCTGCGCGGGGCCATCGCGGCCAGTTGGGCGATGAGCCCGGCCCGCTCGGCGTCGGCCTCGTGCAGGTCCTCGAGGTGAAGCACCACCGGGGCCAGCTTCGCCAGCAGCGCCCCCAAGGCCTCGGCGGCGTTGGCCGCGGAGTCCCCGGCGGCGAGGCGATCCAGGATGCGCGCGGCCCAGGGATCGAGGGCCTTGGGACGGGGGAGGACCTCCAGCCAGCGCTTCAGGGGCGCTGCGCTGTGCAGACTGAAGCTGGTACACGGGGTCTGGCGCAGCAGGGCCTGGGCGGCGTGGGTCTTGCCGATGCCAGCCTCGCCCCAGAGCCCCAGCGCCAGCCCCGAGCGCTTGAGCAGCAGCCCCTTGAGCCGCTTACCGACATCCAAGCCGGTCTCCGTCGTCCGCGCAGAATCCGCCATGCCGCCCCCTGTCCGCCCGACTCTACTGGGCGGTGCGTTATCCCCGCGTTATATCAGGTTTCAGTCTTAAACTCAGCAAAAACCTCTTCGCGTCTGCCGGGCGGGCGGTGGGGGAGTGTCGGGATGACTCGAGAACCGCCGTGGCCCCCGCACAGCTCGAGGCGTTTCGACCCGGTCGGGAGGCCAACTCGAGGCTATAATTCGGCCACATGAACCCTATGGGCTGTCTGGGCTGGTTTATCGTGGCCTCGAGTGGTTTCTTTGTGCTGGCGGCGCTGGGCGAGTTGCTGAGTGGCGAAACCGGCGAGACCGAGCCGGGCGTCGTGGCCGGGCTGGGGGTGTTTTTCGCCGTGATCGGCTGGCTGGGCTACCGGCTGGCCCGCAACAGCCAGAGCCGGTCCCGGCCCGCTGGGCCGACCCCGGAGCAGCGGATCCTGGCCCTGGCCAAGCAAAACAAGGGGCGCATCACCCTGGCCGAGGTGGTGCTGGGTACCGGCCTGGGGGCCGACGAGGCCAGGGAGCACCTGCGCGAGATGGTGCGCGACGGGATGGCCGAGCTGCACGTCAGCGACGGCGGAGACGAGGTCTACGCCTTCGCGGGCTTCATGCCCGAAACCAAGCAGACCGCCAGAGACCCCCTCGATTGACCGGGGTGGTACGCACCCAGTTGCAGACGCCCGGTTTTGCCCCCCCTCTTGCCGTACCGACTGGCTTCGGGCAAATCCCGGCCCAACCCGCCGCCTTTAAGTTGCGCCAGGGTAGAAGTGCGGAAGCGGCGGAAGCGGTAGATACGTGCCTGGGCGAAGTGGCGTACGCCATAGCCGCGGAGCGGCTACCCGAGACGCAACTCCCTGCGGGAGCTGGCAGGCGACATTTTGCATTGCAACTATAGAGACCCTTAGAGCGAAGGTAGCTCGCCTCCACCTCGAGACCGCGCATTCGGGCTAGGCTCCTGGTCATGGGCAACCGAAGCAAACTGAGCGAGGCCGAGATACATGCAGGCCTGCAAGACCTCCCCGGCTGGGCGCTGGCGGGGGGCCGAATCGAGAAGACCTACACCTTCGACGCCTACTCAGGCGGCGTGGCCTTCGCGGTGAAGGTCGCCATCGCGGCCGAGAAGGCTGATCACCACCCCGACAGCCTCGAGATCATGTGGTGCAAGGTCCGTGTGGCCTACGTAACTCACTCGGCGGGCGGAGTCACCGATCTCGACCTACAGGCGGCCGCCGCCGTGGACGCCTTGTAGGGGCCATCAACTGATCAAGAGCGGTTCCCACGTGTACTCCCTACAGGGGTTTTCGCTGTAGGTACATTGCCTGCCGCCACGAGGGAGGTAAGGGTGGGAAACGCGAAAGGCCAGCAGGGGACGTTTTTCGGGCCGAGTGCGTCCGATAGGTTGAGCTGTCTGCTCCCCCAGCGGGAATCGCGGGAGTCTTCCGAAGGCGCTGCGATGGCCAGAGGCGATCAGCCGAATCACTGCTCAGCCAAAACTCAGGGCCCGGTCAGATGTGGCACAGCCCGGTCTCAGCTGGGGCTGTTAACCTCCAGTTCCTGAGCGATTTAGCGGCCTCGAGCCGCACTACCACAACTCCTCAAGTGAGCAGAGGGCGGCGCGGCCCGTGGCCGCGCCCGCCTAGAGGCTCGGCGTCTTGCACGCCGCCGGGGCACGCGACCCCGGCGAGAACGGGGGCAGCGATGTTTTACTGGAAGTTCAGTGACGGAACCACCGTGTATAGCCGGGCGCGGGTCGAGGGCGGCGGCCCCTTTGCCGTCCACCTGCGGCGCGAGCTGGTAAGCCTGACCCACGGCTGCGGCCCGCTGGTCTGGCAGACCCCGGAGACCCCCCCGACCGAGCTGGACCCCGCCTCAGACGATTCGCTGTCGCGGTGGCTCGAGCAGGAAGCCCGGGCCTGCGGCCTGCGGCTCGCCGAGACCGACTTCGCCCCCTTGGCGCTGGCCAAGGCCCGGCCCGACAGGAGCCGCCGTGATCCAGTTGCATCCCGCTGACAGCCCCCTGCGCCGGGTGACCTTCACCCTGCCCGCCAACATTCGCGCCCGCGAGGCCGGGCTGGTGGGCGAGTTTTTGGACGAGTCCTGGAACCCCTGCGGCTATCCCATGACCCAGGGGGCCGACGGGCACTGGCGGGTCACCCTCGAACTCGAGGCAGGCCGGAGCTACCGCTTCCGCTACTGGGTTAATGGGGCCGAGTGGCACTGCGACGAGCGCTGCCCCCAGCTGCCCGGCCCCTCCGGAGGCTACGACAGCCTGCTCGAGCTGCCCCAGACCGCCCTGGTCGGCCAGACCTGAGCGGACTCAGCGGGCGCTCAGTGTAGACACCGGAATGCCTCAGCCCCGCGTGTTCATCTTCCCTAACAAGGAATTAGAGGATGGAGGCCTGTAGGAGAGTCCGGAGCGCTCCCCGACCGCCGCCGCAGCCGGGGCCAGCCTGATACGCCCTCCGAGGGCATAGAACGGCTCAGAAGGAGGGTTCTGGAAGACAAGTACGGGAGCCGCCGACCCAGCCGCCCTGGCGTCCCCCGGCAGACCTGAGACGGCGCTTCGGTGACAGAACTACCGGTTCCGCCCATCCGCCCCAAAACTTCATAGCCATGCTCTCGCTAAGTGCCAAACCGAGTCCGTCCACCGCTCACCTTCTGGTGGTGGTCAACACCAGTTTGCACCGCCACGCGGCGGCGCTGAAAGGGGTGGCCCTGGCTGGGGCCATAGGGGACTGCCGAGTTCATTTGGTCTGCGATGCGGCATGGGTGCGAACCCTCACCGGCCAAGGCTCGGAAGACCCGCAAAGTGCCCGGAGGCTAGCCCAGGAGGCCCTCGAGCAGGCCCGTCAGGTCTTCGAGCGGGCCGGGGTTGGTGTCAGTGCACGACTGCTCGAAGGAGAACTGCTCGATGCCCTCGGCCCCGGCGGCAGACCCTACGCGCTGGCGGTGCTGGCCCAGCCCGCCCCACCCCGGCTGGTCGAGGCGCTGATTAAGCGCCTGAAGGTCGCGGTGGTGCTGGTGGGGTTGAGCGAGAAGATGGTGGTACCCGCCGCCCCGCCTCAGCCGCCCCAAAGCCGCCGGCCCCAGACTCCTGGCGGATGACCCACCAACCGGCCCCCAGAGGGTGCACACCCTGCGCCAACGGCTGGGCTGGCTGGCCCGGGCCAGCGCCGGTGCCGTTGCGCTCGGTGCTGGCCTACTACGCCTTCTTCAGCATCTTCCCGCTGCTGCTCAACGTGGCGGCACCGGCCCCGCCGAAGGTTAAGGACAGCCGGCCAAGAGTGGCATCCACGAGGGCGGTTTTGTAGGCTGAGAGCGGTTCCCACGCATACTCCCTACGGCGCTAAAGCGGGCGGTTTTTGTGGTAGGGAGTACCTTACCGCCGCGAGGGAAGTAATGGTAGGAACCGCAATGAGGCGGTGTTTTTGAAAACCGTCCCGAGCCCCAGCGCCGCCCCATCACCACAGCACGGGCCTCCGACCTTCAACCCTCAATCTTCAACTGCCATCCCGCCAATTGCCTGCCTCACCTTCTCCACCAGATCGGCCTCGACCACCGCCTTGGCCTTGCGGATGGCGCTGGCCACGGCCCGCCCGTCTGCCGAGCCGTGCCCGATGAAGACCGCGCCCTCTACGCCCAGAAGCGGCATCGCGCCGTACTCGGCGGGGTCCATGCGGGCGCGGAGGCTTTGCAGCGGGCCGCGCACCAGCAATGCCCCCAGTTTGGCGACGAGCGAGCTGGTCAGGGCCTCGCGCACCCACTTGAGCAGGGTGCGGGCTTCGCCCTCGGAGAGCTTAAGCACCACATTGCCGACGAAGCCGTCGGCGATAACGATGTCGGTAGTGGCCTTGAAGATGTCGCGCCCCTCCACATTGCCGAAGAAGTTGATGCCCTTGGCGGCCTTAAGCAGGGGGAAGGCCTCGAGGGTGAGGGCGTTGCCCTTCTCCTCCTCCTCGCCGATGGAGAGCAGCCCCACGCTGGGGTTGCGCACCCCCTGGGCCTCGGCGTAGGCGGTGGCCATCACCGCGAACTGCACCAGCCAGGCGGCCTTGCAGTCCACGTTGGCCCCACCGTCGGCCAGGAAGGTCTTGCCCCGCTCGCTGGGCAGCTCCACCAGCAGGGTGGGCCGCTCCACCCCCCGGATACGCCCCAGCCCGAACAGCGCCGAGGCCAGGGTCGCTCCGGTGTGCCCCATCGCCACCACACTGCTGGCCTCGCCCGCCCTGACCAGCTCCATGCAGCGGTTGATCGAGGCGCCCTTCGTCTTCCGCACGTCGGTGGCGGCGTCCCCCATGGTAATGAACTCCGGCGCCTCTACGACCGGAAGCTCGCAGCCCTGCCGCCCCAGTTCCTCCCGCAGCACCGCCGTCTGCCCCACCAGCACCACCGGAATCCCCTGCCTGCTGGCAGCCAGCGCGCCTTCCACGGTTGCCTTGGGGGCGTGGTCGCCCCCCATCGCGTCTAGGGCTACGGGTTTCATGGGAATAGCCTACCTGAAAGGCCGCGTAAGCCCGCAAGGGGCGGCCAGGGCTTACCTCGAGGAATTTTCGCCGTCTTCCGTCGCGCCGCGTTGCCCCCGGCTGACGTTCAGTTCCAGCCTGGGGCTCGAGCCGCCGACGCTGTCGGCCCCGGTGACGAAGCCCTCAAGCAGGTTGGCCGCCTCTAGGGGGTTCTCCCAAGGGGCCAGGTGGCCGCAGCCCTCCATGCTGACCCGCACCGCGCCCAGGCCGTTGGGGTTGAGGGGCGTCCAGTCCACCACCTCCTGAGCGTAGCGCAGCGGGGTGAAGGCGTCCTCGGCCCCGGCCACCACCAACACCGGGCACTCCAGCCGGCGCAGGTGCTTGCGCCCGTCGCCCAGGCCGTGCAGCGCCCCCAGCCACTCCCCCACCGCCAGGGACCCCACCTCCTCGGCCCAGTAGGCGATGGGCTCCTGGCCCTGCTCGAGGAAGAAGGCCCCGAACATCCAGGGCGTCGCGGCCTGGGCAAACTGGCCGTTCTGGTGGGCCAGCCGAAGGGCCTCGAGGCGGCTCTTCAGGGCGGCGTCGGCGCGGAGGATCGGGCTGAACAGGATCAGGCTGCGGGCCTGGGTCTCGGCGGCGAGTTGGGCGGCCGGCCAGGCGGCCTCGGCGAACGCCGCCAGGTGGGCGTTCGGGGGAACCTGACCGCGCCACGCCTCAAGCGCCCCCGCAGGGCTGGGGTGGCGGCCCAGCTCGAGGGTTTGATGGGGGCGCAGGGCCCCCGCCAGGCTGCGAAACCCGGCGGGCGGGGCCAGATATCCGGGCAGAAAAACCACCGTCTCCACGCCCGCATTGTGCCACGGAAGGCGGTGCGCAGTGTGTCGTGTGTGGGTAAAATGTTGGGCATCAAGGGCGGGGTCAAAGGTCAAAACCGATCCCCGAGGCCTTAGCGCCCCACCCCCTGACCGCAGTCGCCGGCCGATTGAGCTACCCCCCCGACGGGCCGAACGGCCCAAAGCAGCTTTATAGGGTTTGGTCCTTCCTGGTTTTCTCCCGCGCACCGCTCGCCCCCGCCTATGAAACCCATTCCAATTGGCTACCAAGCCTTCTTCGAGACCACCGTTACCGAGGCCATGACGGTGAACTTTGAGCAGGCCGACCCCCGGCTGGGGAAGTTGCACGACGTGTACTCGACCTACTGGATGGCCAGGCACATGGAACTGGCAGGGCGGATGATCATCCTGGACTTCCTCGAGCCGGGCGAAGAGGGCATCGGCTCCAAGGTCGCGGTCAACCACATCGCCTCGGCCCTGGTGGGCATGGGGGTGCGCCTCGAGGCGACCCACACCGGCACCGAGGGCAACCGCGTGTTCGCAGCCCTCCAGGTCTACAACGAACTGGGCGACCTGATCGGCGAGGGCACCACCGAGCAGGTGGTCTTGCCGGCGGAAAAGCTCGAGCGCATCTTCGGGAAACTCGAGGCCCGCTGGAAAGCGGCCAGAGGCGGCTGAGGTTTGCACTTCACATCCCCCAGAGGTTTACTCTTATCCCAATGAGCCGCATGCCACTGTTCCCCTTGGGCCAGACCGTAGTGTTTCCGGGGCTGATGATTCCGCTGTACATCTTCGAGGACCGCTACCGCCAGATGATCCGCGACCTGCTCGAGGCCCCCGAGGGTGGGCGGCAGTTTGTGATCACCCTGGCCGATGGCGAGCAGAGCTTCCGCGAGGTGGGAGCCTTCGTCGAGCTGATCGGGGCGCAGGAAAACCCCGACGGTACCTTCACCATCGTCTGCCGGGGCGGCGAGCGCTGCCACATCGAGGGGGCCGGGGTCTTCGACAGGCTCTACCGCACCGCCATCTGCACCCCCATGCCTTTGGAGCGCTCCGCTCGGAGCGCGGAGGCGGTGGCGGCCTGGGACGCGATGGACGCCTTCCGCGCCCACGTGGCCGGCGTGGCCGACCCCCAGCGCCTCGAGGAGGCCATCGCCAACCTTCCCGAAGACCCGCTGTATCAGGCCTCGTTTTTGTGCGTCCACCTGCAGGTCGAGGCCGAGGACAAGCAGGCGCTGCTCGAGGCCCCCAGCCTGGTGGCCCGCCTCGAGCTGGCCCAGGCCCTGATGCGGCAGGGCTCGTTCGGGCAGGGCGTAGCCGAGGCCTAAGTAAGGCGTTAACCCCCGTGCGGGGTTAACGGTCAAAAAACCCCGTGTTTTGGCGTGAAAATAACCAGAGATTGGCTAGAGGGTTGTTAGCGTGGTGGGGTGACGGAATCCCTCGGCGACCCTTGGCTGCACCAGATGTTTCGGGGCGTGGTGGAGACCAACTCCCTGCTCACCCGCCAAGACTTCCAGACCCAGATTCCCAGGGTGATGGAGATCTTGGGCCAAGCCCTGCGGGCCGACCGGGTCTATATTGACCAATTCCACCCCCACGAGACCGGCCGCACGCGGGTTAGCCGGCGCCACGAGTGGTGCGGCCGGGGGGTACGCTCGAGCATGGGCGACCCGTCCACCCAGAACCGCCCGCCGCGAGATGTCCTCCACCGGCGGCTGCTGAGGGGCGAGGTGCTGGAGTACACCTACACCGCCCAGGCCCTCCCCCCCGGCCTCGACCCTCCCACCGAGCCCGGCAACCCCCGGTCGTTCCTGGAGGTGCCGATCTTCGTGGGCAGGGCCCTGTGGGGCTTGCTGGGCTTCGAAGACCGCCGCCACGAGCGGCGCTGGGGCGAGGACGCGGTGGGAGTGCTGCGCACCACCGCCGCCAGCCTGGGCGAGGCCGTCCAGCGCGGCCAGACCGAGGAGAGCCTACGCCAGAGCGAGGCCCGCAACCGCGAGCTGCTGGCGGCCTCGGAGCGCCAGCGGCAGCGCCTGGGCCTGCTGCTGCGCCTGAGCCAGACCCTGGGGCACGAGCTCGAGCCCGGCCCCCTCTACCGCGCCGCCGTGGAGGCCATATCGGCCACCTTCGGTTACGGCATGGTCTCACTCTACCTGCGGCAGGGCCAGGAGCTGGTGATGCAGCACCAGGTGGGCTACCCGGAGTGGCTCGAGCGCATCCCGCTGGGCAACGGGGTAATGGCCCGCTGCCTGCGCTCCGGACAGCCCGTCCTGATCGAGGAGGCCCGCCAGGACCCCGACTTCGTCTACCCCCTGCCCGATATCTGCTCGGACATTGCGGTTCCGCTGGTCGTCCGTGGCCAGGCTGTCGGGGTGATCAACCTCGAGAGCTGCACCCACCACTTCGGCCCCGACGACCTCGAGCTGATGACGGCGGTCGCTGCCCAGGTCAGCCTGGCGGTGGAGCGCACCCTCAGCTTCGCCTCACTGCGCGAGCAGGAGGCCTTCTACCGCAACGTGCTGGACAACCTGGCCGACGCGGTCACGCTGTTCGAGGGCGGGGTCTTCAGCTACGTCAACCCGGCCGGGCTGAGAACCATGGGGGCCGAGCGGCCCGAGCAGGTGCTGGGGCTCTCGTTCACCGACTGGCTCAAGCACGCCTCGGTGCCCGGATCGCCCCTGCCCAGCGAGTCGTACCTGCAGGCGCTCGAGCACAGCACCCCCATCCCCTTCACCGAAGACCAGTTCCGCAACCTGCACGGCGAGGTGGTGGACATCGAGATCGCCATCACCCCAACGGCCTTCAACGGCAAACAGGTCTGCCTGAGCACTTGGCGCGACATCCGCCACCGCAAACGCGCCGAGCAGCAGGTCAGGGCCAGCGAAGCCCGCTTCCGCGCGCTGGTCGAGACTTCGCCCGACGGCATCATCGAGGTGGGGCCGGACGGCACCATCCTCTACGCCAATGCCAGCTACCTGCGGCTGGTGGGGGCGGAGGAGGCCGGGCAGGTGGTGGGGCAGAGCGTGCTGCGATTCCTCCACCCCGACCACCACCACCTGGCCCGCCAGCGCATGGAGGAGCCGGGGGCGATCCCCTTCGTCGAGGAGGCCTGCCTGCGGCTGGACGGTTCGGTAGTCCCGGTGGAGGTGGGGGCGGCCCGCCTCGAGGCCGGACCCCACGGCCCCGCCACCCTGATGGGTATCGTGCGCGACATCAGCGAGCGCAAGGCCCAGCAGCACACCATCGAGCGGCTGGCCTACCACGACACCCTGACCGGCCTGCCCAACCGCCGCATGCTGCGCGAGCAGGCCGAGCGCATCCTGTCTCAGAGCCAACGCGGCGGGCGGAAAAACGCCCTGCTCTACCTCGACCTCAACCGCTTCAAGGAGGTCAACGACACCCTCGGGCACGAGGCGGGCGACAAGCTGCTGATGCAGGTGGCGAGGCGCCTCGAGGCCTGCGTGCGCCAGGGCGACGTACTGGCCCGGCTGGGCGGCGACGAGTTCGCAGTGCTGCTGCAAGACATCCGCCCGGAGGAGATCACCCCGGTGGCCTCGCGGGTGCTCGAGGCCCTCCAGCGGCCCTTCGCCCTGGAGGGGGCCCACCTACACGTGGGGGCCAGCATGGGGATCGGGCTCTACCCCCAGGACGGCCAGAACCTCGACGACCTGATGCGGGTGGCCGACGTGGCCATGTACCGGGCCAAGGAGACCGAAGGCGGCTTCATCTTCTACAGCCCCGAACTCGACCGCTACAGCCGCGAGCGCTTCCAATTGCTGCACGATCTGCGGGGGGCCCTCCAGGGCGACGAAATCTTCCTGGAATACCAGCCCATCCTGGACACCGCCAGCGGGCGCTGGGGAAAGCTCGAGGCGCTGGTGCGCTGGCAGCACCCGGTGCGCGGTCGGGTCGCGCCGGGGCAGTTCATCCCCCTGGCCGAGGAGACCGGGCTGATCCGCGAGGTGGACCGCCGGGTACTGCGGCAGGCTTGCCTCGAGGCCAACAGCCACGGCCTGCCGATCTCGGTCAACATCTCGGCCCGCAGCCTCTACGACTCCGGCTTTGCCCAGGCTGTCGAGGCGGCCCTGCGGGCCGGCCGGATCAGCGGCGACCGGCTACACCTTGAGATCACCGAGACCGCCCTGATCCAAGACCTACCCCGCGCCAAGCAGCACCTCACCGCGCTGCGGGCCCTGGGCGTCCACATTGCGCTCGACGACTTCGGGGTGGGCAACTCCTCGATGGGCTACCTCAAGGACCTCCCCATAGACTGCATCAAGATCGACCGCAGCTTCGTCAGCGGGATCGGCAAGGACCCCCGCGAGGAGGCCCTGCTCAAGACCATCCTGGCCATCGGGGAAGGGCTGGGCCTGCCCACCGTGGCCGAGGGGGTGGAGACCCCCGACCAGGTGGCTTGGCTGACCGAGCGCGGCTGTCGGCTACTGCAAGGCTTTGGCATCGCCCGACCCCAGGAAAGGGAACAGCTACTGGCCGTCGTCCGCCCCGCGGCCTCGGCCTGAGGCCCGGGCCCTCACCCCCCACCCCCCCGGCCCTCCAGCAGCCCCTCGAGCTCGGCGGGCCGCCCGCACAGCGCGGTGGCCCCGTGCTGGCTCAGCTCGGCAGCGCTGCCATAGCCCCACAGCACCCCCACCGAGCGCATCCCGTTGGCATTGGCCCCAGCGATGTCGAACTCCCGGTCGCCGATCATCACGGCGGCCTCGGCGTTAAGGTCCAGGTCGGCCAGAATCCGGGCGATCAGCTCGCCCTTGGGCTCGGAGAGGTGCGGGGGCACCACGCCGTAGACGGCGGTGAAGTGCTGAGCCAGGCCGAAGTGGGCGGTCATGTCGCGGGCGAACTGGACGCGCTTGGAGGTGGCGACGACCAGCCTGTAGCGTTGGGCGAGTTCCTCGAGCGCCTCCGGCATTCCAGGGTAGTGGTTGGCCTCGAGCTTGCCCGCTGCGTCGTAGCGCTGGCGGTAGATCTCCACTGCTTCGTCAATCAGGCCCTCCCCCACCAGCTCGCCCCAGGCCTGTCGCAGCGGCGGGCCGATGTAGCGGCGCAGCTCGGCGTCGCTGCGGTCGGGCAGGCCCAGGGTGCGGAGGGTGTGGCGGAAGGTACCCAGAATGCCAGGCTCAGTCTCGAGCAGGGTTCCGTCCAGGTCGAAGAGCAGATGGGTGATGGGCATGGGGCTATTCTATGGCTTCGTGCAGCCGGGCCAGTAGACGCCCAGGGGCGACCTGGCGGTAGGCGGCCGTCACCGCGTCCCGTACCTCGGACCAGTCCATCCCCGCGTCCAGGCGAACCCCCACCCAGCCCCGGTGGCCCACGTACGGCGGAAGTAGGCTTCAGGCCGGTGTTGAACCAAGGCCTGCTGTGCGCCCCAGGGCACGGCGCACCACAGCGCCAGGCGGCCGTCGCCGTGGTGGTTGTTGTCCATGTATTTCACGAAGCCCCGCCCGCCCTGCACGAAGAAGGCCGGGTGCCCGTGGCTGGGTCGCTCGCTGACCTCGGGCAAAAACAAGCAGAGCCGGCGAACGGCCTCGAGTGGCCCCAACCTAGACCACCTTGCCCGGATTCAAAATCCCCTGCGGGTCAAAGAGCCGCTTGATCTGGCGCATCCACTCGAGGGCCGCGCCGTGCTCGGCCGGTAAGTACTTCTTCTTCCGCAGCCCCACGCCGTGCTCGCCGGAACAGGTGCCGCCCAGGCGCAGGGCCTCCTCGACCAGGCGGGCGGCGAACTGCTCGGCCACGGGGTAGGTGGCCTCGTCGGCGGCAATCAGAGTGTGGAAGTTGCCGTCGCCCACGTGCCCGATGATGCTGCCGGGGAGGCCGAGCTCCCCGAGCAGCGCCTGCGAGAAGCGCACCAGCTCGGGCATCCTCGACAGCGGCACAGCGGTGTCGGTGATCATGTTCTTGGCGCCAGGGTTTTGCGCCACCAGGGCCCAGTAGAGCTGGTGGCGGGCCTCCCACTGGGCGCTGCGGTCCTCGGCGGTGGCAGCACGGTGAACCTCGGTGGCCCCGGCGTCCCCCATCAGCTCGAGGGCCAGCGCACTCTCGGCCTCGGCGGCGGCAGCGGTGGAGGAGTGGAACTCCACGAACAGCCCGGGCCGCTCGGGATAGCTGCGGCCCAGATAGGCGTTGATGGCCCGGAAGCTCAGCTCGTCGAGCAGCTCCAGCCGCGCGGCCGGGAGGCCCGAGGCCATCACCGCGTAGGCGGCGTCGGCGGCGGCCTCGAGGCTCTCGAACTGGACACGCAGCGTATGGACGTGCTCGGGTATGGGGTGCAGCCGCAAGGTCAGTCGGGTGATGACGCCCAGCGTACCCTCGGAGCCGACGAAAAGGTCCTTGAGGTCGTAGCCCGCGCTGGTCTTGCGCACGTTGCGGCCCAGCTCGAGCACCTCCCCGCTTGCCAGCACCGCCTGCAGGGCCAGCACGTTCTGGCGCATCCCGCCGTAGCGCACGGTGGTAGTGCCAGAGGCGTTGGTGGCGCACATCCCACCCAGGCTGGCGTTGGCCCCGGGGTCTACGGGGAAGAACAACCCGGTGCCCTTGAGCGCCAGGTTGAGCTGCTCCCGCGTGACGCCCGGTTCCACCACCGCCGTGAAGTCCTGCGGGAGCACCTCGAGCACCCGGTTCATCCGGCTCAGGTCGAGCGTGACCGCGCTCCCTTGCGGCAGGATGTGGCCCTCGAGGCTGGTCCCCGCCCCGAAGGGAATCACCGCTGTGCCGGTCCGTCCGGCCCACTCGAGGGTCTTCCGGACATCCTCCAGGCCCTCCGCGTAGACGACAGCTTGCGGCAGCGAAGGGTACGGGTAGGCTTCGTCCCTGCCATGGGTCTCGAGGTCGGTGGGGTTGGTGCTCACCCGGTCACTCAACAACGTTCTAAGGCTGTCTAGGGTCATGCGGCTCCTTTGGGGCGGGTGCGTGGGGGCTATTGGGCTAGCTTACCCGAACGCACCAGGGGAGCTGCGCCCGCCAAACGGCCTGCCTCCGGGTCCGATCGCGTTTACCACCCTTACCTCACTCGCGGGGGCAGGTAATGTACTCCCTATCGCGTTTCCCACCACTACTCCGCCCACCGCGCGGAGTAGTGCACTCGGTACGGCAAAAACCGCCATACCGAGTGTTCGTGGGAACCGCTCTACAGCAAAAACCGCCCGCTTTAGCGACGTGGGGAGTATGCGTGGAAATCGCTCTGAGCCCTCAGCCAGATTTGGCCATAAACTGTGCTCCGGGAGCATGTCCTGAGAAACGCGAAAATTGTCGACTTTAGGCGAGAAAATCGGCATTGGCGTTATCTGAAACGGAGTTCAAACCAAGTTGGTGAATACTAGGCAAGACCCGGGCCAAACCTTTGCTACCCTCTGGGGGTGAGTAGCTTTGTCCACCCTCTGTCTTACGGCGAGATCGCCAACCACAGCGAGCGCCTGCACCAACGCCTCGGACAAGCTTGGCAATTGCTGGAAAAGAACCCCCATCAGGCCAGTCAGGCCGCGCGCGAGGTCGAGCACCTTGCCCGCACCGTGGGCGACAACCGGGCCTGGGCCGACGGGCTGTTCATCTGGGCGGTCGGCAGCCTGTACGCCGCGGACGCCCCGGAGGCCATCACCCTGGCCTCGAGAGCCCTGGCCGTATACCGCTTCCTGGGCCACCCGCAGGGCCAGTGGTCGTGCCTGAGCCTGATCGCCGCCGCCTGGCGCTACCTCGGCGACGCCCGGCAGGCCCAGGAGAGCCACCGCCAGGCCGCCTTCGTGCTCGAGAACGCCAGCTTTGAGCAGCGGGCGATCTGGCTGAAGTGGTTCAAGTGAGCGCTCAGCCGCCGGCCGTGAGCTGTTGATTTTCCGACCTTTCCGCTTTCCGCCTCCGCGCCTTGGCCCCCGCGGTCTCCCCGGCGTAGTAGCATTACCCGGTGCCCGAGTTCGTCGAAGCCGTCCTGGCCCGCCCGCCGCTCGTCCTGGGGCTCGACCCGCGCCCCGAGTTACACGGCAAGCAGCCCCTCAAGCACATTCGCCGGTACTCGCTGGAGTTGATGGAGGCGCTCGGTCCCCGCATCGCCGCCGTCAAGCCGCAGGCGGCTTTTTTCGAGGCGCTGGGGGCGGCGGGGTTCGCGCTGATGCACGAGCTAATCACGGCCGCACGGGTGCTCTCGATCCCGGTGATCATCGATGCCAAGCGTGGCGACATTGGCTCGACGGCGGAGGCCTACGCCAAGGCTTATCTGGACGCCTATCCCGGCTCGGCCCTGACCGTCAACCCCTACCTGGGCAGCGACGCCCTCGAGCCCTTCTTCCGGGCGGCGGAGCGCTCGGGGGGGGCGGTCTTCGTACTGGTCAAGACCTCCAACCCCGGCTCAGGGCTGCTGCAAGACCTCGAGGTGCGCCTCGAGGGGCGCGGCCCCGGCTTCCGCTTCCACCACGCCGTCGCCGACTACCTCGCGGCCCAGGCCCGGCTCTACGCGGTGGGCGAGTGGAGCCGCGTGGGGGCGGTGGTGGGCGCGACCTACCCCGAGCAGGTCGCCGAGGCCCGCCGGGCCATGCCCAACTCTCTGCTGCTGCTTCCCGGGCTGGGCGCACAGGGCGGCGAGCCCCTGCGCGGCGCGGGCCTGCTCAATTCCGCCAGCCGCTCCCTCTACTACCCAAAGGGCCGGACAGACGTTGGGCTTGCCTTGGAGCAGGCCGAGGCCTATCTGCGGGAGTTGGGCGTGGAAAACAGCACGTAGCGCGTGGCGGGCAGAGGGCGGGTCATGGGCGCGCAGGTTGCAAGAGCACAAGCACCATCTCGAGCAGACGCGGCCGCCCGTGCAGGAAGCGGCGAACGCAATCCGCAATCCGTGGGGTCGGCCTCCGGCTTTTGGCCTTCTCTTCCCTTTCGCCTCCGTTTAACCAACCCCCTCGCCGGGCGGAGGCTGTGGTTTGAGCGGTTCGGACTTGAAGATAGTGGAGTGGGAGGACGGTGCCGGCCCGCCTTGGGCTAGAAGTCTGCGCGCTCGAGTCGGGACACCCAGACCCCGAGCCCTATCAACATTCCGGGAAAGACCCAGCAGCCCAGGAAGCCCCACAGCGCCACCTTGTGCCAGTCCAGGGCCTGGCCGCTCAGCGCCTGGTAGACCCACAGGCCCAGCCCCACCAGCACGGTGAGCGCCGAGAGCACCGAGAAGGCCAGCAGGAAGGGGTAGAGCGCCTTGTAGAAGCGCATACCCAGCGGCTCGCCGGAGAGCTTGCGGGTGGCCCGGAAGGTGTCGCCCTCGAGCACATACCCGATCCCGATCTGCTCGTCGGGGCAGGGCACTGCCCGGTAGCCCTGTGGCGCGGCCCAGCTCGAGCCCCCCTCGCGCTGGACTATGTTGACGACCCGACCCTCGTTGTTCAGGATGGCATATCTCATGGCAATGCACCTGTTCGGCTTTCGCCCACTATACGCCGCCGTTGCGCGGCTCCCCACCAGGATTAAGACTCTATGCGCGGCAGAACGATTGCAGCTCAGCCAATGACGACTGCGTTTAATTTATGAGGGCCGGCGGGGCGACGTCAAGTGCCCGCGGTTGTGCGGCAGAGGGTTTTGGTATACAACGGGTGGGCCGCTTTTGGGGTGCAAGGGGTGGACTACGTATGGAAAGAGCCGTGGCCAAGGCCGGAAAAGACAAAAAGGTGCGCAACTTCTACCCCGGCCTGTTCGCCGACGAACTCGAGCAGGCCCCCGCAGCGGCTGGGGTCTGCCGGGTCTACTCGAGCGACGGCGACTTCCTGGGCGTGGGCTACTACCACCCCACCAGCCGCGCCACCGTGCGGGTCTACCGCTTTGATGACGGGCCTTTGGACAAGAAATTCTTCCTGTCGCGCTTCCAGCGGGCCGCCCGCAAGCGGGCCTACACTGACAGCTTCCACCGCCTCGTCCACGCCGAGGCCGACGGCCTGCCGGGGCTGGTGGTAGACCGGTTCGGCCCGACCCTGGTGGTCCAGGTGCGCAACCAGGCCATGGAGGCCCTGCGCGAGGTCTGGTTCCCGGCCCTGCTCGAGGCGACCCGACCCGACGGGGTGGTGGGGGTCTACGAGCGCTCGGACATGGACAGCCGGCGCCAGGAGGGGCTGGGCGAGAAGGTCGGGGTGGTCTGGGGCGAGGTGCCGGAGGTGCTCGAGGTCGTCGAGGACGGCCTGAGCTTCCCGATCCCGTTGGCCCTGGCCCAGAAGACCGGCTTCTACCTCGACCAGCGCGAGAACCGGCGGCTCCTCGAGCGGATGGTACAGCCCGGCGAGCGGGTGCTCGACGTGTACAGCTACGTGGGGAGTTTCGCCCTGCGGGCGGCCCGCCGGGGGGCCTACGTGCTGGCGGTGGACAAGGACATCGACGCACTGGGGGTGCTCGACCGGGCCAGCAGCCGCCAGGGCCTCCGGGCCGACATCCGCCAGGGCGATGCGCTCGAGGTCCTGACCCAGCTCGCCCGCGCCAAAACCCCACCCTTCCAGCACGTCCTGCTCGACCCCCCCACCCTGGTCAAGAAGCCCGACGAACTCCCGCGGGTCAAGCGCCTGCTGGTCGATCTGCTGCGCCCGGCCCTGAAGCTGCTGGCCGAGGACGGCTGGCTCTGGCTCTCGAGCTGCGCCTACTACCTGGGCGTCGAAGAGCTGCTCGAGGTCACCCGCCGCGCCGCCGCCGACGAGCGACGCCGCCTCCGCGTCCACCACATCTCCTACAACCCCCCCGACCACCCCTGGAGCCTCCACGTGCCGGAGTCGCTGTACCTGAAGACGGTAGTTTTCCAGGACGACGCGCTGTAGGCAGGTCGGGACCAGGTAAGACACGGCGGCACAGGCGGGGTTTCTCCTTGCCCGTTCCTCTTTTTCCCCTCTCCTCTGCCTCGCCGCCCTTCTGGTATACCAAAATGCGGTAACATAGAGCCGATGCTCGCACCACAGACCGAGGAAGCCTATCGCCGGCTGCGGCGTTCGATCCTGTCGCTCGAGATGCGGCCCGGCGAGCCGCTGGTGGAGCGGCGGCTAGAGGAGTCCCTGAACGTATCGCGCACGCCCATCCGCGCCGCAATACAGCAGCTCTCGCGGGAGGGATTGGTGCACCGCACCGGGCGGGTCTACAGCGTGGCCCCCATAGACCTCGAGGAGCTTGAGGAAGCCTTCCAGTTCCGCGAGTTGCTCGAGACCACCGCCGTCCGGCTGGCGGCGGCGCGGCGGCCCAAGGCCAGGGAGATCAAGAATCTGCTGGCCAGCCTCGAGACCAGGCTCGACCCCGAGGTCGAACTCGAGAAGGCCACCGGCTTCCACCTGGCCCTGGCCAAGCTCTCCGGCAACCGCTTTATCGTCTCCTCGCTGGCGGGCGTGCTCTCGCGCATCTACCGCGCCCGCTACGTCGAGATCATGCGCCCCCAGGGGGCCGAGCAGGCCCGCGCCGACCACCTGCACCTGATCGAGCTGGTGCAGGCCGGGCAGG
Source organism: Meiothermus sp. (assembly GCA_033762915.1). Taxonomy (GTDB): domain Bacteria; phylum Deinococcota; class Deinococci; order Deinococcales; family Thermaceae; genus Meiothermus. The sequence goes on along the minus strand of JANRLD010000050.1, from coordinate 15,539 downwards.
GCGACGAGGCCGCCGCGTTCATCTTCAAGCACTTGCAGCGCTCGAGGGAACGGCTGGAGAGTAGCCTCGAGAACGACTGGGGCGCGATTCTGCTGGGCGAGAAGGCTTGAACGGCAAGGGCGCGAAAAACTCGATACTTATGTGCATATTCCCAGCCTGCAAGCTTACGCGCTGATGTTTCAAAATGGGCAGCGTGTAGGTCTGTACGGGCGCCACGGCAAGCAGTGACTCTACCGCGACGTGACAAGTCAGGAGTCGTTCAGGGTTCCCTGCCTGGAAGCAGACCTGAGCTTGGGCGAGATTTATGCGAGCCTCGAGGTACCCTTGATAGCCGAAACTTAGGCTCGAGGGTGGGGGTACTCGAGCGTGTTAAAGGAGGTCGGCTGAAACGACCTACATGCTAAACTCAGTCCATGCCTACGATCAGTCCAGAAGAGATGATTTTGCAGGCAGATCGGATGAACCTGCGCCTCGAGATCGTGCGGGGCATACCCATTTGGGAGGCCAGCCCGGTATATGCCCACCAAGCAGAAATAGACCGCATTCGGGCCAGCATTCAGCCCCTAGAAGGTTCGGATTGCGGCTGTGTTCACGCCGCCGATGTGTTGTTCCGTTTTCCCGATGGGTCACTTAAGCGGCCCGACATTGCGGTGTTGTGCCGGAGTCCCCAGCCCAGCGAAGGCCAGGTGGCCCTTACCCAGATTCCCGAAGCAGTAATAGAAGTCATCAGCGAGGGCTATGAACAGAAAGACCTCGAGTTGGCCCCGCCCTTCTACCTCTCGATGGGTGTGCAGGACGTGTTGATCTACGACCCCCAGCTCAAGCAGCTTTACCACCACCGCCGCGACGGCAAGAAGCGGCTGAACTCGCCGGTGCGGGTGGAACTCGAGTGCGGCTGTGTCTGCGAGGTTTGAACCCAGGGTGGGCATTGCCCACCGACCTAATGACCCCGAAACACGGTGGGCAATGCCCACTACCAGATTTGCTATGGCTATTTCAGATTCGGATACTCTTGCTGGGTAAACTTGACTGTATTTACACCACTTGCATCTGTATACAAGAAACCAAAAGACGTAGCTTCCTTTAGTTTTTCCAAAAACTCCGCATTGATACTAAAGTAGTAAAGGTTTCTTCCTACCCATCGGCATGAACTGCCCGAGCAGTCCGCCTTCCAATCATCTGTGTTTCCAAGGGATGAGCTACGTGGATTGAAACGAACTCGAGCAATTTCAGAACCGTCCTGTCCATACAAGACAAAAACTGCCGCCCAGTCACGTGCTGATCTGAGTTCACGAACTGAGCCAGAAACCCAGAGAAGAACCGAGGTTGACATCAAGACGCTTAAGCTAGGAATGTTATCTAGGCGTCTTGCTGCTGCTCTGCATACACTCAACACGCTGCCGAGAATGGACTGAAATTGACTGGCACCACTTTGAGTAAGGTAAGTGCGAATTTCACTGACCTGGAATGTATTAGCAGTAGTGCGCTCAAATACATCCTTGCAGACTGCAGCTCTAGATTCAGGAGTGGGGTTGATAATGGACTCAACCCAGTTTTGCTGAGCTACAGCAAGTCCAAAAACTACGACGGTAGCAGTAAGAAAGAATCTAATCATGAAAGGAAAATATCACTGCAGTGGTTAAATCGATAAAGAACTTGAACACCAAAACCGTTGAAGTGATCTTTTTAGCTTTCTTTCAACCTAGTTTAAAATGTCTTTCACTCTTACTTGGCAACTCTCAACCTGCCCTCCCAACATGTACCTCAATCCACCAAATACAACAACTCCATCAACGCCTCCACCGTACCCACGTTCAGCCCCTTCTTGACGATGCGGAAGCCGGGGGGGTACTGGGTGACTTCGACCCGGAAGGGCAGGGCGCGGAGGGCCTTGGCGTCGTAGTCGAGCCTCGAGCTTTCGAAGGCGATATTCAGGTACAGCATGTCCTCGGTGATGCTCACTACCCGCTTGCCCTCGGCGACCAAACGAAGTTTGGTTAGGGCCAGAAAGTTGTCCACTTCCAAGGGGGCGGGACCGTACTTCTCCTTCATATCGCGCACGATGCGCGAGAGCGAGGCCAGGTTCTTGGTCTCGGCCAAGCGGCCGTAGTAGCGGCTGCGTGCGGCGGGGCTGGGGATGTACTCGGGGGTCAGGCGGGCAGAAACTTGCAGGTCCAGGGTGACATGGCGCTCGGCCTCGGCGACCTTCTTCTCGCCCTTGAGCTTGGCGATGGCCTCGGAGAGCAACTCGGTATAGACCTCGAGGCTGACCTGCCGCACGTGCCCGCTCTGCTCGGGGCCCAGCAGGTTGCCCACACCGCGGATTTCCATGTCCTTCTCGGCCAGCAGATGGCCGGAGCCCAGGTCGGAAAGATCGGCAATCGCGGCCAGGCGGCGCTCGGCCCCCTCGGTCAGGCGGACGGGGTGGAAGAGGTAGGCGTAGGCCTCTTGGTCGCGCCGCCCCACCCGGCCCCGGAGCTGGTAGAGGGCCGCCAGACCCAGCTTGTCGGCCCGCTCGACGATGATGGTGTTGGCCTCGGGGATGTCCAGGCCGCTCTCGATGATGGTGGTTGCGATCAGAACGTCGAAGGCGCCCTCGCCGAAGGCCTGCATGGTTTCCTCGATGTCACCCTCGTTCATCTGCCCGTGGACGATGCCGAAGCGGGCCTCGGGGACGAGGGCCTCGAGGTATCTGCGGCGCTGAACAATCGTCGCTACCCGGTCGTGGACGTAGAAGGCCTTGCCCTCGCGCTCGAGCTCGTCCATGATCGCCTGGCGCACCAGCGCGGGGTCGAAAACGGTGAGGAGGGTCTGGATGGGGCGGCGGCCCTGGGGCGGGGTCTGGATGCTGCTCAGGTCGCGCAGCCCCACCAGGGCGCTGTAGAGCGAGCGGGGAATCGGGGTGGCGGACAGGAATAGCGTGTCCACCGACTCCTTCAGCTCGCGGATGCGCTCCTTTTGCCCCACCCCAAAGCGGTGCTCCTCGTCGACCACCAGCAGACCCAGGTTCTTGTAGCCAATCTCCGGAGAGAGCAGACGGTGGGTGCCGATCACAATGTCTACCGAGCCGTCCTTTAGCCCCTTGACCGCCGCGGTGGCCTCGCGGTCGGAGGTGAAGCGCGAGAGGCCCGCCACCCGCACCGGGAGACCCTCGAGCCGCTTGCGGAAGGTCTCGGTGTGCTGCTCGGCCAGCAGGGTGGTGGGCACCAGCACCGCCACCTGTGCCCCGCCCCCCACTACCCGGTGGGCGGCCCGCAGCGCCACCTCGGTCTTGCCGAAGCCCACGTCGCCAGAGATTAGGCGCTCCATCGGGCGGGCGGCCTCGAGGTCGCGGAAGGTCTCCTCGAGACTCTTCTGCTGGTCGGGGGTGAGCTGGTGGGGGAAGTTGTGCTCCAGCAGGACATCCCACTCCGGCACCGGGGGGAAGGCCCGGCCCGGCGTGGCCTCGCGCTTGGCGTGGAGCACCAGCATCCGCTGGGCCAGTTCCTCGGCGTCCTTCTGGGCTTTTTCGCGGGTCTTCTTCCAGCCCTGGTTGCCCAGGCTCGAGAGGTTGGGCGGGTCGTCGGTGGTGCCGGGGTGGCGCTTGAGGAGCGGCAGTTGCTCCACCGGCAGATACATGCGCCCCTCGCCCGCGTAGCGCAGGCTCAGGTAGTCGCGCTTGACCCCCAGAATCTCGCGGGTCTCGAGGCCCATGTACTGCCCGATCCCGTGCTCGGGGTGAATCAGGTAGTCCCCCACCGCCAGCGCACCAGGGTCTTCGACCTCCTTGCCGAAGGCCCGCCTCGCTCTTAGGGCCTCCGTCCCCGCGAAGGCATACAGGTGCGCCTCGGTGAGGTAGACGGTGCGGGTCTCGGGGTCGAGGAAGGCGCCCTCGAACGGGGCGGGCACCAGGTTGAGGGTGGCGGGGCGGGGCTCGAGGGCCAAGGTCGAGCGTGTGGCCAGTGGCTTGTGGCCGGTAGCTGAGGACTCGGAAGCCGGGTCGTTCGCCGACCGCTGACCTCTGCCTGACCTCTCCCCCTCTGCCCCCTTCCCTTTTCCCCCCAGCTTCTCGAGCAGGTACCCCCTCGACTTGCTGTGGCGGTAAAAGAACACCGCCGAGAACCCGCCATCCACCCACTTCCGCAGGTCCTCCACGAACTCCGAAACTCGAGCCCTGTACGGCGACAGGGCTTTGAGGCCAAGGTCGAGCGGGGGCAGTTCTCTACCGCCCAGACCGAAGGTCACCATCGGGCGGTCTGCGATGAGTCGCCACAGCTCGGGTGGCGCGACGGCAGGGGTGTCGAAAAAGACCGCGCCCCCGAAGTGGAGAATCTTCTGCGAGTCCCACAGGTCGGCCTTGCCCTCTCGGGCGGTCAGGGTGTAGCGCTTTTTGGCTTCGCCCCCTATCTTCAGGCCGTCCAACTCGTCACCAAAGAACTCGAGGCGCAGCCCTTCGAGCTCGAGGGTGTCACCCTGCACCCGCAAGTCCTCCTCTCTGGCGTAGCCCATCCGCAGGAGACGATCCAGCAGGTCCTCGCGCCCGTAGCGCTGGCCCACCTCGAGCACCAGCCGCCAGGCGCCAGGGTCGGCGGGGAAGGACTCCAGGGCCTGGGCGTAGCTCATCACCACCGCGCTCGCTTCGCCGACAGCCTCGAGGCCGGGGTTCAGGTAGGCCGACACCCCCAGCGCCCCCAGGTCGGCGTAGAGGGGCAGCCGCTCCTCGGGGCAGAGCAACACCCTGGGGCCTTCGGCGCGGGCGAAGAGGAGGGCCCGGGCGGCCTGTGGGAGGCCGGGAAGGTAATGGTCGTGGATATCGGGAAGGGTCTTAAGCATAGGGTTGCGACCCACCAGCAAAACGCTGGGGGGTGAGGCGAGCATTGTACGCCATACTTGTGGGGTGAAAGCTGACTTATGTCGGATTCTGCTCGAGGCCGTCTGCCGATAGTTCAAACTGTCAACCGCTATACAGGCTCACCCCAAGGAGTAGGCCTAAGCAAACCACAGGCGGAACGGGGCGCTTATAGCGGTTCGGAATTTGATTCCCACAACACCGCAAAAACACGGCGGGGAAAGAATTTCAGCCCCAAGGTTTTCGCAGAGCCTTGACTCAAGTCCGCTGTAAGCCGGTCTTTTCGGGGCCAGCAGACACCACTGGTACAAGCACGGGGCGATTCCTTAGCAGGCGCTTCAGGGCGGCACTTGGCTCTTCAACCATGCAGACCCTTAGCCTTTTCTAGGCCCCGCCCCGCTCAACGCGTAGAGGGGGGCTCGAGGGCTGAGGGAGCGGTGCCAGCGCCCTTGGGGACGGTTCACCGCCCGCACCCTGGTCGCTACAGCAGGCGCTCGTAGAGGGGGTTGTTGAGGGCCACCTCGGCCAGCACCAGCGACAGGGTAGTCAGGTTGGGGCGGGTTCGGGTGTCCTTGGCGGCAGGGAGTGGCAGGGTTGGGGAGGCGGTCTGGGCGGCCTCGAGCATGCTTAGGTTCTGCATGCCCAGCCGCTGGCTGAGGTCTTGGTAGACCTCGAGCACCTGCTCGAGGAAGGCCAAGTTTTCCTCGAGGTGCAGGCCGAAGTTCTCCGGGTGCCACCACAGGTGATAGACCAGGTCCTCCCGGGCGGCCTCCTCCATCGAGCGGCGGATGCGCCGCAGGCGCAGAGGGTCGAGCCACCGCAGGCGGGGGTTATAGGGGCGCAGGAAGCGGCTCGAGGGCACGTTCACCAGCCCTTTGTTCAGGCTCAGCCGATGGGCGTGGGAGCCGGAGAAGCTGAAGAAGGTGTCGCCGAAGCGGGCCATCCGCACCAGCGGGGTTACGGCGGCCTCGCTGCGGGCCCGATACCACCAGGCCTCCTCGTTGCCCCGGTAGGCCCGTAAGCCCAGGGCCTGGCAGATCTCCAGGTACTCGGCGTTGACCTGGTTGCGTGGGAAGACGATGGTTTTGAGATCGCGGCGGTAGTGGTCGCGGGCCAGTTGCAGCGCGGCCTGGAGGTCGACGGCAAACTCCAGCCCGCTCTGGCCCGGCTCGAGGCAGTAGTAGTGGCTGAGGGTGTGGGTGGCCAGCTCCTGGCGGGGGCTGTCGGCGATCCGATCCACCAGCGAGGCCCCGAAGTGCAGCGGGTCGTCGCGCTCGTCGTTGCCGAGCTGGTCGAGGTCGGCATAGGGGGACAGGCGCGGGTCGGCGTAGCCGGGCCGGAGGGGCGGCACACGCTCCAACAGCTCGGTTTTGTTGCGGCAGTACAAGAAACCTACCGCGGCCCAGGTGGCGGCGATCTCGTAGCGTTCGAACAACCTCAGGAGGGCCGGAACCGCCCGATGCGTGCCCAAAATGTTGGCCTGATACTGATCCAGTGACAGCTTATCGCGGGTACCCCAGCGCAGTTCGAGGTCGAGGGAGATAGTGAAAACGCCTGGCATAGCTGACCCATCCAATCTCAAAAACGCAGGTAGGCCAATCTAACACAAAGTTGCCCGCAGTTGCTGATGGTGGGCTGTGCATTCATGGCTGAAGCGCCACGCCGCAGGCCCGCGAGGTACCGGGTAACGCCGGCCCGACAGCGACAGTTTTTTACGCTCACGGCGCTGCCCTGACATTCCGGGACGGGCCTGAGCGCGGGCTTAATCCTCCAAGAGGACGGCTGCACAATAACAGGATTAAGTCACGCCTGTTTACGGCGTCACGGCTCAAGTTCCGCCAGGCTCAGCTCCATGTGCGGCCAAACCTGGGCCCTGGCCTCGAGCAGCCCCAGCCAGAAGCAGTGAAACTGCATCCCAGCGTCGTCGGCCCCCGCGCTCACCGTATGCGTCCACACCTCGGGAGCTTCGCCCCAAAAAGGCAGGTGGACGTGGAAACCGTCCACACTTCCCTCGAGGTGGTCGAAGCGATGGAAGCCGATCTGGCGCGGCGTCCCAAACTCCTGCAAGCCCGACTCTTCCGCCGCCTCGCGCACGGCCCCCTCGAGCACCCCTTCGCCGTCCTCAATGGTGCCTCCGGGCGTCTGAACTCCCGCTGCCGGGTCGTCCTGCCGGAATACCAACAGCTCGAGGCCCTGCGGCCCCGGTCGGGTGACGTAGCAGAAGGCGCGGCGTCGGCTCACGCCGACTGGCTCTCGTCGAGCCGCACCCACTCAGGAATTTCCAACTTCCGCCCAGTGACCCGCAGGCCGCTGCGTACCGAGATGGAGAGGGCCGGGAAGTCGTTCTCGATGCCCTCAGGAACTTGGATCAGCAGTTCTCTGACTTGGGCATCGAACCACTTGAGGCCGTGGCCGTGGGGGCCGCCCGCCTCGAAGTCGCGGAACTCGCCGTTGAAACGAGGCGAGATGTGGTACATCTCGTGGATCAGGGTCTCGAGGCGCTTCTTAGGGGTCTGCTCCCAGAACCTCTTCCAGGCGAAGGCCAGAATGTAGCGGGCCTTGCGCCGCTCGGGAGTATAGACCGGCTCGAGGCTGTACCAGTGGCGCCCGACCTGCTTGGGCTGGCGGCTCAGGGGGTAGCAGCGGGCGTAGGTCAGGGTCTGCTTGGCGCTGCGGGTGTAGAAGAGGCTGAACTGGATGCGGCTCACGTCCACGTGGGCCAGGTCGGGAATCCAACCGCAGATCTCGCCCGCCGCCTCGCGCAGGCCTTCGGTCAGGTCAAAGGGGTAGGTCAGGACTCGAGGGGTGTGATTTTTCGTCATCAACATATTCTTTATTCCCCATTTTGTATTTTACATACCCTGCCCCGAGGACGCAAAGCGGTTCTGCCGCCTGCCCGCCTATAGAGTTCGACGAATTTACATCAATTGACGAACACGCATAGCGTTAAGAGCTGAGTATTAAGCTGGGTTGGTTTGGTGATATGTTCTAAAACAAAATTTGTTACAAAATTACGCTATTTATAGAAAAACTGAGTACAAAAAAAGCCCTTTTCTTGGGCTGATAAATTTAGGATATCACCCTATACGCTATGCGTCAAGCCTATGCACCAACCCCCCGCTGGGACGGCGGAAGCCGGGGTTCGGGCGCGGGTGAAACCGGCTTCGGGGTATTCTGTGGGCCGACGAGGTAGATCATGCCGACAAACCTTCTGCTGCTGAGCCCCACCCCCTTCGAGGCCTCCTTCCTGCAGGGCCGGAAATTCACCTGGCAGGGGCGAGCGGGCCTGAGGGGCCAGGGCTGGGTCTGGCTCGAGTGCGGTATCGGCAAGGTCAACACCGCCGCCACCCTGGCTGCCTACGCACAAAGGCACCGGCTCGAGCGGGTCTTGCTGTTCGGCATCGCCGGGGCCTACGCCGAGTCTGGCCTCGAGATCGGCGACTGCGCCCTGGCCGAGCGCGAGGTGCAGGCCGACTTGGGCGTTAAGGACGGCGGGATGAAGGGGATGGGCTTCCCCACCCTGACCGTGGGCGAACCTCCAAGGCAATTCCACAACCGCTTCCCGCTGGACAAGGCCCTCACCGCCGAGCTGAAAAAGACCCTGGGCCTGAGCGCCCAAACCTTCCTGACCGCCGACCTGGTCTCGTCCAACCCCAGCGAGGCCAGGCAGCTCTCGCGGCGCTGGGAGGCCGCCCTGGAGAATATGGAGGGCGCAGCCTTCGCCCAGACCTGCCTCTGGCTGGGACTTAAGGGCGCGGAGCTGCGCTCGGTGTCCAACGTCGCTGGGGTCCGCGACAAGGCCCAGTGGCGCGTCAAGCAGGCCGTTGAGGCCCTCGAGGCCCACGTCACACGGCTCCTTTAAGTGCCCAAAAGACCAATCCCAGGCCGTGCGGCGGGCAGCAGACGGTGCCGGGGCGGTGCTGGTCGCCGGGCCTATCATCTGGGCCGAAGCTGGCCTTCATGCTGGGGGTGCATTCTCGGGGCAGACCGCCCCGACCGCAGGCCCGCCGGGGCGGCAGGGAGCGTGGTATGGAAATGGAAGAGGCTTGTGCGAAGGTGGTTCAGACCCCGTCTATCGCCCACGCCCTCGGGCAGCAGGCCGAGCAGGCCCGGCTAACCCCGGCCAGGGCCGAGGAGACCTTGGGGCTTCCGCACGCCTACTGGGGCCGCAACGGGCGGCTGCGCCGAAGCCTCTGCGAGGCGGTCTTCGAGCCCTGCCCCGAGGCCGGCCGCTGGCGCCTGCGGGCGGAGTACGAGCCCTTCATGGACTCTCCCCTCTTTGGGCTTCAGGCCGACCGCTTCGAGAGCCTGCTGAAGGTGGGGCTGGTGGGGCTGGGGGTGCGGGCGGCGCAGCCGGGGCAGGGCTGGCGGCTCGAGCAGGTCGCGCTGCACCCGGACTGCGTGGAACCGCTTGAACTGGGAGGGCTCGAGCCTTAGGGCGGGTTCTCATAGCCCGGCAAGGCCGCTCTCGTTGCTCGCCGCTGCGGGGGCTAAAGTCCGTCCCCACCCCGTCAGCGGGTGACACCGCCGGGGTCTTTGATGAGCGCCTTAAGGTCACCACGGTGGGGGCTCTTGGCCTCGAGGGCCTTCCTCCCTGCCCGTATAACGCCCACATAACGCGGGGGCACCTAGGCTGCTGGGGTCGGGCGGGGTTTCCGCCGATGAGGGCGGTGTGCATCTGGGGTAGAGTTTGTGGCATCGGCCAAGTGGCTGGGGTGGGTCGCCCGTCGGGGCCGGGGCGCGGCGCACGGGTTGACTTCGGGGAGCACGACAGGGGGGTGGCGTGGTCGGTTCGGGTTCGGTCAGGTCGGTGGGGCGGCCCACGGCAGAGCTGGAGGCGCGGCTCAAGGGGCTGCCGCTGAGGCGCTCGAGCGTGCTTCTGGGGGTCTGGGGCGAGGCCGGGGTGGGCAAAACCCACACCGTGTCGGCGCTGCTGAACAGCCTGGGCGTGCAGAGTTTCAGTTTCCACGCCACCACCGGGCCGCAGCGCCTGGCGGCCGCCCTGCCGGCGGCCAGAGGATTGCCGCCGTGGGCCGAGGGGGCCTTGAGCAAGGTCCGCCAGGGACAGGCCCTCGAGCCCGCCCTGCTCCAGCAGGCTGTGGCGGCCCTGCTCAACCAGATGGCCCCGGTGGTGTTGCACTTGGAGGACATCCACGAGGCCGACCCGACCCAGCTCGAGTGGATCGTCGGCTTGGCCGCACTGCTCAAGCGCTCCAAGGGCGTGGGAATGATCGCCAGCAGCCGGACGCCCCCGCCCGAGGTGTTCGAGCCCTACCGGCTGGAGCCGCTGGACTCGGAGCAGACCGGGGCCCTGCTCGAGGGCGAGATGGGGGCGGCCCTGCCCGCCGAGGCGGCCCGCTGGATCTTCGGCAAGACCCAGGGCAATCCCATGTTCAGCCTCGAGTACCTGCGCTATTTGGCTCGCCAGGGCTTCACCTGGAACGACGGCCAACGCTGGCACTGGCGCAGCCCACCGGAGGGGCTGCTGCCCCTAAGCGTCGAGGCCCTGCTCGAGCGCCAGCTGCTGGGTGCCGCGAGCGAGCCCGCCGCCCAGGCCGCGCTCGAGGCCGCAGCAATGCTGGGCAGGCTGGGCTCCGGGGCAGACCGGGCGCTGTGGCGGGCCGTGGCAGAGGTGTCTGAAGGCCAGCTCGAGCAGGCCGAGGGGATCCTCGAGAACGCCGGGGTGCTGCGCGGCGGGGCCTTCTCCCATCCCCTGCTGGGCGAGGTGGCTTTGCGGGCCGTCCCGCCCGCGCGCCAGGCCGAGCTCGCACGGCGGGCGATCGCGCACCTCGAGGCCGACGCCCCCCAGCAGGCCGTGCTGTTCCTCGACGAGGCCCAGCTTTTGCCCGCCCGGGCCCTGGAGTTGCTCGCCAAGGCGGCGCAGTCCGCCGCCCAGCCCCGCCAGCGGGGACTGCTGCTGGCCAGGGCCGCCGGACAGGCCGAGGGCACAGCGCAAGGGCGGCTGGCCCTCGAGGCGGCCCAGCTCTTGCAGGGCCACAGCCTGGACAAGGCGCTCGAGATGGGCCAACTGGCCCTAGGTCAGCCGGAGACCGCCCAGCAGGCGGTGGAGCTGGTGGGCCTGCTACTGGCCCGCAGCGGGGATCTGGAAGGCCTCGAGCGCCACCTGCGTCAGCACCCCACCGACCTCAGCCCGGAGGTGCTGCGGCTGCGGGCCTACCAGCTCGCCGGCCAGCACGCCAAAGTGGTGGAGCTATGGCAGGCCCACCCCCGGCTTCATGGCAGCGCCGACCCCGACCTGCTGTACGCCGCCGCTCTGGCCCACCTTGCAACCGGCAGGCTGCCGGGGTTCGAGGCGCTGTTGACCCAGGCCATGTCCCTGCCGCTTTCGCCCCAGAGCCGGCTGAACTTCGTGGGCATCCGGGCCATGAGCCAGCTCGACCGAGGCGAGTACACCAGCGTGGTGGAGGGCCTCCGGGCGGTGATCGCGGGGCTGCGCGCGGGCGGCGACCGGCACAAGCTGGGAGCCATGCTGCACAACCTCAGCATCGCCCACAAAGCCCTGCTGGAGTACCCCCAGGCACAGCAGGCCCTGGGCGAAAGCCTGGAAATCCGGCGCGAAATGGGCGACATCCGCCCCTATGCCAACAGCCTGGCCCTGATGGCCGAACTCGAGGCCGAACTGGGTCTCCAGGCCGAGGCCGAGGCCAAGGTCGAGGAGGCCCTGGGGATTTTGCAGCTCTATCCGGCCTCGCCCTTCTACGCCAACACCCTCTCCCAGGCCAGCTATATTCATGGCCTGGCCCAGACCCCGCTGGCGGCGCTGCTGCAGATGAAGTACGCCGCCCGCGCCCTAACCGCCGCCCGCGAGCTGGGCAACGAGCGGCTGATCCACGAGCTGCTCTACGACTACGCCCTGGCCCAGGCCCGCAACGCCGCGCCGCGACAGGCCCTGGACACCGTGGCCGAGATGCGCCAGCGGGCGTCCGGCCTGGGCGACCCGGTGGGCTACCGCTGGCGTGCCCGGCAGGTCGAGGCGCTGGCCCTCGAGGCGCTGGGCCGGGCCGAGGAAGCCAGAGCAGCCTTCGGGGAAGCCCTCGAGCTAGCCGAGTCCGTCCCCGACCGGCTCAATGCCCAGAAGCTGGGCCTCGAGCTGGATCGCCTCAGCGGCGACGCGGCTTCGGCCCGGCGCCGGCTGGAGTGGTTCGAGGCGCGGGGCCTCAAGGCCGGGGCCGCGCTGGCACTGCGCCACTTCCCCGCGCTGGCACAGCAGGGGAACAGCCCAACCGGCGTGGGGGCCGAGGTACGGCTCGAGGTGCTCGGCCCCATGCAGGTGAGCGCCCGGGGAGGCCGCGAGGCCGTGCGCGGGCAGAAGCGCAAGGAACTCTTGCTGACGCTGCTCGAGGCCCGCATGGGCGGGCGGGCCGAGGTCAGCACGCTCGACCTGCTCGAGGCCCTCTACCCGGGCGAGTCCGAACTCGAGGCCCAGACCGCGCTCAAGCAGCTGGTATTCAAAATCCGCGCCGCCTACGGGCAGTCCTTCATCCAGACCACCCCCTCCGGCTACGCCCTGGGGGGCGTAGACAGCGACGCCGAGGCCTTCCTGCGGGGGGGCGAGACGGGGCTGTGGCGCGGGGCCTACGGCGAAGGCTTCGAGGGCCAGGAGAGCGTCCGCGAGGCGCTGTACGGCTCGCTGCGGCGGTCGACGGAGGCACTGCTCCCCTCCGACCCTCAGCAGGCCAGCGCCTTGTGCCAGTTACTGCTGCAAGCCGACCCCTACGACGTAGCGGCCCTGCGTCTGCTCTGCCGCTCGCTGCAAGGCAACCCCAAGGCCCTGGTCAGGGAGTACGCCAAGGCGAGGGGGCGTTTCCTCGAGGTGGGCGAGCGGCTACCCGAGCAGCCTGCTGCGTTTCTGGCCTGAAGTCGTTCGCACAGAGCACCCTACGATGTGGGAAAAGTCGAACAGGTCGCTTTAGGCGCAGGGGGTACTGTGGGCGTAATCATGCAACCGACCTTCGATCTAGATTTGGGAAAGCGTTTAAAAGGTCTACTCCTCAAGCGTTCTGGGTTGGCACTGGGACTTTGGGGCGAGGCCGGGGTGGGCAAGACCCACACCGCGCAGACCCTGCTGCGCCAGACCCCCTGCCTCAACTTCAGCCTGCACGCCACCACCCCACCGGAGCGCTGGCCCGCGCTGCTGCCCAGGCCCAAGACCCTCGAGCTATGGGCCGAGCGAATTCTCGAGCAAATGGCGGGCGGCCAGGCCGTGGCCAATCAGGTCGAGGCGCTGGGGGCGTTGCTGGCCCGGTTGACCCCGGTAGTGGTTCACCTCGAGGACGTACACGAAGCCCAGCCCGAGCAAGTTGGCTTTATCCTCAAGCTGGCCGAGATTGCCCGACGCAGCAAGGGGGTAGGGCTTCTGCTGACGAGCCGAGGTGAGCTACCTGCGCCCATCGAGGCTACTCGTTTGGAGCCACTCTCGCCCACAGACTCTCGAGACTTGTTACACAGACACGCCGGAGCCGAGTTGCCGGCCGAGGCGACAGAGTGGATTTTTGGCAAAGCGGCGGGCAATCCGCTGTTTACCCTCGAGTATCTTCGCCACCTTTCGCGCATGGGCAATCTGTGGAACGATGGTCAGCGTTGGAACTGGCGTGCCCCGCAGGGCCAGAGTATGCCCCTGACGGTGGAGGCGCTGCTCGAGCAGATTCTCAGCCAGGTGATCACTGACCCGGCCTTAGGCCCGGTGCTCTTCAGCAAGGCCCTGCTGCCCAAAGAGGTCGGTCCTGTGTTGGTCGGGCAAATGGCGCAGATTGGCCACGACAAGGCGATAGAAGCACAGCGGGAACTGAGACGGCGCGGGATTTTGGTGGGGGAAAGTTTCGCCCATCCCTTGTTCCGCGAGGTGACGCTGCAAACCCTGCCTGTACGGGAGCGCCAAGCCCTTTCGCGCAGAGCGCTTGATCTGTTCGCGGAGGACGCGGTGCAAGCGGCAGCTTATGCAGAAGACGCCGGCCTGCCACCAGAACAAACCTTTGCCTTGTTGCGCCAAGCCGCCGAGGCCACCCATAGCGACAGCCAAGCCGGGCGTTTTCTGTTGCGGGCGCTCGAGTACGTGAATCCAGCCGAGCGGCAAGCCTTCACCCTCAAGGTGGCCCAGACCATCCGCGATACCCACACCGAGACCGCCATCGGGCTGCTCGAGCGAAACCTACGCGACCACCCCGAGGATACCGAAGCGATCTATACCCTGTCTAACCTGCTGGCTCGAGGGTTTCGGCGTAAAGAAGCTGAGGTAGTTTTTGCCCGACTGCCCATTGAGGAACAGCAGAGCCAGCGAGGTCGGGTAGCTTGGCTCGAGACCCTCGCCTACTTGCAAGAGAATGCCGAGACTATTCAGCTGTGGCGGGAGCAATTTGCCCAGGACACTTCCGACCCCAGGGTGGTTGGAGCAGTAGCCAATGCCATGAGTCGTTTGGCCCAGTTTGCAGAGGCCATTCAGCTTTGCCAACAAGCCTTGCAGCAGCCCGAGCTCGAGCCGTGGGAACGTATTCGATTGACCAATACCCTTGGGATGATTTACAACGATAGCAACGCCCATGCTTTGGCAGAGCAAGCCTTTAGTCAGGTAATCCGTTTGATGGCCCAGTACAACATGGCCCAACGCAAGTTTGTGCCGCTGTACAACCGAGCCTTAGCGAGAAAGTGGATGGGCCGGTTTGGCGAAGCCAGCGCCGACGCGGAAGAGTCACGCAAGCTGGCGGCCGAGGCAGGTCAGCCGCATAGCCTGGCGCAGAGCTTGAGCGTATTGGGCGAGCTAACCCTGGAGCAGGGGCGCTACCAAGAGGCCGAAGACCTACTGCATCAAGCTGAAGCTATTTATGCCCAGTCCAGTGCCTCCAACCACACCGTGGATGTGTATAACAACCTCATCACCTTGTACCTCGAGTGGCACACGCCCCACAGCGGCCTTTTGGCCCTTAAGTATGCCCGCAAGGCGGTGGAGACCGCCCGCATCCTCGACAACCCCACCTGGCTGTTCGCTGCATCAACCTCTGCCGTGATGGTCGAGGTGGTTTTTGGGAGTTTACCCAAGGCTTTGGATTGGCTCGAGGGAGAGCAACCGCTGCTCGAACAACGCAACACCCCCTACGAGCGCTATCTGCTGGACTGGGCCAAGGCCAAGGCTGCACTTCAGCAAGGTCGCCCGGAACAAGCCCTAGCACTGTTGCAACAAGCCCAAGCCACCGCCGCCCAAATTCATCATGTGCTGGATTTTAACAAGCTGGGTTTGGAAATCGCTCGCCTGTTAGGTGACCTGGGGTCGGCACGAACTTATCTCGGGTGGTTTGAGCAAAATGGCCTGGGCAACGGGATCAATCTGGCCCACCGACTCTTCCCCGAACTGACCGGGTCAGGGCCAAGCACACCGGTGATGAAAGGTGCGGAGTCCATTCGCCTTGAGGTACTCGGGCCGCTGCATGTCATCCAGAATGGCGAAGCCAAGGCGGTGCGCGGGCGCAAGCGCCAGGAGCTACTGGCCCTGCTGCTCGAGGCACGGCTAAGCGGGCGCGGTGAGGTCTCGAGGCTCTCCTTGCTCGAGGCCCTCTACTGAAATTACCCCGAAATTGTTGAGTAGAGGATAAGCCTCCAGAATAGGAGGCAGTATGAGCAACAGTAAAGGAAAACGGAGGGTGTACACCGCCGAGTTCAAACGAGAAGCCGTGGCTTTGGCCGAGACACGAAAAGGCCA
>JANRLD010000049.1:0-15763 GCA_033762915.1 Meiothermus sp. | reverse complement strand
CACCTCGTCGAGTGCTTCTTCAACAAACTCAAGCAGTTCCGCAGGGTTTTTCGCGTTTTGAGCAGACTGCCAGAAACTTCCTGGCCTTCGCCCTCTTCGCTTCTACGATGATTCTGCTCCGCTAAATGTCAACACGGCCTAGTACTCACTGGAAGAGTAGTAGGGTGAACTGCCCATCACATCAAGGGATTGCTTGTTCGGTGGTCACAGAACGCCCTACTATGATTAAGTCAGGTAGACTCCGAATCAGTAGTGATACCGAGCTTGTAAGAAGTCAATCCGCTCGTCTCAAACCTTGTAGACCAGCCGGTGTTCCTGTGTGATGCGTCGAGACCAGAAGCCCGAGCCCAAGTGTTTGAGGGGCTCGGGCTTTCTGATGCCGCTCGAGGGGTGGCGCAGGGTGGCCGCGATCTGCACCTTTGCGACCCCGCCCACCGAAAATTCCGGCCATCTGGGGCATAATTCTCGTTCAACAGGGAGGGGAAGACGTGAGACTGAAACCGTTGGTTTTGGCTTTGGTGTTGTTGGCCTCGCTGGGTCTAGCGCAGAACCTGCGGGAGCGGGTGAGGCTTTACACCCTCGAGAACGGCCTGCGGGTGATTATGGTGCCCGACCGCACCGCGCCCGTGATCTACTTCAACTTGCTCTCCGACTACGGCGGGGTGGACGAGCCGCCGGGGCTGGGCGGCCTAGCCCACATGGTCGAGCACATGGCCTTCAAGGGCACCCAGAGCATCGGGAGCCGCGACTGGGCCAAGGAGCAGGTCGCGCTGCAGGCGGTCGAGACCGCCCGCGACGCCCTCGACGCGGCCCGCAAGCGCAACGCCGCCAAGGAGGAGCTAGACCGCCTGACCGCCGCCTTTAACAAGGCCAGGGAGGAGGCCCAGGCCCTCCAGCAGGACAGCGGCTTCGACGACCTCTTCACGCGCAACGGGGCGCAGGGGCTTAACGCCTCGACCGGCTACGACCGCACCAACTACACCGTGGCCCTGCCGTCCAACCGCCTCGAGCTCTACCTGCGCATCTACGCCGACGTGCTGCTGAACCCGGTCTTCCGCAGCTTCTACGAGGAGGCCGACGTGGTGCGCGAGGAGCGCCGCCAGCGCACCGAAAACGATCCCAACGGCTTCCTCCTCGAGAACTTCCTGGCAGCGGCCTACAAGGTCCACCCCTACGGCCGGCCCCTGATCGGCTCGGCGGAGGAGATCGCCGGATACCGCACCGCGGCGGCCCTCGAGCTGTGGCGGGCCAACTATCACCCCAACCGGATGGTCCTGGCCATGGTGGGCGACCTCGAGCCCGAGCGCGACATCGCGCTGGTGCGCAAGTACTTCGGGGCGGTGCCCAGGGGACCCAACCGGCCCGCCAATCCCATACCCGCCGAGCCACCCCAGACTGCCGAGCGCCGGGTTACGGTTAACTTCAACGCCCAGCCGGCCATGCTCATCGGGTTCCACAAGCCCACCTACCCCAGCCGCGAGGCCTACGTGCTGGACATCGTGGACGCGATCCTGACCGACGGGCGCACCAGTCGGCTGTTCCGCCGGATGGTGACGCAGGATCAGGTCGCCGCCAACGTCAGCAGCAGCTCTGGCTCGCCGGGCATCCGCTTCCCCAACATGTTCTTGTTCTCGATCCAGCCCCGCGCCCCCAAGACCCCCGAGGACGTCGAGAAGGCGCTCTACGAGGAACTCGAGAAGCTCAAGACCGAGCTGGTGAGCGCGGAGGAGCTTCAAAAGGTTAAGGCCCAGACTCGAGTGGGCTACCTCCGCGCCCTGGCGGGCGGCAGCGGCTTGGCCTTCAACTTGGCCTTCTACGAGATGTTTTTGGGCGGCTGGGCCAAGGTGCTCGAGGAGGAGCAGATCTACGCCTCCGTCACCGCCGAGGAAATTCGCGAGGTGGCCCGCAAGTACTTCACCCCCGAGAACCGCACGGTGGCAATTTTGCTGCCGAGGAGGTAAGCGCGATGAGGTTTTGGAGTCGTTTGATGATCGAGAGGGAAGGGGTAGGGGAGAGGGAGACGGGACCGGGTTTTCCCTTCCGCAGGCCCTCCCTTCTCCCGCTTCTCTTCTTGCTGCTGCTCTCTCCGGCCCTGGCCCAATCCGTTCCGGCGGGGTGGCCCGACCCCTTCGGGATGAAGTTCGAGCGGCAGGCCTTCACGCCGCTCAAGCCGAGGGCGGCGGTGCTGCCCAACGGGCTGGTGGTGTACCTGATCGAGGACCGCTCGCTGCCCCTGGTGAGCGGGCGGATGTACGTGAGGGCGGGGAACTACTACGACCCCCAGGAAAAGATCGGGTTGGCCGCGCTGCACGCCCAGGTGATGCGCAACGGCGGGGCGGCGGGCAAAGACCCCGATGCTGTTGACCTCACCCTCGAGGGGCTGGCCTCCTCGGTGGAGGTCGCCAGCAACACCTTCTTCACCGAGGTCTCGTTCAGCTCGCTCACCGACAACCTCGACCAGACCCTCCAGCTATGGTCGGAGATCATGCTGCGGCCCGACTACAACCCCCAGCGCCTCGAGCTGTACCGCGGACGCACCCTCGAGGGCATCCGCCGCCGCAACGACCAGCCCGTGGGGGTTGCCCAGCGCGAGTTTATCGCCCGCATCAACGCCAACCACCCCAGCGGCTTCATCAGCAGCACCCAGAGCGTGCAGTCCATCACCCGAGACGACCTGGCCGCTTTCCAGGCCCGCTACTTCCGCCCGCGCAACGCGGTATTGGCCCTCTCCGGCGACTTCAACTCCGGCGAGATGCTGGCCAAGCTCACCCGCCTGCTCTCGAGCTGGAACACCGGCGCGGCCGAACTGCCCCGGCTGCCCACCTATAACCCGGCCCCCCGCCCCACCATCTACTTCATCCAGCGCCCAGTGACCCAGAGCGTGGTCTATATGGGCCTCCCGACCGTGCAGGCCTACCGCGCTGGCTACGCCGAACTGGACCTGCTGAGCAACGTCTTCGGCGGGGGATTTGGCTCGAGGCTGTTCGACGAGATCCGCTCCCGTCGCGGCTTGGCCTACCAGGTGGGTAGCGCCCAGCAGCAGGGCTTCGGTTTCCCGCAGCCCTTTCTGGCCGTCTCCATCTCCCGCGTCGAGAAGACCGTGGAGGTGGTGCAGGCCATGCTGGACGAGGCCCGCAAGATTTCCGCCGAGCCGGTCTCGGCGGACGAGCTCGAGCTGTTCCGCGAGAACATCCTCAACGGGGCGCCCTTCCGTTTCGCCTCGAGGCAGGCGGTGGTGGAGCGCCAGGCCAGGGTTCACCTGTTGGGCCTGCGCCCCGGCTACTACGAGGACTACCTCGAGCAACTCACCAAGATCACCCCCGAGAGCATGCTGGCCGCTGCCAAGCGCTATGTCCGCCCGGAGAACTTCGTGATCGTGGTGCTGGGCGACGAGAGCAAGTTCGAGGCCCCGCTGAGCCGGCTAGGTAACGTGGTCAAGGTCGAGGTTCGGTAGGATACCACTTGAAAAGGCTGGCCCCCGAGCAAAGCTCGGGGGCCCTTGCTCTGCCGCTTTACCCGCCTGCGACGGACTGGAGGGTCAGGCTGGCGGCGCTCAGGTCGGCGGACCCGCTGCGGTGGCGTCCGGGGCCGACACCACGTAGAAGAGCTTCCCGCGTTTTTAGGCGGCGCGTCTCGAGCTCGGACGCACTCCCCGCCTGACGACATCCCCCGCGGCTAGAGCGGTTCCCACGCATACTCCCTACGGCGCTAAAGCGGGCGGTTTTTGCTGGAGAGCGGTTCCCACGAACACTCGGAATGGCGATTTTTGCCGTACTGAGTGCACTACTCCGCACCGTGGGCGGAGTAGTGGTGGGAAACGCGATAGGGAGTACATTACCTGCCGCCGCGAGGGAGGTAATGGTGGGAACCGCGATAGGGCACCGCCGGGCGTAGCCTCGAGGCGGTATAATCTACAGCTGTGCAGCGCCTGCTTGACCAAGCCGCCAGCCTGATTCGCGACGCCCGTGAGCTCGAGCCACAGAAGGCCCTGGGCAGCTTCCACGAGGCGGTGGGACTCCTCGAGGCGGTGCGGCCCGGTAAGGAGCGCGATGGGATGATGGCCCTGGCCTACTTACGGCTGGCTCAGGCCCAGCAGCGGCTGGGTCAGAGGCGCGATTCGGAGCGCTCCTTCATGCTGGGTTACAGCTACGCCCGCACCTCGAGGGAGGACCGGGTGCGCCGCCTGGCCGAGAAACTGGCCGAGGAGTTCCAGCCCTCGACGGGCTAGAGCCCAGACCACGGGGCAGATAACGGGATGGGGTATATTTGTCCCTTGGTCGGCTCGGGTAGACTAATTCCATAAAAGCCGCATTTGCGGCACTCGAGGGAGGAGACAACTGTGGGTCAAACTTTGGGCGACATCGCCGCCGTCCTGATCGCCTTGTCGGGGATCGCGGTGATCGTGGGGGTGGTGCTGATCCGGCGGGGCGACAAGGTCTGGCATCCGCGTGCCATGCTGACCGCTACCGCGCTGGCGGCCTTGTTTTTGGTCTTTTACCTGCTCAAGTGGGGCCTCTACGGCACCACCCGCTACGTCGGGCCGGAGGAGTGGCGCGGGGCCTACTACGCCCTCTTAACAAGCCACACCGTGCTGGCGGCGATCAATGGGCCGCTGGTGCTGTGGCTGCTCTACAACGCGTTCAACAAGCGCTTCTCTGTCCACAAAACCTGGGCACGCTGGACGGTACCGGTTTGGCTGTACGTGGCCGCGACCGGCTGGATTATCGACCAAATCCTGCGCACCTACGGCGAGAGCGCAGGCGGAATTCGCTTCTGACCGCCGGCCTCCAGCGCAAGGCCCCGCTCGAGCGGGGACTTTGCGTTGTGTAATCGCGTTTCCCACCCTTTCCTCCCTCGCGGCAGCAGGTAATGTACTCCCTATCGCGTTTCCCACCACTACTCCGCCCACGGTGCGGAGTAGTGCACTCAGTACGGCAAAAATCGCCATTCCGAGTGTTCGTGGGAACCGCTCTCCAGCAAAAACCGCCCGCTTTAGCGCTGTAGGGAGTATGCGTGGGAACTGCTCTAAGGCTTCCGGGGGAACCCGATCAGTCGCTGGCGGAGCCCAGGTTGCGGGGGGTTCCCCGGAAGACCAGCGGCCCGGCTCCCGGGACCAGCACCGCCGTGCCGCGGGTCATCTGGCCGCGCAACTGGAAGACCATCTCGGTGACCGACTCGAGGTTGCCGGTGGTGGGGCAGGTGGCCCTGGGGTTTGTGCTCTTGACCCCGTTGGCGTCCGTGGTGACCACCAGGCACTTCGAGCCTCCGGCACCGCTCCAGTCCACCGTGAAGCCGCTGGTGGGTTGGATGTAGTCGGCCAGTAGCTCGCCCCTCGAGCCCGAGAAGCTGGGGGCGGCCACCTTCAGGCTGCTGCTGGCGTCGGAGAATTTGCCGCTGCTGAGGTAGGTCATGTAGCGGAAGACCGTCCAGACGTTGGTGTTCTGGGGGTCGTTGCCGATGAACTCGGGGGTGCCGCTGGTGCTGGCCGTCACCGTGCTGCGCAGCAGGGGGTAGTAGGCCACCAGGCGCAGGCAGCCGCTGTTGTCGGTGGCGCACAGGTCGGCCCTGGTGAGGTCCTCGGGGGGCAGGATGGCCGCGATGATGGGGTCGGTGCCCACCGTCCAGACGTTGCTGCCGTCGAAGTTGGTGACGGTGTAAGTGCTGGTAGAGTTCAGGGTAATTTCCGCGCCAGGCGGGTAGATGTGGTAGGCCTGGCTCAGCTCGTCGCTGATCAGGTTGCCCGAGGTGCGCAGGTCCTCGGTCAGGAGCTGCTGGGTCTGGATCATGCGGGTGCTCGAGGAGGCCGACTGGATGCCGTTGGTCACGACGATCAGCAGCACCCCGGTGATGGCGGCGGCGATCAGCATCTCGATGAGGGACAGGCCTCGAGGTTTCATGGTGTCCTCTATTCGGCGGGCAGCACCACACTGCTGCTAAAGCTGAGGGTGCGCCCGTCGGGGGTGGAGATGTTCAGGTTCAGTTCGCGCAGGGTGTCGGTTCCTGCCAGGGGGGTCTTGGGGGCCACGGTGTAGGTGTAGCCGCTGGGGGCGGCCACGTCGGTCACTACGGCGGTGGCGGCCTTGAAGCTGGCGGGGGAGTTCCAGCGGGCCCGGGTCGCATCGAAGTAGCTGCGGGCGAAAGTCTGGGCCTGGGTGTCGATCTGGGCCTGGCGGGTGACCTTGAAGCTGTTGTAGAAGATGCCCAGCAGCACGATCCCGGCCCCCACCACGGCGGTGGCGATCAGCACCTCGAGCAGTGAAAAACCCTTGTTATTCAACCACCACCACCTTCCCGGTTATTCCCACCACGTTGATCTTGCCCTGGCGGCTGCCCGTACCCACTACCGGCACCTCGAGGCTGCTTGAGCCCTGTGGCCTCAGCCCGTAGGGGGCGGTGTACTGGACGGTTTTGCTTCCGCCCACGTTGCCGATGCGTACCCCGGCGGGCAGGGTCACGGTCTGCACTGTGACCCCGGCCCGCTGGATCTGGTAGGTGTTCTGGTTGGAGGTCAGGACCACCTGCCAGTCCTGCGAGGTCTTGCGGGCCTGGGAGCGGGCTCGAGTCAGGTCGGCCACCACCACAGATATCCCCTGCCGCATGGCCAGGTTGCGCTGGTAGCCCAGCAACGCGACCGTGCCCACGCTCAGCAGGATGGCCGCGACTGCCAGGACCACGATGATCTCGACTAGGCTGTAGCCTTGTTTGGGCTTTTTCATCGGCGCACCAACTGTTGGATGCTGCGGCTGAGGCTGACTTCCACCCGGTTGGAGGAGATCTCGGGCCGCAGGCGGTAGTCGTGGTAGATCTTCAGGCCGGGCGCGCCCCCGCCGGGGCCGGGGGCCAGGATGCCGGTGTCGGCGGCCAGGATAGCCCCCCGGATGTCAATGAGCCCCCGGTTGCTGGCGCTGTTGGTGTTGAGCCGTCGGCTCATGATGGTGAAGATGGAGTTGGCCGAGTACATCAGGCCGTCAAAGCGCAGCCCCTCGCCGCCCCCGTTGACGTAACCCGCGTCCACGCTGTCCTTCCAGAGTTGTCGCAGGTTGGCCTCGAGGGCGCTGCTCTCGGCCAGCGGCAGCAGTTGGCCCGCCCCCACCGCTGCCGCCAGGTTGCCGCTGAGCATGGCGGCGGTGAGGGTGACGCGGCAACCGCCGCTGCTGGTGTCGCAGCTCACCCCGCTGACCGGGCGGCCCAGGTCTATCACGCTGCCCACCTCGATGGGGGCGAACTGGTTCCAGCCGCCCGGCTCGCCCGGTTCGCTGGGCACGAAGGCCAGGGTCTCGCTGCTTGTGCGGCTGTAGAAGCGGGGGCGGTAGGTGCCCCCGGACTCGAAGTACTTGATCAGCTCGAGGCGGTTGAAGTCGGCGAGCTGGCGGTTGGTGAAGCTCATCGAGCTGGAGCAAGAGATGGTGCGGGCGGGGTAGCTGGCGCACTGGGTGAAGGTGGGATCGAGGTCGGCGGGAGCGGCGTTAGGGTTCCAGCCCGGGTGGCTGTGGTCACCGATGATGATGTTGCCCCCGGCCACCACGCTGAACTCCGGCAGGTTGGCGTTGCTCTGGTCGTACTCGGCGTCGGCGCAGGGGCCGGTGCCGCAGTTGTAGGTGGTATTGCCCATCACATAGACGTTGCCCCTGGCCACGATGCGGCCCCGGCCCTTGAGCTGGCCCCGAATCACCACGTCGCCGTTTACGTAGATGGTGCCGTCGAGCTCGCTGGCCTGGGAGGTGCCGTCAATGAGCAGGTTGCCGTTATACTCCCCGCTGCTCAGGGTAGAGAAGCTGGTGCCGCCCCAGGAAAGGGTGGTGTTGGTGTAGCCCTTGGTGCTGGCCCTGAGGGTGCCTTTATCGGTGACGTTGGCCACGAAACTGCTCCACTCGGCAGCGTCCACCAGGTTGTTGCCGTTGGTGTCGGGGATGGGCTTGGGGAACTCCGAGGGCAGCTCCCCCGCCGGCCACCCGGCGGCGGGCTTCTGGGTGGGGTAGTTGCGGTAGTAGACCAGGTTGCTGTCCTTGGGGCAGTTGCTGATGGTGCTACAGTCGGTGGCCTGGCTGCTGAGCGAGCTCTGGCTGTTGCTGGTGATCTGGGTTTGGCCCGCCACCAGCGTGGTGGTGAGGGTGCTGGACAGGCCCCCGTCGATCACGCTGCCGATGTCGAGGTCCCAGTCGGCGGTACGGCCCCGGCTCAGCAGGTTGCCATGAATGACCGTGTCGCTGTCCCCCTCGCCCGCCCCGCTGCGGCTCTGGAGCATCTCCATCACCCCCACGCTGGTGATCTTCCAGGGATCGGTGGCGCTGGCCGGGCCGCCCAGGGCGTCGATGCTCTGGAAGCTGGCGTGGCAGAAGGTGCAGCTTACGCTGCGGGTGAGCAGGGCGTAGTTGTCGGGGAAATCGGCCCCGATGCGCAGGGTTTGGGTCAGCTTGCGCACCGCCGCCTCGTTGCCCGCCCCGAGGGAGCCGGTGGACTCGAGGGCAAACATCACGCTACGCCCCCCGCCCAGACCCGTGTTGCCCTGGTCTTGCCGCCGAATCCGCACGCTGTAGCTGCCCCCGCCGCTCAGGTTGGCGGTGGTGGTCGCGTCGTAGGTGGCGGAAATGCCTCTGGACTGTAGCAGATTCTTGTAATTGTCGAGGTTCTTGACGGTGGTGGGGCTCTGCGCCCAGACCTGGTGCCAGATCATGTCCACCGCCTTGTCCAGCCCGGCCTCGGCGGCCAGTTGGGCCCTGGTGGTGTTGAGCGCAGCAGCGGCGTTTTCGCGGTTGGAATACGAAGAAACCGTCCCAATCGCCACCATGATGAAGATGATGAAAGCGAAGACGAGAGCGGCGATGAGGGCGATTCCTTGACGATGTGTGGGCATTGGTGCTCCAGGCAAACTTACCCTCGAGGGTAGCGGTTTACCAGAACATGGTGGGCGAAAATGCACACCCCGCGTACCCCCAAATGGGGGAATTAAGCGTGGTGGGCGGTGTTATGTGAAGTTACGTTACGGGAGTGAGGAGGCAAAAGGTGCAAGGTGCGTAGTATCTCCATAGTGGAATTGCAGCATCCGCACTCGCCGATGGATCGGGCAATTGCGCCCACAAGCCGCTCGCTGATGAGGCTGTGCTGAAGTCCTGCAATCTCACTATGGCGCAACTCGTCGCGGCGTTCGGCGGCCGCGCAAACCCGCCCTGGCGCCACTTGCAGATGGATTTTGGGTTGCGTCTAGTTTGCGCCAGGGTAGAAGTGCGGAATCGGCGGAAGCGGAAAATACGTGCCAGGGCGGAGTGGCGTGCGGGAGCTGGCGGGCGACATGAAGCATTGCAACTACGGAGATACTTACTTTTTCTCTTTCCGGTTTCACCCGTGCCCTACCGGTATACCCCCCTGCCAATCGCCCAGCCCACCGCCGCCCCCGCAATGTTGGTCGCCCAGGCCGCCAGCTCCGGAGGAAGGCCGCCGGTGAGCCCGGCGGCACGGCCCACGGTGAAGCTGATGTAGTAGACCACCGTCAGCACCAGCGCGATGCCCAGGGCGGCCCCGGGGCTGGTCGCGCGGCGCACCGCCACCGGAAGGGCCAGCACCAGCACCAGCAGGTTGGCGAAGGAGATGGCCACCCCGGAGTGCCACTGGGCGCGGGCCTCGAGCCGCTCCCTGGGGGCGGTCTGGGGGTTCTGGATGCGCTGCCACCACTCGCTCAGGCGCACGCCCGAGCCGAAGCCGCCGCCCGCGAAGCTGGCCTCGAGGTCGGCCCGCACGTCCCGCTCTTGACTGGACAGGCCCACCCGCAGCTCGGCCCCCGGCGGCCCCACGGTCTGGGCCTTGAAGACCGAGCGCAGGTAGTCCCGTAGGGCCTCTGGGGTTTGCAGGTCGGGCAGGGGCAGCCGGGCAAAGTCGAGGGTGAACACTCTGTAGTCTTTGAGCACGATGCGGTTGCCCACGAACTGGGCGCTCTGGGCCAGGATCACGGTCTGGGTCTGGCCCTGCCAGCGCTCGAGGCGCACCGTCTGGACAGTGTTGCTGGCCGGGTCAAAGCTTTCGAAGCGCAGAATAAAGTCGCCCACCGGCAGCTCGCGCCCGGCCAGCCGGAATTGCGCGGTGCGCTCGGGCACCAGCTCATTCCAATACATCAGTACGCTGGCCCGGTTGGCGCTGGGCACCACGTACTCCGAGAGCACCAGCGAGAGCCCGCTCAAGAGCAGACCACCCGCCAGAAACACCCTGGCCGCCCGCAGCACCGAGATGCCCCCGGCCTGCATCACCAGCAGCTCGTTCTCCCTCGAGAGCCGCCCGAAGGCCAACATGATGGCCAGCAGCCCGGCAATCGGCATGGCCTGCACCACCGCCTGCGGCATCTGCAACCCGATCCACTGCACGATCTTGAGCAGCGGCGCACTGGTGATCCACTGCACTACCGCCAGCACCTGGGTCAGCACCCCCAGTACCGCGTACAGCGCCAGCCCGAACACGAAGACCGGCAGGGCCTCGCGGAGGATGTAGCGGTCGAGGAGGGTCATGGCAGGGGAGGAGGGAGGAGGGGGGCGAAGCGGGAGAGGAAGGCGCAAGGAAGGAGGAACCCTTCTCCCCTTGCCTCCCTCCACAACCCCTTTGCGCTTGCGCAACTGCTCATGGATTCACCGTAATTCGACGCCAAAAACCCACTTCCCCGTCGCCGCCTCGCCCGTCCCGGCCTGGGGGATGCGGACCTCGCTGTAGCCGAGCCGCCAGACGAAGCAACAGTCGGCGTAGCGCACCTCGAGGCCGAAGCGGCTGACCGACTGGCGCAGGAAATCATACCCGAGGGTGGGGGAGAGGCTGAGCGAGTCGGTGCAGGTCAGGGGGTTGGGGACAAAGCCCAGGATCAACTCCTGGCGCTCCCACGCCCCCTCGCGGTAGCGCAGGCGGGTGTCCAGCCAGAGTTCGCCGTAGTCCTGGCGGGCCGAGGTGCGGGCGAAGGCGGTGCTGGTAAAGCTCAGGGCATCGTACTCGAGCCCCAGGCTGGAGGGGCCTTGGGAGAGTACCAGGCTGAAGCGCTGGGCGGCTTCGTGGCGCTCGAGCCAGAAGCGGGCCGAGCGCGAGTCGATGGCCCAGTCGTAGGCCATCTTGACCCCGAAGGCCCCCTCGTAGCCGCCCTCGATGCGCCCCCCGAAGGCCAGGTAGAACTGTGGCTGGTCGTAGCCCACCGCCGCCCCGAAGCTCTCGAGGCGAAACCGAAAGCCCTGCTCCCTGGCCTCCACCGCGTGGCGCAACTCGGCCCCGTAGGCCAGTCCCTGCTCGGACTTCTCCCGGGCCATCTGGCCGAAAGGGGTCAGGCTGAAGTTGTCCCAGCGCAGGGTCTCGGAAGCCCGGAAGCCGTAGCGGGCCTCGCGGGTGTCGTGGCTGAACAACACATTGGGGGTCTGGACCAGGCTCGAGCTGTTCTGCCCCTCGATGGCGAACCGCCCGCGCCGGTTGCCCTGCTGGGAAGAGAGGCCGAAGGTCAGGTTGGGGCCGGGGCCGCCCAGGCCGCTGCCCAGCAGGGTGAGCAGCACCGGGGCCTGGCCGGGGGCGCGGGCCAGCGGGAGGGCCAGGTTCTCCAGTCCGAAGCTGACCCCCGCGTCGATCCCGAAGCGCAGCGTGGACAGCGCGGCAAAGTCCGAACTCACCCGCCCGAGGCCGAAGTCGTCGGCCACGTTGCGGCTGAGGTTGCTGCTCAGGCCCTCAAAGCTGAGCAGCCCGATGCCCCACAGCTCGAGGCGGCTCTTCTTCAGCACAATGTCCCCGCTCCCGGTGTCCAGGCTGATGTTTTCGGAGATCAGACGCAACTCGTCCCCGCAGCGGCAGGTGGTCACCCGCATCCCCTCGACGCTGAGTACACGCCCCTTGACGGTGCCCCGCGCCGCCCAGAAGCGGAATCGGGGGGTGCTGCCCTCGAGGTTCTCGATGAGCACGACCCCATCGGTCTGGCTGAAGCGTATCTGCGGGGCCGTGATCGAAATCCCCTGCGTCTGCAAACAGGCCCCGTCGGAGAAGACCGCCAGCTCGCCCTCGTACTCGAGGTTGCTGCCGCCCAGGACGCCCTTCTCGCGGTCGTCGGGGGTGTTTGGGCTGTCGGCGGGCTCGAGGGTCAGGGTTAGGGTGTAGGGCTGCTCGGTGCAGGGCTGGGCAAGAGCGGGGGAAAGGGGAAAGAGGAGAGCGAAAAGGAAGATCAGAACAGGGGAGAGGGAGGAGGCAAGAGGGAAGGAAAAGTGTCTTCCCCCCTCGTCCCTCCTCCCCCGCTCCCCCGCTTCCCCGCTTCCCCGCTGCATCACGGCAGTCTATCAGCAAAGGGCCGCAGCCGATTCAGCACCTCGGCGGGGACGCGGGTGTTGGCCTGAACCTTGCCGCCCGCGAAATTGAGCAGCAGGGTGGCGTTGGCCTGCTGGCCGCGCAAGGTCGCGCCGCCCTGCCGGAAGCTGAAGCTGCCCAGCACCAGGGCCTGGTTGCGGTTGGTGTCCACCACCAGCGTGCTGGCCTCGAGGGCGGGCTCGCTCGAGCTGACCTGGCCCTTGAGCACCAGGATGTCCTCCTTGGTCAGCAGCCCGTTCTGGGCCTTGAGGCCCTTCAGCTCCCTGGAGGCGATCTGCACCCCGCTCATCCGCAGGGTGTCGGGGCCGTAGAGGTACTCGAGGGTAGCCGCCGTGAAGTTGCCCTCCGGCGACTGGTAGTTGGCCTCGCGGGCGCGGATAAAGTCGCCGTCTTTGTACTGGATGTACCTGGCGCTCAGGCTGAGTTTGCTGCGGTTGTCGGAGATGCTGCCTCCCGCCAGCAGGGTGTAGATGCCGGTGGTCACGTCGAGGTCGGAGTCGCCGTTGGGCTTGACCTCGAGGGCGGCGAAGCGCTGGGCCACGGCGAAAAGGGCGACAAAAGAAAGCGCGACGAACAATCCTCTCATCGTTTCCATCCTAGAGCAGAGGGGATGAATCGAATGAGCGGAGGGTCAAGGGGAGTGGAAGGAGGAAAGAGAATGGGTCGTCTTCGCGTCTGCGGTACTCTGATGCTCATGGGTGCTTTGACGGGAATAAAGGTGCTCGACCTCTCGAGAATCCTGGCCGGGCCGTTTTGTACGCAGATGCTGGCGGATTTGGGGGCCGAGGTCTGGAAGATCGAGCCGCCCAAAGGCGACGACACCCGGACCTGGGGGCCGCCGTTCTTGGGCAGGGAAGAGAAGGGAAATAGGGAGGAAGGCGAAAAAGACTGGGCATTGGCCTCGGAGGGGGAGAGTGCGTATTACCTCTCGTGCAACCGGGGTAAGAAGAGCGTGGTGGTTAATTTGAAGGAGCCCGAAGGCCAGGAGATCGTGCGGGAACTGGCGCGGCGGGCCGACGTGCTGGTGGAGAACTTCAAGACCGGGGATTTGGCGCGGTACGGCCTGGACTACGCCAGCCTGAGGGAGGTTAATCCGGGGCTGGTGTATCTGTCCGTCACCGGGTATGGGCAGACCGGCCCCAGGGCGGCCGAGCCGGGCTACGACGTGGCGGTGCAGGGGCTGGTGGGGATCATGTCGGTCACCGGGGAGCCGGAGGGCCAGCCGATGCGGGTGCCGGTGGCCTGGATCGACCTGATGACCGGGATGAACGGGGCCATTGCGGTGCTGGCGGCCCTGCAAGAGCGCAGCCGCAGCGGGCAGGGGCAGCATTTGGACGTGGCCCTGTTTGACGTGGGGCTGGCTGCGATGGTCAATCTGGCCCAGAGCTACCTGGTGACCGATCAACTTCCGGCCCGCCTGGGCAACGCCCACCCGCAGATCGTCCCCTACGGGGCCTTCCGGGCCTCGGACGGCTGGTTCATGCTGACCATCGGCAACGACCTTCAGTACCGCCGTACCTGCGAGGCCATCGGCCAGCCCGAGCTGTGGGAGGAGCCGCGCTTCCAGACCAACGCCAGCCGGGTGGTCCACCGCGCCGAGCTGCTGCCCAAACTCGAGGCGGTCTTCGCCGAGCGGCCCAAGGCCCACTGGGTGGCTACGCTCAAGGCTGCTGGGGTTCCGGTCAACCCGGTCTACAACCTCGCCGAAGCTTTCTCCGACCCCCAGGCCCAGGCCAGGGGGATGCGGCAGACCGTCCAGCACCCGCTGCTGGGTGGCATTCCGCTGGTCGGCTCGCCCCTGCAGCACTTCTCCCGCACCCCCGCCGAAGCTACCGGCTATCCGCCCCTGCTGGGCGAGCACACGGCAGAGGTGCTTTCGGGGATATTGGGATACAGTGCCGAGCAGATTGAAACTCTGGTCGAAGCCCAGGTGGTAAAGACCAGGGCGTAAGGTCTTGCCCACCGCACTTCGGGGCCGGTGGGCAAGGCCCACCCTACTGGGTTATGCAGCGGGGGTTGGGGAACATGTCGCTGAACCCGGACATTGTGCTCGAGACGTGGCTCTACCTGGCGGAGAAGCAGAGTGAACCTGTGGCCGGGGAGTGAGGATGAAGGTGCGGGATGTGCGACGACGGAGAGTCTTAACCCATCCCGCACCTTCCCGAGGGATAGCCTATGGCACCGTCTCTTTTCTTCACCCCGTACCAAGCTATTGACTCCCTAACGGGATGCATTTGCACCCCAGACGTACTCAGGTTCATTACAGTCCCAATCGGCTAAGAATGCGCTGGCTCAACCAAACCAAAAGGGGCAACAGGATGGTGGTGAGCAGCCAACGCGGAGTGTCTGGCTGCCAGGGCCAAGTGGGTAACCTTTCGAGCATAGTTAGCTCTGCTTGGAGGGCACTCGAGGTTTTGTTCAGGCTATCCACCTGATCGTATGCCCGGCTATCTATCCGCTCGTGCAGTTCCATCAAAACCTGCTTCATGCGCTGCTGGGACTCGGTATATAGACGTATCTTTTCTTTCAAGAGCAGGCGGTGGGCTCCCCACAGTGGCCATACCACCATCGCCATGGAGATCAATCCCACTATGCCGAGGTTGGCCAGAGTCGTACTGCTGTGGAGTAAGGCGGGACTCACAGCTATAAAAAGATACTGGAACAGCGCCGAAGCCAAAGCGGTTCGCAAGGCCAGACTGGATAGGCTATACAGCGGCTGGGGCGCGAGTGGATCGATATTGGTAGAAACACTGTAAATCCGGTTGATCGTGGCCAGTTGATGCACCACGTGATAAATTGCGCTCCCGGTGATAAAGCCATACATTAAGATCAGTGGTAACTCGAAGGCTGTAGCCAAGGGTGAGGTGAAAATCCCCAATAACTGGGGGTAGCCCGGAGACAAAGATACGGGTATTGCAGTCCAAACCGAAAACAAAATGCCCGACCATAGAGTCCCTGCTGGAGGCGAATTGGTCAGTTGGTAGTTGAGGGCCGCGAAGTTGACTTCCCCGTCGCCTAAGGCGGGCCGGAAATTGCCTAGCGCGAAAGAAGCGAAGCGATCCAAGTAGTGGGTTACCCCCAACATGTAAACGCCCCACAAGGTGTAGACAAGATAACGAGCATCGAGCGTCCCTACAGGCAGCGTTCCATCATTCCACTTGATACCGATTAGAATGCCAAAAAGCCCCAGCCACAACCCGACGTAGTATGCCCAATAAGGGCCAGGTAGCCGATCTACCCAAGTGGTTAAACGATCCAGCCAACTTTGAGGATAAGGCCGGATAGGAGAAATGCTTTCGATCACATATCTAATTTATAGTAGGCCGTGTTGACATTTAGGGACAAAGCTGTAGGGTTTATTGGGTGACAAAGGTCAAACTGAGCGCATCAGAGTGGAAGCGGATCAAGGGTTTTCTGCGAACGCGGTCGGACGTGTACATCGGCAAGCCGAGGGAGTGCA
>JANRLD010000048.1:0-17233 GCA_033762915.1 Meiothermus sp. | reverse complement strand
ATAGGTGTGCAGTGATGCCGCGCTGCTGACCCCCGGGCCCCGGCCCCCCACACCCCCGCGCATTGCTCATTGCCCACCCCTCGAGTACACTTCCATAGTGCGAATTGGCCTTTTG
Source organism: Meiothermus sp. (assembly GCA_033762915.1). Lineage (GTDB taxonomy): Bacteria > Deinococcota > Deinococci > Deinococcales > Thermaceae > Meiothermus. The sequence continues at coordinate 17,118 of JANRLD010000048.1, read as the reverse complement.
CAGACCTGGCTGGGCAGCCGTTATCTGCCGTTTTGGACGGCGTATTTGGGCGAGCTCGAGCTGACCCTGATGGCCCCCCAGCCCGAGGCCGTGCGGCTGCCGCAGCCCGAGCCGGTGCGGGGGGTGATCGAGCAGGTCTTTAGCCTGAAAAATCAGGGGGTCGACTACCTGTTGCTGCCCGACGTGCAGTTGGGGGTCGAGTCGCGCAAGGGCCGCCCCTCGCCCTGGATGGTCGATCTCGAGGCCATGCTGCGCAACCTGGTGCCCGGTTTGCCACCCGTCCTGACGGTGCCCGCTGAGCTCTCGCTCGAGGTTGCTGGTCTGGCCGCCGAGGTCGGCCAGACCCTCAGCCGCAACCCCATGCTGACCCGCCGCGCCCTCGAGCGCACCAAGAAGCTCCTCACCCCCAGCTACAAGGCCCCCGTGCAGCCCGGCAGCGGCCTGGTGGCGCTGGTGGCCCAGCCCATGCTTGCGGAGTCGGTCGCTGTGCGGCCCCTGCGCGAGGCCCTGGGAGCCAGGGGCCTGCACCTCTTCCTGGCCGATAAGCCCCCGGCCGAGATGCGGCTCGAGGGCCTCAACCTGGGGCTGGGCCTGGAACTCCCTACCGACCTCGAGGCCGCCGGGATGCACCGCTACGGCTCCCGATTGGGCAAAGTCTCGGCCCTGCTCTACCTGCACGACGGCGAGTACCTGCCCCTGCCCAACCCGCTCCGCAAGCTCGCCAGGCACAACGCCAAGCCCTGGCGGATGGCGGGCCTGGAGGCCGACTGGGCCACCACGGTCGACGAATTGGTGGCGGAGCTGGCCGCGCGGTAGCCCTGCCTCACAGATCGAGCGCCCGCCCCTCCCAGCCGTCGGCCGGTGCGACGCCCAGTAGCCGGGCCACGGTGGGGGCCACCTCGAGCAGGCTCACCGGCTGTTCGATCTTCCGGCCCGCCCGGATGCCCGGCCCCAACGCGAAGAAGGGCACGGTCATGTCTTCGGGCAGGTCGGTGCCGTGGAAGCGGTAGTGGCCCCCGTGGTCGCTCATCACCAGCACCGTGGTGTCGGCCGGCACCGCCTCGATCACCTGTCCCAGCAGGCCGTCTATCTGCTCGACCTGCTCGAGGTAGCGCCTGCTCATCCAGCCCGCCAGGTGCCCCACCTCGTCTATGGTGCCGAAGTACAAGAAGGTGAAGTCGAATTCGCCGGAGCGCAGGTAGGGTAGGGCGGTCTGGAGCACCAGATGGTCGGAGACCTCGGGGTTGGCATCGTAGGCGATGAACTTCGACAGCGCCAGGCTGCCCGGGCGGCTCACGTCGCGCAGCGGCTCCCAAGAGTGAAACATCGCGGTGCGCTTTTCGGCCCGCCTCAGCACCTCGAACAGCCCCGGGACCGGCCGTGCCATCGGGGTGAAGTCGTTGGTGAGCACGTTGTGCCGCTCCGGGGGTACGCTGTGGAAGATGCTCATGTGGCAGGGCAGGGTGATGCTGGGCATCACCGAGCGCCCCTCGAGGGTGTAGCTGCCGCGCTCCATGAGGGCCCGGAAGTTGGGGGTGTGGGCGGCCTCGAGCGCGTCAGGCCGCATTCCGTCGGTGGTGATGTACAGGACTCGAGGCATGGGGTTTTGTTAAGGCTCGAAAGAGGAAGGCTATTGGCAGTTGGCGGTTAGCTAAAGACTAACCGCCTTTGCGCCCGCTAGACCAGTATCCACGCATCGTCCGGCACGTGCAGCCGCACCGGGTCGCCGCGGGTGACAAGGGTCTGGTTGGGGACGAAGACCGTCCAAAGGTCGGGGCCGACCCGCACCAGAACCTGCTGTTCGGCGCCCAGGTAGGTCACCAGCTCGACGGTTCCGGGGAACTGGCCGCCGCCGTTCAGCTCGATGCGCTCGGGGCGGACGCCGATTTTGCCGGGGGGCACCACCGGCAGCGCCAGCTCCTGCCCGCTGATGCGCCAGTTGCCCCCCACCCTCTCCGGGGCGAAGAGATTCATCGAGCCGATGAAGGTCGCCACGAAGGCGGTCTGGGGCCGGGTGTAGAGGTCCCTGGGGCTGCCGATCTGCTCGATCTTGCCGTGGTTCATCACCACCACCCGGTCGGACATGCTCATGGCCTCCTCCTGGTCGTGCGTCACCATCACGGTGGTGATGCCCAGGTCCAGCTGGAGGCGGCGCAGCTCGGTGCGCAGGCCGGCGCGGATCTTGGCGTCGAGGGCGGAGAGCGGCTCGTCGAGCAGGAGCAAGCGGGGCTGGGGGGCCAGGGCCCTGGCCAGCGCCACCCGCTGCCGCTGCCCACCGGAGAGGTTTTGCACGGCCCGATCCTCAAAGCCCTTAAGCCCGACCAGCCCCACCATCTCGGCGACGCGGGCCCGGGCCTTGTCGGCCCCCCACCGCGCCACCCGCAGCCCGAAGCCGATGTTGCCCGCTACGCTCAGGTTGGGGAAGAGGGCGTAGTTTTGGAAGACCATCCCCACCTGGCGGCCCTCAGCGGGGACGCGGGTCACGTCCTGGTCGCCGAACAGCACCTGCCCCTGGTCGGGCAGTTCGAAGCCCGCGATCATCCGCAGGGTAGTGGTCTTGCCGCACCCCGAGGGCCCCAGCAGGCTGACCAGCTCGCCGGGGGCCACCTCGAGGCTGGCGTTGTCCACGGCGGTCTTGCCTTGGTAGTGCTTGCACAGCCCCTTCAGGGTAATGCCCACGCTCTTGGCACGCTCCATCAGATCACGCTCACTTTACCGTCGCGCCGCAGCGAAAGCGCCAGCGCCCCCAGCCCCCAGGCGGCCAGGAAGGATATCACCGTAATGGCCGCGCTGACCTTGCCCTCGGTGCCGGAGATCTGCACCTGGTAGACCGGCAGGGTCTCCCAGGCGGTGCCGATGAGGAGCTGGGTCAGGGCGAACTCACCGAAGGCCGCGCTGAAGGCCAGCACCCCGCCCGAGAGCACCCCCGGAAGCACCGTGGGGAGAATCACCCACAACAGGGTCTTGGCGTCGTCGGCCCCCAGGCTGCGGGCGGCCTCGGCCAGGGTCTTCACGTCGGCCGCCGCGAAGGCGTTGTCCACCGCGCGGTAGGCGTAGGGCAGCGAGATCACCGTCACGGCGGCGATCAGCAGGAAAGGGGTCTGGGCCAGTACGACGGGGGGCGAGGAGTAGAGCTGGATCAGCCCCACCGCCAGGATCACCCCCGGGAAGACAAAGGGCCACAGGGTCAGGAACTCGAGCACCCCCGCCACCCTGGGGTAGTAGAGCTTGACCACAAACAGGGTAGGGACCAGGAAGAAGACCGAGAGCGCCACCACCGAAAACGAGAGGATAGCGGTGCGCGAGAGCGCCACCCAAAAGCGTTCCGAGCCGCCCAGCTTGAGCCAGTGCTCGAGGGTGTACCCCTCGGGCAGCAGCGCGGTCCAGTTCGTCGAGAAGCTGTAGACCAGCGAGGCCACCACCGGGAACAGCAGGTAGACCACCAGCGCCCCCAGCACGATCCGGCGCAGCGCGGTGCTCATGACCCCTCCATCCGCGCCGCCCATCGGCGGCTGAGGCGGTACAGCCCCAGGCAGGCCCCCAGCACCGCCGCCATCATCAGCGCCAGGGCCGCCGCCACCGCCGGGTTGTAGCCCACGTCGCCGTTGACCTGGAAGCCGATCTGGATCGGCAGCAGGTTGCGCGCCCCTTGGGTCAGGGCGTAGACGGTGGCGTAAGCCCCGAAGGCGTTGGCGAACAGGAGCGCGAAAGAGCCCAGGATCGAGGGCAGCAGCACCGGCAGGCCCACCCGCCACCAGAAGCCCAAAACGCTGCTGCCCATCCCCCGCGCCGCCTCGAGCCACTCGCGCTGGATGGCCGCGAAGGCCGGCAGCATCAGCACCGTCATCAGCGGCCACTGGAAGTACAAGTAGACCCAGTAGAGCCCGTCGCGGCCGTAGATGTCCACCGGGGGCAGGCCCACGCTCTTGAAGACCAGGTTGAACAGGCCGCTGGTGCCGAAGACGATGATGAAGGCGAAGGCCAGCGGCGGCCCGGTGAAGTTGGCCGCGATCCCCGAGAGCCCGGTCACGAAGCCCCGCACCGCCGGGCGGCTCGACGACCAAAGCGCCCAGGCGGTGAGGATGCCCAGCACCCCCCCCTGCAGCGCGCTCCAGAAGCTGAGCTGGAGCGAGTTGCGCAGTGCACGCAGGTAGAGCGGCTTGGTGGCCTCGGCCCAGGGCTCGAGGCTCAGCCTCCCGTCCACCCAGAAGGCCTTGACCAGCAGTACCCCGGGCAGCAGCTCGAACATCACCAGGAACCCCACGAACAGCAGGGCGATTCCCACGCTGGCCCAGCGAAGACCCAGACCTGACCTCAAGCCCACCTCCGATAGCGCTTTGGGGGCGACGTGCGCCCCCAAAGCGGTGTTAACCCAAGAGCTGTTATTGGCCCAGAACGTCGGTGGCCCACTTCTCGCCGATGCCCTTGGAGATGTTCTCCATGTTGCGCCAGTTGGTGATGGGCTTGGCGGCGTCGTACTGGGCCTCGGGCAGCAGGCCGTCCTCCACGTCCTTGGGCAGCTTGACCTTGCGGATGGGGCGCGCCCCGGCCTTGGCGAAGGCGATCTGGCCTTCGTCGGAGAGCACCGTCTCGATCCAGAGCTTGGCCGCGTTGGGGCGGCGGGTGTACTTGTTGATTACGGTGGCGTAAGGGCCGAAGGTCGAGCCGTCCTGCGGAACCTGGATGTTCAGCTCGGGCAGGTCCTTCTTCCAGGGGAAGGCCTGGAAGTCCCACATGATGTTGACGCCGATCTCGCCCTTGGCCAGCAGGTCCTTGCTGGGCTGCACCGGCTTAAGGTTGCCGGCCTTTTGGAGGTCGGCGAAGAACTTGATGCCCGGCGCGATGTTGTTCTCCGAGCCGCCGCCCGCGAAGGAGGCCGCGATCACCGCGTACTGGCCCAGCGCGGCGCGGCGCGGGTCGGACAGGCCCACCAGGCCTTTGTACTCTGGCTTGAGCAGGTCCTTCCAGGTTTTGGGCGGGTTCTTGACGATCTTGGTGTTGGTGGCGAAGACGATGGTGCCGTAGTAGGTGGCCGAGTAGAGGCCGTTGGCGTCCTTGGCCCAGGCCGGGATCTCGTTCCACTTGGAGTGCTTGTAGGCCAGCAGCACGCCGCGGTCCTCGGCGATGGGGCCGAACTGGAGGCCGATGTCGCCCACGTCGGCGACCGGGTTGTTCTTCTCTGCGTCCCACTTGGCGATCTCTTCCGCCGAGGACATGTCGGTGTCGGAGTGCTTGAGCCCGTAGCGCTTGGTCATGATCTCCGAGATCGCACCGTAGCCGGCCCAGTCGGCTGGCGAGCCGTAGGAGACGATCTGACCTTCCCTCTTGGCCCCGTCCACCAGCGCATTCAGCGTTTGCGCCAGTGCCACCAAGCCAACCGCCACTACTCCGATAGTCATCCAACTCTTTTTCATAGCTGCCTCCGTAACCAGACCAAAAACCAGAATCGGCAAACGCTCTTTCGATAAGTTGGCCTCGAGCCGCACAAGGGGCCTCGAGCCATTTGTAACGTGAGCTACACGATAAGACCTTACCCGCTGAGTTGTCAAAGGTCTGAACGCGTTACCCCTGAACCTCGAGCGGGGAGGTTATCAGCAGCAGTGTGGAAGGCAACCAAGTTTCGAGCAACTCTTCCGGCGACATCCGGGCCACCGCGCGCGGGCTATTCGTGGGAACTGCCGTCGGTGCGCAGGCGACGCCCGAAAGCGCACGTCCGAGATTAGTCGGTGCCCGCAGCCGCCTTGGCCTTGCCCACCGCGCCCGGCTCTGACTTGACCAGGATCGCACCCTCGCCGTTGGTGTAGGCTTCCTCGCCGTGCTGGGTCACGTCCATGCCCATTCCCTCCTCGCGGGGGGTGGCGCGGAGGGGGAGGAGGGTCTCGAGCACTTTCAGCAGCACGAAGGTGCCGCCGAAGCTGTAGGTCACCGCTGCCAGCACCGCCAGGGCCTGCAAACCCAACTGGGCCGGGTTGCCAAACAGCAGCCCGTCGGCCAAGCCGTTCCAGTCCTTCTGGGCGAACAGGCCGATGAACAGCATCCCCATCACTCCGCCCAGGCCGTGCGCGGCCAGCACGTCCAGCGACTCGTCTAGGCGGGTGCGGGTGCGCCAGGCAATGAAGAAGTAGCTGGGAATCGCCGCCACACCGCCCAGCAGGAGCGCAGCCATCGGACCGATGAAGCCCGCTGCCGGGGTGATCGCCACTGCCCCCACCACCACCGCCGTCGCCGCACCAATCGCCGTGGCCTTGCCGCCCCGGCCCAAGTCCAGGATGATCCACACGACCAGGGTTGCCGCCGGGGCCAGCAGGGTGTTGGCGAAGGCCAGCGCCGCCGCGCCGCCTGCCGCCAGGGCACTGCCGCCGTTGAAGCCAAACCAGCCGAACCACAGCAGCCCAGCCCCCAGCAGCGCGAAGACGCCGTTGTGGGGCAGCAGGGCCTGCCGCCCGTAGTCCTTGCGCGCGCCCAGCACCAGCGCCGCCGCCAGGGCCGAGAAGCCCGAGGCCATCTCCACCGGCACCCCGCCCGCGAAGTCCAGCACGCCCAGCTTTTGCAGCCAGCCGCCGCCCCAGACCCAGTGGGCCAGGGGGGCGTAAATCAGGGCCGACCACAGGGCCATGAAGACCAGGAACGGTGCGAAGCGCATCCGCTCCACCACCGCCCCCGAGATCAGCGCGGCGGTGATGATGCAGAAGCTGGCCTGGAAGACCACGAACAACAGGTCGGGGATCGCCAGACCTTCACGCGCCCCTAGCCCAACACCGCTCAGAAGGGCGTGCTGAGTCCCCCCGACCAGGCTGTTGCCAGGGGCGAAGGCCAGCGAGTACGCGATCAGCACCCAGACCAGCGTGACCACGCCCATCGCGGCCAGGCTCATCATGAAGGTGTTGAGGGTGTTCTTGGAGCGCACCAGCCCGGCATAAAAAAGCCCCAGCGCCGGGGTCATCATCAGCACCAGGGCCGTTGAAACCAGCACCCAGGCGGTGTCGCCCGCGCTGATCTCCCCCTGGGCCAGCGCCACCCCAAAGACCAATCCAACCGATACGCCTCTGTTCATAGCCAGTCTCCCCAGTTTTCCCCCGACCTGTGCCACCAGGGGATGAAAACTGCCGCCTCATAAGTTCCGTTTCGGGCTATACCCCCACGGCTGCCGCCAAGTGTACGAGAAAAAACGTACAACTGTCAAAAATCTGACCAAAGGTTGGCTAGATGTTGCAATCGACAATTAAGGGTCAAAGGCACCCCGCCACACCCTGCGGGGTGCAGCAGTGAATCCGAGCAATCTTGGGCCCTACCAGGGGGGTGATACCACAAAAACCCCCTCGAGCCGCAAACTCGAGGGGCCTTGAAGAGGAAGCGAGGGCTCTAGGAGACCGGGGTCACGGCGGCGGTGTCTTCCTCGCCGGTGCGGATGCGGTAGACCTTCTCGACGGGCAGCACGAACACTTTGCCGTCGCCCCCCTCGCCGGTGCGGGCACCCTTAAGGATGGCCTTAATGGTGGGCTCCACGAAGTGGTCGGAGACGCCGATCTCGAGGCGCACCTTCTCCGAGAGTTCCATCTTGACGGTGGTGCCCCGGTAGGTCTCGACCCGCTCGGTCTCGCCCCCGTGGCCCTGCACCCGGCTGATGGTCAGGCCGCGCACCTCGGCCTTGAAGAGGGCCTCGAGCACGTCATTGATCTTGTCAGGTCGGACAACTGCTACCACGAGTTTCATGCGTACCTCCAAGAAGGGCGGTGGGGGTGGGGTGGAGGGGATTGGTTTATCCTACCTCCTGCATCCTGCCGCCCACCTCCTTCGGTTAATCGGTGCCGCCCACCGCGCGGGCCTTGCCTGCCGGGGCGACGGTCTCGGTGTTGACCAGGATGGCGCCCTCGCCGTTGCCGTAGCCTTCCTCGCCGTGCTGGGTCACGTCCATGCCCAGACCCTCGTCCTTGGCGCTGGCCTTAAGCGGGGTGATGGCCCCGACCAGCTTGAGCAGGACGAAGGTCATCGCGCCGCTGAAGACCACTGCGATCAGCACCGCGAAGGCCTGGATCAGCACCTGCTGGGGGTTACCCGCGATCAGGCCGTTGAAGTAGCCCACCTCGGCCCCCATGATGACCTTCTGCCCGAAGACCCCGGTCAGAACCGCGCCCACCATGCCGCCGATGCCGTGCCCGGCAAACACGTCGAGGGAGTCGTCCATCTTGCTGCGTGCCCGCCACAGCAGGGCGAAGTAGCTCGGGAAGGCCCCGATGGCCCCCATGAGGATGGCGCTGGTCACGCTCACGTAGCCGGCGGCGGGGGTGATGACCACCAAGCCCACCACGATGGCGGTAGCCATCCCCACGGCCGTCACCTTGCCGGTGCGGATCAGGTCGATCAGGGCCCAGACCAGCAGGGTCGCGGCGGGAGCGAACATGGTGTTGACGAAGGCGATGGAGGCACTCTGGCTGGCCCCCCAGGCCGAGCCCGCGTTGAAACCGAACCAGCCGAACCACAGCAGGGCCGCACCCAGCAGCACGAAGGGCACGTTGTGGGGCAGGATGGCCTGCCGCCCGAAGTCCTTGCGCGGGCCGAGCACCAAGGCCGCCACCACCGCCGCGATTCCGGCGTTGATGTGCACCACCGTGCCGCCCGCGAAGTCCCAGGCCCCCAGGTCGGCCAGGAAGCCGCCGCCCCACACCCACTTGGCCAGCGGGGCGTAGACGAACAGGCTCCACAGCACCATGAACAGCAGGAAGGCCGGGAAGCGCATCCGCTCCACGATGGCGCCCGAGACCAGCGCACAGGTGATGATGCAGAAGGTGCCCTGGAAGGCCATCCACAGCACGTGTGGGATGGTGATGGATACGATCGCGCCGCTGTTGGCCAGCCCGACGTTGTTAAGGAACAGGTAACTCAGGTTGCCGATGAAGTTGCCGTCGGGGTTGGAGAGCGAGAGGCTGTAGCCCAGGAGCGCCCAGGCCACCCCCACGAAGCCCAGTGCGGCAAAGCTCATCATCATGGTGTTGAGCGCGTTCTTGGAGCGCACCAAGCCGCCGTAAAAGAAGGCCAGTGCGGGTGTCATCAGCAACACCAAGCCAGTGGCCACCAGCATCCACGCGGTGTCCGCCGCGCTCAACTCAGGGTCTTCGGCCAGCGCCAGACCCCCCAGCACCGACCCCAGCAAAACCATCAATCGTAGATTCATCATCAACCCCTCACCTCCCCTAGTCAGGCAAGACTAACAGCCCCCTGGTTTATTGTCAACGATTTTTCGCACAAACGTCCAGAATTTTTATAACACTTTGGGATTAACCATATTCACCTTGCGTAACGTATCGGATTTTTTAGGCATTCGTTGCGCTGTTTGGGTTAAAACTGCCGCTGGTCGCCCGCGCTCAGCTAAATTGCGCCAGGGTAGAAGCGCAGAATCGGCGGAAGCGGCAAATACGTGCCAGGGCGGAGTGGCGTGCGCCATAGCCGCAGAGCGGCTACCCGGGGCGGAGTGGCGTGCGCCATAGCCGCGGAGCGGCTACCCGAGGCGAAATTCCCTGCGGGAGCTGGCGGGCGACATTTGCATTGCAACGATGGAGACACTAAAAAGCCCCCGTTAAACGGGGGCTCGATGGCGGGTGGTGATGGCGGGTGGTCTATTCTGCTGGGCGGAACTGGGACGGGTAGTTCACAATCTTATCCCACTCGTCGGCGGCCGAGCGGGCCACGAAGGCGATCAGGGGCTCGTCGCCGATGTTGAATACCTCGTGTGGCACGCCAGGCTTGATATAGATGAAGTCGCCCGCCTGGTTGATCACTTCCTTGGTCAGGCCCTCGCCGTAGGTGTGCTTGACCCTGCCTTGCACGATGAACAGCATCACCTCGAAGCCGTCGTGGATGTGGGCGTAGGCCACCGCGCCGGGCGGCACCGTAGCGACGTTGATGGACACGCCGGTTGAGCCGACGTTCTTTCCAGACATCCCCTGCTTGTAGAGGATGCCGTTCCAGCCGCGCTGGTCGCCGCCCCCGCGAATTACGGTGATGCCATCGAGATCTTCGACGATGGACGCGTCAATCTGGCCGGTGCCCTTGGTCTGTTTTTCCATGCCCGATTGTACCCGTTGGGCGACTTAGCCCACCATCGGGTAGGCGTGTACGGCCAGCGCGCCCGCGCCCAGGTGGGTGGTCACCGCCGCGCCGAGCTGGACCACCCGCCCCCGCTCGAGGTTGAGCGGGCTCTCGCCGAGGAGCTGCTTAAAGCGCTCGACTGCCTCGGGGCTGGCGCTGGTGTGGCCGAAGCTGACCCGGCACAGCCGCCCCTTGAGGGGCTCGGCCAGGAGCGAGACCAGGCTGGCCTCGAGCCCCTCCCGCTTCACCACCCGCGCGAGCTGAATCCGGCCCTCCTGCACGCTCAGCACTGGGGCCATCTGGGGGGCACTGAGGTCGGACAGCACAGTGCGCGGCACCCGCCCGCTGCGAATCAGGTGTACCTCGTCGGCCACGCTGAACAGCAGCAGCCCGCTGCGCTGGATGCGCTCGAGTTCGCCCAGGATAGCGCCCTCCTCCCAACCCAGCCGGATCAGCTCCACTGCCCGCGCCACCTGGGCCGAGAGCCCGATGCTCACGCTGCGGCTGTCCACCACATGGACGCGCTGGGGGGCGATCTGCTCGGCGGCGATCCTGGCCCGCACCACGCTCACCGAGAGATCGGAGGAGAGGTGCAGCGAGATCAGGCGGTCGTAGTGGTGGAGGTACTCCTCGTAGGTCTCGAGGAAGTCCTGTACGCCGGGGGGCTGGGTCTGCAGCTCGAGGCCTTCGGCCTGGGCGCTCAACACCTCGATGGGCGAGATCTGATCCCAGTCGCGCAGCAACTGACCCTGGCGCACCACCTGGGCCTTGACCAGTCCCACCCCCAGGTCGTCGGTGGTGGCGGGGCTGAGGTCGCTGGAGGAGTCGGTTATGACGGCTAAATCCATGTCGGGAATTCCCTTTCTGCGAGGCGACGCGGTCCTGTCACGCTGATTGTAACGGTTAAGCAATGAAATTTGCGGGTTTTGGTCACAGGCCTCGGGCCCTTCCGGGCCCTGCCGCACAGCCCCGGCCGGGCGCAGCTGGGACTGCTGCCCGGATGCCCGGGCGACCGTACACTGTTCAGGGTCATCCTGCTGGCAGACACCCGGACCGCCAGGCACCGGCACAGGCTGCTGACCCGGCACAAACCCACAGACCACCCTCCACCTGGGGCTGCTGTTGGGCGGTGCTATCCCCGAGACCGCTCTACCAAATCCGGGCAATGCGTCGGTGCTGGAAGGGGCCGAATGTTAACGGCCGGCCTGGGTACTCGAGGGGCAGCCGGCGGTTTCACTTGGGCTGCATGTGGCCCTCGAGGTGCAGGCCAGGGCGGCGGGGCGGCGCTGAGGGTAACAAAAGCGAGTGAGCTTGAGCGCACCGTTGGTGTAGCCTCGAGGCTGCCTGGTTTACCGCTCGGTTTACCGCTCGGTTTACCGCTCGACAGGTGATTTGCTACGGTCACCCAGCAGCTTGTTGAAGACCAGGGCGTAGAAGAGGGCCACGATGATGAAGATGACTGCGGCTCCAATAAAGGGGCCGCCAGGGCCGAGAGTGTCCCAGAGCAGGGTGCCAACCGTAGGGCCGGTCGCGTCCCCGATCCCCTCCACCACCATCAAGGCACCCCAGATGGTGGCCCGATTGTCCAACGGCATCAGGCGCACCAGCATGGCGTTCCAGCTCGGAACAAAGGTCGCGTAAGCTATTCCGCCAACGATCAGAAGCAGAACAAACTGCCCATACTCAGGCTGCCTGCTGATCAATACGAAGACCAGGGCCATCAACAATAAGCCCGCCACCAGCGGGATACGGGCATCGCCTCGGTCGGCTATGCGTCCAATTATGGCAGTTCCCCCGAAGGCCACTGTTGCCGCAAGCCCGATTGCCAAGTAGAGCTGCCACTCGAAAAATCCCAAGGTGACGGTGGTATATTTGATGGCCGTCAGAGTCAAGAAGGCTGGCGCGAAGGTCTGGGCAAAAGCCACTGGAACAATTATCAAGATCGGACTGAGATGCCTCCACTCGAAGCGCTCGGTGGGTATGGGCTCGCGGATTTTATAGGCGGTTAGCGCCAGAATAGTGGCTACTGCCTGGGTAATCAGGAGAGCCTCGAGTGCTGCCTCTGCAAAGTTCTTGGTCACGAAGGTTCCCAACACCCAGCCCAACCCCACCCAGGGCATCAGAAGGAAGTTGGTGTAGGCCAGGGCGCGTCCCTCACGCCCTACTACTGCGATACGGCTCGAGAGGGTGAACAGCCCTGGCAGCATGGCCGACATGAACAGCCCCCAGACGGCGCACATAACCCAGAACAGCCACACGTTGGTGTGCTGGGTGATCACCGCAATGGTTGCTATTCCCGCCAGTCCTGCCGCGAACGCCACCAGCCCCAGCCCGAAGCGTTGCACCATCCAGCCCCCGATGGGGCGGCTGAAGGACGCAATCAGGGTGTGAATCGTCCAGGCTACCCCGATGGCTACATATTCGATGCCTAGTGATTCCCGTGAGAGCGGCAGGTAGACCACGAACAGGGCCGTCTTAACCATCTCGAGCATCCCGATCACCAGCGCTAGGCTCAGCAGGGCTGGCAGCGATTGAGGGTTCCAGGGCAACTTCTCGAGCCAGCGCATATACCTATACTAAGTCTTTGACAGCAGCAGCAGCCTCAAGATTGGCTACCCCCGACCTTTTTCATCAGCTGGTAGAGCTTTTCGGCGGCGGTGTGATAGCTGAAATGGCTGGCTCGAGCCAGCCCCTTTTGCCCAAGGTGATGGCGCAACTTGGGGTCATGGGCAACCTGCCGAATTGCCTCGCAGATCGCGTCTGTCCTGTGAGGGTCGACGTACATCACCGCATCACCCCCCACCTCAGGCAGGCTGGCGGCGTCGGACAGGATGACCGGCGCGCCGCAGGCCATGGCCTCGAGAGGGGGGATGCCGAACCCCTCGTAGAGCGAGGCAAAGACGAACATCTGGCAGCTCGAGTAAAGCGCGGCTAGGTCGTCGTCGGGCACGTAGCCCAGGAGCGCGGTCTGGTTTTCGATTTGTAGTTCACAGATTTTTTGGCGCAAAGGCTCTTCCTGCTCGCCCAGTCGGCCCGCTACCACCAACCGGCAGGTGGGCAAGTCTGCCTGGGCGAACGCCGCCATGATGCCGGAAATGTTCTTGTAAGGCCGTGCTTCACCCAGGAACAAAATGAAGGGCCTGCCCTCGAGGCCGTACTTGCGCTGGACTGCCTTTTGTTCCTCCGCAGGGCGTGGATAAAAGCAACTATGTGTGTAGCCTGGATAGGCTACTTGTATATCCTTTCGATAGCCGGGAAACAGGGCGCGGATGTCGCTCTGGGTGTTTTCTGAGATGGTCAACACCGCTTCGCAGCGGTTGAGCAGGAGGGGGAGCAGCCGGCGGTAGAAAAAAGTGTTCTGCCGATTGGTGGGGTAGCGCAAGGGAATTACATCCAGCACACTGATGATCTGCTTTACGCTGGGAAAAAACATGCCCTCCGGCGCGGGCGAGAAGTACACATCGGCGTGGTGTCGTCGGAGCAGCTGCGGCTGCCGAGTTTGTTGCCACAGCACCCGGTAGGTGTCGTCTGGAGGGAACCGGGAGATGGGTAGCTTTTTGACGGTCTCGGGCAATTGTATTTGGGGGTGGGCGACCAAAGCGGTCAGGTCGAGGTCGAAACCGTTTAGTGCCGATAAGAGTTCTCGAGAAAAACGCTCAATGCCCGTGCCACTACCCAAAAGAGTGGCGTCGAAAAACACCCGCATAGGCCATTAACATACTGCACTATCTGTTTGCTCGGGCGGTAGGATGGGCGGGTGAAGGCTACCATCTACGGGGCCAATCTGCCGAGCAGCATCCACGGCGGGGCCGAGGTGTACGCCGGCAAACTTGCTAAAGCCCTCGAGGCGGTCGGATTCACCGTCTCCTTTGCGCTCCCCACCTACCGACCCCAAGACTGCGACCTGCTGATCCTCAACGGCTCCCAAGGAACGGTGGCGTTGTGGGCGGACGCCTGGGTGAATCGGGCCAGGGCGGTGTGGATTATCCCGCACGACTCGATCCGTACCTATGCCCGCAACAACGGCTGGTACTGGCGCAGGCCGGTTGACGAAGTTTTTCACCACCTGCTCAAGGCCAAGTTCGCCCAGTTGCTGAGCCGGGGAGCCAGGCTGATCGCGGTCTCCCACGCCAACGCTGCGGAGATGCGCCAAGACTTCGGCCTTGACCCGGTGCTGATCCCCAATGGGGTTGATTACCAGAGCCCACAGTTCACGGCAGCGCTGGACTCGGTGACGCGGTTCAAGGCCCGGTTCGGCCTACTGGGCGGCTTTGTGGCCCGCTGGGACGTGACCAAGAACCCCGATGCCGTCCAGCAGATGGCGCAGCAGATACCCCCGGAGGCGGGGCTAGTGATCCGCTCCTCGCCGGACGGCATCTACGCCATGCGCCCCTGGCCGCCCTTCCAGCACCCGCAGGTGCTGTGGCTGGGCAGCCTCGAGCGCCCCGAACTGTACGGCCTGTATAGCCTGTTGGATTTCTTGCTGCTGCCTAGCCGGTATGAAGGTTTTGGTTATGTATCGCTTGAGGCGGCCTCAGCGGGGGCAGTGCCGTTCGTGACCCCCACTGGATTAGGCAAGCTGTTTGCCCAAACCCCCGCCCTACAGCCCTTGGTGATGAATATTGCTCCCTTCGGCAGCGAGACCCCGCAAACTATCTGGCCTCGCATCCTTAGTTTGAGCAACCCGGCCATCAGACAAGGTTTTCAGCAAGCCCTGCAACCTGTGGTACAAGAACACCGCATCGAACACTGGGTCGCCCAAATACAAAGATTGGCCCTCGAGTCGGTTGGGACTAGAGCAGGCTCGCCTTGATTTCGGCGGCAATTTGGGGCAGCGCCCCCCTAGGGCCGTTGCGCTCGAGGCCGTCCGCTAGGGCCTCGGCCCTCAGGGCGAGGTTTTCGAGGCGCTCCCGCACAGCGGCGGCGATCACCTCGGGCCGGGCTTCCACCAGCTTTAGTGCCAGCCCTAGCAGGCGGGTTTGTCGTAGTGCGTTGGGCATAAGATACTGCGGCCCGGTGGTGGGGAAGGCCACTACCGGGATGCCCGACCCTGCAGCCTGTTCGTTGGCGGTTCCGGCGGTTCCGACCGCCACCTTGCCGAGCCCCAGAATCGCCGAGAAGGCTTGCCTCAGCAGCCAGACCTGGGTGCTGCCGTTGGTGGCGAAGGCGTCCTGCTCCGAGTGCACCTCGAGCCGCCACCCTTCGGGCAGCGGAACCCTGTCGAAGTTGGCGGCCCAGGCCACCAGACCTTGCATCTGGGGCAGCAGGGCGGCGCTCTTAAGCATCATCGGTAGGCTGAACTGTACGTCGTCGCGGGTGCCCGGAAGCAGCACCAGCACGGGCCGCCCGTCGGTCAGGTGGCCCAGATCGCGCTCGGGGGTCGTCAGGGTGTCCATCGCCATCCCGCCCACGAAGCGGGCTTTGTGCATCCCTAGTTGCCGCGCCCTGGCCTCGCTCAGCCTGTCGCGCACGTAGACCGCTCGCACGCATTGGTGCATCCATCGCTCGTAGAAAAGATAGTCTTCGGCCCCGAACTGGTTGGGCTGTTGCAGGCGTTCCCATGTGGATCGCTCGCCCCAGTAGTACCTCGAGATCTGTGGCTGAAGGTGGAATAGCGGAAGTCGCCCCCAGCCCGAGGCTACACAGCCCATCAGCAGGGAGAATGCGTCCCCCACCGCTGCGACGGCTCGCGCCTCGCGCCGCGCCGCCTGGGCGGCTAGTAACTGGCGGAAGGTCTCAGTCAGGAATCCCGCCCGCATGTCGTTCACCAGGTTGTCCAGGCTGTTGAATGGAAACCCCCCCGAGGGCATGACCGTTCGTGGCCCGAGGATCTGTGCAGCCACGCCCTCGTAGCGCTTCCCGGCCCCCACTAGGGGAAGGGCCGCCAGCCGCAGCCCGCCCAGATGGGCGCTTAGTGTGGCCCCAATCAAGTCCTCGGCGTTGCCGCCCGAGACGATAAGCACATCGAACATACCGGGCTCATGATACCTGGCTGCCGGTGGTCCGTTATCACTGATCCGAACTCGAGAGTTTGTCCTTCTCCCTCCGCGCCGCGAAAAACTCCCGCAGCAGCTTGCTGGACTCGCGCTCGAGCCACCCGCCCTCCCAGGAAAAAGGCGCCTTCAGGCCGTGTACCGTCACCGCGCCGGCCTTGAGGTTCTCCACCGCGTAGACCACCCGCCGCACTTGTGCCTCTAGCAGCGCCCCGAAGCACATCGGGCAGGGCTCCAAGGTCACGTAGACAGTGGCGGCGGGCAGCACCTTCTCTCCCCGTTTGTGGAAGGCCTGGGTCAGGGCCAAGAACTCGGCGTGGGCGGTGGAGAGGCGGTTTTGCTCGACCTGGTTGTGGGCGCGGGCGAGCACCTTGGAGTCCCAGGCGATCACCGCCCCTACCGGCACCTCGCCCTTTCTTGCGGCCTGCTCGGCCTCCTCGAGGGCCATCCGCATGAAGTGGGAGTCCAGCGGCTCGGGCCAGAGGTTCCAGACCTCGCGCACCTCGCTCTGCAAGGCCCGTACCGGCCAGGCCAGCTTCAGCTCGGGCGGCACCCCGCGCTCGGCCATGAACTCCACGAAACGCTTGCGTCCCCCGCCGGTGTCGAGGTAGTCGCCCGGCTGGGGCAACCGCGAGTCGCGCCAGGCGGGCAGCTCGAGGTCGGGCGGGATCAGGAACAGGGTGCCGTCGCGCCGCCGGGCAATCCAGCCCCCGGGCAGGGTGATGGCCTCCTCGGTGAGCACCTTTTCCAGGGACAGGATCCACTTGGCCTCGGGGCGCAGCCCGATCCCCTCCAAGATCTGCCGCAGGGCGCGGCGGCGCAGGGCCGGGGCGGCAAGGGTCAGGGGGGCGATGCGGTAGGCCGGGCAGGGCCAGCGGGCGTCGCGGCGCAGCAGGTTGGCGGAGAGCGGGTCGAGGGCCTCGTCGTCGAGCTGGGTGATGGCGGCAAAGCGGGCGAAGGAGAGGTTGGTCTGGGGGAAGCGGCTTTTCAGCTTGGGAAAAATCTCATGGCGTAAGTAGTTGCGGTCGAGCGAGGTGTC
>JANRLD010000047.1:0-89860 GCA_033762915.1 Meiothermus sp. | reverse complement strand
TTCAATTCCTTTGGTGGGTCCGATTCCCCGCCGCTTGCGGCGTTCATCTGTGTATAAGCTGATGCGGTGAGCCGCAGTGTCCGAAAGAGCCACAACGTCAGCGTGCTGCTATACCACTTGGTGTTTCCCGCGAAGTACCGTCGGGCGGTGTTCGACGAGGCGGTGGACGAGAAGTTGCGGGAGGTGTGCTTGGAGATCGAGCGGCGGTACGAGATCGAGTTCGTAGAGATCGGGGTGGACAGGAACCACGTGCACTTCCTGGTGCAGTCGGTGCCGACGTATAGCGTGACGCGCATAGTGACGGTCATCAAGAGCCTGACGGCGCGGGAGATACTGCGGACGCAGCCGCAGGTGAGGAAGCAGTTGTGGGGCGGGGAGTTCTGGTCGGACGGGTACTACGCGATGACGGTGGGGAAGCACGGTAACGAGCGGGCGGTGGGGCAATACGTCAAGAAGCAGGGCCAGCAGTACAAACAGCTACACCGGATCGAGCAGCCGAGACTGTTCGGGCCGTAGGGCGGGCGCGATACCCCGTCCGCTTGCGGCGGGGTTCTTTATCTTCGAGCACCAGCTCCGCAAGGCCGGCAAGCGCAAGGGCGTGAGCATCACCTGGGTCACGCCCGAGCCCGCACTGGGCCACTTCGGCATTGGTGGGATGACCGGCGGCGAGGCCATGCTGAAGATGTTCTTCAAGATGCTAGGGATTGAGTTCCGCGCCAACGCCGCCGTCGCCGAGGTGCGCGAGGGCGAGGTGGTGCTGGCCTCGGGCGAGGTGCTCCCCTCGAGCTTCACCATGCTGGTGCCGCCCTTTCAGGGGGTCGAGGTGATGCAAAGGGCGGCCGGGCTGACCGACCCCAGGGGCTTCGTGGAGGTCTCCGACGGCTACCAGAGCCCCCGCTTCCCCAACGTCTTCGCGGTCGGGCTGGCCGCCAAGGTGCCCAACCCCTTCAAGGGCGACGTGGCCTTCGGGGTACCCAAGACCGGCTTCCCCACCGACGAGATGGCCAAGACCGCCGCGCACAACATCGGCGAGATCCTCCACGGCAACCCGAACAACCTGCACTGCAAGTCCTTTGGCTCGATGCCTGCGGTGTGCGTGATGGATGCCGGCAACAAGGAGGTGGTGATTCTGGGCAATCACCTCTACCCGCCGAGGCAGTTCCAGGTGATGCTGCCCAACATCCTGGGCGACTGGGGCAAGGTGCTGGTCGAAAAGGCCCTGCTGATGAAGTACCGCAACGGCTGGTCGTTCCTGCCGTAGCCACGGGATGTACATCGCGTCGGGGTACAAGCGCGGAGTCGGCGGATACGGCAAATACTTGCCAGGGCGGAGTGGCGTGCGCCATAGCCACGGAGCGGCTTCCCAGGGCGGAGTGGCGTGCGCCATAGCTGCGGAGCGGCTACCCGAGGCGCAATTCCCTGCGGGAGCTGGCGGGCGATAGTTCGCTTTGCAACTATCGAGACACGTAGGGGCGTATGGACATACTTTCAGGGTAAAGATCAATTCTTCGGAATCCATAAAGCCTGCATCCCCGCCGCCTCAGCCCCCCGGACGTCTTGAAGGAGGTTGTCCCCGATCATCAGCACCCTGCTGGGCTCCACGCCCAGGCGCTCACAGGTTATACGGAAGATTTCGGAGTTGGGCTTACGAACGCCCACGTCCGGGTCGGCCGAGACCATGATGGTTTTGAAATAGCCCGCGATCCCCACCTTCTCAACCGCAGCCCGTTGCATGTCGGCGGGGCCGTTGGTGACAAGGGCCAGCGGCCAGCGGGAGAAGTACTCGAGCGTCCCCAAAGCACCCGGCAACAACTCAACCCCCTCCGCGTAGGCCGCCACCGCTTCTTGGCAGAACCCTTCGAGCCCCCTCGGTCGCGCCAGGCCCAGCACGGCCAGGCTGCGGGCGATCACGTCGCTGAAGTTCTGCGGCCCCTCGCGGGTCAGCTCGAGGGGGTAGACCTGCCGGAAAGCCTCGAGGTGCCCCTCCAGCCCCAGCCGCTCGGCGAAGCGCTGCACGTAGGCGCTGTAGTCGTCCCTATAGTGGATGAGCGTCCCGTCAAGGTCGAAGCAGACCGCCTCGATCACAACAGCACCTGTCTGAAGAAGTTGACCACGGCCCGCCTCGAGCGCCGCGCCACCTGCGGGTTTGGGGTGAAGTCCACCCAGGCCCCCTGCCCCTTGCCCGCGTTGGGGTCGAAGGCCCGCATCGGCCCCTCCTGTAGCCTGTCCCAGCCGTGGGTCGCGCCGTCGTAAACCCTGGCGCGGATGTGTCCTCGAGCCTCTTCCGGCAGGTCCGCCAGCAACTGCTCGCAGCCGTCGGGGTCGTCGTAGGCGTCGGCGCGGCCCGCCTGGATCAGCACTGGCGCGCCGGTGAACGTGCGGAACTCGAACCCCGGGGCGCGGTTGTAGCGCCAGAACACCGGGTAAAAAGGCGCGTGGGCGGCGAACCTCTGGGAGCCCAGGTAGCGCTCGGTGTGGGACTTGGTAGCGGTAAGCATCGAGCAGACCCCGCCCCAGGAGAAGCCCATGATGCCAATGCGGCTGGGGTCTATCTCGGCCCGGGTCGCCAAGTACTTGAACGCCCCGTACACGTCGGGCAGGGTCTCGAGGGCACTCTTCGGACGGCCGTCTACCCCGCCCTTCAGCCCCCTGGCGGTCCACATGTCGATCTGGAGGGTGGCAATCCCTGCGTTGTTCAGCGCGTCGGAATAGAAGGCCCCCCTCGAGTCCACCCCCGCCGACCCGTGCACGATCAGCACTGCCGGGAGCGGGTTATCGGTCGTCGGGATGCGCAACTCGCCTGCGAGGGTGAGGTGCTGGAGGGAGGGGAACGACACGTAGTAGCGGCGCACCAGAAAATGATAAGGCCACAGCGCTCAGAGGTCGCATTTCAGTGCAAAGCGATCAGCTGTGAGCTTTTCTGGTTTTTCCTGCTTCCTTGCCTCTGCCCGGGCCTACCCGCACCGGTTAAACCGCCCCAGCGCCGCCCGCCCCTCCGCCGTCCCGCCGGGGATTTCCGAGCCGCCCAGCGAGATCATGTAGTAGCCTGCCGCGCCCCCTGCCTCAACCACCACGTAGTAGGTACCACCTGCCAGCCGCTCGCGGAACTCCGGCCCTTTACGGGCCACCAGGCCGTGGCCCTGGTAGGGCTGCCAGCCGCCCTCGAAGACCTTAGCGCCCATGCCCTCGGGCAGCGCAAAGGGGGCCTGGGCCTTCGGTAAGGACTTTCCAACCAGCCACATGCGCGGGGCGTAGCCGCTGGGGCAGGCCGCGCCCACAAAAATTCCCAGGTCCAGCACGAAGCCCGCCGCCACCTCGAAGGCGTAGAAGGCCAACTGGCCCGCCGCGAGGTTGCCGGTGACCACCTTGGAGACGGTGGGCTCGAGCACCCGGTAGGCCTGGGCCAGTGTGGGCGAACCCGCGTTCCAGAAGGGCTGGTGGGCCAGCGCGAGGGAGGAAAGGGAAAGCAGGAATGAGCAAAGAGAAGCTAAGGCCAGGTTTCGCATGAGTACACGTTGCCGCAAATCAGTCCGAGAAAGTGTAGTTCCCCGGTGAATTGGGCCCGAACGTTGGGCGTTTCGCATCTCACTATGATCTAATGCAGTACCTTGGGCGATACCACGATGCCGTCGGCGTCGGCGTAGACAAAGTGTCCGGGGGTGAAGGTGATCCCGGCGAAGCGCAGCAGCACGTCGTTCTGCCCGAGCCCCTTCTTCTCGCTGCGCACCGGGCAGGTGGCCAGGGCCTTGACCCCGATGGGGACGGTAGCCAGCTCGTCGGCGTCGCGGATGGCCCCGTTGATGATTACCCCGGCCCAGCCGTTCTTGGCCCCCAGCTCGGCCAACTGGTCACCCAGCAGGGCCCGCTTGATTGAGCCGCCGCCGTCCACCACCAGCACGTGCCCGCCGCCCTTGACCTCCAGGGTCTGGCGGATCAGGGCGTTGTCGTGCAACACCTTGAGGGTCACAATTTCGCCAAAGAAGCGCCGCACACCCCCGAAATCCCGGAAGACCGGCTCAGCCACCTGGAGGTGCTCGTGCTCGAGGTACTCGTCACACAGGTCGGTCGTCTTGAAGTTCATCCAGGCTATTGTACCTTCGGCGGGCCGGGATGTTAGGCTATACCGCTGGGTTAAGGGCCGGGGTACAGGGCACCGGGAAAAAACCCGACCGCCCGTCCTGTTCCCTGTTCCCCGTTTCCCGCCTATGCATACCGAAACCACTGCCCGACTGCTCATCACCTGCCCCGATCGGCCCGGCATCGTGGCCGCCGTCTCGAGCTTCCTGTTCAATCACGGGGCCAACATCACTGCCCTCGACCAGCACTCCACCGACCCCGAGGGCGGGCTGTTCTTCATGCGCCTGGAATTCCAGACCCCACACCTGGACATCTCGCGGGAGCTGCTTGAGAAGTCCTTCGCCACCTCGGTGGTGGCCCGCTTCGAAATGACCTGGAAGATCAGCTACGCGGCCTACCGGAAGAAGCTGACCATCCTGGTCTCCAAGTACGACCACGCCCTCCTGGAGCTGCTCTGGCGCTCGGCCAACGGCGAGCTGCCCTGCGATATCACCCAGGTCATCTCCAACCACCCCGACCTGCGCCTCGAGGTCGAGCGCTTCGGGATTCCCTACCACCACGTCCCGGTCGAGAAGGATAAGAAGGAGGAGGCTGAGGCCAGAATCCTCGAGCTGATGGAGGGCAAGACCGACCTGGCGGTGCTGGCGCGGTACATGCAGATCCTCACCGCCAACTTCGTGGGCCACTACCCTCACCGCATCATCAACATTCACCACTCCTTCCTGCCCGCCTTCATCGGCGCGAACCCGTACAGGCAGGCCTACACGCGGGGCGTCAAGCTGATCGGGGCCACCGCCCACTACGTGACCAGTGACCTCGACGAAGGCCCCATCATCGAGCAGGACGTGGCCAGGGTCTCGCACCGCCAGGACGTAGAAGAGCTGGTGCGCCTGGGCCGCGACCTCGAGCGCACCGTGCTGGCGAGGGCGGTGTTGTGGCACCTCGAGGACAGGGTGATCGTGTACGGGAATAAGACGGTAGTGTTTAGCTAATATGCGCCGGGGTGCATTCGTGGGATGGGCGAAACCGGTGTCGCCCGGCTCTGCTGCGAGCACAGAGGCAATCCGGGTACTGCGTGGGGATGTTTGGCATTTCCCCTGTGAGACGCGTAGAGTTTATCTGACCGCTGCCGTTCGCTGACCTTATGGAGGCCGTTCTCTTCCTGCTCGTGGGCACCCTGCTGGGGGTGTTCGGGGCGCGGCTATTGGGGCTGGCGGTGGTGAGGTTCGGGCCGTGGTGGGTGTTGGGGGTGTTCTCCGCCCTTATCGTGGGCTTTGCGGTCTGGCAGGGAAGGCCGGCGCTTGCACTGCTGGCCTTGGTCGCGCCGGTGAGCTTCGGGCTGCTCGAGTGGCGCCGGAAGCAAATCCAGGGGCGGCAAGACTCGGACAAGTGATAGGTCGGATAGGTCTGGCCCTGATGGGTTTGCCGAGCCCTCCAGAGGGCTCTCCCGGCGGACTGCGCCGGGAGTCGGGCTTGGCAGACTCGCCACGAAAAACTCAGGGCTAAGCGTCCGAATGGTTGATCTGCGAGATGCCGCCCCGAAACGCCGGCTAAGGAGTTGCGCCCGTGCTTGCACCGGCGACGTAGCCGTGGTGTTCGCCGGCCTCGGCGGGCTATGCGCCCACCGGGTCGGGCTCGAGCCAGGCCAGCAGCGCGTTGGGCAGGGCGACAGCCGTCAGGATGATCAGCCAGAAGAAGGACGTGAGGGCAATGCTGTCGGGCAGTTGGCGCACATAGACCCAGAAGACCGAGGCCCCGGCCAGAAGCAGTACCACCAAAGCCGCCAAAATACGGTAGGCATTGAGGTAAGCGAGATTGCGAACCTGCAACTGGCGCTCGTCCAACTCGGCATCCGGGCCATCGCTAATGCCCAGCTTGTGCCCTTGAAGGAGTTGCAGCATGGCTAAGAACGAGACCACAAGACCGAGCACGATCAGAAGGCTCAGGGTCAAATCCAGTGCTGCTGGGAGGACAAGGAGCTTAAGCAGCCCTAGCACAACTGTCATGATGGCACTGCCAAAACATAGCCCGACCAGTTGCCGACGCTTGCGCTGTAACGGAAAGGTAATCACAGGTGTCTCCTCAGGGATAGGATTAGATGCTGTCTCGAGGGGTCTCGGGCATGGTGAAGGCTGCAACCGAGGTCGGTAAGCCGTAGGCCATCATGGCGAACATCCATAGCAGTATCCAGATTTGCTGGCCTTGGGGTAACCACCAGCCCAGAAAGAAGGCCAGCACTCCGTAAATCCAGGCTACCGAGAGCACTGCCTTGACGATTTCAAAAGCCGTCACAAATGTTGCATCGCGCATGGTCCGCTCACGTTCGTCCAGGCGATCGAGGCGACCTTGACAGATGTTCCCAATAGAAAGTGCCAGGGTGGTGTGCACAAACATCGAGGCCGCCATAACCACGACAAACACCACCAGCATGATCCAGTCCCAACTCTTGGCGGGGGTCGAGAGCATCAAGGTAGTCGAGATAGGAAGCAAGATGTATTGCAGACCCACCAAGGCACAACGCAGGTTTTTGGATAAATAAACTTTGGGCAGATCTTGGGCTTTCATCATTATCGAACCTCCGTTTTCTTGTACATCTGCTCACTTAGGGGTTTGAAGGGGCGGTTGGAGAAGATGGCTTCGACGGGCAGGCCAAAGTACTCGGAGAGCTTGAAGGCCAGCTCGAGGCTGGGGGTGTAGTCGCCGCGCTCGAGGTAGCCCACGGTCTGGAAGTTCACCCCTACCGCGTCGGCCAACTCCTGCCGACTCAGCCCCCGCTCGGCCCGCAACACCGGTAAGCGGTTGTAGATGACCATCTTCTCCTTGGTATTACGCTTGGCAGTCATCTTGATACATATTGTTGTACATATACAACAATATGTCAAGTTCTTTGGTGAACATCCGGTGTTCCTGTTGGTCCCCCCGGCCCGCTCGATGAGGCCCGAAGCCCGCAGCCACATACCAACCAGGGAGACAAAGGCCAGTGGTAATATTGAACCCGTGATGGCCTCGAGACGTTTCGACTGGCGCCTCCTGCCGCTGCTCTTGGTGCTGCTGACCTGCAACGCCGAGACCCGCCAGGTCGTGACCCAGACGATTCAGTACATCGTCTTGGGGGTCTGCCACGAGACCTCTTGCAGCAGCCAGACCACCCAGGGGCACAGCCTCGAGACCTTAAGCCTGGTGCTCCCGGCCCAGACCGGCCTCGGCCTAGTGCCCGACAGCCCCGGCCTGGGCCTTGTGTTGGCCCTGCTGGTGACGGTTCTCTTCTGGGTCGCCGCGGCCTCGCCGAATGTGGCAGGCTGGGTAGACTCTCGCGCCCCGCCCCGTGGTGTGGTATGGCCTACGCCCTAGTCAGCCGCAAGGGCTGTCACCTCTGCGAGGAGGCCGAGGCGCTGCTGCGCGCCAGCGGCCTGGAGTACAACTGGCAGGACGTGGACGCCGACGAGGACCTCAGAAAACAGTTCACCTTCCGCGTCCCGGTGCTGCTCTTGGACGGCAAGGTGGTGCTCGAGGGGAAGTTCACCCCCGAGCGGTTAGAGAAAAAGTTGAAGGTTGACCGTTGAGGGCCAAGGGTGTGGGCAATGTCGAGGGCCGAACATTAAGCGTGAAGCTCAGCGTCGACCAGCTCCCAACCCCCAAACCCAAGAAGGAGCTTATATGGATCCGGTAATGATCGAACTCGGGCCGCTGAAGATTTACTGGTACGGCCTATTCATGGTGATCGGCATTTTCGCCTCCTTTGAGATATCCAAGCGCATCGTAAAGAGCTGGGGCTTGGATGCGGATCAGCTCGAGCAGATCGGCTTCTGGGCGGTGATCTGGGGGGTGGTGGGGGCGCGGCTGTTCTACGTGGTCACCAGCCCCTCGGAGTTCGTGAACGACCCGGTGAAAATCTTCCAGATTTGGCAGGGCGGCATCTCGATTCACGGCGGCCTGCTGTTCGGGATGGTGCCCTTCATCTGGGCGCTCTACCGCTACAAGGCCCCGGCCCTGGCCTACTTCGACGCCATCGCGCCGGGGGTGGGGATCGCCATCGCGCTGGGCCGCCTGGGCAACATCATGAACGGCTCTGACACCGTGGGCCGCCTGACCAACTGGCCCATTGGCTTCACCTGGCCCGCCTCCGCCAGCGGCTTCCCTGGGGTCTGCCCCGGCATTAACGACATCAGCGAGGTGTTCACCAAGTGCGCCAGCGACGCCATCGTGCGCGGCCCGGTTCACTTCACCCAGTTCTACGGCATCCTGATCGGGATCGCGCTGTTCCTGATGTGCCTCTACTGGCTGCGCCAGAACCGGCCCTACGGCTACGTCTTCTGGAATTTCGTGCTTTGGTACTCGCTCTTCCGGGCAGGCCTCGAGGAGACCTTCCGCCTCAACCCCCTGTGGGTCCCGGTCTACACCAACACCGAGGCCGGCATCGGCCTCTTCACCGCCACCCAGATCATCTCCATCCCGCTCATCATCGTGGCCGCCTACTTCGTCCTGACCTGGAAGAAGGGGCCGAGGGAGAACCCCCCCCTGCTCGGCTACGGCGGCGTCCCGGTGCCCTCCGGTTCCGAGCCCAAGCCGGGGCGTAGCGAGCGGAAGAAGTAGGGAGGTGCACAGCAAAGGCGGGGGCCACCCCGGCCCCCGCCTCCCCGTAACCACCCTCCGCCCCGCCCGCCCTATACAATCTAGAGGCTATGGCACACGCGGTCGTTATCCTCGCGGCGGGTTTGGGAACCCGCATGAAATCGAAGCTGCCCAAGGTGCTGCACCCGCTGATGGGCAAGCCCCTGGTGGGTTACTGCATCGACACCGCCTTCGCCAGCGGGGCCGAGAAGGTGGTGGTGGTGATTGGCCATGGGGCCGAACTGGTGCGCAAGACCTTCGCGGGATACCAGAACCTCGAGTTCGTTGTCCAGGATCGGCAGCTCGGCACCGCGCACGCGCTGGCCCAGGCCAAGCCCGCCCTGGCCGGCTACCCCAACTCGGTCGTGGTGACGCAGGGGGACACGCCGCTAACCAGGGTAGAGACCCTCACCGGCTTAGTCGAGGCCATTGGCGATGCGGGCATGGCGATGCTGACCATGAAGCTCGATGACCCCAGCGGGTACGGGCGGATTCTGCGCGACGAGCAGGGCGAGATCGTCCGCAACGTCGAGCAGAAGGACGCCACGCCCGAGCAGCGGGCCATCCGGGAGATCAACCCCGGCGTCTACTGCTTCGACCACACCGTTTGGGAGAGGCTCGAGGCCGTGGACAACAACAACGCTGCCAAGGAGTACTACCTGCCCGACCTCATAAAGCTCTACCGCTCTGCCGGTAAGCGGGTGGTCTCCACCGAATCCACCGACCCCGGCGAACTGCTGGGGGTGAATTCGAGGCAGCAACTGGCCCAGGTCGAGCAGGTCTTGATCTCGAGGCTATGTGCCCACTGGATGGCCCAGGGCGTGCGGATCATCCGGCCCGAAACGGTATACATCGAGCCCACAGTGCAGCTCGAGGCCGACGTAACCCTTTGGCCGGGGGTGATTCTGCGCGGCAGCACCAAGATTGCCGAGGGTGCCGAGGTAGGGGCGTACAGCGTCCTCACCGACGCGGTGGTCGAGGCGGGGGCCAGGGTCAAGAGCCACAGCGTGCTCGAGAGCGCCCACCTGGGTGCGGGCTCCGACGCGGGGCCGTTTGCGCGGTTGCGGGCTGGGACGGTGGTGGAGGAGGGCGTCCACATCGGCAACTTCGTGGAGATCAAGAACACCCGCCTGAAGAGGGGTGTCAAGGCCGGGCACGTCTCGTACCTGGGCGACGCCGAGATCGGGGAGGACTCCAACATCGGCGCCGGAACCATCACCGCCAACTTCGACGGCAAGCGCAAGCACAAGACCGTGATCGGGCGGGGTGTGTTCATCGGCTCCAACTCGACCCTGATTCCCCCCATCACCATCGGGGACGGGGCCTTCGTGGCGGGCGGCAGCGGCATCAACAAGGACGTGCCCGAGGACGCGTTGGCGATAGCCCGCGCGCGGCAGGAGAACAAGGACGACTTTATGAAGCGCAAGCGCGAGTCGGAGTAGCCGGCGCTTCGGTTGCATCCAGTTTGGGGCCGTTCGAACCTCGAGGTTCGAACGGCCTTCGACATGACCTCCTCGAGTCTGTCTTGGGGTCTGCATAAAGACCGGGCCACCAGGTACGGCCACCCAAAGCCCCCTCGTGTTTCCCACCCATACTCCGCCCACGGTGCTGCGCTAAAGCGGGCGCTAAAGCGTGCGCTAAAGCGGAGATTCTGTTGGCGAAGTTGGGGTGCAACTCGAGAAGTCGTGTCTTCATCGGTATCTCAATCCTCGCTTTATCGCCCAGATTTGGAGTTCGCCAACAGAATCAGCGGAGTGGTGCACTTGGTCCAGCAAAAACCGCCCTACCGAGTGTTCGTGGGAACCGCCCTACAGCAAAAACCGCCCGCTTTAGCGCCGTAGGGAGTATGCGTGGGAACCGCTCCTGGGCGCAACACAACTGGCGCCGCTTTGGTGCCGCTCCTGCCCCCGGACCCCGCAAATACGCCCGCGAACCGCCCGCTCCCGGGCTTCCGGGCCTTTGCCGACGTCCTGCGCGGGGCGCTCCAGGCAGCCTTCCGTGGGCGGGGCTCCGGCGCATGGGGAGGGGCGGGCAAGGGGGGCGGTCCGGGCGTCGGGGTATGTCCAGACCTATTCTCGAATTGTGTTTGCATTACGGGCAGAAGTACAATAAGCGATTATCGCGGGTTGCTAGGGCGGAGCAAGCCATGATGGTACCTTCAGGCGAATCGTTATCGGATTACTTGGCGCAGCGCTTGGGGGGCGTGCTCTCGAGGCGGCGCGGGGTGGCGCTGGCGGCCTGGGGCGAGTCGGGGATTGGCAAGACCTGGGCGGTAGGGCAGACCCTGCAAAACCTGGCCTGCCGCAGTGCGGTCTTGGAGGCCGACGCGGCCTATGGGGCCCTGCTATCGGTCTTGCCCAAGCCGCCCAGGCTGGCGGTCTGGGCCGAGCGCAGCCTCGAGCGCTTGGCGCGGGGCGAGCTAAGCCAAGAACAGGCCAGCACGGCCCTGGCTGCCCTGCTTTCGGGCTTGGCGCCTTTCGTGCTGGTGGTCGAAGACCTGCACCAGTCCTCCCCCGAGCGTCTCGAGCTGTGGCAGAAGCTGGCCGAGGCGGTGCTGCGCAGCAACGGAGTGGCGCTGTTGGCCACCAGCCGGGCCGCCCCGCCGGAGCCCTTCGAGGCAGTGCGTCTGGGGCCGCTGGGCCTCGAGACCTGCCAGCGGATTTTGGAGGAGCAAACCCACCTGCCCTTGCCGCTCGAGGCCACCCGCTGGATTTATGCCCGGGCCCAGGGCAACCCCCTATTTACCCTCGAGTACTTCCGCCACCTGGCCCGCGAGGGCTATTTGTGGAGCGACGGCAAGATCTGGCGCTGGCGCCAGCCCTCCACCAACCTGATGCCCGACAGCGTCGAGGCCCTGATCGCCCATAGCCTGAGCGCCGCCCTCCTGTCGCCACTGGAGCAGCGGGTTTTGCAGGCTCGAGCCTTTCTGGGGCAGGCCTACACTCCCCGACTGCTGGGCGAAATTCTGGCCCTGTCCCCCGAGGAACTGGCCCTGATCTATAGGCGCCTGGAGCAAGCCGGGGTTTTGGAGGAAGAGGGCTTCGTCCACCCGCTGTTCCGCGAGGTGGCCTGCCAGGAACTACCGCCGCAACAGCGTCGGGCGTTTGCCCGCAGCGCCATCGCGGCCCTGGCCGAGCAGCCCCAGCAAGCTTTGGAGTTCTTGCCCGAGTCGGGCCTCGAGCCCGGCGAGGCGCTGGCCTTGCTGGATCGGGCCATCGCGCTCAGCGATGCCCACCGGGCCGCCCACTGGACGGCGCAAAAGATCGCCTACACCCCCGCCAGCGAGCGGGCCGCCCTGGCCCTGAGCAGCGCCCGGCAGATGCAGGAGTACAGCCTCAGCCGTGCGCTCGAGCTGGTCGAGCAGGCTCTGGGCGATCCGGAGCAGCACCTCGAGGCCGCCTTGCTCAAGGCGGTGCTGCTTTCGCGGTTGGGGCGCGGGGCCGAGGCCGAAACCCTGCTGTGGGGCCTGCCGAAAGACCGGCTGCAGTGGCTCGAGACCCTCATCCAGGTGCGCCACAACGCCCACGACTACATCGGGGTACTGACCCTGTGGGAGGAGCGCCCGGACGACTTCAGCTTCCACGCCAGGGCCCTAGCCGCCCGCAGCTTGGTGCAGTTGCGCCGCCTCGAGGAGGCCCGGGCCTTGTTCGAGGAGTTGCTGGCCCAGCCCATCTCCGACCCCTTCGAGTACGCCCACCTGCTGTATTTTCAGAGTTTTATTCCCCAGTTCGCGGGCCAATACGCCGAGGCTGAGGCGGGATTCACCCGCTTTTTGGAGCGCCTCGAAACCCTCGACGATGGCAGCGCCCGCTTCCAGGAACTGCGCGACGGGGCGCTGCAGCTGCGGGCCTACGCCCGCAACGCCCTCGAGCGGCCCGGCCCCGCCACCGACGACATACAAGCCGCCTTGCGCCGACCTGCCGAGAGCGGCAACGGCAGCCTCTACGCCTTCCGCCTGGCCGAGTACGGCCTCTATCAGATGGAGCAGGGGCACTTCGCCCAAGCCGAGGACGCGGTGACGGAGGCGCTCGGGGTGATGGAACGGCTGGGCCACAAGATTTACCTCTCCTGG
Organism: Meiothermus sp.; assembly: GCA_033762915.1. Classification (GTDB taxonomy): domain Bacteria; phylum Deinococcota; class Deinococci; order Deinococcales; family Thermaceae; genus Meiothermus. Next base: position 77,100 of record JANRLD010000047.1, on the reverse strand, counting down.
GTCGGGCGCATCGCGGCGCGGCTCTACCTCGAGTGGGCCTCGCCGCACGGCGCGGCGCTGGCCCTGCGCCACGCCAGGGCGTCGCTTCAGTACGCCAGAGCCGCCCAGAGCCCCACCTTCGAGGCCGGGGGGCTGTTCGTCTCGGCCTGGGCCGAAGCCCTCCACGGCCGCCCCGAACAAGCCCTGGCCGCGCTCCCTGAACTTCGGCGCTTGGCCGAGGAGACCCACCAGCCCGCCTTTGTGGCCGGGGCCGACTGGGTGCAGGGTCTGGCCCTGGAGCGGATGGGCCGGGTGCCGGAGGCCAGGGCGGCCCTCGAGCAGGCCCTCGCCGGCGCGCGCCCCCAGCCCCTGGGGCCGTCGCCAGAGCGGATGGCCCTCGAGCTAGACCGCCTCAACCAGGACCGCGCCTCCGCCGATCGCCGCGTCCAGCGTTGGCGGCAGCAGGGGATGCTGAGCAGCCTCGAGGTGGCGCGACGCTACTTTCCCGTGGCGCACGCCTTCCCCGCCGACCAAGTCCCGCTTGACCCCTCCTCGGAAGTACACCTGCAGGTGCTGGGCGCAGTACAGATCCAGCTCAACGGTGTGCCCATCTCCGACCGCAACCGCAAGGCCAAGGAGATGCTGGCGCTGCTGCTCGAGGCCCGCCTGAGCGGTCGCGGCGAGGTGGGGCCGCTCGAGCTCTACGATGCCCTCTACCCCGAGATGAGCGAGGAAAAGGCCGTCTCCGCCCTCAAGCAGTTGGTCTACCGGTTGCGCTCGGGCCTGGGCGCCGAGGTGGTGCTGCGAACCGCCGGCGGCTACGCCCTCGGTGCGGTGAGCTCCGACGCCGAAGCCTTCCTCAACACCGGCAACACCCGGCTTTGGCGCGGAACTTACATGCACGGCCTGAGCCAGAACAGCGCCTCGCTGAGCGCCGATTCGCTCTACAGCACCCTGCGCGACAAGGCCCAGGCGCTGGCCTCGAGCCAGCCCAAAGAGGCCGCCCGCCTGGGCCAGATTCTGCTCGAGGCCGACCCCTACGACACCCAGGCCTTGGTCATCTTGGTCCGGGCCATGCAGGGCCAGAACCCCAAGACCCTGGTCACGCTCTACGAGCAGGCCCGGCGACGGATGCTCGAGGTGGGCGAGCGCCTGCCCGAGCACTGGCAGGACTTCCTGGCCCGTCACCCCTGACCGCGTGGCCCGCCGTCAGCCGCTGCAGGGCGGCTGACCTCCCCCCCACAGCAAACCCGCCGCACTGGAGCGGCTCCCTCGCACACTCCCTACGGCGCTAAAGCGCGCGGTTTTTGCCTTACGGAGTACATTACCTGCCGCCGCGAGGGAGGTCATGGTGGGAAACGCGACGGGTGCTCGCCGCAACCCTCCGACACGTTACCGCCACGTTACCGGGGCTGGCCCAAGCTACACCTTGAGGGAAACCCTCGAGGGGAGCGCGTATGGACGGCCCAATAAAGCGACGAACGGCGATTAAGGCGGTGGCGGCGGGGTTGATGCTTGGTCTTCCTGCGGCCCAGGCCCAGGCGGTCAAGGTGGTCGAACTCGCCAGGCTGACCAAGGACTGGGATGCGGTGGAGTTCAACTTCGGCGTCGATAAGGCGGTGCTGGTTCGCATCCCCAAGCCCGCCAAAGAAGCAGGGCGGGTCTTGGAAGTCAAGCAGGGCGGCGCCAGCCTCTACCTGGCGGCCCACCTGCGGGTCTGCACCCACCAGGGCTGTATCACCCCCCTTCCCGACGCCAACCACCAGATGGTCTGCCCCTGCCACGAGAGTACCTACCGGGCCGAAGACGGCAGTGTGGTCTCGGGGCCAGCCCCCCGGCCGCTGCGGGGGATACGGCTCGAGGTGCGCGGCGCGGAGGTCTGGGCGACAGGGCTGATGGAGCAATGAGCGGTTCGGCCCGAAGGATGTGTTGCGAGACTTGCCGAGAGCCTGTTTTCGCTTTCCGGACGGAGTTTTCCGTGTTGCACTTTGGTTACGCCACCCCCATAAGCTCGTGGCAGGTGGGGTGAGGGCGCCTTCCGGTCTGACCGGCGGGCTCGAGGCACTCGGCCGATCTGTTCGCTGTGCGCGGCAATTTCGTGGGGGTTTATCTTTTGACTTTGATGCTGTTCCCGACACCTGACTCTAGACCCTAGACGCTAGACCCTAGACCCACCTACGGAGGTTTTTATGCGCTGGATGATCATTCTCGGTATCGGCCTACTCACCGCCTGCGTGCCCAACAACAGCGGCAGCCAGCCCGCCGCACAGGCTGCCCCGCCCAAGACGGCGGCGGTCAAGCCCGCCGGTAACCTCGCCGACGGCAGCGCCAGCAGGGCCGGGGGCCAGATCGTCCTGACCGACCTCGGCGGCGGCAAGACCCGGCTCGCCGTCCTCATCACTGGGATTTCGGGTAGCACCAGGCACATGGGGCATATCCATGTCGGAACCTGCGCGGCCGTGGGGCCGGTGGCGCAGGCCCTGCCCGTGCTTTCGACCGACGCCAGCGGAACCGGCGCGACCAACGCCGAGATCGAACTCGCCAAACTCCCGGCCCAGATCTATGTGGCCTACCACCAGCGCAGCCCCGACGACTCGGCGGGCATCGGCGGCTTTATCGCCTGCGCGGAGATTCCGCGATGAAGACCGCGCAGCGCAACTGGGCGCTCGGCCTGCTGGTGAGCGCGGGCCTGGGCATCGGGCTGCTGGGTCTGCTACAAAACTCCGCCGCGCAGAACCCCGCCGTGCTCAAGAAAGCCTCCAAGTCCGGCACCATCGCCATCACCCCCGACGACCGCTTCGTGCTGATGGTCAACCCCGAGGACGACTCGCTCTCCATCTTCAACACCGATACCGATCGCCGCGTGGCCAAGCTCAAGACCGGCCTCGAGCCCTGGGCGGTGGTGATGCACCCCGACGGCCAGACCGCCTTCGTGGCCAACCGCGCCGAGGCCACCGTGGTCAGGGTCGCCGGGATCAACAGCACCCCCAGGGTCGCCGCCACCGTGAAGGTCGGCTCGGAGCCGACCGGCCTGGCGCTCTCGCCGACGGGCTCGAGGCTCTACGTGGCCGAGTGGGCCGAGGGCCGCATCGCCATCGTGGACACCGCCTCGATGCGGGTGATCGGCTCGATCGACGGCCCCACTAACCCCCGCGCCGTGGTGGTCACCAACGACGGCGACAGCGACGACGCCGACGAGCTGATCCTGGTTCCCGAGTTTTTCGGCCGACCCATCCGGGGAGCCGAGTCGCTCGACGAGGGCCGCGAGGGCCTGGTGCGCATCTATAAAAGCAGCGACAATTCACCGCAAAGCCCCATCGTCTTCAAGCCCCTCGACAGCGGCTTCGTGCCCGAGGGCACCAACGCTGGGACCGTCAAGACCTCGCCCAACCAGTTCTTCTCGGCGGCGGTGCAGGGCGGCAAGATCTACGTCACCTCGGTCTCGGCCTCACCCAAAGGCCCGCCGCGCTTCAACGGCAACGTATTCCCGGTGGTCTATGTGGGCAACCTGGCCACGGCCAGCGAGGACACCGGCAACACCGGCACCGTCAACCTTGCAAAGAAGGTTGCCGAGGCCATACCCGCCGACAAGCCGCGCAACTTCCTGGCCGACCTGGTGGACATCGACTTCATCGGCACCTCGAGTGTGGCCTACACCGTCTCGAGGGGGGCCGACGTGATGCAGCGGGTGGTGTTTGATGCCACCCGGGGCACCAGCGTCGGCTCGCAGTTCAACGTGCAGATCGAGTTGGGCGTGCAGAACGGCAGGCCCGCCTGTCAGAACCCCATCGGGATGGTCACCGCCAACAACGGCCCGGTGGCGTATGTGAACTGCTGGGTGTCGCGCAACCTGGCGGTGGTGGACTTGTCCAAGCAGGCCTTGGAAAAAGTGGTGGCCTCCAGCGACCCCCCCACGGGCCGTGACCTCGAGGTCAACAAGGGCCGCCGCTTCTACTTCACCGGTCGTGGCCGCTGGTCGAAGGAAGCCTGGTCGAGCTGCGGGAGCTGTCACCCCGACGGCCTCTCCGACAACATCACCTGGTCGTTTGGCACCGGGCCGCGCCAGACCACCGACATGAGCGGCAGCTTCAGTCACGGGCGCGGGCGGCAGAAGCAGCGCATCTTCAACTGGTCGGGTGTCTTCGACGAGATGCACGACTTCGAGCGCAACACCCGCGACACCTCTGGCGGCCTGGGGGCCGTCACCACCGACGGTTGCGGCGATCCCAACGAGGAGCGCCGCCTCGACCTCGGCGGCAACCTCGACAAGCCGGTCAAGGAGACCCAAGACGAGGCCAAGCCGAGCTGCACCAAGGACTGGGACGAGATCAACGAGTTCGTCAAGACCATCCGCCCGCCCAAGGGCCTTCAGACCCTGGACGCGGCCTCGGTAGCGCGGGGGGCCAAGCTCTTCGGGATGCCCAGCGGGCGAGAGAACAACGGCGGTTGCGTGGCCTGCCACGGCGGCGCGGGCTGGACCATTTCCCGCCTTAATTTCCAGCCCTCGAGCCAGACCAACGCCGACCTCGCCAAGGCCCCCTTCAAGGCCCCGGTCCCGCCCTTCGCCCCCACCTGGAACTTCCACACCTTGCAGATTGCCAACCAGCCGCCGGTCGCGGACACCACCACCGGCCCCGCCGAGCCCGCCGCGGTCGGCCCCAAGCAGGTGGCCTGCGTGCTGCGCAATGTGGGGACGTTCGGGATTCCCGGCAACAAAGAGGCCACCGACGCCCTCGAGAAGAAAGCCGACAACACCCGGGCCCAGGGGCGCGGTGGCTACAACGTGCCCTCGCTGTACGGCCTCGCGCTGGGCGCGCCGTACCTCCACCACGGCCAGGCCGCAACCCTCGACGAACTCCTGGGCGACCCCAAGTGGGAGCAGCACCTCCACGCTGCCAACCCAGTCTTTCTCACCACTGGCGACGTGGACCAGCAGAAGAAAGACCTGATCGCCTTCCTGCTCTCGATTGACGCCGACACCACCGAGCAGGAGGTGCCCCGGGGCTTCGACGTCTGCCAGTAACCCCAGCTTCTCAGCCATTTATCGCAAGACAAGAATCCCTCCCCCCTTGTGGGGGAGGGAGCTTAATTCACTTCGGCGTTGCGCCCAGCGCCAGCAAGGCCCGGTTAATCAGCGTGAAAGCGGGGCGCTCGAAGTAGAGGGTGTAGATTTCGGGCACCTCGTCGCTGAGGAAGACGTAGACGAAGCGGGTGCCGTCTTCGGCCTCGAGATACCCGGTGAAGCCCAGCACCCCGGCGGTGTTGCCGGACTTGCCGCCGAAGCGGGCGTACCTCACCGCTAGGCGGCGGTAGCCGTAGCCCTTGGCCATGACCTTGCGGAAGAGGGCGTCGCTGGCGGGGGAGAGGTCGTTCTGCTCGAAGGCCGCCCACAGGTAATGTGCCCACTCGAGGGGCGTGCTGGTGTTTTGCAGGTTGCGGTCGATCTGGGCAAAGCGCTTCCACTGGCGGCTCTCGAAGTAGGGCCGCAGGGCCGCGTTGAGCCGGTCGGCGCTGACCCCCTCGGCGGCGATGTAGAGGCGCTGGGCCATCTTCAGGCGCTCCTCCGGACTGGCCCCGGCAAAGCGGGTGCTCGAGCCGATCAGCGCGTCCTTGGGGAAGTCCGGCCCACCCAGCCCGGCCTGGGCTACCCACCAGGCCTTGGTGGGCAGCAACAGGCGGGTGTTGCAGAGCCGCTGCCGGTCGGCCAGGGCTTGCAGGCCACCGATGCCCACGCGGGTGTGCAGGATGTCGGTGGCGGTGTTGTCCGACCACATGATCATCCGCAGGGCCAGGGTCTCGACGTCGGAGTGGTCGTAGGGGTAGTCGCCCAGCGACTGGTTGGCCCTGGTCACCACGAACTTTTCGCCCAGCTTTATCTGGCTTTGGTCCACTTGGCGCATCGTCTCGAGCCAGACCGCGGTCTTGTAGTTGGAGGCCAGCGGGAAGACCTCGGCGGGGCGAATCTGCACCACCCTCGAGGGCCGGAACTCTTTTTGCCCCGCCTCGAGCCGGGCCACGTACAGCCCCACCCGGCCTGGCAGACTGGCCGGAATAGCCGGCGCGGCGACGACCTGAGCGTCGGGCGCAGTTAGGCAGCGGGGCTCGGCGGGTTGGGCGGGTGGCACGGCCATTTCAACCAGGCTGGCGGCCTTCGAGCCGCTCACCGCCGGGGCGCTGGGCATCGGGCGATTTAGCAACACCCAGACCCCCACCGCCAGCGTGAGGAGGGTCAGCAGCCAGATTGACCCGCGCATACCAACACTCTAGAAGTTTGTGGATTAAGATTCAATTCGCCCTTGACTCTCGAGCCCCGACTCTCGACAATCACAGGGTGTTAGCCAAGCGGATCATCCCCTGCCTCGACGTTCACGCGGGCCGCGTGGTCAAGGGCATCAACTTCGTCAACCTTCGGGACGCAGGCGACCCGGTGGAGTCGGCCAAGGCCTACAACCGCGCCGGGGCGGACGAACTGGTTTTCCTCGACATCACTGCCACCCATGAGGGGCGCGGGACGATGGTTGAAATCGCCACCCAGGTCGCCGAGCAGGTGTTTATTCCTTTCACGGTGGGGGGCGGGATTCGCAGCTTGCAGGACGCCAGGGGGCTGCTGCTGGCGGGCGCGGACAAGGTTTCGGTCAACTCGGCGGCGGTGCGGCGGCCCGAGCTGATCCAGGAACTCTCCGACCACTTCGGCAACCAGGCGGTGGTGCTGGCGATTGACGCCCGAAAGTCGGGCAGCGGCTGGGAGGTCTACGTGGCCGGGGGCCGCACCTCCACCGGCCTCGATGCGGTGGGGTGGGCGGTGCGAGGGGCCGAGCTGGGCGCGGGGGAGATCCTTCTGACCAGCATGGACACCGACGGCACCAAGGCGGGTTTTGATGTGGAACTGTGCCGGGCGGTCTCGGCCGCGGTGGGCATCCCGGTCATCGCCTCGGGCGGCGCGGGCACCAAGGAACACTTCGCCGAAGTTTTGCAGCCCGGAATCGCCGACGCCGCGCTGGCCGCCAGCGTCTTCCACTTCGGGGAGATTCCTGTTCCGGAGCTGAAGGCGTACCTGGCCGGGCGGGGGATTCCGATGCGGCTCGAGGCGGGCGACGGGTAGCGGGCGGCAGATGTATACAGCGAGGAAAGAGGAAAGCAAAGGCTTTCAGCTATCCGCTATCGGCTATAAGCTGTAGCTCGATGAATGTAGCGGATGTCAAATTCGACGCCAGCGGGCTGGTTCCCGTGATCGTGCAGGACGCGCAGACGGGGCAGGTGCTGACGCTGGCATACGCCAACAAAGAGGCGATCCAGCAGACCCTTGCCACCCGCCGGAGTACCTTCTGGAGCCGCTCGAGGAACGAACTCTGGGTGAAAGGTCTGACTTCGGGGCACACCCAGGAAGTGACGGAGGTCGTCCTCGACTGCGACCAAGACGCCGTGCTCTACAAAGTCATCCCCAACGGCCCGGCCTGCCACACCGGGGCTGAGACCTGCTTCCATAACCCCGTCACCGAAGCTCCCGATCATCCACCGCTGGGCGAGGTCCTCGAGCGGGTCTACCGCACCATCCAGCAGCGGATCAAGGAGTTGCCCGAGGGCTCCTACGTGGCCAAGATGCACCAGGGCGGCCTAGACCGCGTGCTCAAGAAGGTGGGCGAGGAGGCTGGGGAGGTCATCATCGCGGCCAAGAACAACGACGCGGAGGAACTCAAGTGGGAGGCCTCGGACCTGCTGTTCCACCTGCTCTTCACCCTGGCCGAGCGAGGCGTCTCGCCCCATGAACTGGCCAAGGTCCTGTGGGGCCGCCACAAGCCGTCTTAATGGCCTGGTGACCTGCGATTTTGGCGTTGGACAAAGCAGCAAAGCTAAAGACCAGCCGATTCTAGTGGATAGCCTCGAGGATGACGAGCTGCCGGCACTCTTTAGTCTGACAAAACGCAGCGATTCAAGCTTTATTCACCGAAGCTGTATTTACTTCGATGATGCTTCCCATTCTCTAGGGGAGCTGTAAGTGGCATAGGCTGAGCTATTGGAACTGATGACGCTTAAGCTTGATACTCGGTAGCGAGCTGTTCTGCACAAGTTAATCGCGATAGTCTGCTTTGCTGTCTGGAAGGGTGTACCCTTACACGGCGTCTCGGACTAGCTACACCAAACCTCCTTGGAAGCCCTCCCAAACGTGTCTGGGGTCCGATCCTTGATAAGCTCAGGCATGGACATAGAGCGTCTGTTGGTGCTCGAGGTGGCCCGCGTGACCGAGCAGGCGGCCTTGGCGGCCTCGAGGCTGGCCGGAATGGGGAAGAAGGACGAGGTGGACGGGGTGGGCACCGAGGCCATGCGGCAGGTGCTGGGCGAGCTGCCTATCTCCGGCACGGTGGTGATCGGCGAGGGCGAGATGGACGAGGCCCCCATGCTCTACATCGGCGAGCGGCTGGGGCAGGGCGGCCCGGAGGTGGATATCGCCGTAGACCCGGTGGAGGGCACCAACATCACCGCTAAGGGTCTGCCCAACGCCATCACGGTGATCGCCATCAGCGAGCAGGGCGGGCTGTTCCACGCCCCCGACATGTACATGCAGAAGCTGGTGGTGGGGCCGCCGGCGGCCGGGAAGGTCAGCCTGAACTTCCCCGTGGAGGCCAACCTGCGCATCATCGCCGACAGCCTCGAGCGCAAGGTCGACGACCTGGTGGTGGTGATCCTGGACCGCCCGCGCCACGAAAAGCTGATCAAGGAGGTGCGCCAGGCCGGGGCCAGGGTCAAGCTGATCACCGACGGCGACGTGGTGGCGGCGGTGGCGGTGGCCATCCGCGGCACCGGGGCCCACGCCATGATGGGCAGCGGCGGGGCGCCCGAGGGCGTGCTGGCCGCCGCCGCGCTCAAGTGCATGGGCGGGGAGATTCAGGGCCGCTTTTTGCCCGAGGACGATGCCCAGAAGGAGCGCTTGGTCGCCATGGGGGGCAGCGCCGACAAGATATACAAGACCCACGAACTGGCCCCCGGCAAGCAGATGGTCTTCGCTGCGACGGGAATAACCCACGGGGAGCTGCTTGAGGGGGTGCGCTACTTCGGCGGCGGGGCCAGGACCCACTCCATCGTGATGGGCCATTCGACCCAGGTCGTGCGGTTCATCGACTCGATCCACCTCTTCGAGAAGGGTGCGCGGGTGAACATCCGGGTGTGAATGAGGGTTGGGCTCGAGGAAAGGGCGCTCCAACCATCGCCACCCGCAGCGACGCAAGGCCTTGCATCCGAACCATTCAGTGGCTAATCTGCTCCAGCACAAAAAAGCCCGCCCCGTAGGGCGGGCTTCGTTTCACCCACCGGCCTCAAAACCCGATGTTCACCCCGATGGCCCCGCCCAAGCCGAAGCTCTGAGAGCCGAAGTAGTACATGGGGTGGCCTTCGATGAAGATGCCGATCGGCAGCAGCGGGATGCCCACGTTGAGGTAGGTGCCGATCACGCCCCTGGCCCCCAGCCCGCCGGCCGGGCCGCCATTGCTGATCAGGGCCAGGCTGGGGCCGGTCGTGTAGAACAGCCCTGCGCCCGCGTACACGTCGGTCAGGGGAATCTTGGCCAGAGCGTCCACCCCGGCCCCGAAGGCACTCGAGCCACCGGTCAGGAAGTTGACGCCCGCGTAGACCCGGCCGTCGAGCAGAAAGGGCACCAAACCGATCCTGACCCCCGCACTCAGACCAAAGGGGCTGCCGGCCGTGACCTGAAGGCTCTGGGCGAGGGCGGGCGTGAGCATCAGCACCAGCAAGACCAGGAGTTTTCTCATGTATGACCTCCGCAGATGAGTATACGCGGGGTTTCTGGGCGGACGCTGTGTTTCTGGCCGGTTCACGGCTTAACTCGGCCCCAGCGGCTCGAGCTGTCTGCGGATCAGGCGCAGGGCGGTCTCGAGGTCCATCCCCTGGGCGTCCGGCATCCCCACCTGGTAGCCCACCAGCACCCGCTCCACCCCCAGCATCCCCAGGGCCAGCAGGTAGGACTCCTTGAGGGTCGGCGTGTCCAACTTCTGCACCAGCATCCCCTGGGCGGCGGGGTTGCCAGCAAACAGCTCGGCCTCGAGCCCGCTCGTCCACATCGGCGAGAGCTTCAGCCCCACCGACTCCATCACGATATGTTCCCCCGGAGCGGCGGGGTCTTGCAGGATGAACCAGTCCTGGGTCAGCAAGTCCATGGCTTAACTCTAAGGGGTGGGGCGGGGAGGCTCGAGGGCAATTGCAACCCTGGCCCTAGCTACAATTTGGGGGTCGAGGAGTATTCTTTGGGAGTTGAGGTGCGAAAAATGGTCAAAGAGTTCGACTTCCCTTCCAACGCCTTCGTGGCGGGCGAGTGGCGCAAGACCCCCAAGACCTTCGCGGTCAAGAGCCCCTATGACGGCTCGCTGGTGGCCGAGGTGGCCGACTGCGGCGAGGCCGAGGCCAGGATAGCAGCGGACGCTGCAGTGGCGGCCTTCCGGGAATGGAAGAAGCTCAGCGGCTTCGAGCGGGGCAAGGTGCTGCGCAAGTGGAACGACCTGCTGATCGCCCACCAGGAGGAACTGGGCAGGCTGACCGCGCTCGAGATGGGCAAGCCCATCACCGAGGCCAAGGGCGAGGTGCTCTACGCGGCCTCCTTCGTCGAATGGTGCGCCGAGGAGGCTACCCGGGTGACCGGCGAGCTGATCCACTCGCGCTTCCCCAACAAGCGCCAGATGGCCGTCTACGAGCCGGTGGGGCCGGTCTACGCGGTGACCCCCTGGAACTTCCCGACCTCCATGATCACCCGCAAGGCCGCGCCCGCGCTGGCGGCGGGCTGCACCATCGTCATCAAGCCCGCCGAGCAGACCCCGCTGTGCGCGCTGTACATGGCCAAGCTCTGGGAGGAGGCCGGCGGGCCTGCGGGGACGCTCCAGGTGCTGCCCGCCCTCGACCCGGTGCCGGTCTCCAAGGTGTTGATGGAGGACATGCGTATCCGCAAGATCACCTTCACCGGCTCGACCCCGGTGGGCAAAATCCTCTACCGCCAGGGGGCTGAGACCATAAAGCGGGTCAGCCTCGAGCTCGGCGGCAACGCCCCCTTCATCATCTTTGAGGATGCCGACATCGAGAAGGCGGTGGCCTTCACCATGCTCTCCAAGTACCGCAACGCGGGTCAGACCTGCGTGACCACCAACCGGATTTACGTCCACCGGAAGCTCGAGGCCGACTACGCCGAGGCGCTGGCCCAGTCGGTGGAAAAGCTCAAGGTGGGCGATCCCCTGGACGCCAGCACCAACGTGGGCCCGTTGGTCGAGCAGCAGGGCCTGGACAAGGTGATGTCGCACGTCGAGGACGCGGTGAGCAAGGGGGCCACGGTCAGGACGGGCGGAAAGTCGCTGGGTGGTCTGCTCTACGCCCCCACCGTGCTCACCGGCATCCAGCCCGGCATGCGGGTGCTCGAGGAAGAGACCTTCGGCCCGGTAGCCCCGCTGATGCCCTTCGAGGACGAGGAGCAGGCCATTGCCTGGGCCAACAACACCGACTACGGGCTCGCGGCTTACGTGTGGACCAAGGACCTCTCCCGTGCTTTCCGCGTCGCGGAGGCCCTCGAGTACGGCATCGTGGGCGTCAACGACCCCGTTCCCAGCGCGATGGGTTCCAACCTGCCCTTTGGCGGCTACAAGAACTCCGGCCTCGGCCGAGAGGGCGGGCACTGGGGCATGGAGGAGTACCTCGAGACCAAGTTCATCTCGTTTATGCTGCCTTAAATCAGTCGCTCGGACATCCCTGGGTTTTAGGCTTGGGGGTGTTGTTGTGGCAGTTTCTCGAGTTCGGCTCGGTGGGCGTTGCGCTCAAGAACCAGAGGCCCAGGGGTTGGGCTGACCTGGGGGACAGTACGGCTGACCGAAGTCCGGCCAATCCGTGAGCTAAAGCACCCCGCCCCCGGCCCCCACGCACTAGGCTGACCCCATGAAAGCCATCTGGAACGGGCAGGTCATCGCACAGAGCAGCGACACCGTGGTGGTCGAGGGTAACCACTACTTCCCCCTCGAGTCGGTGCGGCCGGAGTTCCTGCGTGACTCCCAGACCCACACCACCTGTCCCTGGAAGGGCTTGGCCAGCTACTACAGCCTCGAGGTCGACGGCCGGCTCAACAAGGACGCGGCCTGGTACTACCCCGAGCCCAAGGAGGCCGCCAAGCAGATCAGTGGCCGCGTGGCCTTTTGGAAGGGCGTGCAGGTGGTCGAGTAGGGCGGCAGAGCCCCTGGTGCGCGGGCGAGCGCAAGGGGTGTAGGATGGCCCGCCTTAACTGGAGGTGATCGTGCGGGTGCCCTCGAAAAGCCATTCGCTGGTTCGCGCTGCGCTGGGTTGTGCGATGGCGGTTCCGCTGCTGTATTTCGGCGTGCAGGTTTTGGCGGCCCCTTTTTTTCCCACCTTTAGCCTCCTGACCACCACCGCCAGCGATCTCGGCTCGCCGCTCTCAAGCCAGCCCTGGATCGCCAACAGCGGGGCCTTGTTAAGCGGTCTGGCGGCCATCGTGGGAGGCTACGGGTTTTGGCGCGGGCTTTCGGGCATGGGCACGCCCGCACTGCTGAGGGGACTGGTCGTGCTGGCTCTGGTTCTGGCAGGGCTTTCCAACCTGTGGGCTGGGGTTTTTCCTCTGCCCCACCCGCTGCACTCCGCCAACCCGATGGTGGTCGGGTTGCTGCTGTTGCCGCTGTTGGTGGTGCTGGCCCTGTGGCGGCGCGCCGACACTGGCTTCCGGCTTTACCTGGGGCTGAACCTGCTGGCTTTTATGGTGCTGGTGGGGTTTTTCAGCGGGGCTATCGCCTACGACCGCTCGAGCTTCGGGGGGCTGATGCAGCGGATGCTGGGGCTGGTCTGTTTCGGGGTGATCGGAGTGGGGGCGTACTGGCTGCTGCGCCGCCTCGAGGCCCGATAAATTCAGGCCTGTTCAGCGCTGGGCGCGTAGCGCTTCCCTGTTTACTCGCATAGAATGCGCCTATGGAACTCGTAGGCGTCCGCGCCGCCCCCAAAGAGACCTGGGAAGCCCTCAAGCACGCCCTCCGGGGCTTCGAACTCGGCGAGGCCACCGTCACCCTGGTGACCGACTGGCAGGATCACCGGGCCACCGCCCGCTACGCGGTATTCGTGCGCGAGGGCCGGCGCCGGGTGCTGACCTTCGACGCCTTCGGGCCGCGCTTTGGCGTGGTGGGCGACGACACCCTGCGCGAACTGGTGAACTGGTTTCTCGAGCAGGGCGTGGACATAGACAACTTCCGCGAGGCGGTGCTCCCGCCCTCCGAGTATTCCGCCCTGTTCGAACTGGGCGAAGACCAAGCCGGCCAGGTTCTGGCCGCCAGTGCCAACTACGCCGACCCGGTGCTCTACATCAAGCGCGGCTTCGCCAGCCGGCTGTGAGCAGCAGGGGCGAAGAGACAAGGGCTGGGTTCGCTGTACCCCTCCACTCCGGGCCCTACCCCTCAGGCTCCCCTTCGCCTACCACCCGCCCGTATACCACTTCCAGCTCCCCCAGGCCCCGCACGATCATCCCCAGGTCGCGCAGCAGGCCGTCCTCGAGGCCGTAGACCCAGCCGCGCACGGTGAGCTCCTGGCCCCGGCCCCAGGCGTCCTGGACTATGGTGGCCTGACATAGGTTGACCACTTGCTCGATCACGTTAAGTTCGCATAGGCGGCGGGCGCGCTCTCCCTCGGGGAGGCTCTCGAGGGCTTGATGGTGCTTGGCGTAGACGTCCTGCACGTGGCGCAGCCAGTTATCGGCCAGGCCCACCCGCCTGCGCTGCAAGGCCGCCACCACCCCGCCGCAGCCGTAGTGGCCGCAGACGATGAGGTGCTTGACCCGCAGCTCGTCCACCGCGTACTGCACTACCGACAGGCAGTTGAGGTCGGTGTGCACCACCAGGTTGGCGATGTTGCGGTGCACGAACACCTCGCCCGGCAGCAGTCCGATGATCTCGTTGGCGGGCACCCGGCTGTCCGAGCAGCCGATCCATAGGTATTCGGGCTTCTGCTGCGCGGCCAGCTTGCTGAAGAAGTCGGGGTCGCGCTGCCGGATGTCCAGCGACCATCTTCGGTTGTTCTCGAGCAGATGCTTGAGCGGCACGGGAATGACTGTACTACAGTCGCGGGGGCAGAGGCCGAACCCGCAGCACCGGGGCGATCGGCGCCCGGCAGGTGGCTTTCCGCTCAGGGCTAGGCGACTCCATAGTTGCAATGCGAAATGTCGCCCGCCAACTCCAGCAGGGAATTGCGCCCCGGGTAGCCGCTCCGCGGCTATGGCGTACGCCACTCCGCCCAGGCACGTGTTTGCCGCTTCCGCTGGTACTGCACTTCTACCCTGGCGCAAATTAAGCGCTAATTACCGAAGGTTGCCCTGTCACCTGCGCATCACCTGCTCGGCCCCGGCCTGGCGCAGCTGGGCCTCGAGGCCGGCCTCGGCGTGGCGTACCACCAGAACATGAGAGCCGTTTTGCAGGGCGTTTTCGAAGATGCGGCGCTCGGCGTCGGGGAGGTTGTCGAGCCTGCTTCCGGGGCCCCTCAGCGCCCCGGCCAGGGCGGCCGTGGCGGGCACCATCGCCAGGCCCGAGCCGCCGATGGTTACGCCGCCGCCGGCCCCGAGCGGGGGCAACGCCGCGCCCATGCCTTCGTCACCTCCCACCGCGACGCCCTCGCCGTCGTAGTTCCCCGTGGCGTCGGACTCGAGGTCGGTGGGCGGGATCACCTCGGCCCGGTGGCCCAGGCTCAGGCGGGACATCGCCTCGTCGAGTGCGGAGCCGCTAGGGAAGATCGCGTAAACGGTCGCCATACTGTGAGTCTGGGCCGCCCGGCTGAGTTCGGTTTGAGTCCGCGCTGAGGGGCCTTACCCGAACCTATACAGTTTTCCCGACAGCGTCGCCACGTACAGCGCACCCCGGTAGGGAAGGGGCGGGGCCTGGATCGGCCCCAGGCCGCTGGCCTCGAAGAGGAGGCGGCCGGTCTCGGCCTCCACGGCCAGAACCTGCCCGCCCTCGGTGGTGACGTAGACGATGCCGTGGGCCAGCGAGAGGGCCGCGGTCACCTTGCCCACCTCGAGCGCCCACCGCTCGTCGCCGGTCTCGATGTCCAGCGCGTAGAGCTTGCCCGCCCAACTGGCCGCATAGACGTTGCGGGCGTCCACGGCGGGCGACCCCCAGAGTTCGCCCTCGAGGTCGTAGCTCCAGCGCACCTCGCGGGTCAGGGGGTCGAAGGCGTGGATTTCGCCGTTCCAAGTCGGGATAAACAGCAGCCCGCCCCTGGCCGGAATGGCCGAGTGCACCGCTCCAGCCTCGACCTTGTAGCGCAGTTGGCCGCTGTGGGGGTCGAGGGCGTAGAGCCAGCCGTTCTCGCTGCCGGCGAACAGCAGGCCCCGGTACAGGGTGGGTGGGGCCGACAACTCTCCGCCCGCCTGGAAGCCCCAGCGCAGGGTGCCCGAGGGCTCGAGGGCGTAGAGGTACCCGTCGCGTCCGGCCAGATAGATCAGCTCGCCCACCAGCGGCGCGGCGGTGATTTCGGCCTTGGTGGGAAAGCTGATCAGGGGCCTGCCGGCCAGCGAGAGCGCGTTGAGTCGGCCATCCCAGGCCGCCACGTAGATGCGCTCGGCCGTCACCACCGGGGGGGCCGACACCTCGTCGCCCATGCGGTGCCGGTATACCGAGCCGTCCATCAGGTCGAGCCGGGCGATGCCTTGCCCGGCCCCCACCCAGATGTGGCCCTCGCGCGCCACCAACTCGCCAGGCCAAGCCACCTCGCCCGCCAGCTCGGAGCTGCCGTGCAGCTCGAGCCTCTCCGCTCTCGCGGGGCCGGTGGGGTAGTGGCCGGTGCGGCTCGCCCCGGCGCGGGGGGTGGCCGATAAGGTCTCGCGGTACTGGCGCAGGGTCTCCTCGAGCACCGCGTGGGCAGCAGCCGCGCTGGCCGGGCGGTCGGTGGGCTGTTTTTCAAGCATCGAGAGCATCAGGCTCGAGAGGTCGGCGGGGATGGCGGGGTTATGCTCGAGGGGCGGCTTGGGCGGCTCGTAGACGTGCTGGTAGAGCACCGACTGGTCGTTCTCGCCCTCGAACAGCGGCCTACCGGTGAGGGTCTTGTAGAGCACTGCCCCGAAGCTGTAGAGGTCGGCCTGAGGAGTCAGGGGCTGCCCCCTGGCCTGCTCGGGGGCCATGTACTCGGGCGTCCCCACGGTGATGCCGGTGCGGGTGAAGTGGCGGCTCTCTTGCATCAGGTAGGCCAGCCCGAAGTCCATCACCTTGGGCGCCCCAGCGGGCGTGACCAGGATGTTGCGCGGGGTCAGGTCGCGGTGGATGACCCCCCGACTGTGCAGGTGGGCCAGCGCGTCCATCACGTTAAGGGCCGCATCCAGCGAAGTCAGTCCCTCCATCCCGTCCTCGAACGGCCCGATCCGGTCGTAGGTGCCGCCCTCCACCAGCTCCATCACAAAGTAGGTGCGCCCCTCCTCCTCGCCCAGGTCGTAGACCTGCACCACGCCGGGGTGCGAGAGCTTGGACAGCGCCTTGACCTCCTGGAAGAAGCGCTTGCGCTCGTTGGGGTGAATGTAGGAGTGCAGCAGCTTAACCGCCACCGCTCGCTCCATCCGCTCGTCGGTCGCCCGCCAGACCTCGGCCATTCCGCCCTCGCCCAGAGGAGTCTCGAGGCGGTAGCGGTTGGCGAGCTTGAGGGCTGTGGTCATTAGAGGGCAGAGGGAATGAGGTCAAAGGCGAGGAAAGGGAAGAGAGAAATCAAATCAGGGCCAACCCGGGGCCCCCTGGGGCCAAAGACTCTGGGCCTCGAGACCGCCGACTCGCCGGCGACAGCCGCCGAGGGGGGTGGGGGATCGGTGTTTGCCCCTCTAGTCTAGCCGAGTGCCCACCCGCACGTGATAGCCCCTGGCCCAATCCCCCGCCGACATGGGCTTTTTGCCCTCGGGCTGCACCTCGAGCAGTTCCACCACCCCCTCGGCCGTGGCGACCCGTACCGCGTTTTGGACCGCGACGACCGAGCCGGGGTTTTCTCGCCCGCCCCCCGCTTCGCTGCGATCACCCGCCGCTTGGCCCTGCCCTGCCCTCAAGCTCAACACCTTCACCCGCCTCCCGCCGAACTCGAGCCAGCTCCCCGGCCAGGGCTGTACCCCCCGGTGGCGGTCGTAGATCTGCCGGGCGCTGCGCGTCCAGACCACGCGCCCGTCGTCCTTCTCGAGCATCGGGGCGTGGGTGCCCTCGGCGGGCTGGGGCTGAAGCTCGAGGTGCTCGAGGTGGGTCAGCGCTTCCAGCAGCATCTCGATCCCCTGGTCGCGCAGGCGGTTGGACAGCTCGAGGGCGTTTTCGTGGGGGCCGACGGGGGAGAAGGCCTTGGCCACCACCGGCCCGGTGTCCATGCCAGCGTCGGTCTGCATGATGCTCACGGCGGTCTCGGTCTCGCCGTTGATGAGCGTCCACTGCACTGGCGCGGGGCCGCGGTACTTGGGTAGGTCGGAGGGGTGCAGGTTAAGAAAGCCGAACCTGGGGATGCCCAGCAGTTCGGCGGGCAGAATTTTGCCGTAGGCGGCAGTGACGGCGGCCTCGAGTTCCAGCTCCCGGCACAGCTCGAAAAACGCCTCGTTCTTGCGGACTTTGGCGGGTTTCTCGAGGCGCAGCCCCTCACCCTCCGCCCACTGCGCCACCGGGCAGGCGGTCAGTTGCAGCCCCCGGCCCGTGGGCTTGTCCGGCTGGGTCACCACCAGCGCCAGCTCGTGGTGTCGGTGCAGGGCCTGGGCCACAGGCACGGCCCAGGCTGGCGAGCCAAAGAAAGCAACCTTGCGTCGGCGTGGGTGGGTCATACAAAAGGCCAGAAAGGAAAGGCGCGGGTGTGGTTGCTCCCTACTCTTTCCTCCCTACTTCCTTTCGATCTCTTTGAGGTACGCCCGCGCCTGTCGCTGGAAGTCGCCCAGGTCGTCGCGGTTGTCCTCGAGGAACTTCTGCTTGAGGTTGAAGGGCATCCGCTGGAAAAACATCACGCCGTCGAGGTGGTCGATCTCGTGCTGCAGCACTACCGCCAGGTAGCCCTCGGCCTCGAGGGTCCTGGGCTCGCCCTTTTCGTCCTGGTACTCGACCCGCACCCGGAGGTCGCGCTCGGCCCCCTCGGCGTACAGGCCGGGCAGCGAGAGGCAGCCCTCCTGGATGGTCTGGGAGCCCGAGCGGTGGGTGATGACCGGGTTGACCACGACATAGAGGTTCTTCTGGGCCGTGCGGTAGTCGGCCTCCTCGCCCTCCTCCTCGGGCTCGTCGAGGTATTCGGCGGCCACGAACATGCGCCTGGAGAGGCCCACCTGGGGGGCCGCCAGCCCGACGCCCTTGGCCTCAAACATGGTCTCGAGCATGTCCTCGGCCAGCCGGGGGATTTCCGAGAAGTCCTGGACGGGGAGGGCCCGCTTCTTGAGTACGGGGTCGCCGTAGAGTCGAATGGGGAGTACGTTTGCCATAGGTGCGGGCGTGCGTCACGCCAAACGCCATTCTACAGCCCGTAAGGTGCGGAGAATGGGGGGTTACGCGGCGGTTTTGACCCGTGCCGCCTCGAGCGGGCCGCTATACTCAGGGCGAGATGCCGGATATCGCCATCCCCTTCACCCTTTTGGATGCCATCGCGGTGCTCACCCTGGCGCTGGCCCTGGTGGTGGGCATCCGCATGGGCACGCCCTTCACCCTGGCGGTGATCCCCGCCATTGTGCTGTACGTGCTGCTGGTGGGGCTGCTGCCCAACGTCAGCGGGATCGTCCTGCCCTTCATGGCGGTCCTGATGGGCTTCGCCATGGCGATGCTGACCCAGTACGTGCCGCTGCCCCGTCTGCCAGATCGGCTCGAGGCCTTCATTGGCGGCGTCGGGGGTTTTGTGTGGGGGTTGCTGCTGGCCCTGACCCTGTGGGTCAGTTTCCCAGTCGAGTACGTGGCCTCCTCCAACACCCTGCGCTACCCCAGTTCGAAGCTCCCCTCCTGGGTTCAGACCAACATCGCCCGCTCCGAGTTCGCCCAGGCCAGTTTCAACCTGGCCTCCAGCAACACCATCCTGCGCTCGGCGCTGCTGCCGCACCTGAGAAAGCGCTAAGTGTCTCTATAGTTGAGACGCGAAATGCCGCCCGCCAGCTCCCGTAGGGAATTGCCCCTCGGGTAGCCGCTCCGCGGCTATGGCGCACGCCACTCCGCCCTCGGGTAGCCGCTCCGCAGCTATGGCGCACGCCACTCTGCCCTGGCACGTAGGTACCGTATCCGCCGATTCCGCACTTCCCCCTGGCACAACTTAAGACACGCAGACCGCTGCGCAGCTGGGCCGCCCGGTACACCGGGGGAGGTAGCTACTTTCGCCCGAAGTCCGCTGGGTTCTCGCCCCAGCTATCGGTCTGCCACTTGAGCAGGCGGTTAGGGTAGGGGTTCTCCCGCAGCCAGGCTTCGGCCCTGGCCATGCGCTCGAAGAGTTCGGCGTTGGCCTCGGTCTGGGCCAGGTTGGTGCGGGCTTTCTTGGTCGCCACCCAGTTCAGGGCGTTCACCGAGTCGGAGTAGATCGGCCAGGTCACGCCCTCGCGCTTGGCCCGCATCAGCGCCTCCACGATGGCCAGGAACTCCCCAACGTTGTTGGTGCCCTGCGGAAACGGCCCCCGGTGGAAAAGCTCCTCGCCGGTCGCGGTGTCCACACAGCGGTACTCCAGGAGCCCCGGATTCCCCCCGCAGGCGGCGTCCACCGTCCAACTGGGAACGACAGCGGGCGGAGCGCCCATCAGGCGGCCCTGCGCGGCGGCGGGCTTGGCCTTATAGTCCTCGTACCGGCCCGCATAGGCTCTGTGGGCCTCGGCCAGGCTTTCGAACGACTTAAACTCAGCTCCGGTGAACCCCTTGACCTGCGCCTCGGCTTCGGCCCAGGAGGAGAACACGCCGGTCTTTCGGCCCTTCCAGACTACGTAGTGTTTTTGTTTGGGTTTGGACATAGGCAATAGGGAAGAGGGAACCGGCAAAAAGTGAACATTGGTGGACAAGAGCCAGTCGCCAACAGCTATCTGCTGAGCGCTGGCTCAGCGTTTTTTCTCCCCCGCTCCCCAGCCCCCCCGCTCCCCGTCTCCGCCCTCTTCGTCCCCGTTCTCGAGTTGCTCCAGCTCCTCGAGCCCGGCCTCGATGCGCTCGTTGAGGCCGCGGAAGCCTTCCATGCGGGCCCCGGCCAGCAGCTCCAGGGCCTGCTCGGCGTGCTCGACAGCGTAGAGGTGGAATTGGCCGGACTTGACAGCCGCCAGCACCTCGCCGTCGAGCGTAAGGTTGGACAGGTTGGCCCTGGGCAGGATCACGCCCTGGGTGCCGGTCAGGCCCAGGGCCTTGCAGACCCGGAAGAAGCCCTCGATCTTGGGGGCCAGGCCGCCCACCGAGAGCACTTTTCCGGTCTGATCCACTGCCCCGGTGAGGGCCAGGTCCTGACGCAAGGGGAGGTTCCCGATGGCCGAGAGGGCCGTGACCAGCTCGGCCAGGCCCGCCGAGTCGCCGTCTATGGGGACGTAGCTCTGCTCAAAGGCCAGGCTGACCGTGGCCGGCAGGGGGCCGAGGCGGCTGTAGCGGCTGCGGAGGTAGCCCCCCAGAGTCAGCACCGCCTTGTGGAAGATCTGCCCGCCCAGCCCGGCCTCGCGGTCTATCGAAATTAGGTGGTCGCGCCCCGGGGCGGCCCTGGCGGTCAGGCGGGCCGGGCGGCCCCAGTAGGGGTAGATTTCCAGCACGATCAGGCTGTTGATCTCGCCCACCTTGGTGCCGCTCACCTCGAGCTGCCACAGCCCGTCCTGCACCGCCCGCAAGAACTCCTCCTCGCTATAAAACTCGCGGTGGTCCCTGGCCGCTACTGCCGCCTCGACGGCTCCGGTGCTGAGGGTGCCGTCGCCCAGCACGGCGGCCTCCTCGGCCAGGGCGCGGATCTCGATCAGCCGGGCGTCCATCCGGTCGGTCTGCTCGACCGAGCGCCGCGCCTCGTCGAAAAGCCGGGCCAGCCCGCCATGGGTCATGGCGAAGCCCTGCTCCCCCAGCCAGCCACCCAGCGCACCCAGGTTCTCCGGGGTGGCGGCCAGGGTGGGGGAGAACTCGAGGCGAATCCGAAACAGCTCGGCAAAGGCAGGGTCTTCGTTCAGGGCGTCGAAGGCCTCGTGGGTGCCCACCAGCAGCACCTGCATCTGCACCGGGAAGGGCTCGACCTCGAGGCTGGCCGGGGCCTGGGCATCCGTCACCGGCTCGACCTGCCCGTTGCGGAGCGCCCGCTTAAAGGCTTCCCAGGTGCCCTCGCGCTTGAGGCTTGCGGCGTCGAGGATCAGGAAGCCGCCCTGCGCCCGGTGCACCGCGCCGGGCCGGATCAGGCCGACGTGGGTCGTCCAGACGCCGCTCTCCACGGTGTAGTCGAGCCGCCCGAAGAGGCGTGGGGCGGTGGCGTAGGGTTCGTAGACCACCGGCGGCGGGCTGCCGTCGCTGCTCGAGGTGAGCAGGTTGGGCCGCCAGCGCACGGGGTCGAGGGCCTCCCCAGACTCGGCGTAGCGCACCAGGCGGGCACGCAGGGCCTCGAGGTAGGGCCGGGCCTGGGGGAAGCGGGCGAACAACGGCTCGACGCGGGTGTTCAGGTAGTGGGTCGCCCAGTCGCGCCGCAGCTTGCGCTGGGCCTGCTCTTGGCCGGCGGCGGCGGCCAGGTTGGACAGGGTGACCTCCTCGAGGCGCGCCGCCAGCTCGGCGGGCACGTCGCCGTCGCCGGAGAAGCCCAGCCGGTCGGCCCCCGGCGAGAGCGCAAAGCCCGCCGCCTGGGCCTCGGCGGCCAGCTGCTCCAGCGCGGCCTCCTGCTGGGCCTTGAACTCGGCCTCGAGGCGCGACTTCTCCAGCAGAAACGTCCCCTGACGGAACAGCGCGTCCAGCCGCCCGACCTCCCCCAGTAGCCCCTCGGCGGCCTCGGCCAACTGGGTCTCGCGCCCGCTGGGCAGGGTCAGCACGGCGGCCCGGCGCTCAGAGAGCGGCACATAGAGCAGGTCGGGCGGGGTCTCGACCCGCTGGCTCTGCAAGTAGCGCAGCAGGGCCTCGTGCTTGCCCAGGCTCGAGGGGCCAACCAGGTAGGCATGGAAGCCCCCCTTGAGGGCCAGCTCGAGGGCCGCCTTGGCCCGCTCCTGCCCGAAGAAGGGCGGCGGCGGCGGGAACTCGGCCGGCGCGTCCGGCTCGCTCGGGAAGGTGCGCCACTCTAGGCTGTCGTAGTTCAGCTCGAGGCCAAGGCCGGAGGGGGCGCGGGGCTCGCTCGAGCCTTCGCGCCTGCGCCCCTGACCCAGGCCGGGTCTCATGTGGTTTCGTGTCTTGGCGTCGCTCATACTCGCAAACCCGGCATAATCCATTGCTGCCCAAGGCAGCATATGGCAGTTAGATGAGGAATGCGTACGTCGGGGGCTGAAAGTTTACGGCTCAGCCCTGAAGAACAAGCTGGGGGACTTTCCGGGGATACGCTGCGTCCAAACAGACCCAGGTCCTGCCGCCCTCGAGCGGTCAAACCGCTAGGGCGTTCCCACGACCCACCCGCCCATGCGGCGCACGAGCGCTCGACTACGCCTTGTGCCAGTTTTGCAGGGTGGTCACATCCAGGTTTTTCCCCCGCGCCCGCTTGATGGCCTCGAGGCTCCACCGGGCCCCTTCTACCGTGGTGATAAAGGGCTTGCCGGTCTCCACGGCGCGGCGCAGTTCAGGATCGGGGGTCAGGGCAATCAGCAGGTCATAGTCGCTGTCGGAAGCTGTGAAGCCTGCCCCCTCCCACTCACCCTTTAACTCATCCGCGCCGACGAAACGGACTTTGCCCTGAAGCGGCAGCCGCTGGTACACGCCCAGCTCGGCGCGGTAGTAGGCCAGGTAGGGGTCGGCGTCGATGCCCATGCTCTCGCCGG
This sequence comes from Meiothermus sp., assembly GCA_033762915.1. GTDB lineage: Bacteria > Deinococcota > Deinococci > Deinococcales > Thermaceae > Meiothermus. Next base: position 54,245 of record JANRLD010000047.1, on the reverse strand, counting down.
TGGAGCGCATCTCGGGGCCGAGGACGGGGATCACCCCAGGGAACTTGAGCCAGGGAATCAAGACCTCCTTGACTGAATAGAAGCCGGGAGTGGGGTCCTGGGTGAAGTTGAGGTCTTCGAGTGTCTTGCCCACGGCAATCAGCGCAGCGTACTTGGCCAGCGGGTGGCCGATGGCCTTGGAGACGAAGGGGACGGTGCGCGAGGCGCGGGGGTTGGCCTCGAGGATGTACACCGTGCCGTCCTTGAGGGCGTACTGCACGTTGATCAGCCCCCGCACCCCCACCGCCAGGGCCAGCTTGCGGGTGTAGGCCTTGACGGTCTCGAGCTGTTCTGCACTCAAGGAAATCGGCGGCAGGATGGTGGCCGAGTCGCCGGAGTGCACCCCGGCCCGTTCGATGTGTTCCATGATGCCCGCCACCGTGACCCGCGTGCCGTCGGAGAGCGCGTCCACATCGAGCTCGAGGGCGTTCTCGAGGTAGCGGTCCAGCAGGATGGTGGGCCGCTCCGACAGGGCCGCGTAGATGCCGCTCAGGTACCAGCGCAGCTCCTCGGCGCTGTGCACTACCTGCATGGCCCGCCCGCCCAGCACGTAGGAGGGTCGGGCCATCAGCGGGTAGCCGATCTCCTCGGCCAGCTTGAGGGCCTCCTCGGGGGTGCGGGCCACCGTGCCCTTGGGCTGGGGGATGCCCAGCTCGGTGCACAGCTTGTTGAACTCGGCGCGGTCCTCGGCCTTGTGGATGGCCTCCCAACTGGTGCCCAGCAGGTTCACGCCCGCGTCGGAGAGCCGCTTGGCCAGCTTGAGCGGGGTCTGGCCGCCCAGGGTGGCGATGGCCCCGATGGGCTTCTCGTGGTCGGTCAGGTTGAGCACGTCCTCGAGGGTCAGCGGCTCGAAGTAGAGGCGGTCGGCGGTGTCGTAGTCGGTGCTCACCGTCTCGGGGTTGGAGTTGACCATGATGGTCTCAAACCCCGCTTCCCTCAGCGCCCAGACCGCGTGGACGGTGGCGTAGTCAAACTCCACGCCCTGCCCGATGCGGATCGGCCCACTGCCCAGGATCACCACCTTCTGCTTGTCGGTCTGGCTGACCTCGTCCTCAAGCTCGTAGGCGCTGTAGTGGTAGGGCGTGTAGGCCTCGAACTCCGCCGCGCAGGTGTCCACGGTCTTGTACACCGGCCTGCTGCCTGCCGCGATGCGCTGCTTGCGCGCAACCGCCTCCGAGACCCCCACCAGCTCGCCCACCTGGGCGTCGGAGAGGCCCAGCCCCTTCACATAGCGCCAGTCCTCGGCGTCCTCCAGTTTTTGCGACTCGGTCTCGAGGTCGTGCTCGGCGTCGATGACTTCCTTCATCTGCACCAAGAACCACGGCTCGATGGCGGTTTTGTCAAACAGGTTATCGACCTGCTCGCCCCGGCGCAGCAGCTCCAGGACGGCGTAGATGCGGGTGGGGCTGGGGTAGAGCCGGGCCTCGAGCTCGGGCGTGGTGTACGTCGAAAACTCCGAGCGCACGTCGGCCTCGAGGCTCCGCAGCGCCTTCCCGAAGGCCTCCTTGAAGGTGCGCCCGATGGCCATCACCTCGCCCACGCTCTTCATCTGGGTGCCCAACTTGTCGCTGAAGCCCTCGGGGTTGACGTTGGGGAGCGCGTTGAACTTCTCGAAGGCGAAGCGGGGAATCTTGACCACCACGTAGTCGATGCTCGGCTCGAAGGAGGCGGGCGTTTTCTGGGTGATGTCGTTGGGGATCTCGTCGAGGTGGTAGCCCACCGCCAGCAGCGCGGCGATCTTGGCGATGGGGAAGCCGGTGGCCTTGGAGGCCAGCGCGCTGGAGCGCGAGACCCGGGGGTTCATTTCGATCACGATCATCCGCCCGCTCTTGGGGTCGATGGCGAACTGGATATTGGAGCCGCCGGTCTCCACCCCGATCTCGCGGATGATGGCCTGAGCCGCATCGCGCATCCGCTGGTACTCCACGTCCGAGAGGGTCTGAGAGGGTGCCACGGTGATGGAGTCGCCGGTGTGTACCCCCATGGGGTCCACGTTCTCGATGGAGGTGATCATCACCACGGTGTCGTTCTTATCACGCATCACCTCGAGCTCGAACTCTTTCCAGCCGTAGATACTCTCTTCCACCAGCGCCGAGTGGGTGGGGGAGAGCGAGAGCCCCCGCGTCAGGATTTCGATGAACTCCTTCTCGTCCGCCGCGATGCCGCCGCCGGTGCCGCCCAGAGTAAAGCTGGGCCGCACCACGCAGGGGTAGCCGATGGTGCCACGGGTGAACTCGAGGCCCTGCTCGAGGCTCTCCACCATCAGGCCCCTGGGCACATCCACCCCAATTTTGACCATCGCCTCCTGGAACTCCTTGCGGTCCTCGCCCTTCTTGATGGCCGCCGCGTTGGCCCCGATCAGCTCGACGTTATATTTTTGCAAAATACCCAGTTCGTTGAGCTTCATGGCCAGGTTCAGCGCGGTCTGCCCGCCCAGCGTGGGCAGCAGCGCATCGGGCCGCTCCTTGGCGATGATTTTCTCGACGAACTCCGGCGTGAGGGGCTCGAGGTAGGTCCCCTCGGCCAGATCGGGGTCGGTCATGATGGTGGCGGGGTTAGAGTTTACCAGCACCACCTCGTACCCCACGCTTCGCAGCGCCTTGACCGCCTGCGTCCCCGAGTAGTCAAACTCCGCCGCCTGCCCGATGGTGATGGGGCCAGACCCGATGATTAGTATCTTTTTGAGGTCAGTACGCTTCGGCATTCCAAGCGAAAAGCATAACACCCTTTTGCATGAATGGCTATAGTGGATGTATTTTCATGCAAGTATAAACAGGGGTCGAGGGTCAAAGGTCGAAAGTCCAGGGTCGAGTCACGAATACTCAAGTATCTTGTGGAATAAGCTGTGTTTGATTGGTACAGCATTGACTGTCCAAACTGCAATGCAACCGGTGGTGGGTACTTGATTTCGTCAGTGAGTCAACGGTTAAAGTGTGTGCAGATGCCCTCGAGTCAAACCAAAAACCCCGCCTTGAGGCCCTAAAGCCAGGGCTCGAGTACAATAGAGCTATGCTGGTGCGCGAGAATTACGGCAAGCTGGGGGAAGATAACAACTTCGACTTGCGCTTCTGGCAGAGTCAGCCAGTCGAGGCCATTTTCGATGCGGCTTTTGAAATGGTTAAAGACTATTTGTTGCTAAGGGAAGGCTATGCTGACCAGCCCCGACTTCAAAGAACTGTTGAGTCTTTTCAAAAAGCATAGGGTTCGCTATCTGATTGTCGGTGGTTACGCAGTGATGCGCTACACCGAGCCGCGCTTCACCAAAGACTTGGATTTGTTGGTGGCAGTAGGCGAGGACAATCCAGAGGCGGTGTATAACGCTCTAAAGGAGTTTGGAGCGCCGATGACTGGGCTCGCAGCCTCAGATTTTGCTGCCGAAGGGTACTTTTATCAGATGGGCAGGCCGCCGTTGCGGGTAGATGTGCTGATGTCTGTTCCTGGAGTTAGCTTTACAGAGGCGTGGGAGCGAAAGGAAACCCTCGAGGTTGGCGGTGTAGAGATGCACTTTATTTCCAAACCCGACCTAATCAAGGCCAAGGAAGCTGCTGGTCGCCCGCAAGATTTGCTCGACCTCGAGAACCTGCGCAAGTCAGACAAATTGGACTGAAACTCGAGTCAAACCAAAAACCCCGTCTCGAGCCAAGAAACTGCACATCTTATTGCTCATCGCTCGCCACTGGAAATTGACTGTTCAGGCTGCGAAAACCCACCTTAAAGTTGTCAAATTGCCGATGATGGTGGGCTAAATCCTCGATCGCTTTGATTATGCTAAAAACATAATTTATGTTAAGCTTTTACTATGAAGTTGATGCAAGCCCCTAAACTGATTCGGTACACCACTGCCCGCTTTGCCCGCGCCCAGGTGCGGGTCAGTAAGGATGGGCGGTTCAGCCTGCTGGACGTGCTCAAGGCGCTGGGGCTCGAGGATATGGCTGCGGTGGAGTCGGTGCTGACGGCGCAGAACCTCGAGGTTACCCGCTACGACTTCGGCGGGGGGCCGGAGCCCACCGTGCGCGGGCAGCAGATCGCGCTGCTGGCCTTCGCGCTCGAGACGCCCGAGGCCAGGCAGTGGCGCAGGCGTGCCCAGGAGATGCTGGGGCGCTACTTCGAGGGCGACATCCAGCTCGCCGCCGAGATCGCCGAGCGCAACCCCGAGCCCCAGACCCGCCGCTGGCTGGCGGCCCGGCTCGAGAGCATCGAGGCCCGCAAAAACCTGATGTCGGTGGTTGCCAAGCACGGCGGCCAGGGGCCGGTCTACGGCCAGCTCGGCTCGCTGTCCAACCAGAGCGTGCTCAAGATGAACTCCGTCGAGCTGCGCCGCCAGCGCGGGGTCAAGTCTACCCGCGATGGCCTCACGGCCCTCGAGCTAAAACGCCTCAGCTACCTCGAGACCGCTACCGCCAAGGCCATCGAGGAGCGCAAGATCAAAGGCAACCAGGAGATCCTCGAGCTGCACCGCCGCAACGCCGAGGCCGAGAAGAAGGTCTGGGAGACGGCGGGAGATAAGGTCTCTTGACGGAAGGGGAAAAAGGTCAAAGGGGAGAGGCGGTAGGCAGGGCAGGGTGTTGGCACTCCAAAGCCCTGCTCAGCGCTTGCCCCGAGGGCGCTCGAGCGCCTTCTTGGCCCTGGCCGCCATATGGCGCAGGGCTTCGTCGGGGTTGCGGTGGGGGGCACCGTGCCCGAGGGCCAGAATCTTGGGCTGTATTCGGGCCACGGTGAGGATGCTGCGCCAGGCGGCGGGTACATCGGGGGTAAAGGCGGCCATCGGGAAGGTCAGACCGAACAGGTTCATCATCACGTCCCCGCCGACCAGCCAGCCCTCGGCCTGATGGTAGAAGCCGAGCTGGCCCGGCGAGTGGCCCGGCAGGTGGACGGTGCGCAGGCCGGGCAGGATGTGCGAGAGGTGGGCGTCGGCTTCGAGCGCCCGCTCGGCCTTGCCGGTGGCCTGGGTGCCGGGCATCAGCGTCCGGATGCCGCTTCCCAGGAGGCGGTCCACCGCGCGCAGCCCGGCCGGGTTCGCCATCGCCACTGGCCGCTCGCCACGCAGCACGGGCAGCTCGAGGCGGTGTGCCCACACTTCGGCCCCCGAAAGCCGGGCAATCTCGGCAAAGTTGCCCACGTGGTCGGGGTGGGCGTGGGTGATGAAGATGTGGGTGAGATCGGTCCAGCCCAGACCGAGGCGCTTAAGGCCGCGCTCGATCTGGGGCGGCGAGCGCCGAACGCCCGCGTCCACCAGCACGGCCGCGCTCTTGCTGCGGATCAGGTAGACGTTGGCCACCCCGAGGTCGAGGCGGTAGAGGGAGGGGGAAAGTGTTTGCAAAGGGTTACCTCAGAGGGCCGGCCTTGGCTTCCTCGAGACCTCGAGCCACCATGATTCAGGGCCTCTTGCAGCAAGGCGGTGTCTTAGAGCGGGCGGTCTTCGAGGGTCTGGCCCCAGCGCAGCCCTACGATCTGGACCCCCGCGTTGCGGTAAGCCAGCTCGGGGAGCCGGGCGGACACCTCAAACTGGGTCACCACCAGTGTATTCCAGGGCCAGCCCCAAACCTAGATCGAGGTGGGCCGTAGGGTTAGTCCGGGGAAACGCGACGAGTAGCTGCTCAAAGTGCCGCCGGGCCCTCTCGAGGCCCGGCATCTCCGCCAGCGCGTGACTGCCGGCATAGGTGAGGGGGCGTTGGACGCAAACCCGCCCAAGACGGGGTTGGGGCTTGCGCGGGCGAAACTCAGTTGCTCCGGCGCACGCTTATATGGTGCGGGGGCAGTCGGGGCCGCAGCACATGGCCCCGGAGCGGGCGACCGCCGACGGACTCACAGCGGCGCCTGCGGCGACAGCGGAGGCTGCGGATTCGGCGCTTCTTGGTTGAGCCGGCCGCGCATGGTCTCGAGCTTCCCCTTCACCGCAACCGAATCGGTCGCGGCCGCCAGCCCAAACTTGGGCATGTTGCCGTAGACGTTCTCGAAAGCCCCGGCTTCGACCTTAAAGGTCTCGTGCCAGATGCCCACGGCCCCGCCCTTATAGGATTGCCTGAAGAAGTTTTTCCAGGCCTCGGGGTGTATGTTGGGGTCTTGGCGGGCAAAGCGCTCGAGGTCTTCGGCAGAGCGCCAGTATTGCACCAGGGTGATCTCGCGAAGGTTCGGGCTAAACATCGGCCCCCAGCCCCCCAAGAACCCGCTCTGGGGGTTCTTGAACAAGTAGGCGATCATCGGCCCCATCGCTGTCGCTACCGGCCACCATTCCCGAACCTTGAGCCAGTTGTTAACCCTCATACCGATCATGAAAACCACCACCGAACCGTCGTGTTTGGCTGTAAACCTTCCCTTCTGAATCATGGGTACCTCCCTAAAGACCTTCATTCGTCTCGAATTGCTCGTTACAGCTCTATTCCCTGAACCCTTACACCGATATGCCGTGGGTGGTCAGAGCCTGGCCCCAGGGCCGTCAATCCCGGAAGCTTGGGCGTGGCGAACACCTTGACCCCAGTCTGAAACAAGCCAGCCAGCTCCCACACTGTGGCGTGGAGTTTTTGGTCGCTCATGCGCTCCTCCGGGCTGCCGCCTGACGGCCCGGCCCGGCTTCCTGCTGGCCCAGGCGGCGGGTCTGCTCGAGCCACCTCTGTATGGTCTGGGGCGATGCGCTGCGCACCACGGTGTATTCGCTGATGCGCACCGGCCTGATGCCGCAGAACTGCAGGGTGGGGTAGAGCATGGCGTTGTGCACGGCGTTGCGGTACACCAGGCGGTTGTACCAGCCCGGCGCGTCCATGGTAACCAGCAGTCGGGCGGTCTTGCCCTTGAGCAACTGATCTTGCAGCGGCGAGCCTTTGCGGTACTTGAAGGCGAAGCCGGGCAGGAAAACCCGCTCGATGAAGCCTTTGAGCAGCGCCGGAACCCCGCCCCACCACTGCGGATACACAAAGACCAGATGGTCGGCCCAGCGGATGTCGGCCTGGGCCTTGAGCAAGTCAGGCTCGAGGTGCCCTTCCACCTTGTTGTCGTAGGCGGTGCGGGTGGGGTAGCTGAGGGCGAACTCGAGCCTGGACACGTCAATGACGCGAACCTCGGCGCTCGTTCGCGCCCCTTCGGCGTAGGCCTGGGCCAGAGCGCTGCTCAGGCTGTCGCTACGGGGGTGGCCGTTGATGATCAGAATGTTCCGCATGTACCCTCCACTAGTTGTTCTTGGCGATGGCTTGCCGGATCTCGCGGATGAGGATCTCCTCGAGGGCGTTTTGGGGGGTGATGCCCAGCCCGGCTTGCCACTGCCGCAGGGCTTCGGCCTTCCGGTCTTGGCGCAGCAGGATGTTGCCGTACTCGAGCCTGAAGACCAGGTTGCTGGGGTCGCGCCCCACGATTTCTGCCATCAGGCGCACGGCCTGATCGGCCCCGGCCCCGTACAGCCAGGCCACGCCGCTGGAGGCCAGTTCCTGATTCCAGACGGCCAGCGTCAGCCGGGCCTCGTCGAGCCTGGGGTCTAGCTCGAGGGCCTTTTGGGCGTTGTCCCGGATCGAGTTGGCGAGGCTGAGGCTTTCCAGAATGCCCCGGTGCTGGCTCAGGCGGCCCTGGGCCTGGGCCAGATACAGATAACCCCTGGCGTACTGCGGGTCGAGCCGGATCGACTCCTTGGCGCTGTTTTCGGCGCGGGCGAACCAGGCGGCCTTATCGGCCGGTCTGGCAAAAAAGTCACCCTGGAAGTTGGCCGCCCTCGAGGCAACGGCCTGCGCCGCTGCGCTCCTCACTTTGCTGGCTGCCAGGTAGGCTTCCTCGAACTTGGCGTTCTCCAAGAGCTGCTCGAGGGGGACGATGCTTTGGGCGAGTGCAAAGCCGGTCAGGAAAAGAACGGAAAGTAGACGCATACACCAGCCCCTTAGGCGACCTGCGGCACCGGGGTGCCGGCGCGGAAGTGGGCCAGGGTGTGCTCGAGGGCCGCCTCCCACGCGGTGGCCGTCATCCCGAAGGTGCGTTCGAACTTAGAGGAATCGACTACAAAGGGTTTTTCGAACTCGTAGAGCATCTCGTAGGTTTCGCGCACGACGGGGATGAACAGCCCAGCCAGCCCGACCATCAGCCGGTTCATGACCTGAATTTTTGGCCTGCCGCTCTGCCCGGCACTCCTCCAGATGGCTGCGGCAAGCTCTGCCTGAGTGACCGCAGGCTGCACGGGGGGAATCCAGACCTGGCCCCAGGCCTGTTCGCTGGTTCCCAGAACGGCCATGGCCTTACCCGCATCGGGGATATAGCTAAAACTATGGGGCTGGTCGAGTCGCCCGATCCACTGCATGGGTTTTCCCGCCAGGGCCGGCCTGAAGATCATATCTGCGGCCACGTCGTAGCCGGCCCCGAAGTAGTTGGAGGGCCTTGAGAGGGCCACTTGCAGCTTGCCCAGATGGTGGGCCTCGAGGGCGGCGTCGGCCATGGCCTTGCGGACCTTGCCTTTCCTGGTCGTGGGGTTTTGTGGGGAGTCCTCGCGGATGGTCTGAGCGTTAGGGTCGCCGTACATGTAGAGGTTGTCGGCGATGACCAGCTTGGCCCCGTTGGCGGCAACTCCCTCGAGGATGCTGGCTTGCAGGGGCGGGAATTCCTCTGCCCAGCGGTCGTACTCGGGTTGAGCGCACTGGTAGACCACGGCTGCGCCTTGGGTGATGCGGCGGGTAAACTCGAGGGAGTAGGCATCCCCGGTGATGAGTTCAACCGCATGCGGAAGCCGCTCGGTTTTGCCCGAACGGTTCACCATCCGCACCCGTTTCCTGCGCAGGGTCAGCTCTTCTGCCACCGAGTGCCCCAAGGGGCCTGTTCCGAAGATCACGTGCAGTTCCGCCATTACTTCCTCCTTACACAACTGTTTTAGATAACACCGTAAACTGACTGACAAAAAAAAGAGGGCCTAGGGGCTCAGCCCGTGCACCAGCACCTCGAGGTATTCCTCCAGCAGCCGGCGGGCACTGGCCTCGTCCCACTTGGGCACCACGCCGCGCATGCTCAGGGCCAGCGAGACGATGCCATGGACACTCGCCCATAGCAGGTTGGTGCGCTCCACAGGGTCTCCCAGGCGTATCTTCCCGGCCTTCATCGCCTCCACCACGGCGTTTAGCTGGATCATGAACGAGTTGGCGCCCTCCACATCGCCCTTGAGATCGGTGGCCCTGAGCACCCACTCGCTGCGCTGCATGAACATCATCTGGTAGTGCAGGGGGTGCGAGAGGCCGAACTCGAAGTAGGCCCAAGCCAGGGCGCGGAGGCGCTCAAGGGGGTCGGGGTGGGTGTCGTAGGCGGTCTGGAGGGCCTGGGTGAACTCGGCAAAGCCCTGGCTGCAAACGGCGAAGAGCAGGTCGTCCTTGTCTTTGAAGTAGAGATAGATGGTGGTGGGGGTGTAGCCGATGGACTCGGCCACTTGGCGCAGGCTGAAGCCCTCGTAGCCCTCGCGCTCGAACATCTCGATGGCGGCCTCGAGGATGGCCTGACGCGTCTCTTGACGCGACCGCTCCCGCCGCTCCGCACTGTTCTGCTTGATGCGGGCCTGTCGGGTTACTGATGCCGTGCTCACGATGTCAATATACTTTACACTGTTATTTTCGTCAACCCTTCATCTAATAGGATACCCCAAAGTTTCCTGTCCCGGCTTTCCCCGACTGCTGAAGTGGTGAAAGCCGGTTGGGGGCATTGCCAAGAACCGCCGCGGTCGGCTGAGCTCCGGATGCCCCAGGTTCCTCGGGCGCACCGCCCTTAGCTTTACGCCGCTTCTTTGGGCCGCGGCGAGGGCACCGGCACCCCCTGGGTTCGGGACTGATGGGTCTGCCTTTCGGTGCATCCAGCGCTCATCGCCCATCACCCTTGGCCGCCGGCTGCTATGCTGATTCGTGCTGTGCTCCAACGCCCCGATGTTGCCCTGCGTTTGACCGAAGGTGAAAAACTCTTTGGCGAGCGGGCGCTGTTCCGGGGGGCCAATTTCTGGCTCGAGCCCCGCGAGCGGGCCGTACTGATCGGGGCCAACGGCTCGGGCAAGAGCACCCTTTTCCAGTGCCTGGCCGGACGCAACACCCTGGACGGGGGGAGGCTCGAGCGCCCCCGCAGCGCCTCGGTGGTCTACCTCCCTCAGGACTTCCGCCCCCCCCTCGAGGGCGTGACGGTTCACCAGAGCGCCTACCGGATCACGCCGCTGTACCGGGCCGAGCGGGAACTCGAGGCCGCCCCGCCGGAGCAGGCGGGCGAGTTCTGGGCCAGGGTCAACGAGTACTCCTTCTGGCGGGGCCGGGTGGCCAAGGTGCTGGCCGATTTCGGGCTGCAAGACAAGTGGGAATCCCCGGTGGAGGGGCTCTCGGGCGGGGAGGGGGTGCGGCTGGGATTGGCCATGACCTTCCTCTCCGGGGCCGAGGTGCTGCTGCTGGACGAGCCGACCACCCACCTCGACCTGAGGATGCGTCTGCGCCTCGAGGAACTGCTGCTCTACTACCCCGGCGCGGTGGCGATGATCTCCCACGACCGGGCGCTGGTAGCACGGGTGGCTCAGACCGTCTACCACCTCGAGGAGGCCCGGCTGTTCCGGGTGGCGGGCGGCTATAACGTCTACCTCCAGGAGCGCGAGCGCATCAAGCGCACCGTCGAGAAGGCCCGCCACGAGGCCGAGAAGGAGCGCAGGCGGCTCCTCGACGAGCTGCCCGACCGGCGCAGGCCCGGCTCGGACCGCCGTGCCAACCAGCGCTTGGCCCTCCAGTCCCGCGCCGAGCGCATCCAGACCCCCGACCCTCTCCCCCCCGAGCGGAGGTGGAGCCTCGAGCTGGCCGCCGAGGGGACGCCGAAGCTGGTCCTCGAGGCCAAGGGGCTGGTGAAGGGTTACGCCGTCGGGGGCCGGGGGAGGCCAACAGGGAACGAGGAGCAGGGAACCCTGGAAACCAGGGGCTACCAGCCACAAACCTCCAGCCCGCCCTCTGGCACCCGGCGTGAAGTCATCCAAGACGCCAGCCTCCGCATCTTCCGGGGCGACCGGATCGCGCTGGTGGGGGCCAACGGGTCGGGGAAGACGACCCTGCTGCGGCTGCTGCTGTCGCGGGAGTTCCCCGACGCCGGGGAGCGGGTGCTGGGCAACGGGGTGAGCGTGGCCTACCTCGACCAGCTCTACCACGGGCTCGCGCCGGACGCCCCGCTGTTCGCCCAATTCCGGGGACGCTTTGGCGACTCGAGGGCCGCCGCGCTGCTGGGGCGGGTAGGGTTCCGGCCGCCGCGCTGGGACGACCCCCCGAAGAGCTTCTCGGGCGGGGAGCGGGCACGGGCCGGGCTGGCCCTGCTGGGCGCGCTGCGGGCCGGTCTGTTGGTGATGGACGAGCCCACCAACCACATCGAGCTCGAACTGCTCGAGGCCCTCGAGCGGGCCCTCACCGACTACCCCGGTACCCTGCTGTTCGTCTCGCACGACCGGGTGCTGGTCAAGAAGGTGGCGACCCGTTTCTGGGGGCTGGAGGGCGGGGTGCTGGTCGAGTACCCCAGCTACGCCGAGGCCGAGGCCGCCATGCTGGGGCGTCCTGCCACCCGCCTTAACCCCTACGGCGAGTTCACCCCCGAGCCCGAGAGGCCGCCCGAGCAGCGCGACCTCGAGGACGAGCGCATAGCCCTGTTGCAGCGGCTCGAGGACTCCGAACTCTCCGAGCGCGGTCAGATCCGGCTCCGGGCCGATCTGCTGGCAACCGAGGAGGCGCTGTACCGGCAGTACGCGGCGCAGTTTTACCGCCCCTTCTCCTACCGCTTTAAGGTTCGGCAGGCGGGCCTCGAGGTCTTCGCCGACCACGAGGCCGACCTATGGCAGTTCTGGACCCCGGGCGGGCAGTTTCTCGAGGCCGAGCAACAGGGCCGGGTGTTCGGGCTGAGCGGGAGGCCCGGCAAGCGGTTCTTGCGGGCAATGCTGCGGATACTGTTCGAGTTCGCCGACGCTCAGGTGGTGCGGCTGGGCGAGCAGACCTTCGGGCGGGCCGGCTATCTTCAGCAGCTGGGTCTACCCAAAGAGCCGGTAGGCGAGGCCAAGGCCTCGCCTAAATCGCGTCGGAAGCGGGGAAAGCGGGCCGGCGTGGGGTCGCCCTCCAGTCGCCCAGGCGAGAATCGCAGTGCCTGACAGCGGTTCCCCCGCATACTCCCTACGGCGCTAAAGCGGGCGGTTTTTGCTGTTGCTGTAGGGAGTACATTACCTGCCGCCGTGAGGGAGGTAATGGAGGGAAACGCGATCAGCACAGACCCCTTCGGTGCTTGGTGCGTTCTTGCTGGGTTTTTAGGTGGAGCCTTGGGGCCGAAGTTTCGGCGCACGGGCTTTGCGCGTTGTTCTATCGCTTCTGCGCGAATAGCCAGGCGATCAGGGCGGGGTCGCGGTAGACCCGATCCCACACGTCGTGCCGCTCGGCGGCGTACTCAGTGAAGACGGCGCGGCTGTTCCCGGCCCTGGCCATCGCGTCGGCCAGCGCCCTGGAGAAGCTGGCGGGCACCACCTCGTCGGCGCTGCCGTGGAAATTCCAGATGGGCATCTGGCCCAGGCTGGACCAGGCCGTGAAGGGGTCGCCCGAACCGCAGATGGGGGCCATCGCGGCGAAGCGCTCGGGGTAGAGCGCCCCCAGGCTCCAGGCTCCCGCCCCGCCCATCGAGAGGCCGGTAAGGTAGACCCGGTTCTTATTGGTCCGGTACTCCCGCTCGATCTGGCCCAGCAGTTCGTAGGCCTGCTCGAGGGGCTTCCCGCGCCACTGCGCCTTGGCCGGACACTGGGGCATCAGCACCACCGCGGGCCAGTTGCCGGGCTGCTCGAGGATGGCCGGGCCGATCCCCACGGCGGCCTGCTTCCTGCCGTCCTTGCCCCGCTCGCCCGAGCCGTGCAGGAACACAATGAGCGGCCACCCGCCTTTTGGGGCCCGGCCTTCGGGCAGGTAGAGCGCGTATGGGAGGGAGTCTTTGGGCTTGTGGTAGCTGAAACTCGCCATGCGCTGTTATACCGCAGGGGTGGTGAAGGGGCTAGGGGGAGGCGGGAATAGGTCAACCGGCGGCACTTGTTGCGGGCTGCCCTTTACTCCATCAGCCTGCCCTGCTCCGGCAGCGGGTAGCCGAAGTGCGTGTACGCCCGTTCGGTGGCTTGGCGGCCTCGAGGCGTGCGCTTAATCAGGCCCAGCTGGATCAGGAAGGGTTCGTGGACTTCTTCCAGGGTCTCGGGGTCCTCGGAGAGGGCGGTGGCCAGGGTCTCGAGGCCTACCGGCCCGCCCGCGAAGCGCTCGACCATGGTCTGGATGATGAGGCGGTCGCGGGCGTCGAGGCCCAGGGTGTCCATGCCCAATGCGTCGAGGGCGTGGGTGGTGCGCTCGGGGGTGACGAGTTGCTCACCCGCCACCTCAGCGAAGTCGCGCACCCGGCGGAACAGGCGCTTGGCGATTCGCATGGTGCCCCGGCTGCGCCGCCCGATCTCGAGGGCCGCCTCCTTGGCGATGTCGAGCCCCATTATCCTCGCGTCGCGCTCGACCCCTTTGGCCAGCTCACCGTCGGTATAGAACTCGAGGTGCTCGATGATCCCGAAGCGGCTGCGGAGCGGGCTGGAGATCAGGCCGGGGCGGGTGGTCGCGCCGATCAGGGTGAAGCGCGGCAGGTCGAGGCGCAGGGTGCGGGCCGCCGGGCCCTGCCCGATCACGATGTCGATCTTGAAATCCTCCATCGCCGGGTAGAGGTGCTCCTCGGCGGTGCGGGAGAGGCGGTGGATCTCGTCTATGAACAGAACGTCGCCCTCCTCGAGGCTGTTGGTGAGGATGGCGGCGAGGTCGCCGGGCTTCTCGATGGCGGGGCCGCTGGTTACGCGCACGTTCACGCCCAGCTCGTTGGCGACCACGTGGGCCAGGGTGGTCTTGCCCAGCCCCGGCGGCCCGAACAAGAGCAGGTGATCCAGCGCCTCCGAGCGGTTCTTGGCCGCCTCGAGGTAGACCCGCAGCTTCTTCTTCAGTTTCTCCTGCCCGACATACTCCTCGAGGCTCCTCGGGCGCAAGGTTAAATCCGCTTCCACAGCAACCATCCTACCATTATGTTATTTGCGTAAGTGGATTGCAATAGGGGTCGCGTGAGAGGGAAAAGCTGGTCAATCGCGACCCCCGCTCGTTGAGGGCGGTTGGGGGTTCCTGCCCTTGCGGCCGGTTGACCCCTCCTGATAGCTGCGGTGGTCGGATTTACAGGCGGTTTGGTGCAGACCCGAGGCCCAAGGGGGCGCGTCAGGGGCGCGAGCCGCCCGCCTCTCTTGCCCTCCCGTGGCGACGGTCAGAGGAGAGCCCTGCCATCGGTTTGCTGCGCGCATCAAGCGGAGGCCGCACAAGGCGCAGGGCCGTGCGGGGTTTTGCCGAATCCGACAGCGCGGGCGGTTCTGACCTTGGCTTGTGCTCCCCAAGGCCTACGCCTTACCCCCCAGCCACTCCCGTATCGTCCGCAGGTTGTGGGCATCCTCCCGCGTGCCACGCTGGGACTCCATGATGAAGAGCTTGTCTTCGAGTCGGCTGTCCCGCAAGACTGTCCTCAGTCCTCCGCCGATGTGGCCTTCGCTCAGGTTGGCGTGGCGGTCTTTCTCGGAGCCGAATTCCTCGGCGGAGTCGTTGAAGTGGATCACCGGGACGTTGGCGAGGCCGACGGTGGATTCGACGGTGTCCACCAACTCGTCCACCGGGTAGCCCGCCGCGAAGGCGTGGCAGGTGTCGAGGCAGACGCCTAGCGGCGTGCCCGCGATCAGGGCGGCCAGGGTCTCGAGGCGGCTGCCCAGCTTCTCGCCGCCCCCTGCAGTGTTCTCGAGCAGCAGTCGGGGGCCGCTCCTGCCCACGTCGGCCAGCGTGAGGGCCTTCAGTGCGCCCTCGAGGCAGCGCCCCCCCTCGCCGGAGCCTGGATGGACGCAGACGTATTCCACGCCGAGCTGCTGGGCCTTGGCCAGGTCGTCGGCCAGACTGAACACCGACTTGCCCCATAACTCCTCATCGGCGCTGGCCAGGTTGACCAGGTACGAGGCGTGGATCACCCCGGGCAGCCCGCCCAGGTTCTCGCGCCGTGCGCGGAAGCCCTCGAGCTCGCCTCCCTTGAGGGCGCGGGTCTTCCAGGCGCGGGGGCTCTTGGCGAAGATTTGCAGCGCGGTCAGGCCCAACAGCTCAGCCTCGAGCGCAGCCCCCTCGATGCCCAGCTTGCCGGAGATGGAGAGGTGAAAGCCGTAGCGGACGGGCATGGCCTACAGCATATCGCGGCGGGCAGATTGATTCTCGCCACACCGTACTCCGAAAACGCGGCGGGGAACGGATTTCAGCCCCATGGTTTTGCAGCCCATGGATCGAAATCCGCTGCAGAGAGGGAAGAGGCAGGGCGGAAATGAGAAGGCAGTGCAAAGCGCTGCGCCGGTGGGAAGTGCTTAGGGAATCACGCCCGGCCAAACCTCGAGGTCAGAACCCTCACCCCAACTCCCTCAGGGTCTGTATGGCTGAGTTGCAAAGCACCGTCTCGAGGTGCCCGTGCTTGCACCGGTGGCGCGTGACTGCTCCATCCGGCGGCCCCGCAAAGACCCTGGCCCCCACCCGCTATCGGATGATCCGCAAGCTCACGCGCGTAATGCCAGAGTTGTAGAAGCCCAGTTGCCGCGCCGCCGCGAAGGAGAGGTCAATGATGCGGCCCCGGATGAAGGGGCCGCGGTCGTTGATGCGAACCGTGACGTTGCGCCCGTTGATCAGGTTGGTAACTACCACCCTGGTGTTGAAGGGCAAGTAGCGGTGGGCTGCAGTCATGGCGTAGGTGTTGAAGCGCTCGCCGTTGGCGGTCAGCCGCCCATGGAAGCGCGGGCCATACCAGGAGGCCCAGCCGAGTTGGTAGACCGGCAGCTGTAGCGCGGGCGGGGGAACCACACGAGCGGGCTGGGCGGGTTGGGGGATCTGGCGCTGGGCCTGCTGAGCGGGCCGGGGCGTAGGGGCCGGGACGGCAGGGAGCACTGGTGCGGCGGGCGCCCAGGGCAGGGGCACGAACTCCAGGGCTACCCCCATGTCCTGACCCAAGGGAATCTCCACCGGCACCAGCAGCTCGAGGTCGGCGGGGAGAATCAAGGTGGCGCCCTCGATGAGGGGCTCGTCCACCCCCATCAGGTTGGCGGCCCTCAATTCCTCCACGCTGAGGCCCTGCTCCAGCGCAATGGACTCGAGAGTGTCGCCGAACTGCACAGTATAGACCCGCGCCTCGGGGTCGGTGGTCTGCGCGAAAGCCAGGCCCCACATGCACAGCAGCGTCGGGAGGGCCGTTCTCCAGGAGAGCGGGGCAATCAGGTTTTTCGGTCTCATCGGTTCGTCGCCTATGTCCCCGGTGTACAAGGCAATCCTTTACTCAAGATGATGAGCTATGCGGGGAGATGAATGAAGGACTTGGGACTCGAGGATAATACCTCATACCCCCCATTTCTCACCAGGGCCAAATCTTCGATCCGGCAGCCCCCGACCCCCGGTATGTAGGCGCCTGGCTCGATGGTGACGATGTTCCCGGCCTCGAGCAGGTCTGCTGAGGTCTGGCTTAATGAAGGCCCCTCATGAATGAACAGCCCTACCCCGTGCCCCAGCGAGTGGGTGAAGTGGTCGCCGTAGCCCCTGGCGGTCAGGACGTCTCGAGCGATGGTGTCCAGGTCCTTCCCAGATTTCCCCGGCGCGACGGCCTCGAGTGCCCTCACCTGGGCCTCCAGCACCGCCTCGTAGAGGTCGCGCAGCTTGTCGGAGACATCCCCCACCCCCACCGTGCGGGTCATGTCCGAGCAGTAGCCCCCCACCGCGCAGCCGAAGTCCAGCGTGACCAACTCGCCCGCCTCGATCGACTTCTCGGTGGCCCCGCCGTGCGGTTGCGCCCCCCGCACCCCCGAGGCCACGGTGATCCCGAAGGCCATCCCCTCGGAGCCGTTGCGGCGGCAGAAGAACTCCAGCTCGAGGGCGATGTCCACCTCCCGTGCACCCGGCTGGATGAAAGGCAAGATGTGCCGGAACCCGGCGTCGGTGATCTCGGCGGCCCGGCGGATGTGGGCGGCCTCCTCGGCGGTCTTGACCATCCGGTGGGCCTCAATCAGGCCGGTGGTGGAGACGAACTCCAGGTCGGGGAAATCCTTGCGGAAGCCCTCGAGGGTCGCCACGCTGAGGTGCTCGGCCTCGACGCCGACCCTTCCCCGAAAGAACTCCTTAAGCAGGCTGTTCATCTCCGAGCGCCTGAGCAGGATGCGGTGGGGGAAGCGCTGCTGCCCCGCCTCCACGATGTAGCGCCCGTCGGTGATGAAGAACGCCCCCTCGGGGGTGAGCACCACCTTGCCGTCCTTGCCCTCCACGAACCCCGAAAGGTAGCGCACGTTCTCGGGTTTGGACACGAACAGCACGTCCAGGTTGTGGGCCTCGAGCAGTTTCTGGAAGTCCATGCGTAAGACTTTACTTGATTGGGAAAGCAGAGGGGGAAGTCAAAAAAGGAGAAAGGAGCCAGGGGAAGTCCGGGTGCAATCCGTGAGGACGGGCGGCCGTGCGTCGGAGAGTCTCGAGTCAGGGTTTGTAGATCTCTGATATCCGTGCCACCATGACGCAAGCTCGTCCTAAGGGGATTCTGCCGACCGGGCCTTGAGGTGGTCGCGGTGGTGGAGACGCCCCGCTCAGAACGGCGACGGTTTTGGTGAGGCGGACGGCCTTGCCCCTTTGCGTTTCCCTCCGCCCTCCACTCCCACCCGTCCTCTAAGTGTCTCCATAGCTGGGACGCGAAATGCCGCCCGGCAGCCCGTTGGGGCATTGCGCCTGTAAGCCACTCACTGCCCCTGTCGCGTGGAGGGTTTCGCAAAATCACTATGGCGCAACTTAGACTGCCGCCTTCCCGTACTTCCGCTCGATGTACCCGTGGATCATCTCCATAAACTCCTCGGCGATGCGGTCGCCCTGGAGGGTGGTGGCGAGCTGGCCGTCGACGTAGACCGGGGCGCGGGGGTGTTCGCCGGTTCCGGGCAGGGAAATACCGATGTTGGCGTGCTTGGACTCGCCAGGGCCGTTGACCACGCAGCCCATCACCGCCACCTTGAGGTTCTCCACGCCGGGAAACTGGTCGCGCCAGACCGGCATGTTCTGGCTCAGCTTGGTGGAGACCTCGAGGGCCAGCTCCTGAAAAAAGGTGCTGGTGGTGCGCCCGCAGCCGGGGCAGCTCGCCACGCTGGGGGCGAATTGGCGGATGCCCAGGGCCTGGAGGATTTCCAGCGCGACCTCGACCTCCTTGGTGCGCGGCTCGCCGGGGGCCGGGGTGATCGAGACCCGGATGGTGTCGCCGATGCCCTCGGTGAGCAGCGGGGTCAGGCCCGCGGTGCTGGTCACGATGCCGCTGACCCCCATGCCCGCCTCGGTTAGTCCCAGGTGCAGCACGGCAGGGGTGCGCTGGGCCAGCTCGCGGTAGACCCACCACAAGTCCGGCGCGTTGGAAATCTTGGCCGAGAGGATGATCTTGTCCTCGGTGAGGCCGTACCTGAGCGCCCAGTCGTAGCTTCGCACGGCGGACTCCACGATGGTCTCGAGGGTCACCTGATGGGCCTCCTTGGGGTTCGGGCTGGTCGCGTTGGCGTCCATCATCTCGTCCAGAAGCCCGGCGTCCAGTGAGCCCCAGTTCACCCCGATGCGCACCGGCTTGCCGAACTCTACCGCCACCTCACACATGGTTTTGAAGTTGGGATCTTGCTGCTTGCCCTTGCCCACCGTGCCGGGGTTGATGCGGTACTTGTCCAGTGCCAGCGCCATCTCGGGGTACTTCCGCAGCAGTATGTGCCCGTTGAAGTGAAAGTCGCCCACCAGGGGAACGTCCGTGCCCAGGTCGGCCAGGCGGCGCTTAATCTCCGGCACGGCCTGGGCGGCCGCGTCGTTGTTAACGGTCATGCGGACGACTTCCGAGCCCGCCCTGGCCAGCGCCCAGACCTGCCCCACCGTGGCCTCGATGTCGGCGGTGTCGGTGTTGGTCATGGACTGCACCACCACCGGGTGGTCGCCGCCCTTGGGAACCTTGCCCACCCAGACCGTGGGCGTCTTGCGTCGCGTCACTTTCATAGCGTCTATTGTAGGGCGTTGGGTCAGGGGAATAGGTGTCGGGGGACAGATGGGAGAGGGGGAGGAGGGGGAGAAGGCCTGGTTTCAAGGCGCCCCCAGAGCGGCGGGATTCGCTGCGCTCTTTCGCCTCTAACCTCTCCCGCTGCCCCTGCCCGCCTTTTGCTAGACTAGTACCGTGCTGCTCTCTGACACCTGGCCCAAGGTGGGCAAGGTAACGCTCAAGCCCTTCACCGAGACCCTCACCGACGAGGAGTGGCGGCGCTTCTACGACTGCTTCCGCGACCCCGAGATCGCCGAGTGGAACGGCAGTCGCCCGCTCAAGATGCCGCTGTGGCTGTTCAAGCGGGTGGTGATGGGCGAGGTCAGCCGGGGCGACCGGCTGGGTTTCGGGATTCTGGACGAGTGCGGAGAGTGGCTGGGTACGGTCGAACTGTACGAGCTGAGCCGCAACGAGGCCACCCTGGGCATCCTGATCGGGGCCAAGGCGAGGTGGGGCAAGGGCTACGGCACCGACGCGGTGCGGGCGGTGCTCCAGTATGGCTTTACCAAGATGGGTCTGCGCAAGGTCAAGCTCCGCACCTACAAGCACAACGTCCGCGCCCAGCGCGCCTTCGAGAAGTCCGGCTTCCGCCTCGTTGCCAACCCCAACCCCCCGCCCCGCTTCAACTTCGGCCTGGCCCCCCGGCCCGAGTTCGTCCCGATGGAGATCGCTAAGGACGAGTGGGAGGCCTACCACAACGGGTAAGGGCCGGGCCTTCTGTCTGTTTCGGTTTTGGCCTCGAGCGCCCCGTTTGAGGAGGTTTTTCTCGTCGCTGCGCTGGCCGAGGCGGGACGATCGCCACCGCCAGTCGGCATGCATTGTCAATATGCATATTAACAATCCCCTTGACAAAACTTTCACTATCCCCCACACTGCTAGGGTTGCGCCATCCGACACCGCAGGGTGCAGTCCGGCGCATGGTTCACAAAAGCCGTACATCCTCCTCCAGGCAAAAGTTGGGACAATGGTGTTCTTTCTGGGATGAGCGGCTCGAACCCGATAGGGTTAGCTGGCGCATAGCGCTTCCGCCCACAGTGGCTGTTAGCCCACGCACCCCAAAAAGGACGCTTAGTCATGGAATTTTCCGATCTTACGTTGCGGTCTGAGGTTGCTCAGGCCATCCAGACCAAAGGCTTTGCCACCCCCACCCCCATCCAGGCCAACGCCATCCCCCTGGCCCTCGAGGGCAAGGACGTGCTGGGCCAGGCCCGCACCGGCACCGGCAAGACCCTGGCCTTCGGGGTGCCGGTGGCCAACAAGCTCGACGCCGACCGCACCCGGGGCCGCACCCCCCGCGCCTTCATTCTCACCCCCACCCGCGAGCTGGCCTTGCAGGTGGCCAAGGAACTCGAGTGGCTGGCCCCCCATCTGGTGATCACCCCCATCTACGGCGGCACCGGTTACGGGCGTCAGGCCGAGGCCCTCAAGCGCGGCACCGACGTGGTGGTCGCCACCCCCGGCCGCGCCATTGACTACATGGAGCAGCGTGTCTTGGACCTCTCCAGGGTCGAGATCGCCGTGCTCGACGAGGCCGACGAGATGCTCTCGATTGGCTTCGAGGAGGCCGTGGAGCAACTCCTGGAGTCCACCCCCGCTGGCCGCCAGACCATGCTCTTCTCGGCCACCGTGCCCAACTGGGCGCGGAAGCTCTCCGAGCGCTACCAGCGCGAGGCGGTGCTGGTTAATGTGATGAAGGATGAGGCCATCTCCTACGAGGAACTGGCTGTCCAGACCCCCGTGCAGAGCCGCCTGCCGATGCTCTCTGACCTGCTCTACGCCTACGCCCCCGAGCGCACCATCGTGTTCACCTCCACCAAGGCCGAGTGTAACGACCTGGCCATGGGCCTCGAGGGCAAGGGCCACGGCGCGGCCCCCATTCACGGCGACATGGGCCAGATCGATCGCGAGCGGGTGATGGAGCGCTTCCGCAGCGGCAGCATCAGCGTACTGGTGGCCACCGACGTGGCCGCACGCGGCATTGACATCCCTGAAGTAGACCTGGTGGTTCACTACCGTTTGCCCGACCAGAACGAGTCGTACCTGCACCGCTCGGGCCGCACGGGCCGGGCCGGGCGCAGCGGCAAGGTGGTGATCCTCTACGGCCCCAGAGAGCGCCGTGAGTTGGAGCAGCTCGAGCGCGAGGTGAAGCGCAGCTTCAAGCGCATTAACGGCCCCACCCCGGAAGAGGTGGTTGAGGCCAAGTGGGCGGTGCTGGCCCGGCGTATCGCCAAGCAGTCCCAGGCCGACAAAGCGGTCTGGATCGAGCAGGCCGAGCGGCTGGTTGCCGAGGGTGGCGCCGACGCGGTGGCGGGCTTGCTGGCGATGATTCTGGGTGGCGCTCCCGCCGTCAAGAGCCTCATCACCGGCGAGGAGGGCTGGCTGACCGTCAAGCTGTGGGGCAGCCGCCTGGCCGTCAACCGGGTGATGGCGGTGTTGCGCGGGGCCGGGGCCAGCGAGGTCGGGCGCATCCGCCTCGACGGCGAGGCCACCGCCTACGCCGACATCCGCGCCGAGGACTACCCCAAGCTCGACCACTCCACCCTGCGCGACCTCAAGCTGATGAAGGCCGTGGAGATCCCTGCCTCGGCCCAGGGCGACGGCAGTCAGGGCCGTGGCCAGGGCGGCTTCAGGGGTAACCGCTCGCAGGGCCAGGGCGGGCGCCCGTACGGCAGCCGCCAGGGCGGCGGTCAGGGTGGCGGTCAGGGCGGCTTCCGGGGAGAGCGCCAGGGCGGCTCGAGCCAAGGCCAAGGCGGTCAGAACAGCTTCCGCGAGCGCCAGGGTGGCCAAGGCGGCCAAGGCGGCAGCCGCAGCGGCGGTCTCCAGGGCGAGCGCCGTGAGCAGCGTAGCGAAGACCGCCCCAGCGGCGAGCGTCGGCGCGTGGTGTTCCGCTAAACAAATGGTTTTTGGGGCGGGGGCTCGCGAGAGCCCCCGCCCTTTCTTTGTAACCCCTTACCTCTTTCGAAGGGGCGTCCCTTGTGGCGGCCCTCTCACCAGAAAGATTCGGGTCAGGGGAAACCTGTTGCCGACGAACGTGAGGCTAGTGATTGCGTTTCGGGTGCCTTCACACCAGTTGGAGGGGGTAAGGGGGCAGGGTTCGCCCCCCGCCCCCCTTTCCCCCTCCAACACCTCCCTCACCCCCACGAGCAAGATGGGCAAAAGTCACAGACCGCCAGACCACAACATGCTCTTCAGCCCGCGTGGGGTTTGCTGTTCGCGAGTTCGCTTTTGGCTCTCGATCCTCGACAGACGCTACATCTCTTCATCACCGCTGCCCAAACCCTGCTTCCTGAATCGGGCCAGAATTGCCGGGGCGAACAGCGAGAGCGCGGCCAGCACCCACAGCGATACGGCGATGATGCTCACCTCGCCGCTGATGGGGTTGACGAATAGGCCCGAGGGATTCCCGTTGCTCAGGGTGAGGGCGCGGCGGAGGTTGATCTCCATCAGGTAGCCCAGCACCAGGCCCAGCAGTACCGGGGCCAGGGGGAAGTCGAATTTGCGCATCAGGTAGCCCAGCATGCCGAAGATGGCCATTAGTAGCAGGTCGAAGGGGTTGTTGTTGACCGCATAGACCCCGATGAAGCTGATTGCCAGTACGGCTGGAATCAGGAACCAGGAGGGCACCTGGAGCAGCCGCACGAACAGGCCCACCAGCGGCAGGTTCAAGAGCAGCAGGATCAGGTTGCCCACGTACATCGAGGCGATCAGGCCCCAGACCACGTTGGGGTGCTGCTCGAACATCTGCGGCCCCGGCGTCACGCCCAGGCTCACCAGGGCACCCAGCATGATGGCGGTGGTGCCGCTGCCGGGCAGGCCCAGCGTGAGCAGGGGAATCAAAGCCCCGCCGGCCGCTGCGTTGTTGGCCGACTCGGGGGCCGCCACCCCCCGAATGTCGCCTTCGCCGAAGCGGCCCTTCGCGCCCAGGATGCGCTTCTCGGTGGTGTAGGCCACGAAGGCCGCGATGCTGGCCCCGGCCCCGGGCAGCACCCCGATCAGGAAGCCCAACACACTGCTGCGGATGATGGTGGTGATGGAGGTGGTAAAGTCCTTGAAGCTAATGTAAATACGCCCCACCTGGGCGCGGATGGCTCCGGGAGCCTTGTCCTCGAGGATCATCAGCACCTCGCTGACCGCGAACAGCCCGATGGCCACGATCAGGAAGTCCATGCCGTCCTCGAGCTGCAGCAGCCCGAAGGTGTAGCGCGAGATCCCGGACTGCGGGTCCTGCCCTACCGTGGCCAGCATCAGCCCGAAGGCGGTGGCGATCAGGGCCTTGAACATGTTGCGGCCCGCCAGGGCCGAGAGGGTCGAGAAGCCGAAAACCATCAGGGCGAAGTATTCCGCTGGCCCAAAGCGGATGGCCCACTGGGCCAGCAGCGGCCCCAGGGTCATCAGCCCCACCACCGACAGCGTCCCGGCGATGAAGGAGCCCCAGGCCGCAATCGCCAGGGCCGGCCCGGCCCGCCCAGACTTGGCCATCTTGTTGCCGTCGATGGCCGTCACCACTGAGGAGGTCTCGCCGGGGATGTTGAGCAGAATGCTGGTGGTGGAGCCGCCGTACATGGCCCCGTAGTAGATGCCCGCCAGCAGGATCAGGGCCGACTCGGGGGGCATCTTAAGCGCGAAGGTCAGGGGCACCAGCAGCGCGACGCCGCTGATGGGGCCGATACCGGGCAGCACGCCGATGAGGGTGCCGACCAGGCAGCCCAGGGCCACCAGCAGCAGGTTGAGCGGCTGGAACGCCACCCCGAAACCGTTAAGCAGAGCTTGAAGGATATCCATGCGTTCACCCGAAGATGCGCCCGGTGGGCAGGGTCACGCCCAACCCCTGGGTGAAGAGGAAATAGATCGAAAGCGTGAAAGCCAGCCCGCCGCCCAGCCCCTGCCACCAGCGCGCGCCGAAGAGGACCGAGAGCAGGGTCATCTCGAGGGTGGTGGTGATGATGAAGCCCAGCGGAACGATCAGGTAGGCGTAGGCCACTAGGCTCACGAGCACCAGACCAAAGGACAGCCAGAATTCCTTCTTGGGCCAGGAGGGGTTGGGGTCGGGTCGTGCCAGCAACCAGAGCGCCGACAGGCCCATGAGGGTGGCGATCAGATAGGGGAAGGGCCGCGGCCCCAGCGGGTCGGAGAGGAAGCCCCCCACCATGCGGCTACCCACCACCGCATACCCGATGGCCAGCATCAAAATCAGTGCGCCTACGATACGGTCAGCCATAAAGGGCCTATCGCCTATAGCCGGCAGCTGATAGCTAGGTCACCTTAGCTATCAGCTGCCGGCCATAAGACGTCTGCTACTTAATGATCCCCAGTTCTCGAGAGAGGTTCCTGAACTGGTTCACCTGGCGGTCGATGAAGACCTGGAACTCCGCGCCGGTCATGAAGAACTGGCCCAGGCTGTTCTGATCGCGGATCTTGGCCCACTCCTGGCTGCGCTCGACCTGCCGCAAGGCCCTAGCCCAGAAGTCGTAGGCGGGGGCGGGCATGCTCTTGGGCACGTAGAAGCCGCGCCACACCACCCACTCCACGTTGTAGCCCAGCTCGCGCATGGTGGGTACGCTGGCGTAGGGGGCGGGCAGGCGGCGGGGGGACATCATGCCCAGCACCCGCACGGTTCCGGCCTCGAGCTGTGCGCGCAGTTCCGAGGCGTCACCGGCGAAAATCTGCACGAAGCCGCCCAGCAGGCTGGTGATGGCCTGGCCGCCGCCGTCGAAGGGAACGTACTTAATCGCCCTCGGCTCGATCCCGATGGCCCGGCCCAGCAGCAGCACCTTCATATGGTCCTGCCCACCCACAGCGCTGCCGCCCGCCACCGCAATCTTGGAGGGGTCGGCCTTCCAGGCTGCGGCCAGCTCTTGCATGTTCTTCCAGGGGGCATCGGCCTTGACCGCCACCAGCCCGAAGTCGGCCGCCACCGCGCCCAGCCAGCGCACGTCGCGCTCGGTGAAGCGGCTAAACTGGGCCTGGGCCAGCCGCACCGTGGTGGCCGGGCTGGCCGCCACAATCAGGTTGGCGTCGTCGCCACGCTGCGTCACCACGTTGGCGTAGGCTACCCCGCCGCCCGCGCCGGTCACGTTGGTGGTCTTGATGGGCTGTCCCACCAGCTTGAGGTCTAGCATCACCTGGGCCACCTGACGGCAGGTGAAGTCCCAGCCGCCGCCCGCGCCTGCCGGCGCGATGCACTCCGCGTTGCGGGGGGTAAACTGCGCCAGCGCCACACCGCCCAAAACAGCCAAACCGAGAATCGCCTTTAGCTTCATGTCTCCTCCTGATGGGTTGGTTCCTCGAGTCTAACCTCAGACCAATTCTAGTCAAGTTTCTGTAAGTAAAGTTCACGACAACCCCCTTGGCTTTGTAGCCCGAAGCAATAAGCTGGAGGGAACTGCCGGAGATTCAGCGTGGCCACCCTAGCGCCTAAAGAGACCTTTGTAGACCTGATCCCCAAGCACGCCCTGCGGCGGGGCCTAGGAATTCAGACCCGGCTGCTGCTGCTTCAGGTGCTGGTCTTTAGCCTCCTCACCCTGATCCTGGGGGCGGTGCAGGTGCATGTGCTGCGCCAGTCCATCCAGCACGAGTATGGCCAGCGGGCCCTGGCGATCTCGCGCACGGTGGCTCAGATCCCCAGCATTATCGAGGCCTTCGACGACTCCGATCCTTCCCGAACTATCAACCCCCTGGCCAACCGCATCCGCGCCCAGGTGGGGGCCGACTATATCGTAGTGGGGGACGTCAACGAAATTCGCCTCTCGCACCCGCTGCCCGACCGCCTGGGCAAGCCGATGGTGGGGGGCGACAACGCCGAGCCGCTGGCGGGTAAGGAGATTGTCAGTGTGGCCACCGGCAGCCTTGGGGCCGCCATCCGGGGCAAGGTGCCGGTCTGGCGGGAGGGCAGGGTGATCGGGGTGGTCTCGACCGGCTACCTGCTGCCCACCGTGCAGAGCATTACCGCGCAGGTGAGCCAGAATCTGCTGCCCTGGTTTGGCCTGGCGCTGCTTTTCGCGCTGGCCAGCAGTGCCCTGGTCAGCCGCCGCATCAAGCGAGACATTTTGAACCTCGAGCCCGAACAGATCGCCGCCTTGGTACAGCAGCACCGCGCCGTCCTGGGGGCGCTGCACGAGGGGGTGATGGTGGTGAGCCGAACAGGGCAGATTCAGCTCCTCAACCCCAAGGCGGTGGAACTGCTGCGCCTGGACTCCGGCCTGAGTCTGCCGGTGGGCCTGGACGCGGTGTGGCCCGAGCTGGGACAGAGCGGGCTGCTGGGCGGGCCAAACCTCGAGAACGCCCCCTTCCAACTGGGTGGGCTGCCGGTACTGGTGAGCCTGTTCCGCATGACCGACGGGCAGTACCTGGCGACCTTCCGCGACCGCGCCGAGATCGTGCAGATGGCCGAGGAGCTGACCCAGACCCGCCGCTATGCCGACCTGCTGCGTGCCCAGACCCACGAGTTCATGAACCGCCTGCACACCATCGCAGGCTTGATTCAACTGGGCAAGCCCGAGGAGGCCCTGGGGGTGATCGGCTCCGAGGCCCAGGCATCCAAGGCCCTGCGGGAGTTCATCGCCGACATCGCGGTGCCCAAGCTGGCGGCCTTGATCATCGGCAAGTACGAGCGCGCCAGGGAGCTTGGCATCGACTTCACCCTCGAGCCAGGCTCGGCCATCCGCCCGGTCTGGGCCGAGCACTCCGAGGCCCTCGAGCGGGCGCTGGGCAACCTGCTAGAAAACGCACTCGAGGCCGTGCAGCACAACCCCAAGTCGCGGCCCAAGCAAGTGCGTCTGCTCATCGGCGAGGACCCCGAGGGCCTGCAGCTCGAGGTCTCGGACAACGGCGCGGGGGTTCCCGCCGCGCTGGCGGAAAAGGTCTTCGAGCGGGGCTTCTCCACCAAGGGCGACCACCGGGGGCTGGGGCTTAGCCTGGCCCGGCAGCAGGTCGAGGGCCTGGGCGGAACCCTGCGGCACTTCCGGCGCGGCGCTCATACCGTCTTCCAGATCAGTCTGCCCAGCCTGGAGACCCCGTGAAGACGACTCGAGTACTCCTGGTCGAGGACGACCTGTGGGTGGCCCGGCTCAACCGGGTGATGGTGGAGGCGGTGGAGGGTTTCGCGGTGGTGGGCCACGCCGAGACGGCGGGCCAGGCCCGCGAGCTGGCGGCGGCCCTGCGCCCCGACCTACTGCTGGTGGATGTGTACCTGCCCGACGGCACGGGCCTCGAGCTGGTGCGCGAGTTGCGCGAGCAGACCCCCTCGCCCGAAGTGGTGATGATCACCGCCGCCAACGACCTCCCCTCGGTGCAGCAGGCCTTGCACGAAGGGGTGTTGGACTATCTGATCAAGCCCTTCCAGCAGCCCCGCCTGAGGGAGGCCCTCGAGCGCTACCTCCAGCGCCGAACGGCACAGCAGGCCGGGGCTACCTTCACCCAGACCAAGCTAGACCGGCTGCTGGGTTTCCGCTCGAGCCAACTGCTGCCCAAGGGCATAGATGCTGCCACCCTCGAGCAGGTCCAGCACGTTCTGACCCACTCCGCCGAGCCCCTCAGTGCCGAGGAGCTGGGCGAGCGCATGGGCCTGAGCCGCGTGACCGCCTGGCGCTACCTCGAGCACCTTCTACACACCGGCTCGGCGGTGCTCGAGCTGAGCTACGGCAGGCTGGGCCGCCCGGTCAAGCGCTACCGGGCCACGGGGCCCTGAGCGCCGGTCGTTGACCCCTCGAGAATCTTCCCCAAACCCCAAATACCCCATGGTCTGCTCGAGGCAGGTCTTGAGCGGATCAGCGAAATTTGGCGCGGGTGCTGGCGGGTCACCGGGTAGTCGCCCGCCTGGCCGTAGGGCTGGCGCTGCAGGACTTGGCCGCCCAGACCGCGCCGGGCGGGCCGAAGGTGCTGTCGGTTATCCATTCAACTGAAAAGTCCCCATAGAGGATCGGAAAGCTACAGGGATTGAGCGGGGCCCGCAGGTCGAGTCCGCGTGTAGGGTCGAGGAGGCGCAAACTCCACGAACCCTTGGGGATCTCCCGCCAGCTTGCTCGCCCGTCGGCGTCGGTGATGCGGGTGATTGGGCTGCGGTCTGCATGGTCGGGGCCGGGCAGCAGGTCAATCCGCATCCCCGCCCGTGGGCGACCTTCGAGGCGCACGTCGAGCAGCACCTGCGTCCACCAGGGCTCGTCGGGCGGGCGCGTAGGGGGCACGGGTACCTGCTGGGCCAAGGCGAGCCCGAGCAAAACCACCCAGTAAACTGCCTTCACCCCACAAGCATAAACCTCCCCGACCGCACCGGGGAGGTTGTAACACCGGGCTTTACAGGCCAGGATTTAGTAGACGAACCGCACGTAGTCCACGGCGGCCTTGGCGTCCACCAGGCCGTAGCCGAACTGGCCGGGCTGGGCTGACTGGTAGTCGGGTCGGGCCAGTTGGCCGGTCAGGACGCTGTTGGCGGTCTGCTCGAGGGCCACCCTTACTTGCAAGGGGGTCAGGTCGGGCTTGGCGCTGAACATCAGCGCCACCACCCCGGTCACATGCGGGGCTGCCATCGAGGTGCCCTGCAGGAAGCCGTAGGGGTCGGCGGGGTTCTGTTCTTGAGGGATGGTGGAGAGGACGGCGTTGCCTGGAGCCGCCACGGTCACGTAGCGCCCGGTGTTGGAAAAGGCGGTGCGTAGGTTGTTGGCGCTGGTGGCTCCCACCCCGATCACGCCCGCGATGCGCACCGAGTTGCCCACCGGGTCGGAGACGGCGTTGCTGCTGTCGAAGCCGTTGCCCGCCGAGAAGACGTATACGTGGCCCTTGGCGGTGCCGTAGCGCAGCACGTCCTCGAAGGCCCTCGAGCGCTGAGTGCCGCCCCAGGAATTGTTGGAAACCTTTGCGCCACAGTCGGCCACGTACTTCAGCGAGCGCACCAGCATGTAGGTGCTGCCGCCGAAGTAGCTCAGGCCGCGTACGATCATCAGCTTGGCCCGGGGGGCTACCCCCACCACGCCCTGGTTGTTGGCGGCCCCGGCCACCGTACCGGCGGTGTGGGTGCCGTGCCCGCCGGTGTCGGTGGGATCGCCGTTCTCGTCGGCGAAGTTGTAGCCATTCACGCCGGGGCACAGCGGGTTGGAGGGGTTGGGGTTGACCCAGAGGTTGGGGGCCAGGTCGGGGTGCCTGAGGTCGGCCCCCTCGTCCACGATGGCCACCACCACGCCTTGCCCGGTGTAGCCGTCGGCCCAGGCGCTGGGCGCGTCAATGCGGTGGATGCCCCACAGCCACGGCACGCGGCTGTAGGTGAAGATGCCGGTCAGGTTCAGGGTCAGGGTGCCGTTCAGGCTGGTGCCGGTGGCGGGGCCGGCGGTCGCGCTGCCTGCAAAGGTG
Organism: Meiothermus sp.; assembly: GCA_033762915.1. Classification (GTDB taxonomy): domain Bacteria; phylum Deinococcota; class Deinococci; order Deinococcales; family Thermaceae; genus Meiothermus. Next base: position 24,785 of record JANRLD010000047.1, on the reverse strand, counting down.
AAGGTGCGTACCTGGGTGCCCGAGGCGTCCACCAGGCTGGTGTTCTGGCTGATGCCGGTGAGGGTCGCGGTCCAAGTACCCGTCGAGCAGGTGGCGTTGCAGGGGGCAGCGCCCAGTACGATGGGCTTGATGGTGAAGGTGCCCGCGTAGTCGCGGCCGTTGGGCTGGAGGGTGCCCTGGCCGGTCAGGGTGTTGGCGGCGTCGAGCGGCAGTTGGAGTTGGATGCTCGAGCCGTTGGCCGCCACCCTGGTGGTAACAGCGATGGAAGTGCCGCCAACCACTAGAGTACCCCTTGCACTGGTCACAAACAGGCCGCTGGGGTTGTGTGCGCCCGCCGTGGCGAAGGGGTCGCCGCCGGGCACCTGGGTGAAGTAGGGGTCGGTGGCGGCGAGCGGGCTGGGGGCCGGCGGGGGCGGGGTGTTGGTCAGGGCTGAGATGCCCGCACGGTTGAGCTGGATGCCTTGACGGCGGTTGGGAATCCAGAAGTTGGGTTCGGCGTACTCTACCCCGGCCTGGGCGCTGAACTGCTGGGCATAGGCTATTTCCTGGCCCTTGGGAACGGAGACCCTGGCCAGCGTCCCAAAGCCCTCCGAGGAGAAACTCTCCAGGGTCTGGCTGCCCACGATTTCGGGAGCTGAGCTCAGCGAAACCCCACCACTGTACTTGACCAGGATTTCCCCAGCCACGGCTGGGCTGCCATCAATCTGAGTTAAGGTGGGTTGGCCCTGGCTGGGGGCGCTGGGGCCTTGCACGCTAGGGCTGGAGCTACAGGCGGCGAGAACGAGGGCCGCGATGATAAGAGAAAGCGTCTTTTTCATTCTCCACCTCCTTTAGTTGGCCACCGTAAAGGCAAAGGTCTGGCTGCCGGAGAAGCGGTAGCCATTCTCGAGCAGCCGCACGATGTAGTTGGAGCCGCCCCCGCCGTAGGTCTGGGGCACAAAGCCCTGTGAGGCCACAAAGCTTTCTGCTAACTGACCACGCCAAGCGTTGATGGCGCTGCCTTGCAGATTGTCGCGCTTGAAGCCCGCACTGCCCAGGTCGAGGTGACGGCCCGCCTGTAGGGCCTCCGGCCCCACCGCGATGTAGTCGAGCATTTGTGCGTTCTCGTCGGCGGTCACGTCCCACAGGTAGTCGCCGGGGGCCAGCTTAACCTGGTAGATATTGAGGAAGGTCTCGGGGGTGTAGGTAACCAGGACGGGCGCACCCGAGGTCGCATCGTAGATGGTCACCGCATAGAGCGCGGGGCGATCGACGGCCCGCCAGGTCAGGCGGGGGTTGGCCCCGACGGTGGCGTTGTTGGCAGGGCTCTGCAAGATTGGGGTGGACATGAAGTCGGCGGTGGCGGGGCGGCTGAGGTTGGTGCCGTTGAACCAGCGGTTGACAACGGAGAAGGAGGTCACGTTGCCTGCCGCGTCGAACTGGAGGGCCTGGCTCTCGGTGACGATGGTCTGGGCCTGGGCTCCGGCCGGGATCCGGTAGACCCGCAGGTTGCGCGGCCCGCCGCTGAAGTCGAAGTACTGGCCCAGCCGCACGTCGCCGCTGGTGATCGAGCTCTCAAAGCTGACGTTGGTGAGCGAGAGGGCGTTGCCGGTGAGGCTGAAGTCGAAGCCGGAGAGCTTGGAGGTGTCGTGGCTAAACTGGATGGCTGCGACCCTGGGGTTGGTGGCGGGGTCGAAGTTCTCGAGCCGTAAGTCTCCAGCATTGGTGGTTTGTCCGCTGTTGATAAAGGTCCTAACCTGGGGCACGTAGGCAAACTTGCTCCAGTAGACCTCGTTGGCAGTGGCGGGGTTGCCGGTGTCCGAGCCGTTGTAGTTGCCCGCCCAGACGAAGCCCTCGGTGGCGAAGGAATTGAAGCTGCTCACCACGGGCATCAAGAAGCTGCCCCCGGCGCCGCTGCGCACGGCCTGGGTGCCCCGGTAGGTGATCAGCCCGGTCTCGCCAAAGCGCAGGTTGGCGTTGGCCAGGCTGAGGTTGGCGGGCCTCGAGCCGTCGCAGGCCGCCGGAGAGGTGCGGTTGGGCAGGCCCGCAGTTGCGCCCACTACTGGGGTGCTGCCGTCGGTGTCCAGCACCCGCCCGCTGATGCAGCCGAAGCGCGGCGGGGCCACCGGGTTGAGGGCCTGCGGCCCGCCCGGCAGGTAGATGTTCAGCTCCTGCGAGGCCCCCAGGTTGGAGACGTAGGCGCTCAGGGGCACACTGTCGTAGCTGAGGGCGGTCAGGCCCGAGCCGACCGGCGGGATCACCAGGATGTCGAAGCCCTGGGGCTTGCCCCTGACCGGGATGCTGAAGGTGCCGTCCACCTCGGAGACCGCGCTGGTCTTTACGTCGCCGAAGTTGAGGATCACGCTGGCCCCAGCCAGGGTGCTGCCCCCGCTGCGGGTGGTCTGGTGAACGCGCCCCCGGATGTGGGAGATGTTGACGGTTACGCTGGTGTTGGCGCTCTGGCTGGTGCCGTCGGCGTAGGTGGCGACGGCACTAAAGCCCTGAGTGCCGTTGTCCTGGAAGCTAAACGCCACGTTTTGGGTGAAGGGGGCCTCGGAGTCTAGGCCGATGCGCCGCCCGTTGTTGTAGAACTCGAGCCGCGTCACGTCGGGCCGGGGAACCGTCACCCGCAATTCGACGCTGCCCTCTTCGGTGACCTCGGGGATGCTGGGCGTTAGGGTCAAATCGGCACCGCCGGGGCTGGCACACCCAGCCAGCACCAGGCCGCCCAGCAAGGCCATATACAACCTTGATCTGCGCATGAAACCTCCAAGCTACGGCGTCCAGCCCGGCGGCGGACAGCCAGAAAACCACCTCAGGGAGTTATTTGGCGTCGGGCCACAACCCTAAGGCGACTGTTCCAGCCCTGTCCAACACGAGCCAGACAAACCACATACCGTACGGGTCTTGCCCGAACCCCGCACATACTCCCTGCCCCAAAGACGGTCTATTGGTCTATAGGCATCGCGTTTCTTTAGATTGTGTGCTCATCACCCCCTCAAGGTGTTTGTTGGAATGTTACAGGTATAGCATAGCGTCTCCCACTGACTTATTGCCCGTTACGAGTATATGGATAATGAGTAACGTTACATCATCAATTGTGCGCTTTCTGTGCATCAGGACTTATCCTCTCATGTAACGCAAGTGTCTTTAGGGTCGGACTTTGTAGTGAAGGGTCAAAGTTTCATTAACAAGAGGGCTCGAGGGCCGCGTCCTAGCCGCCGGGGTTTTTGCCCGCAGGGTCGAAGCAATTCCGGTGGCCCCGTCTCGCCGACAATCTCAGCCCAGGCTCAGCGCCATGACCGCCCCACTAATTGGGCTTCAGGGCCCTCGAGGGCGGCGAATGAGTGGGTTGTTTTACCATTGATTTAACACTTTCCTGCTTATATTTGTTCCATGACCCTGAGACAGGTTATGACCTCCGGTCTATTCGCCCTGGGGCTGTTGGCAAGCGCCCAGACCACGGCCACCGGCCCCTCGCCGGCCCAGAGCCTCTTCGACCAGGCTACCTTCCTGATCGGCTTCAACTACAACGGCCCCGCCACGGTGCCGAATTTCCGTGAGCTGCGCCGCCAGTACCAGCCTCAACTCGACCAGGCCTGCGCCGGGCAGGGCAACCGCTGCGGCTACGAGAAGGCCCGCCCCATCATCGCCTCCATCGTAGAGAGCCTCAAAGACCCGTTCACGGTGATGATGACCCGGGCCCAGATGGACGACGATGAGCGCTACATGGCCGGCCTCGGCCCCTCCACGCCCCGCATCGGGGTTTGGGTACGCCAGATTCCTCAGGGCCTGGTGGTGCTCGAGAGCTTCAGCAACGAGCCCGCCTTCGAGGCCGGGGTTCGCCGGGGCGATCTGATCACCCAGATCGGCGGCCAGCCCGCGACCCTGGCGCGGCTGACCGAGGCCGAGGCCTCCAAGGCCGCCTTCCCCCTGACCTACACCCGGCGCGGCACGCCCAGCACCATCACCCTGACTGCCAAGGTGGCCGAGTCCACCATGCGCCCGCGCCTCGAGATGGTGGGCAATACCGCCGTGATCCGCATCTACCACCTCTACTCCTCGGAGGATTTCGTGGTGGCCCAGCGCGTCCACGACATCCTGCGCGAGGCCAACAGCCGGGGCGCTCGAGGCATCGTGATCGACCTGCGCGACGCGTTGTCGGGCTTCGACACCGATGCCCTGCGGGTGGCCAGCGCCTTCATCGACCAGGGCGGCTTCATCTACGACCGCCGCTGGCAGGGCGGCGACGAGACCTACGGCTTCCAGGGCAACAACTTCTTCACCCAGGAGGAGGGCGGCGAGCGCGCAGCCGCCGGGGGGCTGCAACTGGGCCGCCCCAGCCGCACCCAACTCCCCACGGTCGTGCTGGTCAACCGCAATACCATCAATTCCACCGAGATGCTGGCCTACTTCCTGCAAAAGGCGGGGCGTGCCCGCGTGGTGGGGGAGCCCACTGCCGGCGCGCTGGGTCAGTCCGGCAGCGCCGACGGCCTGATCAGCGGGGACTACATCGCGGTCTCCTCGCTGCGTATGAAGAACCTCGACGGCTCGCCCTTCCCCCAGCGCCTGACCCCCGATGTGGCCGTGCCCGAGAACCTCGAGGCCTTGCTGAACGGACAGGACGTACAGCTTGAGCGGGCCTTGGAACTGCTGCGATAACAAGAGAGAAAGAGGGAGGAGGGGAGAGGGGAGATTTAGCTCTAAGCCATCGGCCATCAGCTATCGGCTCTCGACCCTGGACCCCCGACCTCCGACAGGAGATATATGCGTAAACTCTTTGCTTCCTTGGCCGTCCTGCTGGCCCCGCTCTCGCTGGCGCTGACGCCCTCGCCCGCGCAGGACTTGTTCGACCAGGCCAGCTTCTACATCGAGTTCTACTACAACGGCCCCTCTACCCTCGACCTTAAAGGCCTGAGTGCTAAGTACCAGGCTCAGCTCGATACCGCCTGCGCCGCCGACAAGGACAAGTGCGCCTTCGAGAAGGCGGTGCCGCTAATCGAGAGCATGATCGAGGAGTTGCAGGACAACCACACCTACTACCAGTCCCCCGAAGACCTGGGCCGCACCCAGGCTGGGCGGCAGGGCACCCAGCGCTCCACCGTCCTCCGCATCGGCCTGACCCACCGGGCCATCGAGGGCTCGAGGGATCGCCTGGTGATGGACGTGGTGGAGAACGGCCCGGCCTTCGAGGCGGGCATCCAGTACGGCGACCGCATCACCGCGGTCAACGGGCGCAGCCTCAGCGAACTGGCCTCCGACGAAGCGGTGGTGCAGTTCCTCAACCAGCAGGTGCAGTCGGGCAACCCCGTCACCCTGAGCATCACCCGCGGCACCGCCCGCGAGAAAATCGAGCTGAGGCTGACCGGCAAGGATATCGCCCTGGCCCGCTTCCCCTCTATCCGCTACCTCGCCAACAATGTGGCGGTCTTGAAGATCCCCGAGTTCTTCCCGCAGGGCCAGGTCGGGGTGCGGGTGCACCAACTGGTGGCCGAGGCCCAGCGCAGGAACGCACGGGGGATCATCCTCGAGCTGCGCGGCAACCCCGGCGGCAGCGCCCTCGACGCCCTGATCGCCATGGCCGCCTTCGTGGATAACCCCTCGGTCACCTTCCGCGACCGCTACGCCACCCAGTCCACCACCTACCTGATCCGGGGCCAGCAGGCCGTGATTCAAAACGCCGAGGGCACCGTGCTCAACCGCCTGCCGATCCAGGGCTTCGCCCGCTGGAACGGCCCGGTGGTGGTGCTGGTCGATCGCGGCAGCGCCTCCGGCGCGGAGTACCTGGCCTCGGCCCTGCAGCGCGTGGGGGTTAAGGTGATTGGCGAGGCTACCACCGGCATCGGCAACACCACCACCCAGACCTTCAACCTGATCAACGGCGGCGGCATCAACATCTCCTACAATCGGGCCTTCTTCGCCGACGGCAGCAGCTACGTGGCCCAGGTGCGCCCGGACATCGCGGGCTCGCTGGATATCGCGGTGCTGGCCAACCAGGGCCGTGATAACGTGATCGACCAGGCGCTCCAGACCATGGGCGTCGCGGCGACCCTGCCCAACAGCCTCGACTTCGGCGCTTACCTCAGGCCCAACTATTCCCTGGCTTTCGCCCGCTAGAGACCGTCTCGGGTCGAAGTTCACACGGTGTACGTCAAGATCGAGAAGCTCCCCGTTTTCGGGGGGCTTTCTTTTTGGGATACCCAAGAACCGTGCCCCCTTACTGCCGTCACCACCGACTCGGGGTCTCGAGAGACTGGTTGGCCCAAAGGGGCTTTCAAGCATCTGCACAGCAGAAGCGCGAGGTGCCGCCCCGGAAGGTGGGCGGTTGCGCCCGTGCTTGCACCGCAGCGCGCACGTACCGCTTCTGCCGGTGGTGCAAGTCTGGCCGAGCGCAGCTTATGCGCCAACTCTCCGCCCGCTCGAGCGCTTCGTATCCCCTTACTCTCGGCCCTCCGCCCCGGCGCTTTCGCGCCCAGCCCTTGACTCTCATTGCCCCAACCCCGACACTACATCCATGCGTTTACAGCAATACCTTGCCCGTTCGGGCGTGACCAGTCGGCGCAAGGCCGAGGAGTTGATCCGGGCCGGACGCGTGACAATCAACAACCAGGTGGCAGAGCTCGGCGCGGTGGTGGGGGAGCGGGACGTGGTGCGCCTCGATGGCGAGCGGGTGCGGATGCCCACCCGCAGTGTGGTTATCGCGCTTAACAAGCCCAAGGGCTACACCACCACCCACGAGGACGAGCACGCCGAGAAGCTGGTCTACCAGTTGGTGCCCGAGCACCCCGGCCTGCATTCGGTGGGCCGACTCGACAAGGACACCGAGGGGCTGCTGCTGCTCACCAACGACGGCAACCTCACTCAGAAGCTCACCCACCCCTCCAACGAGGTGCCCAAGCTCTACCGGGTCTGGAGCAAAAAGGGCCGCCTGAGCGTGCTCGAGTGCCAGCGCCTGATCGAGGGCTTGATGCTGGGCGACGGCTTCGCCAAGGCTGTCGAGGCCGTTCCCACCAAGGAGGGGGCCAAGCTGGTGCTGACCGAGGGCCGCAAGCGCGAGGTGCGGCGGATGCTGGGCAAGCTCGGGCACCCGGTCGAGCGGCTGGTGCGTTTGGCGGTGGGGGTGATCGAGCTGGGCGAGCTGAAGCCGGGCGAGTACCGCTACCTCGAGCCCCCCGAGGTTCAGCTGCTGATGGAAGGCGCGGCCCCCCCCAAGCTGCGCAAGCCGACGCCCGCCGCCAAGCAGCGCCGTGCCCCCAAGCCGCAGGACGCAGGCCAAAAACCGCCGCGCCCGGCAGGCAAGGCGGGGTCAGCCTCGGGCGGCAAGCCGAGCGGCAAGCCTCGAGCATCGGGCGCATCGGCCCTTGGTGAGGCCAACCAGGCCCGCATTGCCAGGGTGATGCAGCGTCTTGGGGCCGAAGACGCCGCCGAAATCCCGGCGTCGGCCAGCCAACGCCCGGGCCGTGCCAACAAGGCTCCCGCCCAGGCGCCTCGAGCCCAGGGCTTCGACCCCCAGTCCCGGGAGGCCCGACCGCCCAGGAAGCCCAAGGCCGAGCTTCCCCAGCGCAGCTCGACACCCGAGGACCGGCCCCGGCGGAGCCGCAGGCCGGAAGGGGAGGCCCGAGCCGCGAGGCCGACCGCTCAGGACGCCAGGACGAGGCCCAGCGGGCGCAGCGTTGAAGGCGCGGCTCGGGGGGCTCGACCCCGGCCAGTCGAGGCCCGAACTCCTGCCAAAAGCCGCCGGCCTGAGGGCGAAGCCGCTGGCCCCAAGACCCGCTTCGCCGACGCCAAACCGCAGCGCTCCAGGGAGGGCTCAAAGCCTCGAGCCGCGCAGCCACCGGCCCAAAAGTCCGTCAAGCCCATTTCGCAAAAGCCGAAGCCTACCGTAAAATCGGGCGATGAACGTGTTCGCGGCGGGCAAGGGCAAGGTGCAAATCAGCGAGGCGCAAATAAAAGCGCGGATCGGCGAGCTAGGGCGAAAAATACAAAGTGACTATGCGGGGCAGGAGCCCCACCTGGTCTGCGTGCTCAACGGGGCCTTCGTGTTCATGGCCGACCTGGTGCGCTCGATTGACATGCCCATCTCGATGGACTTCCTGGCGGTGTCTTCGTACGGAAACGCACAGAAGACCTCCGGCGAGGTGGAACTTCTCAAGGACTTACGCATCCCCATCTCGGGCCGCCACGTCATCATCGTCGAGGACATCGTAGACACCGGCATCACCCTGAACTATCTGGTGCGGCTGCTCGAGGCCCGCCAGCCGGCCTCGCTCAAGATCGCCGCGCTGCTCTCCAAGCCCAGCCGCCGCCGCGTCGAGGTGCCCGTCCACTACCTGGGCTTCGAGATCGAGGACGCCTTCGTGTACGGCTACGGCCTCGACCGCGCCCAGCTCGACCGCAACCTGCCCTTCATCACCTCGCAGGAGTAGCCGCTCTTCCTTGCGATCCGTCCTGGTCATTCGTGACTACGAGCCTCGAGACGAGCAGGGCTGGTTGCGCTGCCGGGTGCTGGCCTTCCTCGAGACCGCCTACCACGACGACGTGAAGCAGGCCAAGGAGCACTACCACAACCCCGCCCTCGAGCTGGTCGCCGAACTCGAGGGGCAGATTGTGGGTCTGCTCGACGTGGAGTACGACCTCGAGCCCGCCCAAGTCTGCACCGCCTACGAGACGCGGCGCGGCGGAATGATCTGGCACATCACCACCCATCCCGACCACAAGCGACGGGGCGTCGGTGCGGCGCTGCTGGGGGAGGCGGTGCGCCGCTCGAGGGCGCTGGGGCTAGAGTACCTCGAGGCCTGGACGCGGGACGATCCCTGGGTACGCGGGTGGTACGAGCGGTCAGGCTTTTCGCCGGGAAATTCGTACTGGCACGTCTATGTTGAGGGGCAGGACGGACTGTCCTCGGAGGTTCCCGGCCTCAGACCCGCTTACACCTTTGCCCATTACACGGGTTCGGAGATTGAGGCGATTCGCGGGCGGTAGGCTCGAGTCCACGAGTGCATTCAGTTCGCGAAGCGGTTGTAGCAGGTGTCTTCTTTAGATATAGACGATGAGTAATCTGCATGCAACCAACCTTAACAGTAGGTTCGGTAGGGCGGGCTGTACCCACGGTCACCCCTGGCCGAGCCGGTTGCTGGAAACTCGAGCCTCCCACTCTTCAAACTCCTCCAGCGGCGATGGTTGTGTACGGCTCGAGTTTATCCGGGGGAGGTGCGGAAGGCATTGCCCACCCTACCCGGCTCGGATTTAGCCCACTTGCCCAATGCGCTCATGCGGTCTTTGCCCCCGTCTGTGCTACCATGTCCGGTTGTCTATGCGTCCCTACCGCTATCTCGACCTGACCACGGCCCTGTTCGCGGTGGTGCTGGTCGTATCCAACATCGCCTCGACCAAGGTGGTGCAACTCGGCTCCCTGACCTTCGACGGGGGGACCCTGCTCTTCCCGCTGGCCTATATCTTCGGCGACGTGCTGACCGAGGTCTACGGCTACAAGCGCAGCCGCCGGGTGATTTGGACGGGCTTCTTCCTGCTGCTGCTGGCCTCCCTCACCTTCGGGCTGGTGAACGCCCTGCCCGCCCCCTCAGACCCCCAGAGCCAGACCGGTGCACAGGCCTTTAGCACCATTCTGGGCCTAGTGCCGCGCATCGTGCTGGCCAGCCTGGTGGCCTACCTGGTGGGCGAGTTCGTCAACAGCTACATCCTGGCGAAACTGAAGGTCGCCACCAACGGGCGCTGGCTGGCGCTGAGGACGATCGGCTCGACGCTGGTGGCGCAGTCGCTGGACACCGCGATCTTCTTGCTGATCGCCTTCTACGGCGTCTGGGACAACGCCCTGCTTTGGGCGGTCTTCGTCTCTAACTATGTATTCAAGGTGGGGGTCGAAATCCTCTTCACCCCGGTCACCTACGCCATCGTGGGTTTCCTCAAGCGGGCCGAGAACGAGGACTACTACGACCGCGAGACCCGCTTCAATCCGTTTTCGTCCTCTTGACGCCGGGCAGCGTGGGGGTGGGCGGCTTGGGCTCCTCTTCGACCATCACCCGGTTGCGGCCGGCGGCCTTGGCCCGGTAGAGGGCCTCGTCGGCGCGGCTCAGGAGGCCCGCGATGCTGTCGCCCTCGCGGTAGCAGGCCACCCCGATGCTGATGGTGACCGGCAGCCCCGCCACTGGCTCGCTCCTTATGTCGTGGTGGAGCCTGCTGGCCAGCGCGTGGGCGGCGGAAAGGTCGGTTTCGGGGGCCAGCACTAAGAACTCCTCGCCGCCCCAGCGGGCCGCCCGGTCGGTGTCGCGCAGGTGCTGGGCCAGCCGGCTGGCCATCTCGCGCAGCACCTGGTCGCCGACCGCGTGGCCCGCGCTGTCGTTGATGCGCTTGAAGTGGTCGATGTCCAGGGCCAGCACCGCGAAGGGGCGTTTGTATCGCTTGGCCCGCTCGAGCTCGGCCTCCAGGGCCCCCTGGAGGCTGCGCCGGTTGGAGAGGCCGGTGAGGTGGTCGGAGTAGGCCATCTGGTGCATCTGGGCGTAGTAGCGGCGCAGGTGGGCGAAGATGTAGAGCAGCAGCACGTAGGTCAGGTTAGACAGCGCGAACTGGGCCGCCGCGTTGACCGCCACCGCCGAGAGCGGGGGGCTGTACCAGACCAGCCCTGCCACCCCTGCCAGCAGTCCCGCCAGCAGGTAGTAGACCGAAAACACCACCGCCTGCCTGCGCCCAAAGGAAACAAAGGCCATCAGGTAGACCATCGGGAACCACAACAGGGCCGGGCTAATGCTCTGGTGCTGGTGGAGCCGGAAGCCCGCCTCGTAGAAGACCTGGGTGATGGTATAGACCGAGATCACCCCCAGCGCGATCAGCCAGACCCGGTTGATGCGGCGGGGGTTGCGGAAGAGGTGAATTTCCAGGGCGACGAAGGTCAGCGCCAGCGGCCACAGCAGCCAGGCGTCGGGCGGGCTGAGCTGCTGTGCCACGGCCGAGAAGCCCCAGGCCAGCAGGGCCGCCAAGGCCCCCAGGGGCAGCAGCCACAGGGTCAGGCGGACGCGGATGCTCTCGAGCGGGTCGGCGACCTCGGAGGTGGTGAAGGGGTTTTGCGCGGGTCGGGGCAACATGGCAAGGTCAGCGGGTCTCGCCGGCCGGCGAATGGAGCCCGGACGTGCGACCGAGGATGTAGTCGGCGGCGGCCCAGCCGCTCTCCAGCGCCCCTTCGATGCGCCCGGTGCCCATAGACAGCACGCCGGGCTCCACACACCAGTCGCCGCACAATACCAGATTGTCCTGGGCCAGGTAGGCAAAAGGGTGCGTCTGGGCCGCGAATGCGTAGCGCCAGCGGTGGGCCACCCCCAGGCGGTAGCGGCCCACCCAGGCCCCGAACAACTCCTGGGCGGCCCCCACGATCTGCCGCAGGGCCTCCTCGGAGGTCAGCTCGAGGTGCTCGCGGCTCCACCTTGGGGTGGTTTGCAGCACCAGCACCGGGGGATCGGGCAGTGGGCGCTTGGTGTGGTCGAGGGCGGCCCAGCCCAGAATCGGGTGGCGTATCTCGAGTCCGACCCAGTCCAGGTAGGGCAACTCTTCAAAGACCAGCATCGCCGCCCAGCAGGGGTCGAAGCGCACGCTCTGCAGCGCCAGTCGAAGCTCGGGCTTGAGGGCGTCGCCCCCCAGCTTGAGGGCCTGGGGGGCGGGCAGGTTGAGGATGAGGTAGTGTCCGCTGCGCACCCGCCCGTCTTCGAGCAGCACGTTCCAAAAACCGGTGGCCTCGCCCCGCACGATGCTCTGGGCGGTGGCCTTGGTCTCGAGGGCCAGGGCCTTATCCTCGGGCAGGAAGCCCCGCTGGAAGGCCTTGCCCAGGGCGCTCATCCCGTTGGGGCAGACGTAGCGCGGGCGCTCGGGCTCGCGCCCCTCGATGCCCTTCTCGCCCAGCACCGGGAAGCTCTGGGCCCACTCGCGCACGGTGCCGTTTGCGATCAGGTCGGGCAGGGTCATCCGTAGCTGGTTGCCCCGCGCGGTGAAGTGCTGCGCCCCGTGGTCCACCCGCACGGTGCGCCCGTCCACCTCCAGCCACCGGGTGGCGGCTCGCCCCGAGACCCCGCGCGACTTGTCCAGCACGTGAACGCTCAGCCCGGCGCGGGCCAGGTCCCTGGCCGCTGCCAGGCCCGCCAGGCCCGCCCCCACCACCAGCACGTCAGGGGGGTCTATCAGGGTGGGGAAGCGCGGCGTGGTCTCGAGGGTCTCCATCGTGTGCGAAACAGTATAAAGAATCGAGGGGTTAAGTTGCGCCAGGGTAGGTTTGCGAAAGCTGGACGCAGCAAGCGGCTGCCTGGCGCAATCCCTTTGTGGACATCCCGGAGAGCCATTTGGCACTTTCATGATGGAGATACTTAAGTGTCTCCATCGTTGCAATGCAGCATGTCGCCCGCCAGCTCCCGCAAGGAATTGCGCCTCGGGTAGCCGCTCTGCGGCTATGGCGCACGCCACTCCGCCCTGGGTAGCCGCTCCGCCCAGGCACGTATTTGCCGCTTCCACCGATTCCGCACTTCTACCCTGGCGCAACTTAGGGGAGGTGGGTACGCGAGGAAGTGCCCCGTGCGCTGTCTGCGCCGCAGCGGAGTCACGGGGCGGGTCGGCAACAAAAAAGCATGGCTTGAGCGCCATGCTTTCTTTGCCCAGGGCGCGTTAGCGCAACTCGTTGTCCAGTTCTTCCATCAGGCGCTGCGAGGAGCCCTCCTGGGAGTGGGAGCTTTGGCCGTGATCCTGGTTAAGCGGGTAGGTGCGCCGCCCGCCGCCCTGGCGCTCGAGGTCGGCCTGCATCTCGCGCACGTCGAGGTAGCGGTCGGACTGGTTGCGCAGCTCGAGGTCGGTCAGCTCGGGCACTCCCATCAGGTGGATCTCCTTACCCTGCGCGCGCAGGGCGGCCAGGGTGTGGTGCAGGTCGCCGGAGCCGCTGGCGATCACAGCCCGCTCCCAGCGGGGGGAGGTGATCAGCAGGTCGGTGGCCATCATGGCCTCGAAGCGGGGGTCGCCGTGGGTCTCACGGCTGCGCACGGTGTAGCCCATGAACACCAGCGCGTCGAGGAACTTCTGCTGCCGCTCGTCGCTGGCGTCGGTCACCGGGGCGTAATAGAACGCGTTGTAGAGGTCATCGGGCTTGGCGAACAGCCCGATGGCTCGGCGGTGATCCACGTTCCACCCCAGCCGCTTGGCTGCGTCGTACATGTATGAGCCGTCGATAAACAAAGCCGTCTTCATCTTCTCTAGATCACTTCCTATTCCGAGGAGCGCCGGGTCCCTTACTGGCCGAATGAGCCATCTTTCAGATGAAAATCGTAGATGCTCTATCCGCCGTAAGTGTGCCCCAGCCATGACTCCGCTACGCTGAGAAAGTATGGTACACCTTGAACTGCAAAACTTCCACAAAAACCCTGGGCCGCCATAATCTATTCGTTTCCAGTCGGCTCGCGCCCGCGCAGGAGTCCCGTGAGGTTTTGCTGTGAGTACGCACCTTTCCCCCGGGTTGGTTACAATTTCTAAACCGATTTAGAATGCGTAACCATTACATATTGTACTTGGTTTAAGTGAAAATGCGATGGCGTTGGGCGACATTTAAGGTAGTGCAACTTTGCGCTTGCACACGTCGAATAGGAAGTGGCCTCGAGGCTCCTTGTTGTCAACCCGCTGCCGGGCCTGCCCGGCAGCGTGGCAAGCCAAATGTGGGAGGGGGGTCTCGAGTCAGCCCCCAACGAGGGGCGATTTCGCTAACGCCGCAACCCCGTACAGACCGCTTGATCAGCCCGCTATGAGCGCAGGAAAGAGCGCAAAGTTTGTCGGTGGGTGATGAGCAAGTCCAGACCTGACCATAGCGCGGTGGTGGCCCCGGCCAGCATCGCCAGCCAGACCAGCTCGGCGGCGTAGGGCTGGCCCGCCAGGGCCGCCCAAAGCAGGGCCAGCATGATCAGGCTGATGGCCGCCGACTGCGCCGTGCCATTGACCTTGCCCGAGAGCCGCTTACGCACCGCGGCACGGCGTTGGGCCAAGTCCATGAAGCGCAGCGACCACGAGACCATGTCGCGCCAGAAGACGGCCAACACCATCCACAGCGGGATCAGCCGGGCGTCGAGAAACAAAACCAGCACCGTGAGGCGGGCGAAACCGTCGGCGGTGGAGTCGATCAGCTCGCCGCCCCGGCTCGCGAGGCCGTACTTGCGGGCAAAGTAGCCGTCCAGCAGGTCGGTCAGGCCCATCAGGGCCAGCAGCAGGCAGGACAGCGCGATGGCCCCGGCGTTGCTGATCTGGAATATGAAGGGCAGGATCAGGGCCAGCCCCATGCGGCTCAGGGTCAGCCAATTCGGGCGCTTGTACCAGCGCACTCTGGGCAGTCTGGGCATGCGGTAACTGTAGGCGTGTCGGGGGTGAGGAGTTTAGGTAACCCATCCACCGGGCGGTGGATGGGAATGTGGGGCTGCACACTAAACACTTTTGGGTCAGGCCACGGTAAACTGAGCGCCATGTTTGCCTACACGGTTCGCCGCCTGGCGCAGATGGTGCCCCTGCTCTTCGCGGCCTCGATTGTAATCTTCACCCTGCTGGCCCTCCAGCCGGGCGACCCGCTGGATGAACTGCGGCAGAACAACCCCCGCATCACTGAGGAGCAACTCAACGAGCTGCGCAGCGCCTACGGTCTCGACCAGCCAATCTACGTACGCTACTTTAAGTGGCTGGGGCGGGCCATCCAGGGCGACTTCGGTCAGTCGCGGCAGTACGGCAACCCCGCCGCGCAGTTTGTGTTTGGCGAGCGGCTCCCGCGCACCCTGATGCTCTCAGGCTCGGCCCTGATCCTGGCACTGCTGGTGGCCATTCCGGTGGGCATCTTCTCGGCTGTAAGGCAGTACAGCCGGGCCGACTACACCATCACCTTCCTCTCGTTCGTGGGCTTCTCGATACCGATCTTCTTCCTGGGCAACTTGATGTTGTACGTATTCGCCTTTTGGCTGAACTCGGTGTTCCCCTGGTTCCCGCAGTTCCCTACCCAGAGCGTGCCCTCTTACTTGTGGCAGGACGTGACCGGCGGGATGGTGAGCTTCGGCACGTATCTGGGCGATCTAATCTTCAAGCTGATCCTGCCCGTCACCGCCCTCTC
Source organism: Meiothermus sp. (assembly GCA_033762915.1). Lineage (GTDB taxonomy): Bacteria > Deinococcota > Deinococci > Deinococcales > Thermaceae > Meiothermus. The sequence goes on along the minus strand of JANRLD010000047.1, from coordinate 9,685 downwards.
CCTGATTCTGATGGCCTCCTGGACACGCTTCATGCGGGCCAGCTTGCTCGAGGTGCTCAACCAGGACTACGTGCGTACCGCGCGGGCCAAGGGGCTGGGCGAGCGGATCGTGATTTATAAGCACGCCCTGCGCAACGCCCTGATCCCCATCATCACCCTGGTCGGTCTAGCGATTCCTGGCGTCTTCGGCGGGGCCACCATCACCGAGTTCATCTTCTCTTACCCGGGGATGGGCAACGCGATCCTCGAGTCGCTGATCCAGAAGGACTATAACGTGGCGATGGCGGCGCTGGCCTTCCTCGCCATGCTGACCGCCGTCTTCAACCTAATCGCCGACCTTATGTACGCGGTGGTGGACCCCCGCATCCGCTACAGCTAAAGGGGGAGTTATGGCCGCTATCGCGCAGAAGAAACCCGAGAGTAAGTCGCAGTCCACCTGGGCGCTGGCCTGGCGGCGCTTCCGTAAGCACCGCGCCGCAATGTTCTCGCTGGGGGTGATCGCGGTGCTGGTGTTCATCGCCCTCACCGCCCCCTTCATTGCCCCCTACAGCCCCACCACTCAACCCACCGGCACCGACCTCGCGGCCTGCTACAACAAGCCGCCGCTGTCGCCCCCGAGCTGCTACCCCGGCGCGACCTTCCCCCACCTGATGGGCACCGACGACCTGGGCCGCGACCTCTTCACCCGCATTATGTACGGCGCGCGCATCTCGCTGATGGTGGGCTTCGTGGCGGCCTTCATGAGCGCCATCATCGGCTCGCTGCTGGGGGTGATCGCGGGCTACTTCGCGGGCCGCCCGCTGAACTTCTACTACGGCCCCCTGGCCAAGGGCGCGCCCCAGACCCCGCTGTTTTGGACCTGGCGGGCGGTCTCCTGGGTGTTCTACTTCGGCTTCTTGTTCTTCGTGGGCCAACTGATCTGGACGCTCTCGGGCCGCAACGTGCAGGCCCTGCTGGGCGGGGCGGTCGACCTTAACAATGTGCTCTCGAGCCTGGGATTTCTGGTGGGCTTCGGGCTGCTGATCTGGGGTGGGATTTTCGGCTTCAGCAACCAGCTCAAGCTGGACCTGGACAACGTGGTCAGCAGGTTCATGGACTTCATCCTAACCATACCCGAACTGCCGCTGCTGCTGGTGCTCTCGGCCCTGCTGCGCGACACCCAGGGCCTGGTGGGCCGCTGGTTCACCTCCACTTTCGGCGAGTCGGCTTCGGTGCTGATCATCATCACCATCATCGTGCTGTTCGGTTGGGTGGGTACGGGCCGGCTGGTGCGCGGTGCAGTCTTGAGCCTGCGCGAGCAGGAGTTCACCACCGCTGCCCAGGCGCTGGGCGCGGGCAGCGGCCGGATTATGTTCCGCCACCTGGTGCCCAACACCCTGGCTCCCCTGATCGTCAACACCACCCTGGCGGTGGGCGGGGCCATCATTACCGAATCGGCCCTGTCCTTCCTGGGCTTCGGCATCCAGCCCCCGGTGGCCACCTGGGGCAATATGCTCACCAACGCCCAGCAGTACCTTTTCGACTATCCCTGGCTGGCGCTGTTCCCCGGCTTCATGATCTTCCTCACGGTGCTCTCCTTCAACTACCTGGGAGACGGGCTGCGCGACGCGCTCGACCCCAGGAGCAGGCTGTAGGGGGCTGAAGGTCGCACGTCACAACTACCAGGTCGAAGGTCGGGGGTCGGGACTCGAGCACCACGTCGAGGGGGGAGCGATACCCCCCGAGTTTTGGGCCGCGCTCGAGGATTACCTGATCCAGCCTATTTTCCTCTCGGATGTGTGCGGCGGGCGGTGCGTTTGCTGTCCTGCACGTGCTGTTCGCCCAAGAGGGCCAACAAAGCGTACGCTAACGCCAGCCCTTGGCCCCCTTCACACCGATATGACCCACTTTTCTCTGCATCGGATAATACCCTGAGATTATGCGCGGTCTTTTCGTCCTGCTGTTGCTGCTGAGCTCGCTGGCTTTGGGGCAGGGCCTCGAGCTGGAGTACAACTGCGGCACCCTGCGTCCGGGCTCGAGCAGCTACTGCCTCAAGCCGGGCGCGGTGCTGCAACCAGCCTGGAACTTCAGCAGCGCCAGCGTGACCAACAGCGGCTTCGGCCTGGCCTTCGGGGTGCGGCTCGAGGTCGACGCCCGCCTCGACCTCAGCCAGGGGGCCTCGCTCTTCGATCGCCGCCGCCAGGACGAAATCCTGGTGCTGCGGGCGGTGCCCGCGCTGTGGCTAGAAGGGCTGTGGCAGTTCAGCTTTCTCGAGCTGTACGCCCAACTCCCCCTGGCCGGGGCCAAGATCACCCTCGGCAAGCGCTCCGATGTGGGTGGTCCCTGGGATGACACCATCATGGGCCGCGAGGGGCGGCTGGGCGTTTTCGCCGACCTGACCTCCTTTGCCGACCCCACCCTCGCGGTGGATCTGGCCTACTTCTTCCTGCCCGATTTCCGGGGTGGGCAGTTCTTCGCTGGGGTGCGCTCGGGGCCGCTGCGGGCGGGCATCTACACTGAGACCATCCAGCAGCCCGACCTCACCGTTCAGATATCGCCCCGCCTGGGCTACGACACCCCCGAGTTTGAGATCTACTGGCAGCGCGACCGGGGCTTCTGGAGCCAGGGGCGGATTTCTTTTGGGCTGTTCGACCCCGGCCTGGCCGATCTGGGTCTTGAGGGTCTGGTCTGGTGGAACCCCGACTTCCGGGTCTTCGACTCGGCCGGGGTGCCCGCCAACCAGCAGTTCGAGACCTTCTTCCTATCCCCACAGAAACTGCTCTTCGGCGCGGCTTTGGGCTGGCACCCCTACGCCACGTTGGGGGTGGAGGTCTCGAGGGCTCCCATCCAGAACGTCAAGCTTTACTTCCGGCTGTCCTGGCCCTAAGTGTCGCAATAGTTAAGCTGCAAAAATGCCTCCCCGAAACGCCCGCCGTATTGCGCCCCGGGTAGCCGCCCCGCGGCTATGGCGCAAGCCACTCCGACCCGGGTAGCCGACCTGCGGCTATGGCGCAAGCCACGCTGACCAGGAACGCAACGGTTGCCCCCGCCGATCTCGCTCACCCCAGTGCAATCTAGGCCTGAAAGGTGGGGTGGTGGGATGGGGAAGGAGGAGACGGATACGCACGGTTTCCTCTTCTGCTTTGCCCCGGTCTCTTCTCTGTTTCAGGCTTCCCCCACCTCCAACGCCGCTGTGAGGGCGGCGCCCAGCAGCCCGGCCTCGCCGCCCAGCTTGGCCATCTGGATGGGGGGGGCGATCCAGCCGGTCATGTAGCGGGCGTAGGTGTCGTGGATCTCGTCGAGGTAGGGCTGGCCGGCGTTGAGGGCAACCCCGCCCCCCACCACGATCACGTCAGGGTCGAAGCACTTGGCCAGCGAGGCCAGCCCGACACCCAGCCAGTGCGCCCCCTGAAGCATGATTCGACTGGCCCTGGGGTCACCCTGTTGGAAGAGGGCAAAGAGTTCCCTGGTTCCCATCTCGCGCTGGAAGGCCGCCAGGGCCATCCGCTCCATGGCGGGGCCGGTGGCGATGGCCTCGAGGCAGCCGTCCAGCCCACAGCCGCACATGGGTCCCCCAGCCTGCACGGTGATGTGCCCTACCTCCGCACCCTGGCCGTTGGCCCCGCGCAGCACCTTGTCGCCCAGCACGAAGCCGCCCCCCACCCCCGTGGAGACGGTCACGAAGAGGGTGCTGTCCGAGCCGCGGCCCGCGCCCAGCTTGTGCTCGGCCAAGGCGGCGGCGTTGGCGTCGTTCTCGATGTAGACCGGCCTGCCGGTGGCGGCCTCGAGCAGCGGCCGGATGGGAAAATTGGTGAAGCCCGCGATGTTGGGGGCGAACTTGATCACCCCGGTCTTGTAGTTCAGCGGCCCCGGCGTGCCCAGCCCGATGGCCGTGATCTCGACCCCGGCGGCCTCGGCGGCGGCCCTGGCGGCGTGGGCCATCGCGGCCACCACCGCCTCACCGCCCTCCTCGGGGGTGGGTACCGTGACCCTCGAGGCAATTTCTCCGCCCCTGAACACGCCCGCCGCGATCTTGGTACCGCCCAAATCTATCCCCACCACGCTCATGTCTCTTCCCCCTGGTTGTCGCGCTCCAAGACCATCTCGGCCTCGTCGTACAGGTGATAGGGCACCCACAGTGTCACGTCGCCGGTGTACGTGCCCATGTAAAAGTCGCCCACCCCGAACTGGGTGAAGGGGGTCTCGAGGAAGACCGGGATTCGGGCCGCCTCGAGCCACGCCCTGATCCCCTCCGCCACCACCCTGGGGGCCGAGAGGAACAGCACGTAGACGGTCTCCCCAATTAGCCTCGAGGGTAGCTGGGCGGTGTCTTCAGCCTCGGGCGTGTCGCTCACGCTGTTAGTTATACCCGATTGGGGGCCGAGGCTGATAGCAGATGGCGCATGGCCAAAGCCCAACGCCAGCTGCCGAGGGCCGAAAGGCATCAACGCCTATGGCTGGAGTCCGGCCCGGCGCGGCGGTCCCGTCGCTGGGGAGGCCTGCGGCCTACTTAGCAGGACCAGGCGCTCGAGGGTTTGTAACCGCCGGGTGACGCGCCATGGGGCATACTAGAGGGGTCAGGCCTTGGAGGTGAAGGTATGGTCTTGTTGATCGGTATCGTCCTGCTGGTGCTGGGCATCGTGTTGCTGGTGCAGCCCGGAGCCCGGCGGGCGCTGGGGGTTCCGCTGATCGTGGCGGGAATCGCGCTGGGGGCCGTCTCGCAGAGCTTTGTGGTCATCCCGGCGGGCTTCGTGGGGGTGGTGTTCAACATCTTCGGGGGGGTGCAGCCGACCCCGCTGGGCGAGGGTTTTCGCTTTGTGCTACCGGGCGTCCAGAACGTGATCCTCTACGACGCCCGCCTCAAGGAGGTGACCCTGGCCAAGGGGCCGGCCCCGCAGGGCACCACCACCCCCGGCGAGGACGCCATCAACGCCCGCAGCAAGGAGGGGCTAGACATTGGGGTGGACGTGACTGTGCAGTACCGCATCAAGGGGGTGGAGGCCCCCCAACTGCACCGCAACCTGGGGCCGTTGTACCTCGAGACCCTGGTTGTTCCACAGATCCGCTCCAAGATCCGCGACGCGGTGGGGCTGTTCAACGCTGCAGAGCTGATCAGCACCCAGCGGACGCAGCTCGAGGCCGCCGTCACCAAGGAGCTGCGCGAGGACCTGGACAAGCAACACGTCGAGCTGGTCTCGGTATTGCTGCGCCGCATTGACATCCCCGACTCGGTGGCCAAGGTGATCGAGGAGAAGCAGACTGCCGAGCAGCAGGTGCAGGTGGCCGAGAACCGCCGCCGCCAGGCTGAAATTGACGCCCAGCGGGTGGTGGCCCAGGCCAGGGGCGAGCGCGACGCGGCCATCCTCAAGGCCGAGGGCGAGGCCCGCTCGATCACCCTTCGCGGCGACGCCCTGCGAAGATCGCCGCAGGTCATCCAGCTCACCGTGGCCGAGAAGTTGGCCCCCAACATCCAGACCATCATGGTGCCTACCAGCGGCAACTTCCTGCTCGACCTGCGCACCCTGGGGCAGGCGGCTACCACGGCCCCGGCTCCAGCCCCAGCCAGGTAGGGGAAGGGCGGGGCAGTACAAGGGGAAACGGACAGCCGGAAGTTCGGGGCCGAGGGGCGGGGTCAGGGGTCGTCAGCCGCCTTGCTATTTGCGGCGACCTGGAGGCTGCGGCCAGGGGTGCCCCGCCCCCCGCGAACGCACAAGCGTAGCCCGGGGAGTTCGATCTATTGCACCAGGGTCTTTGCGAGGCCAGCGAACGACGCAGCTGCAAACACGGGCACAACTCCTGAGCGGGCGTCTCGGGGTGGCATTCCGCAGTTCAACCACCCAGACACCTGGAGGCTAGAGGCGACCCTGCAGTCTTCCTCGAGCGTCCCCCAAACCTCGGCCCCATGAACCGCAGGTGGGCTGTGGAAGAGGGTGAGCGGGCCGCTCATGGCACGCAAGACCTTCCTCTGGCCCGATGCCCTTCTCGTTTGCCCAGGCCTCATCTCCCGAACCCGGTCTGTCGCAGGGCCTCGTACAGCCCCACGCCCACCGAGACCGCCAGGTTCAGCGAGCGGCCGCCGGGGCCGGGCATGGGGATGGTGACCGAGGGGAAGCGCTCCAAGACTTCGCCCGGCAAACCCCGGCTCTCGGGCCCGAAGAGCAGGTAGTCGTCGGGGTGGTAGTACACCTCGCTGTAGCGGGTTTCGACCTTGCTGCTGAAGGCCCAGACCCGGCTGCGCTCGGGCAAGTGCGCCAGGAAGTCCGGCCAGGAGTTGTGGAGCACGTAGTCCAGATGTTCCCAGTAGTCCAGCCCTGCCCGCTTGATCTGGGCCTGGCCCCAGATGAACCCTAGCGGGCGGATCAGGTGGAGCTGCGCACCCGTGGCGGCACAGGTTCGGGCGATGTTACCCGCGTTCTGGGGGATTTCAGGCTGGTAGAGCACCACCTTGAGCATTGTCCCCTATGTTACAGATCGCTATTCTCATTGAACAAGTAACGCCTAAATGCCTCGTGATGTCGGGCCCGCGGGTGCTATGTTCGATGGTATGACCGAGCTTCGGCCTGAACTCATTCAAGCCCTATTTACCCTGATTGCGGGAATGATTTTTTGGATCTCGAGCCGCCGCGAGCCGGCCTGGCGCTGGGCCGCGCTGGGCAGCGTGGCCTGGAGCGCCCACTACCTGAGCGGCTTGCTGGTCTGGAGCAATCAGGGGCAGGTCGTCAGCGACGGGTTGCTGATTGGGGGGGCCTTGGCTTGGGCGCTGGGCCTGTACAGCCTGGGGCAGCGGGCCTTTCCGCTGTTTTCCCTGCTGCTCCTGCCGCTCCTGGTGGCGGGCGGCTACGGGCTGTTCTGGAAGGAAGGGTTCTCGCCGCAGTCAGCGGTGGCGGCCATCCAGCTGCTGCCGCTGGTGGTGCTGCTGGGCCTGCTCGAGCCCGCCCTGCGTGGCGCGGCCAGCGAGGCCCGGCTGATCTGGGGCTCGGGGCTGCTGCTCCACGCCTTCGCCGGGGTCTCGACGGTCTGGCTGGGCGGCCCTGGTTTCGCGCTGCCGATCAGCCTCCTGGGCTACGGCCTGCTGTGCCTGGGGGCCTACCTCGAGTGGCGTGAGATGCCCATCGGGAAGGGGCTGTTGGGGGTGGGTCTGCTGGGTCTGGTGGGGAGCTTGGTCTGGCTGGGGCTGCTCGAGCGCCAGGCTCCCGAGCCCCTGGTCACCCTGGGGGTTTGGGGCTACGCGGTGCTGCTGATGCTGGGGGGCTGGACGCTGGCGGTCTTCGGGCGCATCCAGCGGGCCGAGCGCCGCCTCGAGCTGTGGATCAACCTGCTGGAAGAACTCGCCACCAAGCCCCAGTCCACCCAGAACCTGGCCCCGCAGGGGGTCTTGCAGAGCGTAATGGATGGGATTCGCCCGCTGTTCGGCAGCCTGGTGGGCCTCGAGGTGCGCTCCGACACGGTGATCCGGGCGGGGCAGAACGGCCCCTACGTCAAGACCTTCGAACTGCTGCTCGAGACCCCTACCGAGGCCCGGCTCTACTTCACCAGCGAGCCGCCCGAGCACCGGGGCTTGGAGGCCCTGGCTCCGCTGATGTCCGAGCGGCTGCGCCTCTCCCTGACCCTCAACGAGTACCGCTCCAAGGCCTACTCCGACCCCCTGACCGGCTTGCTCAACCGGCGCGGCTTCGAGCGCCAGATGCAGCGCCTGATCCGTCTTTCGCAGGAGAACCGCCGGCCCATCACGGTGGCGCTCCTGGACCTCGACCACTTCAAGAAGGTCAACGACACCTACGGCCACCCAGTCGGCGACGAGGTGCTCCAGCACATGGCCCAGCTTCTGCGCAAGTTCTCCCGCAACGACGACCTGGTGGTGCGGCTGGGCGGCGAGGAGTTTGGGCTGGTGCTCTCGGGGGCCAACCTCGACGACGCCTATCGGGTGCTGGAGCGCATCCGCCAGGAGGTCAAGGTGGTGCGGGTCGGGCCCATAACCAAGCCCCTCAGCGTCTCTGGCGGCATGGCCGGGGGCGAGATCCCCACCTCGATGGCCGCCATCCACCGCTGGCTCGAGGAGGCCGACAAGGTGCTCTACCAGGCCAAGCAGGACGGGCGGGATCGGATCTACCCGCATGTCGCAGGCATGGAGGCGGGGGAAAGCAGGGGGCCAGGGCGGGGCGAGGCCGAGGCCGAGGGCTCCCGCAACGGGCAGGGAAGCAGGGGAGAGAAGGAGAAAGCGGCGAAGGGCATGGGCCAAAAAGTATAGCTACACGCCCTTCGGCCCTGCACCCCTCCTCTCCCCATCTCCCTGTGCCGCCGTATGATGCTGGGCGTGAAAGTACTGGTGGTGGGTTCGGGCGGGCGGGAGCACGCGATTGCGTGGAAGGCGGCGCAGTCTCACAGGGTGTCCAAACTGTACGCGGCACCGGGAAATCCGGGGATCGCCGAGCTGGCGGAGTGCGTGGCTTGGAACGGTGACGTGCAGGAACTGGCTGACTGGGCACAAGGTGAGCGCATAGACCTGACCCTGGTCGGCCCCGAGGCCCCGCTGGTGGAGGGGATCGTGGACGCCTTCGAGGCTCGAGGGCTGAAGATTTTCGGCCCGGTGCGGCGGGCGGCGATGATCGAGGGCTCCAAGGTGTTTGCCAAGGACCTGATGGAGCGTTTCGGGATTCCCACCGCGCGGCACCGGAGCTTTAACGACACCTTCGCGGCACTGGCCTACCTCGAGCAGGTCGGCACCCCCATCGTGGTTAAGGATTCAGGGCTGGCGGCGGGCAAGGGGGTCACGGTGGCCGTCGACCTCCACCAGGCCAAGCAGGCCGTGGTCAACATCCTCGAGAGTCCCGAGCCCGCCGAGATCGTGATCGAGGAGTTTCTGAGTGGCCCTGAGGTCACGGTGCTGGCCATCACCGACGGTGTCACCATCCGGCCCCTGCTGGCCTCGCAGGATCACAAGCGGCTGCTGGACGGCGACGCCGGGGCCATGACCGGCGGGATGGGGGCGGTCTGCCCCTACCCGCTGGCGGCGGGGGTGATGACCGAGGTGCGCGAGCGGGTCTTGGAGCCGCTGATAGAGGGGCTGCGGGCCGAGGGGATCGTCTACCGCGGCGTGATCTACGCCGGCCTGATGCTCACCGACGATGGCCCAAAGGTGCTGGAGTTCAACGCCCGCTTCGGCGACCCCGAGTGCCAGGCCATCCTGCCCCTGCTCCGTACGGACCTGATCGAGGTGGCCCTCGCAGTCTGCGAGGGCCGCCTGGACGAGGTGGAGCTCGAGTGGGACACCGGCGCCTCGGCCTGCGTGGTGATGGCTGCCCCCGGCTACCCCGAAGACCCCCACAAGGGCCTGCCCCTCAGCCTGCCTGCCGAAGTCCCCCCCAATGTGCTGTACTTCCAGGCTGGAACCAGGCAGGGCGGGGCGGGTCTGCTCACCGGCGGCGGGCGGGTGCTGGCCGTGGTGGGGCTGGGGGCGACGATGCAGGGGGCCATCCAGACCGCCAACGCCGCCGTGCAAAAGGTGGACTTTCCCAGGGCTCTGTATCGCCGCGACATCGGTAAGAAACTGCTCTGACGTAGGTGTCTTGCGTCGGTTTCGTGCCCCCGGAAATGCGATAGCCTAGCCCCATGTCGAAGGGGATCTACACCCAGACCGTGGCCGTGCTGCTGCGCGAGCCGGTGGCGCTTGAGCACTTCGAGCCCCTCTTGTCCGACTACCGCGTCG